>NZ_JBQYEX010000007.1:0-178838 GCF_052655945.1 Faunimonas sp. B44 | reverse complement strand
ACCACGCCCGTTGGGGGCTAGACGCTGCTCCAGTCGATGCAGCCGGCCGGAACGCCGGATCCGCTGACGAGCACAGCCCCGTGCCGGTAGAGCGACCATCGCCTTTCCGGGTCAACGTCCAGAACGACCACACCCATGGCGGCATCGGTCCAGACGAGGCGCGCGCCCGCGCCTGCGACCGCCGCCATCACCTCGGCGGCTTCCATGCCGGGCCGGAAGACGACCGTCGTGAACGGCTGGTCCGGCGGCGTCTGCAGCGCCCACGCGCCGGCGCCGGCCGTGAGCGCGGCCAGAACGAGAACCGCAACGGCCGACGGACGCGGCGATCCCAGCCTGGCACGGTGGCTGCGCAGGAGAGTCCAGCCGATCAGGAGCGGGACGAGCCCGAAGCCGACGAGCCAGATCAGGTCCCAGACCAGCGGGCTGTCGCTGTCGAGCTTGATGCGGTGAATGCCGAGCACCCAGTGCGACAGGACGCCGTCGACCACGTGCCAGGCGCCGAATCCGACGAGCAGGGCGCCTGCGAGGTTCCGGCCCCATTCGACGCCGGAGCGCCTGTGCGCCCGCCACAGGCCCCACAGGCCGAGGACGGCGATCCCGTACATCAGTGCGTGGAAATAGCCGTCCCAGAGCACCTGGAAACGGAGGTCGCCGGCCCAGGAGACGAGGCTCAGCAGATGGTGCCACTGCAGGATCTGGTGCAGCAGGATGCCGTCGAAGAAGCCGCCGAGCGCGAAGCCCAGGACGGCGCCCCAGAGTATGACAGGCGATTTCGACATGGCGGACCTCCGCTAGGCGGAAGCGCGCAGTGTCGATCTGGTTCCATGAAGGGGAACCCGACACCGGGCCGGGTCCGCTGCCGAACGGAAGTCCGGAGCGCGGCCCGGGAACGTCAGGCGACCGTGCGCTCCTCCGATCCGCGCCAGAGCGCCGCGATGCGCGGGAAGGCCTCGGTGCCGTGGGCCTTCCGCTTCGCCTCCGTGACGTCGCCCCAGGCGACGACAGCGCGCTGGTAGGCCGGGCGCGCCTCGATACGCCGGTACCATTCCTCCAGACGGGACAGATCCGACCAGAGCGGCGCCATCATGAAGGATTCGAGGCGCCTGACGTAGACGACGAGCGCCATGTCGGCGAGCGAGTAGCTGTCGCCGGCGAGCCAGCGGTTCTCCGCCAGGAAGGCGTCCATCTCCTCGAAGAGCTTCCGGAACGCAGTCACCGCGCCGGGCAGGAGCGGGGAATCGAGGCCGCGCTCGATGTTCAGCTGGTCGTTGGTCTTGCGGACCTCGTCCTTCATCGAGGCGTAGTACTTTCCGATCTTCTCCTCGCCCTTCTCGCGATAGATGTGGCGGTTGACGATGCAGACGCCGAGGACGCGGCTCGCAACGTGGATGCCCTCGTCGATCCGGCGCATCCAGAGCCGCATCCGGGCGCGGTCCTCCGGCGCGTCCGGGCGGAACGGCCGCTCGGGAAAGACGTCCTCCAGATATTCGAGGATGACGAGGGATTCCGGGATCGCCTTGCCGTCGCGGATGATGACCGGGACGAGGCCCTTCGGGTTGAGCCGGTGATACTCGTCCGGCAGCGCCTCGACGTCGCCGCGCGCCGTGTCGACGACGATGCTTTCCCACGGGATCTCCTTCTCCTCGAGGGCGAGGCGGACGCGTTGCGCCGCCGTCGAGCGGTCGTAGTGATAAAGGGTCAGCACGCGCGGTTTCCTCCCTAGGCCGGCCCGGCTCCCGCCGCCGGCGTCCTCGTCACGGCTCCCACGGCATCCTTGGTCCGACCGGGATGATGCCGTGCGGATTGATGTTGAGGTGGGACCGGAAATAGTGGTGACGGATGTGGTCGAGGCGGATGGTTTCCCGGACGCCGGGAGCTTCGACCAGCCGCATCATGTGCCGCTGCAGATTCGGATATTCCGCATAGAGCCGGCGGCTGCACTTGAAGTGGACGACGTAGACCGGGTCGAAGCGCAGCGCGGTGGGGAGCAGCCGCCAGTCGGACTCGGTGACGCGGTCGCCGACGAGGTACTCCGACCGGCCGAGCCGCGCCTCCAGCGCGTCGAGGGCGCCGAACAGCCGCTCCGCCGCCGCGTCGTAGGCCGCCTGCGATTTCGCGAAACCGCAGCGATAGACGCCGTTGTTCACGGCGTAGACGATCTCGTTCACCTGGTCGATCTCGCCTTCCAGCGCCGGCGGGCGATAGTCGCAGGGCCGGCCGCCGAGCGCCTCGGAATTGGCACCGAGCATCCGGATGATCTCGGAGGATTCGTTGTTCACGATCGTCCCGGCGGCGGCGTCCCACAGCACGGGCACGGAGACGCGGCCGCTATAGGCGGGATCGACCCTGGCGTAGAGTTCGTGGAGATAGCCCGCGCCGTGCAGGCGGTCGCCCGTCGATCCCGGGAAGTCGGAGAAGTCCCAGCCTTCGACGATGTTGACCGGGTGGACGACCGAGACGCCGATCGAGCTATCGAGGCCGAGCAGGCTGCGGTAGAGCAGCGTCCGGTGCGCCCAGGGGCAGGCGTAGGATACGTAAAGGTGGTAGCGGCCGGGCTCCGCCGGAAAGCCGCCCGCGCCGCTCGGGCCGGGCCGCCCATCCGGCGTGATCCAGTTGCGGAAGCGCGACTGCGGCCGAACGAACTGCCCGTCCGGGGCGGCGACCCTGTCGACGTCCGAGCGCCAGATGCCGTCCACCATCATGCCCATGCGTCCGGCCCTCCGGAGACGGCATACCCGTCTGCGTCGATGGGTGGTAGCGTTCTGCAAACGATTGTCAATCAACCGGCGCCGAGCTGCGCGTCAGGCTGCCGCCCGGCCGTCCGGACGCCGTCAAGCGCCTGTGCGCATTGCCGGATCGCCTTCGCCCGGCTAAACGGCCCCGGCACGTTCATCCGGGGCCTCGCCATGCGATCACCGGGCGAGCCCGCGACGGGCGAGCCGACCGTTTCCTCGAGGTCCCCGCCCGCGGCGGCGGGGGTCGGCCCGGTGCTGCTCGCGGCGGCCATGTTCGCGGCCGCGCTCAACCTGCGTCCGGTGCTCTCGAGCCTCGGCCCGGTGCTGCCGGAAATCATCCGCGACACGGGCATCTCGGCGACGGGGGCGAGCATCCTCACCACGATCCCGGTGCTCTGTCTCGGCCTGTTCGGGCTCGGCGCACCGCGCATCGCGGCCCGGCTCGGGACCGAGGCGGCGATCCTGGCGTCCCTCGCCGTCCTGACGGCCGGCGCGCTGCTCCGGATGGTCGTCTCCTATCCGGCGCTGGTCGTCGGCACGATCGCGCTCGGCGCCGGGCTCGGCGTCATGGGGGTGCTGCTGCCGGCCCTCGTCCGGCGCGACTTCCCGCACAGAGCGGGGCCGATGATGGCGGTCTACACCATGATGCTCTGCGCCGGTGCCTCGTTCGGCGCGGGCGCGAGCGTGCCGCTGTCGGAGGCGATGGGCGGCTGGCACAGGGCGCTCGCCTTCTGGGCGGCGCCGGCGCTCGCCGCGGCGCTTGTCTGGGCCGTGGTCGTCAGGCGGAACGGCGCGCGGGACCTGACGGTCCGGCAGCCTGCCGGTCTCCTCTGGCGCAGCCCGATCGCCTGGCAGGTGACGCTCTTCATGGGTCTGCAGTCCTCGCTCTCCTACATCGTGTTCGGCTGGCTCGCGCCGATGCTGCGGGCGCGCGGTTTCGATGCCGTCGATGCCGGGTTGATCGTGTCGGGCTCAATCATGGTCCAGGTGGCGGGGGCGCTCGTCTCGCCGCTTATCGCGACGCGGCTCCGGCAGCAGGGAATCGTAGCCGTGACGGTCACGGCGGCGACGACGCTCGGGCTCCTCGGCTGCCTCTACGCGCCGGCTTGGCTGGTCTTCCCGGCGGCCGGGCTGCTCGGCATCGGCCAAGGCGCGAGCATGGCGCTGGCGCTGACGATCATCGTGCTCCGCTCCGGCGACTCGGTGACGGCGACGGAGCTCTCCGGCATGGTGCAGAGCGTCGGCTATACGATTGCCGCGGGCGGTCCGCTCGCCGTCGGCCTCATCCATGACTGGACGGGCGACTGGGATGCGATCGCGCCCTTCCTGCTCGCCGTCGGGCTCGCCACCGCCGTGTTCGGATGGGCGGCGGGGCGGGATCGCCAGGTTCCCGCGCTGGGGAGCGCGGCCCCGGGCGCTTGACCTCGCGGCCGGGCGATGCCACCTGAGCCGTGCCAGCCGGCCGGACGGCCGCCTCGCCAGTTTCCGAAAGGAAGGCGGGGAGGAAAGTCCGGGCTCCATGGAAAGACGGTGCCGGGTAACGCCCGGCGGGGGCAACCCCAGGGAAAGTGCCACAGAAAGCAAACCGCCCCGCCTGCCGATCGGCGCCGCCAGAGGCGCGCCGCTCCGCTGGCGGGGCAAGGGTGAAAGGGTGGGGTAAGAGCCCACCGCGTCGCCGGCAACGGGGACGGCACGGTAAACCCCACCGGGAGCAAGACCAAGAAGGGACGGCGCGGGCTTCGCGCCCAGGCCTTTTCCGGGCCAGCCGTCCGGGTCGGTCGCGCGAAGCGTCCGGAGACGGGCGCTCCAGATGAATGGCCGTCGCGTCGCGGGTTCGCCCGCGGCCTTACAGAACCCGGCTTACAGGCCGGCTGGCGCCTTTCCCGACATCCGGGCCCGGAACGCGACGCGGCCCGACGCGTTCGGGGTCTATCGCGGACAATTCGGGAGGACGTGATGGCGGCGTTGACGCGCGACGAGATCGTGGCCGTGCTCGGGCCGGTCGACGACATCCTGATCGCCGACATCGTCCGGATGGGCGCGACGGCGGAGGAGGTCGCGATGGCCCGCGGCTGGGCCTATTGCGACGAGGCGCTGGCGAACGAGGGCCGCCCGCCGCCGACCGGGCGCGTCGCCCGGATCGCCGAGCTGCTCGCGCCGCCTCCGGAGGACGACGGTCCCGCGCCGCAGGGTCCGGCCGGCCTAGGGGAGAGCTGAAATGAGCCTCCGGAGCGTTTCGATCGTGGAACGATCCGCAACGCCGTCGACCAGAGCGGGCCGGAAATGGCGCTGGAAGGCGGCGACCACGGCCTCGGTCCGCGCGTCGTACGCGCCCGTGACTCCGATCCCGTAGCCGTAGAGCGCGAGCAGCGCCTGAAGCCGCTCCACGGCCGCGCCCGTCGCCCCGGGGCCGAGGGCGGGACCACCGTCGATCGGCGCCGGCTCGCACCAGTGGCCGATGCCGGCGGCAGCGAGATGCGCCCAGGGGAAACGTTCGCCCGGATCGAGCTTCCGGCCAGGCGCGACGTCGGAATGGGCGAGCACCTTCCGGGGCGGTATGGGATGGCGCCCCACCAGGGTCCGGCAGAGCGCGGTCAGCGCCTCGATCTGCCGCTCGGGAAAGGGCGGCGAGCCGCCGTCATGGCCCGGATTGGCGACCTCGATGCCGATCGACCGCGAATTGACGTCGCTCTCGCCGGCCCAGCGCGAGGCGCCGGCATGCCAGGCGCGCCGGCTTTCCGGGACGAGCTGCACGATCCGGCCGTCCTCGAACACGAAGAAATGGCAGGAGACGCCGCTCGCCGGATTGCACAGCCAGGCGAGCGCCTGCTCGGCGTCCGGCATGCCCGTGTAGTGGATGAGCAGGATGTCCGTGGGTCCGCATGTCCGCGCCCCCGAATTGGGCGAGGCGCGGCGCTCGATCGGGACCATCGGCTCGCCCGGCGGGAGCCGGTCCAGCCATCCGGGATTTTCTGGCCCAAGCAGTTCCATCAAGGATTTGGTAAGAAATTCCTGTGCTTGGGCGACAGTATTGCGGCGGCGCCGGAAGAACAAGGCGCGTCCGATTAGGGCGGAAATCGGGCGCGTTCCATTGACGCCCATACCATCCCATGATACCTCCAGAGTGTCCCATGAGCGGGGCTCCTGCGCCTCCCGTCGGCCTCGGCCGTTCGGCGCGCGCCGGGGATCCGGCGGGTGATGGGGCGGCCCGGCGGGCGCGCGAGTGCGCCGTCGCCGGGAAGGGGCGGGGTGCAATGCGTAATGGACGGCTTTGTGGCGACCTTCACGAACCGGCTCGACCAGAAGGGTCGAGTCTCGGTTCCGGCGCCCTTCCGTTCGGTGCTCGCCCGCGAGGGGCAGGATGGCCTCTACTGCTATCCGGCGCTCGACCAGCCGGCCGTCGACGGCGGCGGGCAGCGGCTCCAGGAGGCGATCGCGAGCCGGCTCTCGGCCTTCGAGACGTTCTCGGAGGAGCACGAGATCCTCTCGACCGCCTTCTACGGCGAGAGCCGGGTCCTGAAGATCGACCAGGACGGCCGCATCGTGCTGCCGGAGGAGTTCCGCGCCCATGCCGGGATCGCGGATGCGGTGGCGTTCGTCGGGCAGGGCTACAAGTTCCAGATCTGGGCGCCGGAGCGCTTCGAGGCGCGCCAGAAGGAGGCGCGCGCGCATCTCAGGTCGGTGACGCGCGGCCTCGGCCGCAACAATCCGGGTCATTCGGGCGCCGGAGAACAGGCATGACGGCGGGCCGCCCCTCGCAAGAGGGTGCCGGCGGACCGGCCCGCCACCTGCCTGTCCTCCTGCCCGAAGTCCTCGATGCGCTCGCGGTCGCGCCGAACGGGCGCTACGTCGACGGCACATTCGGCGCCGGCGGCTACAGCCTCGCGATCCTCGACCGCGGTGGGACGGTGCTCGCGATCGATCGCGATCCGAGCGCCATCGCCGCCGGAGCGCGTATAAGAGAAACGTACGCTAACCGACTGATTCTGGTGGAAGGACGGTTCTCGGATCTCGATGCCCATGCCGCGGCGCAGGGTTTCGCGCCGGCAGACGGCGTCGTCCTCGACATCGGCGTCTCGTCCATGCAGCTCGACCAGGCCGAGCGCGGCTTCTCGTTCCGCAAGGACGGGCCGCTCGACATGCGCATGGGCCAGGACGGGCCGAGCGCCGCCGATGTCGTGAACAGCGCCGAATGGCGGGATCTCGCCGCGATCATCGGAAAGCTGGGCGAGGAGCGTCACGCGGGCCGAGTGGCGCGCGCCATCGAGGCGGCGCGGCGCGAGGCGCCGATCGAGACGACGCGGCAACTCGCGGAGATCGTGGAGCGCGCGATCGGCCGGCCGGGCCCGCAGCGGATCCACCCGGCGACCCGCACCTTCCAGGCGCTTCGCATCTTCGTGAACCGCGAGCTCGAGGAGCTCGCCCGGGGCCTCGCCGCCGCCGAAGCGGTGCTGCGCGAGGGCGGGCGGCTCGTCGTCGTGACCTTCCACTCGCTGGAGGACCGGATCGTGAAGCGCTTCATGCAGGAGCGCAGCCGCCTGAACCAGGGGTCGCGCCACGGGCCGCTCGTGAGCGGCCCCGAGCCGAGCTTCTCGCTCCTCAACCGCAAGCCGGTCGAGCCCGGAGAGGCCGAGATCGAACGCAATCCGCGGGCGCGGTCGGCGCGGCTGCGGGCGGCGTCCCGGACGGCCGCGCTCGCCCATTCCCTCGACATGGCCGCCCTCGGCGTGCCGCAGCTGCCGATTCCCGGCCCGGAGGCCTATCAATGATCCGCTGGTTGCAGGTGATCTCGGCGGCCGCGGCGGCGAGTGCCGCGGTCTTCGTCTTCCAGGTGAAGTACCGGGCCGAAGCCATTGCCGATCGGACCGCGCAGTTGCAGCGGCAGCTCGATTCGGAGCGCGAGACCCTGTCTCTTCTCAAGGCCGAGTGGAGTTATCTGGTCCAGCCGAGCCGGGTCCAGGAGCTGGTCGACCGGCATGGCGAGCAGCTCGGCCTTAAGCCGCTCGACCCGAAGCAGCTCGTCACCATCGAGGATCTGCCGTTCCGGCCGGCCGGGCCGAAGTCGGAGGACAAGGACGCGCTCGCCGCGCTCCTCGAAGGCGCAACCATGAACGACAAGGACGCGCTCGCCGCGCTGTTCGACACCTCAGGAGGGGCCGCGCAGTGACCATCCAACCTCCCGCAACGGCCTGGCGCCATGCCAGGCGGGCGCTCGGCGCAGCGGCCGGAGGCGCCCGCCAGGGCGACCGGCAGGGCAAGGCCCGGGTCCTCCTGGTCCTCGCCGGCTTCGGCCTGCTCTACGCGGCCCTTGCGCTGCGCCTGACCGTGCTCGGCGTCGCCTCGGCGGACTGGAAGGACGGGCCGGGCGCGTTCGCGCAGAGCGCATCCATGTCGCGGCCGGACATCGTGGACCGCAACGGCGAGACGCTCGCGACCGACATCAAGACGGCTTCGCTGTTCGCCGAGCCGCGCCGCATCGTCGATCCGGACGAAGCGAGCGAGCAGCTCGCGACCGTATTCCCCGACCTCGACCGCGACCGCCTGCGCCGGCAGCTCGCCACCAATTCGGCCTTCCTCTACCTGAAGCGCGAGATCACGCCGCGTCAGCAGCAGCAGGTCCACAGCCTCGGCATTCCCGGGATCGGGTTCCGCGTCGAGAACAAGCGCTTCTATCCCGGCGGGCCGACGGCGGGCCACATCCTCGGCGCCGTCAATGTCGACAATCAGGGCATTGCCGGCATCGAGCGCTACATCGACAGCTCCTACCTGAACGACCTTGCCGCCGCCGGTTTCGCGACGCAGCGTGCGCTCGAGCCGGTGCGGCTCGCGACCGACCTCCGGGTCCAGCACGCGGTGCGAAACGAACTGGCGGACGCCATGGCGCGCTATCACGCGATCGCCGCCGTCGGAATCGTGATGAACGTGCGCACCGGCGAGATCGTCGGCATGAGTTCGCTGCCCGACTACGACCCGAACGACCGGGCGCAGGTGCTCGATAAGGACCGCATGAACCGGGCGACCGTCGGCGTGTTCGAGATGGGCTCCACCTTCAAGGGCTTCACGGCGGCGATGGCGCTCGATTCCGGCGCGGCCCGCATCAACGAGTCCTTCGACGCGACGTCGGGCCTGGCGATCGGCGGCTTCCGCATCAACGACTTCCACGGCAAGCGGCGGTGGCTGACGGTGCCGGAAGTGTTCATCTACTCCTCGAACATCGGCACGGGCCGGATGGTCCTGAAGGCCGGCACCGACGTGCAGAGGGACTATTTCTCGCGCTTCGGCTTCCTGTCGGAGCTGAGGACGGAACTGCCCGAGACCGGCGCGCCGATCGTCCCGAAGCTGCCCTGGAGCAAGATCTCGTCGGTGACGATGGCGTTCGGCCACGGCATCTCGGTGTCGCCGCTCCAGACGGCGGCGGCGGGCGCGGCCCTCATCAACGGCGGCGTCTATGTCCCGCCGACCTTCCTGCCGCGCACGGAGGAGGAGGCGATGCAGGTCGCGCACCGGGTGCTGAAGCCGGAGACGAGCGACTATCTCCGGCATCTCTTCCGGCTGAACGTGATCAAGGGGTCCGGCAAGCGCGCCTCCGTCGCCGGTTACCGCGTCGGCGGCAAGACCGGGACGGCCGAGAAGGTCGTGAACGGGCGCTATTCCTCGAGCAAGCGCCGGAACGCCTTCCTCGCCGGGTTCCCGATGGACGATCCGCGCTACCTCGTCCTCGTCGTCCTCGACGAGCCGGAGCCCGAGAAGCCGGGGATCGGTGCGACGGCCGGCCTGAACACCGCGCCGGCGGTCGCCGGGATCATCCGGAGAATCGCACCGATGCTCGGCGTCGAGCCGCTCCTGATCGACCCCGAGGAAGAGCCGGCCATGGCTCTCGCTTCCGCCCTCTAGGCCGGTCGTCCGCATGCGGAAAAGCCCGCCGCGCCCGCTCGGCGGGCTTGTCGATCGGGGTCTCGCGAGGGGCGGGGCCGCCGATCTTCCGATCTCGGGCCTGACGGCGGACAGCCGGAAGGTCGGCCCCGGGACCCTGTTCGTGGCCGTGCCCGGAACCCGCGCCGACGGCGCCCGCTTCGTGCCCCAGGCGGTTCGCTCCGGGGCGGCAGCGATCCTCATCGGCGAAGGGCAGACGATCGAGGGCGAGGTGGCGGTGCCCGTGATCCGGGTTCCGGACGTCCGGCGCGCGCTCGCCCTTGCCGCGGCGCGCTTCTACCGTTCGCAGCCGGAAACCGTCGTCGCCGTCACCGGCACCAACGGCAAGACGTCCGTGACCGTCTTCCTCCGCCAGATCTGGGAGCATGCCGGGCTGCGGGCCGCGAGCCTCGGCACGATCGGGCTCGTCGCGCCGGGAGCGAGGACGGGCGGCAGCCTCACCACGCCCGACCCGGTTGGGCTGCACGAGATGCTCGCAGACCTCGCCGAGGACGGCATCACGCACCTCGCGCTCGAAGCGTCGAGTCACGGCCTGGAGCAGCGCCGGCTGGACGGCGTGCGCTTCGCCGCGGGCGGGTTCACGAACCTCTCCCGCGACCACCTCGACTACCACGAGACGCTGGAGGCCTATTTCGCGGCCAAGCTCCGGCTGTTCGACACCGTGCTGCCGGAGACGGCCGCAGTCGTCGTCGATGCCGACGAGGCCGAATCGGCCAGGGTACGGTCGGTCGCCGGTGCGCGCGGGCTCCGCGTCCTGGGCGTGGGCGAGCGTGGCGACACGCTGCGCCTGGCGAAGCTCGAAAGGCTCCCCGCAGGCGCGCGGCTGGCGGTCGAATCGGACGGCCGAACCGCGCAGGTGGTCCTGCCGCTGGTCGGCCGCTTCCAGGTCTCCAACGCGCTCGTCGCGGCAGGCCTGGCGATCGCGACGGGCGTGCCGACGGAAATGGCGTTGTCCGCGCTCGAGCACCTGCAGGGCGCGAGCGGCAGGCTCGAGCCGGTCGGCACGCATCCGGCCGGCGCGCGCATCTTCGTGGACTACGCGCATACGCCGGACGCGCTCGCCAACGCGCTCGACGCCCTGAGGCCGCACACGGAGGGCCGGCTGATCGTCGTGTTCGGCGCAGGCGGCGACCGCGATCCGGGCAAGCGGCCGCTGATGGGCGAAGCCGCCGCCGCCCACGCCGATGCGGTCATCGTGACCGACGACAATCCGCGCAGCGAGGATCCGGCCGCCATCCGGCACGCAGTCATGGGCGGCGCGCCGCAGGCTGCCGAGATCGGCGACCGCCGCGCCGCGATAAATGCCGCCGTGGCAGGGCTGATGCCGGGCGACGTCCTCCTCGTGGCCGGAAAGGGACACGAGACCGGCCAGATCGTCGGCGACGTCACATTGCCCTTCTCTGATCAGGAGGAAGTCCGTAAAGCTCTGGCCGCTTTGGCGGAAAGATGATGACGGACCTCTGGACCATCGACGATCTGGTTGCGGCGACCGCAGGCAGGTTGGTCGGCCCCCCGCCCACCCCCGTTTCGGGCATCTCGATCGACAGCCGCACCGTTGCGCCGCGCGACGCCTTCTTCGCGATCCGGGGCGACCGCTTCGACGGCCACGCCTTCGTGCCGCAGGCGCTGCAGGCGGGCGCGGCGCTCGCAATCGTGTCGGCCGGCCGGGAGCCCAAGGACGCTGCCGGGCCGCTCCTCGTCGTGGCGGACGATCCGCTCGACGCGCTCGTCCGGCTCGGGCGCGCGGCGCGAGAACGGTTTGCCGGCCAGGCGATCGCGGTCACCGGGTCGGTCGGCAAGACGGGGACGAAGGAGATGCTCCGGCTCGCCTTCTCCGGCCTTGGCCAGACCCACGCGCCGGTCGGGTCCTTCAACAACCATTGGGGCGTGCCCCTGACGCTCGCCCGCATGCCGCAGGAGACGCGCTTCGGCGTCTTCGAGATCGGCATGAACCACGCCGGCGAAATCGCTCCGCTCACTCGCCTGGTGCGGCCGCACGTGGCGATCGTGACCACGGTCGAGCCCGTCCACATCGAGTTCTTCCCGGACGAGGCGGCGATCGCCGATGCGAAGGCCGAGATCTTCGAGGGACTGGTCCCCGGCGGCGCGGCCGTCATCAACCGCGACAATCGCTGGTTCGAGCGCCTCGCGATGCGCGCTTCGGAGGCAGGGGCCCGCATCGTCGCCTTCGGCGAGCACCCGGAGGCGACGGTCCGGCTCGTCGCCGTGGAGCTCGCCGCCGACCATTCCCGGGTGCGGGCGAGCGTCGGCGGACAGCCGGTCGAATACCGCCTCGGCGCGCCGGGGCGGCACCTCGTGCAGAACTCGCTCGCCGTGCTCGGGGCGGCCCACGCGCTCGGCGCGGACCTCGCGGCGGTGGCCGCCGCGCTCGCCGGCTTCACCGCGCCGAAGGGCAGGGGCGAGCGGTTCGCCCTGACCCACCCTGACGGCGCCTTCACGCTGATCGACGAGAGCTACAACGCCAATCCAGCCTCGATGCGCGCCGCGCTCGCCCTTCTCCATCAGGCGGAGCCCGGCAGAGGCGGCCGCCGGATCGCGGTGCTCGGCGACATGCGCGAGCTCGGCGCCCGGTCGGCCGAGCTCCACCGCGGCCTGGGCGACGCGGTGGCCGCCTCGGGTGCGGATCGCGTCTTCCTCGTCGGGCCGGAGATGCGCTCCCTGTGGGAGGACTTGCCGGAGGCACGCCGCGGCGCCTATGCGGAATCGGTCGAGGCGATCGTTCCGATTCTGGCGGACGCCGTGCGGCCGGGAGACGTGCTCGTCGTGAAGGCTTCGCTCGGGACCCGATTGGGACTGGTCGTCGACGACCTGAAGCGGCGATTCGATCCCGGGGCGGCGCGTGGGCCGTCGCTCCCGAGTGCCGCGGGGCAGGGCCGATGCTGACCTATCTCGGCGATTTCGCCGACCAGTTCTCGTTCCTCAACGTCTTCCGGTACCTGACCTTCCGAACCGGCGCGGCGACCATGACGGCGCTGCTCTTCGTCTTCCTGTTCGGCCCCGGCATCATCCAACTCCTCCGTTTGAAGCAAGGCAAGGGCCAGCCGATCCGCGAGGACGGGCCGCAGTCGCACTTCAAGAAGGCCGGCACGCCGACCATGGGCGGCCTGATGATCATGTCCGGCCTGCTGGTCTCGGCGCTGCTCTGGTCGGACCTCGACAGCCCCTATGTCTGGGCGGTGCTGCTCGTGACCGTCGGCTTCGGCGCGATCGGCTTCTACGACGACTATCTCAAGGTGACGAAAGCCTCGCACCGGGGCCTCTCCGGCAAGACGCGGCTCGGCATCGAGTTCGTGATCGCCGGCATCGCCGTTTACATCATGATGCGCGCTGGCGACCCGCGGCTCGCAAGTTCGCTGACGCTGCCGTTCCTGAAGAACGTGCTCGTCGATTTCGGCATCTTCTTCATCGCCTTCGGCGCCTTCGTCATCGTCGGCGCCGGCAACGCGGTGAACCTCACGGACGGCCTCGACGGCCTCGCCATCGTGCCGGTCATGATCGCCGGCGCCTCCTTCGGGCTGATCGCGTATCTTTCGGGGAACGCCGTATTCGCGGACTACCTGCAGATCCACTTCGTGCGCGGGACCGGCGAGCTCGCCGTCATCACCGGCGCGCTGCTCGGGGCGGGGCTCGGCTTCCTCTGGTTCAATGCGCCGCCCGCCGCGATCTTCATGGGCGACACCGGCTCGCTCGCGCTCGGCGGCATGATCGGGGCGATCGCCGTCGCCACGAAGCACGAGATCGTGCTCGCCATCATCGGCGGGATCTTCGTGGCGGAGGCACTCTCGGTGATCATCCAGGTCGCCTCGTTCAAGCTCACCGGCAAGCGCGTGTTCCGGATGGCGCCGATCCATCACCATTTCGAGCAATTGGGATGGACGGAGCCGCAGGTCGTGATCCGGTTCTGGATCATCGCCGTCGTCCTCGCCCTGATCGGGCTCTCCTCGCTGAAGCTGCGCTGAGATGACCGTCGCGCTCACCCACCTCGCCGGCAAGACCGTCGCGGTCTTCGGGCTCGCGCGGAGCGGGCTGGCGACGGTGCGGGCGGCCGTCGAGGGCGGCGCGCGCGTCATCGCCTGGGACGACCGGGATCCGGCGCGGGCCTCGGCCGCTGCAATCGGCGCCGCCTGCTCGGCATTCGCGGACTGGCCGTGGGCGGAGCTCGAATGCCTGGTCCTCGCGCCGGGCATTCCGCTGACGCACCCGAAGCCGCACCCCGTGGTGGCGGCGGCGCGCGCGGCCGGCGTGGCGATCGTCTGCGACATCGAGCTCCTGTGGCGGGAGGCGGCGGGGCGGAGCCGCTTCGTCGCGATCACCGGGACGAACGGCAAGTCGACCACGACCGCGCTCATCGGGCACGTGCTGGCGGAGGCGGGCCTCGCCGTGGAAGTGGGGGGCAATATCGGCAGGGCCGCGCTCGACCTCGCCGCCCCTGCCGAGGGGCGGGTCTACGTGCTGGAGATGTCGTCCTACCAGCTCGACCTCACGGAGCGGTTCCGGCCGGACGTCGCGGTCTGGCTGAACCTCACTCCGGACCATCTCGACCGGCACGGCGACATGGCGGGCTACCGGCGCGCCAAGGAGCGCATCTTCGCCAACATGATGCCGGGCGACACGGCCGTCATCGGCGTGGACGAGCCGGTCATGGCGGACGTCGCGGCGGCGCAGCGCTGCCGCGCCGGCGCGGCGGTGGAGACGGTGACGGTCGTGCCGGGGACGGATGCGACCTGGCGCGTGGACGGAAACGCCGGCCTGCTGCGGGACGGTCGGCCGGTCGCGGAGCTCTCCGACCTGCCGACGCTGCGCGGCGCGCACAACCGGCAGAACGCGGCGACGGCCTTCGCGACGGGCCGGGCGCTCGGGCTGGCGCCCGAGACGATCCATGAGGCGATGCGCAGCTTTCCGGGCCTCGCGCACCGAATGGAGATCGTCGCGCGGCGCGGGCGCGTCGTCTTCGTGAACGATTCGAAGGCGACGAACGCCGACGCCGCGGCGAAGGCGCTCGCCACCTTCGACCCGATCTACTGGATCGCCGGCGGTCTCGCCAAGAGCGGCGGGATCGAGGACCTCGCCCCGTTCTTTCCCAGGATCGCGAAGGCCTACCTCGTCGGCGCCGCCGCGGATGCCTTTTCCGCCACCCTCGCCGGGCGGGTTCCGCACGTCATCGCAGGCGATCTTCAGACGGCGGTAACCATGGCGGCGGAGGATGCGGCTCTCGACGGTTCTGCCGAATCGGCGGTCCTGCTGTCGCCCGCCTGCGCGTCATTCGACCAGTTCGCCGACTTCGAGGCGCGGGGGGAGGCGTTCCGCCGCGCGGTGGCAGGTTTGGACGAGCAAGTGAGGGAGGAGGCGGTCCCATGATCAGCCGGGCGCACCGGACGCCGTTCGCGCAGTGGTGGTGGACGGTCGACCGCACCATGCTCTCGCTCGTGATGCTCCTCTTCGTGACGGGGCTCGTGCTCTCGCTCGCCGCCAGCCCGCCCGTCGCGGAGCGGATCGGCCTGCCGAGCCTCCATTTCGTCCTGAGGCACGCCTTCTTCGCCCCCATCGCGGCGGCGCTGGCGATCGGGCTGTCCTTCCTCACGCCGCGCCAGGTCAGGCGCGCCGCGCTTATCCTGCTGCTCGTCTCGCTCGTCCTGATGATCGCCGTGCTCTTCGTCGGCGCGGAGGTGAAGGGCTCCCGGCGCTGGATCTACGTCGCGGGCATCTCGGTCCAGCCCTCGGAGTTCATGAAGCCCGCCTTCATCGTGATCTGCGCATGGCTCTTCGCCGAAGGGAGCGACCGGCCGGACGTGCCGGGCCGGCTTCTCGCCGCGGTGCTGCTCCTGATCGTGGCCGCGCTCCTGGTGGCGGAACCGGACCTCGGCCAGACGATGCTGGTGCTGGCGGTCTGGGGGGCGCTGTTCTTTCTCGCCGGGGTCTCGCCGATCGTGGTGGCGGGGCTCGCGGGCCTGTCGCTCGTCGGGCTCTTCTTCGCCTATCAGGTGTTTCCGCACGTCGCCGACCGCATCAACCGGTTCCTCGACCCGTCGAGCGGCGACAGCTTCCAGATCGACACGGCGCTGCAGTCGTTCCAGCGCGGCGGCTGGGCGGGCACCGGGCCGGGCGAGGGCGTGATGAAGCGCATCCTGCCCGACTCCCACACCGACTTCGTGTTCGCCGTCGTCGCGGAGGAGTTCGGCATCCTCATCTGCATGCTTCTGGTGCTCCTCTTCGCCGCACTGGTGATGCGCGGCCTCATGCAGGCGTTCCGCCGCAAGAGCGCGTTCGAGCGGCTGGCGATCGCCGGCCTCGCGACCCAGATCGGCATGCAATCGTTCATCAACATGGGGGTGAACCTGCACATCCTGCCGGCCAAGGGCATGACGCTGCCGTTCATCTCCTATGGCGGCTCGGCGCTGCTTTCGGCGGCGATCACGGTCGGCTTCCTGCTCGCCCTGTCACGCCGGTCCTACGACCAGCACGTGACGGTCGTGCCGCGCGCGGCCGCCGTCGCACAGACGTGAGCGACGCTTACGGGGCGACGGCTCTCCTCGTCGCCGGCGGCACGGGCGGCCACCTCTTTCCGGCGCTCGCGCTCCGCGAGGCGCTGCTCGCCCGCGGCTGGCGCGTCCGGCTTGCGACCGATCCGCGCGTCGGCGACTTCGTCGAGGGCGTCCCGCCGGAGGAGCGTCACGTCGTGCACGCGGCGGCACTCTCCGGCGGCAGCCCGGCTGCCATCCTCCGATCGATGGCGACGATGGGGCGGGGCCTCCTCCAGTCGCGGCGCCTGATGCGCGCCGTCTCGCCCCGGATCGTCGTCGGGTTCGGCGGCTATCCGACCGTGCCGCCGCTCATCGCAGCGCGGCTCGCGCGGATCCCCATCCTGGTCCACGAGCAGAACGCGGTGCTCGGGCGGGCGAACAGGCTGCTCGTCCGCTTCGGCGCGCACCTTGCGACCGGCTTCGACCATCCGAAGGGCGGCGAAGCTGCGCGGGCGCAGACCTTCGTCGGCAACCCCGTGCGGGCGGCGATCGCGGCGATGGCGGAGCGCCGCTTTCGGGCACCGGGGGAGGACGAGCCGTTCAACCTCCTCGTGTTCGGCGGCAGCCAGGGCGCCCGCGTCTTCGCCGATGTCGTGCCGGCCGCGCTCGGCGAGCTCGGAGAAGCCGAGCGGCGCCGGATCGCGGTCGTCCAGCAATGCCGGCCGGAGGACATCGTCCGCACGCGGGCGAGCTATGCCCAGCTTGGGATCGCGGCCGAACTGGAGCCCTTCTTCAGGGACATGCCCCGGCGCCTGGCCGATGCCCATCTCGTCGTGAGCCGCGCCGGAGCCTCAACCGTCACGGAGATCGCCGTGGTCGGCCGCCCGGCCATGCTCGTGCCCTATCCGCACGCGCTCGACCACGACCAGGCGGCCAATGCGGCCGCGCTCGCCGCGGCCGGCGGCGCCTGGCTCGTGCCGGAGACGGAGTTCACGCCCGGGGCCTTTGCGAAGCGGCTCGCGGCCCTTATTGAGGCGCCTGGGGAACTGGAGAGCGCGGCCCGGGCCGCGGCCGGGCAGGGCCGCCCGGATGCCGCCGAGTGCCTTGCGGACCTCGTGGCGGGGATCGCAAGCGGCGGCCACGGAGTTGATGCCGGATGAAAATGCCTCGTGACATCGGGCCGGTCCATTTCGTCGGGATCGGCGGCATCGGGATGAGCGGCATCGCCGAGGTGCTTGCCAACCAGAACTATCGCGTGACGGGATCCGACGTCGCCGAAAGCGCCAACGTGCAGCGGCTGCGCGAGCACGGCATTCCGGTGCAGATCGGGCATCGTCCCGAGAACGTCGAGGGCGCGGCCGTCGTGGTCGTGTCCTCCGCGATCAAGCGCGACAATCCGGAGCTGAGGGAGGCGCGCGCCCGCGGCCTGCCGGTCGTCCGGCGTGCCGAGATGCTCGCCGAGCTGATGCGGCTCCACTCGGCGATCGCGATCGGCGGCACGCACGGCAAGACCACCACCACGTCGATGGTGGCGGCGCTGCTCGACGCCGGCGGCTTCGACCCGACGGTCATCAACGGCGGCATCATCAACGCCTACGGCACGAACGCCCGCATCGGGTCGGGCGACTGGATGGTGGTGGAGGCGGACGAATCGGACGGCACGTTCGTGAAGCTGCCCGCCGACATCGCGATCGTCACCAACATCGACCCGGAGCATCTCGACCATTACGGCTCGTTCGACCAGGTCCGCGCGGCCTTCCGGGCCTTCGTGGAGAACGTGCCGTTCTACGGCTTCGCCGTGATGTGCCTCGACCATTCGGAAGTGCAGGCGCTCGTCGCGCGCATCGAGGACCGCCGCATCATCACCTATGGCCGCAATCCCCAGGCCGAGGTGCGGTTCGCCGACCTGCGCCCGGACGGGGGGCTGTCGCACTTCACCGTCGAGCGGCGCGACCGCGTGACCGGCGAGATGGAGACCATCGCGGACCTGACCCTGCCGATGCCGGGCGTGCACAACGTCTCCAATGCGACGGCGGCGATCGCGGTGGCGCGCGCCCTCGGCATCCCCGCCGACGCGATCCGGAAAGGGCTCGCCGGCTTCGGCGGCGTGAAGCGGCGCTTCACCCATACCGGCACCTGGAACGGCGTCGACGTCTACGACGATTACGGCCATCACCCCGTCGAGATCGCGGCGGTCCTGCATGCCGCACGGTCGGCCGCGAGGGGGCGGGTCATCGCCGTGGTGCAGCCGCACCGCTATACGCGGCTGCACGCCCTCTTCGCCGAGTTCTGCACCTGCTTCAACGAGGCGGACACCGTGATCGTGGCCGAAGTCTATTCCGCAGGCGAGGCGCCGATCGAGGGCGCCGATCGTGATTCGCTGGTGGAGGGGCTGCGCGCCGGCGGCCACCGGGACGTGCGCCCGCTCGCCGGCGAGGAAGCGCTCGCTCCGATGGTCGCGGGCCTTGCCCGTCCGGGCGACATGGTGGTCTGCCTCGGCGCCGGCTCGATCTCCCGCTGGGCGAACGCGCTGCCGCAGGCGCTCGCCGTAGTGAAGTCCTGACCTCGGGTTTCCGCTCCATGACGAACCATCTGCTCGACCGTCTGCGCGACCGCCTCGACGGCTTCCGGGGCTCGCTCCAGCCGGATCAGCCGCTTGCGCCGGTCGTGTGGTTCCGCGCCGGCGGCCCGGCCGAGATTCTGGCGATGCCGGCCGACCAGGAGGATCTCGCCTTCCTGATGCGGGCGGTTCCGGAGGAGGTGCCGGTCACGGTGATCGGGCTCGGCTCGAACCTCCTCGTGCGCGACGGCGGCGTGCCCGGCGTGGTTATCCGCCTGTCGGCGCGCGGCTTCGGCCAGGTCTCGGTCGAGGGCACCCGCATCCGCGTCGGCGCCGCGCTCGCCGACCGCCGCGTGGCGGCGCATGCGCTGGAAGCCGGGATCGGCGGGTTCGCCTTCTACCACGGCATTCCCGGCGGCATCGGCGGCGCGCTCAGGATGAATGCGGGTGCGAACGGCGTGGAGACCAGGGAGCGCGTCCTCGAGGTCGTGGCGATCGACCGCCGCGGCGAACGGCACGTCCTGACCAACGCGGACATGGGTTATTCCTACCGCCATTCCTCGGCGGCGGACGATTTGATCTTCGTCGAGGCGCTCTACGAAGGCCATGCCGAGGAGCGCGAGGCGATCCGGGCGGCGATGGACGCCGTCCAGGAACACCGTGAGACGGCGCAGCCGATCAAGAGCCGGACGGGCGGGTCCACGTTCAAGAACCCGCCCGGCGACAAGGCCTGGCAGCTGATCGATGCGGCCGGCTGCCGCGGGCTTTCCATCGGCGACGCGCAGGTCTCCGAGATGCACTGCAACTTCCTGCTCAATGTCGGCAATGCGACCGGGCACGATCTGGAGCTCCTCGGGGAGACGGTGCGCGCCCGCGTGCTGGAGCGATCCGGCATCCGCCTCGACTGGGAGATCAAGCGGATCGGCCGGTTCGGCCCGGGCGGCGTCGTGGAGCCCTTCCTCGGCGCCTGACCGGGACAAGCGACCGCAGCGATGCCGCGACGAGCGTCGGCGCGGTTTCTCCGCGCCGGCTGCTGCGCCTCAGGCGCGGCGGGCGACCGCCTCGGGCACATCCGCCGCGATGGCATCGACCGGGAGCCTGGCGATCGCTTCGGCGAGATCGGCGTGGGCGGCGACGTAGAGCCGCTCGCGCCCCTTCAGCCAGGACAGCGCCTCCGCCTGCGTCGCCGCCTCGCGCACCTTGGCCGTCGCGGTCAGCTGCTCGGGCTCGGGATGCCCGCGGCGCGGCGCCGGCGGCTCGCCCACGCGCTCGAAATGATTCTGCCGCGCAACCGGATCGCAGACCAGCGCCTCGATGCCGTCCGCAGGCAAAGCGGGTAGGGCGGCTTCGATGGCATCGGCCCGCAGGAGGATCGGGTCGGGCCGGGTCTCCTCCGGCGTGACGAGCACGCCGGCCCGCGCGAGCGCGTCGCCCGCCCGTGCGCTGCCGCTCATCCAGGAGAGCGGGATCGAGAAGGCGAGGCCGATGATGACCGGCGAGAGCCAGGCGAGCATGACCGGCGCGATGAAGGCGGCGAGCACGGTCACGGCGATGCCGGCCACCGTATGCCAGCGATGCCTTATCATCGCCTCCGCCCAGTCCGCCGCCTCGTGGCCGCGGCGCTGCTTCGCCCAGCCGGAATCGCGGCCGAGCAGGATCTCGAAGACGTGGCGGCTGTGGACCAGCATCATGATCGGCGCGTAGAGCGAGGTGATCAGGATCTCCAGGATCGCGCTGGCGACGAGGCCGAGCGCGCCGCCGGAGCCCCGCCGCAGATCCGGGTCGAGCAGCGCCCGCACCAGGCCGAGCATCTTCGGGAAGAAGAGCACGCCCATGGTGAGGATGAAGAGCTGGATCATGCGCTCCGAATCGAAGCGCGGCCAGGTCGGGAAGAGCTGGAAGTCCTTGGCGAAATATTCCGGCCTGATGAAGTGCGCCTGCGTGGACAGGGCGAGGCCGGCGATGATCAGCAGGAGCCACATCGGCGAGGCGATGTAGCTCATGATCCCGGTCGCGAAGTGGACGCGGCTCGGCCAGGCGAGCCCGCGCGCGCCGATCACCTTGCCGTGCTGGAGATTGCCCTGAGCCCAGCGCCTGTCCCGGATCGCCACGTCGATGAGGGAGGGCGGGCTTTCCTCCCACGAGCCTTCGAGCTCGGAGGCCATCTCCACGCGCCAGCCGGCGCGCCGCATCAGCGCCGCCTCGACGAAATCGTGCGACATGACGTGGCCGCCGAAGGGCTTGCGGCCGGGCAGGTCGGGCAGGCCGCAGGCGCCGGCGAAGGCGGCCGTGCGGATGATCGCGTTGTGGCCCCAGTAATTGCCGTCGAAGCCCTGCCAGGCGGCCAGCCCGCGGGCGACGATCGGCCCGTGGATGCGGCCGGCGAACTGCTGCAGCCGGGCAAACAGCGTGCGGCTGTTCGCCAGCACCGGCACCGTCTGCAGGATCCCGAGGCGCGGGTCGGCCTCCATCGCACGGGCGAGCGCCACCAGCGTCTGCCCGCTCATCAGGCTGTCGGCGTCCAGAACCACCATGTGGTCGTAGCGGCCGCCCCAGTTCTCGACGAAGTCCTTCAGGTTGCCGGCCTTCTTGGCCGTGTTGTGCCACCGCCGGCGGTACCAGACCGGCATCGTGCCGGCGAGAGCGGATGCCAGGCGGCTGACGGAGGTGGTCTCGCGGATCCAGGCGTCGGCGTTGGTGGAATCGCTCAGGATCACGATCTCGAAATTCGGGGCGGCGCCGAGACGGGCGAGATCCTCCGCCATGGCCTGGAGGCACGCGGTCGTCCGCCGGGGATCTTCCTGGTAGATCGGCATGACCAGCGCGGTGCGCGCCGAGAGCGGCCGCGGGTCGACGGCGAGCGTGCGCATCCGCGGGCCGGCGATCACGCCGGCGAGCGCCGTCGTCGCGGCAAGCGCGATCCAGGCAAAGGTGACCGTGAAGAGCGCCGTCATGACGCCTTCCAGGATCGTGGTGCCACCGATCGAGACCACCGCGACCATCTGGTAGAGGCCGAAGATCGTGAGCGCGAGCGCACCGCCGAACGTCACGAACCGCGCCCAGGCCACCCTGAGGTCCGGCCGGTCGGGCATCACGCCCTCCGGCGCCTTTCCGAGATCCTGCACGGGCATGGGCAGCGGCTCGCGGGGCGGCATGCCGGCGCCGGTGACGAGCTGAAGAACGGAGGTTTCCGTGGTCATCGTCTGGTCCATCGGTAGAGCCAGGTCTCGCTCGCGGGCTTGCCGTCGGCGGTGATCCGAAGGCGGAGCTCGGACAGCGCCTCGTTGCCCGGGTCGAGTTGGAAGGAGGCGCGGATCGTGCCGTCGTTCGGGTTCTGCTGAAGGACGGGGTGGACGACCTCCCCGGCCGACGCGCCGACCTCCAGGGTCAGCGTATCGATCGGCGGCAGGTTCGGGCTCTTGAAGTCGACGGCGAAGATGCGCCGGTTCTGGTTCATGGTCAGGCCGGATCGCGAGGCGGTGGCGGCGAGGAGCTCGTGCTCGACATTCTGCAGCCAGCGCAGCCGGTAGCGGCAGGTCCAGGGTTCGCCCTGCGGCAGCGGATCGGCGGGCCGCCAGAAGGCGGTGACGTTGTCGTGGATCTCCATGTCGACCGGGATTTCCAGGAGAACAACGTGGCCCGGGCCCCAGTCGCCGAGGGGCTCCACCCAGACGCTGGGTCGCCGTTCGTAGCGCGCCTCGAGGTCCTGGAAGCGGTCGAAGCTCCGCGCGCGCTGCATCAGGCCGAAGCCGCGCGGCGCCTGGTCGCGAAACGCCGAGAGCTGAAGCTCGGCCGGGTTGGCGAGCGGGCGCCACAGCCATTCGCCGTTGCCCGTCAGCATCAGCAGGCCGTTCGAATCGTGGACGGCGGGGCGGAAGTCGTCGAAGCGGAACCGGTTGGTCGCGTCGAACAGGAACATGGAGCTGAGCGGCGCGAGCCCGAGCCCGCCGAGCTCGGTGCGCGGGTAGAGCGTTCCCTCCACCTCCATGACCGTTTCCACGCCCGGCTGGATCACGAACCGGTAAGCGCCGGTCGTGGACGGGCTGTCGAGGAGGGCGTGGATCGTGATCTCGCGCGTCTGCGGTCCGGGCGCCTCGATCCAGAAGCGGGTGAAGCGCGGGAATTCCTCGCCTTCCGGCGCCGCAGTCTTGATCGCGAGGCCGCGCGCCGAGAGCCCGTAGACCTGGCCCTGCCCGACGGCCCGGAAATAGGAGGCGCCCTGGAAGACCAGGAACTCGTCCCAGACGTCGGGCGCGTTGATCGGGTGGCGCAGGCGGAACCCGGAAAAGCCGACATCGGCGTCGGCCGGCGGCTGCGGAGCCTTCCCGAAGTCGAACAGCTCCGGCGTATAATGGATGCGCCGGGCCTCGCCGTTCTCCACCAGCGCGATGTCGACGCGGTCGCGATAGATGAACCCGCGATGGAACAGGTCCACCGTGAACGGCATCTCGGTCCCGGCCCAGATACGGGCCTCCGGCCGATACCGGATGTCGCGGTAGAGATCGTAGCCCATGTCGCCGAGATCGCCCGGCAGCGCGTTGTTCGGTTCCCGGTAGGCTTCTGCGGAAAGCGCCTGTGCGGTCTCGAGCAGCCAGTCGCGGCTGAACGGCACGGGATCGTCGAGAAGCGGCAGCGGCGCCTGCGCAAACGCGGCGGGCGAGCGCAGGGCGGCACTGGCCACCGCCAGTGCCGCCGGCAGACCGGACACAAAAGTTCGCCTGTTCATGAACGCCCTATGCGGCCGACGGAGACATAGCGGTGCCGTCGACACTCTCCTGAGAAGTCACAACGATCCGGCAGCCCGCTCGGTTGCGGCTGTCCATCTTTTTCGCATTTGCGAGATAATTCCGCCGACTCGGCGGGCGACAAGGTTGATCAATGCCGTTGGCTCCCGCAAGAGGTCCATGGGCGTACCCGGCGCGTCCGAGCGTCGGTGCTCGGCCTGCGGGCAGCCCGGATCGCACTGCAGCAAATCCGAGGCCAGATCATGACCACCAGAAACCTCGGCAAGGTGTTCGAGCCGCGCTCTGTGGCGCTCTTCGGCGCGAGCGACCGTCCGGGCTCGATCGGCAACACCGTTGCCAGGAACCTCCTGCAGGGCGGGTTCGCCGGCAAGGTCTTCCTGGTGAATCCGCGCCGCCCGCTCGTGGAGGGAAAGCAGAGCCTCGCCGATGCGGGCGAGCTGCCGGAACCGGTCGATCTCGCCGTCATTGCCGCGCCGCCGCCCGCAATCGCGGGCGTCCTCGACGCCGTGGGCGTGCAGGGCACGCGCGCGGCCGTCGTGATCAGCGCGTTCCCGGCAGACGCCGAGGGGCAGGCGGCTCAGGCGGAGATGATGGCCGCGGCGCGCCGGCACGGCATCCGTCTCGTCGGGCCGAACTGCATCGGCATCCTGTCGCCGCATGTCGGGCTGAATGCGAGCTTCGTCCATCGCAACGCGACGCCGGGGCGCCTCGCCCTGATCTCGCAGTCCGGCGCGATCCTGACCGCGGTCCTCGACTGGGCGACGTCGCGCGGCGTCGGCTTCTCGCACCTCGCCTCGGTCGGCAACATGGCGGACGTCGATGCCGACGACCTGATCGACTATTTCGCGGCGGACCCGCAGTGCCGCGCGATCCTGCTCTATCTGGAGGGCATTGCCGACGCCGCGGCGTTCATCTCCGCCGCGCGTGCGGCGGCGCGCATCAAGCCGGTCGTGGCGATCAAGGCGGCGCGCGCGAAGGCGGGCGTGCAGGCCGCGCGCACGCACACCGGGGCGATGGCCGGCTCGGACGCCGTCTACGACGCGGTGCTCGAGCGCGCCGGCGTGCTCCGGGTCGACGACCTCGACGACCTGTTCGGCATGGCGGAGATGCTCACCCACATCGCGCCCTTCGAGGGGGAGCGCCTCGGCATCCTGACCAATGGCGGCGGCGCCGGGATCCTCGCCGTGGACAGCCTCGAGGCGGCCGGAGGCGAGCTCGCAACGCTCGCGCCGCAGACGTTCGAGCGCCTCGACGCGCAGCTGCCGCCGACATGGTCCCACGCCAATCCCGTCGACATCATCGGCGATGCAGGGCCGGACCGCTATCGCGCCGCGCTGGAAGCGATGCTGGACGATCCCGGCGTGGATTCCGTGCTCGTGCTCTATTGCCCGACCTCCGTCACGACCGGCTCGAGCGCGGCGTCCGCCGTCATCGACGTCGTCCTCGCCCACCGGCGGGACGGCACGAAGCGCAAGCCCGTCCTGACCGTCTGGCTCGGCGCGGAATGGGTGGAGGTCGCCCGCCGCGCCTTCGCGGAGGCCGCAATCCCCACCTACGAGACGCCGGGCGCGGCGGTCGAGGCCTACATGAAGCTCGTGCGGTATGCGCGCATCAGGAAGGGCCTTCTCAGCATACCGCCGCGTGAAACGCCGACCTTCCGCCGGGATCGCGCGCGGGCTGCCGCGATCATCGACCCGGCCACTGCTTCGGCCGGGGGCTTCATCAACTGGCCGAAGGCGCACGAGGTGCTGGCGGCCTATGACGTTCCGGTCGTGGATGCGGGCCTGGCACGTTCGCCGGAGGAAGCGTCCGAGATCGCCGGGCGGATCATCGGCCGCGGCCGGCGCTGCGCGATGAAGATCGTTTCTCCCCAGGTTATCCACAAGTCCGATGTCGGCGGCGTCCGGCTCGACATCGCGAGCGCGGAGGAGGCCCGCGAGGCGGCGGCCGCGATGGCGGAATCCGTGCGGCGCGCAGTGCCCGGGGCGACCGTCGAAGGCTTCATGGTCGAGGAGATGATGGAGCGCCGGCGCGCGATCGAGCTGATCGTCGGCCTGGCGGACGATCCGACCTTCGGGCCGATCATCCTGTTCGGCGCCGGCGGCACCGCGGTGGAGGTGATCGGCGACAAGGCCATCGCGCTGCCGCCGCTCGACCGCGAGCTTGCGCTGCAGCTGATGGGCCGCACGCGGATCATGAAGCTCCTGCGCGGCTATCGCGACGTGCCGCCGGCGGACATCGAGGCTGTCGCCGACGTGCTGGTGAAGGTGTCGCAACTGGCCATCGACTTCCCGGCGCTGCGGGAGCTCGACATCAATCCGCTCCTCGCCGACGCGTCCGGCGTCGTCGCCGTCGATGCCCGCATGACGGCGCGCACCGTGGAGGGCGGCGCGAAGAACGGCGTCGCCCGCTTCGCGATCCGGCCCTATCCGGAGGAGCTCTCGGAGACGATGACGCTCCTCGACGGCAGCGAGGTCTTCGTGCGGCCGGTGAAGCCGGTCGATGCCTGGCTCTACCAGGACTTCTTCGAGCATCTCGACCCGAACGACATCAGGCTGCGGCTGTTCTCCTACCGCAAGCAGTTCACCGAGGAATTCGTCGCCCGCCTCACGCAGGTGGACTACGCGCGCGCCATGGCCTTCGTCGCCTTCACGCCCGACGAGGCCCACATCCTCGGCGTTTCCCGGCTGATCCTCGATCCCGATTGCGAGCGCGCGGAATACGCCGTCATGGTGCGCAGCGACCTGAAGGGGCGGGGGCTCGGCTGGCTGCTCATGACGAAGCTCATCGCCTATGCCGGGAGCGAAGGCATTCCCGAGCTTTACGGGCACGTCCTCAAGGAGAATGCGAGCATGCTCCAGATGGCCGGCGAGCTCGGCTTCCGCACCGAGCCCGAGCCGGACGACATGTCGGTCGTGCTGGTGCGGCTCGACCTCCGGCAGCGTGCCGCGGAGGATCAGCCGTCGCCGGGCTGAGGATCGGCGACCGTGATGTCGCCGGTGAGGGTCTGCTCCGCCTCTTCCATCGGCAGCGTCGGGAAGCCCTTGAGCCCGGCCGCGATCAGCGCATCGCGGGGCACTTCGAGCGGGCTCATGACATAGGCCGTCAGCAGTTCCGACAGCGAGCGCAGCGCGTGCATGTGGATCCGCTCGTAGCCGTGCGAGGCATCGACGCCGAAGGCGATGAGGGCGGTCCGCACGTCGGCGCCGGATTCCAGCGCCGAGGCGGAATCGGAGCGGTAATAGCGGAAGACGTCCTTGGTGAAGCGGATGTCCTCCTCGCGGCAGAGCCGGACCATCTGGTGCGTGAGGTGGTAGTCGAACGGGCCGGTCTGGTCGGCCATGGCGATCGTCACGCCGAACTCGGATGAATTCTGTCCGGGTGCGGAGGTGCCGTTGTCGACGGTCACCATCGAGGCGATGTCGGGCACCAGGATCGACGACGCCCCGAGGCCGACCTCCTCCGCGATCGTGAAGAGCCAGTGGGTGTCCACGACGATGTCCGCGCGCTCGCGGACCAGCGCCTCCATGGCCGCGAAGAGCACGGCGACGCCGGCCTTGTCGTCGAGATGGCGGGAGACGATGAAGCCGTTGGCCAGGAATTCGGGCTGCGGGTCGATCGCGATCGTGTCGCCGACGTCGATGCCGAGGCGTTCCAGATCCGCGCGCGAGCGCGCGAGCGCGTCGACGCGCAGTTCGACATGCTCCCAGCCCGTCGGCTGCGTGTCGACCTTCTCGTTGAAGGTGTGGCCGGAGGCGAGCAGCGGCAGGATGCTGCCCCGGTAGCTGCCGTTCTCGGAGAAGATCGTGCAGCGCGCGCCTTCCGCGAAGCGCGCCGACCAGTGGCCGATCGGAACGAGCTCCAGCCGGCCGTTCTCCTTCAGCCGCTTCACCTGGGCCCCGAGCGTGTCGACATGCGCGACGATCGCGCGCCCGGCGCCGCGATTGCGGCCGCGCATCGTGGCGCGGATCGCGCCGCGCCGGGTCAGCTCGTACTCCACGCCGAGGCGGGTGAGCTCGCGGCAGCATTCGCGCACCACGACGTCCGTGTAGCCGGTCGGGCTCGGAATCGAGAGCAGCGCCTCGAGCCGGTCCTGCAGGTACTGTGTGTCTATCGCGAGGCGGGGCATCAGCGGCGTGCGTCGGATCCGGCGGCCAGTCGCGCCGCGAGCGGCATCGACAGGGGGAACAGCAGGTCGACGAAGCGCTCGGCGGTCGGCTGCGGCTCGTGATTGGCGAGCCCGGGCCGCTCGTTCGCCTCGACGAAGGCATAATAGGGCTCGCGCGGCGAGCGGACCAGCAGGTCGATGCCGGTGACCGGGATGCCGATCGCGCGGGCGGCCTTCACGGCGGCGGCGACGAGCTCGGGATGGACCTCGTCGGTGACGTCGTGAATGGTGCCGCCGGTGTGGAGGTTCGCCGCCTTGCGCACCGTGATCTCGAGCTCGGGCGGCGGGACGTCGTCGAGCCCGAAACCGGCGGCGCGCACGGCGCGCTCGGTCTCGCCGTCGAGCGGAATGCGCGATTCCCCGCCGGTCGCGGCGGCGCGCCGGCGGCTCTGGTGCTCGATGAGGGTGCGCACGGTCGAGCGCCCGTCGCCTACGATGCGTGCCGGTCGGCGGATCGCCGCCGCAACGACGCGATAGTCGATCACGATGAGGCGCAGATCCTCACCTTCGACGAAGGATTCGATCACCACCCGGTCCGAGATCGACCGGGCCGTCTCGATCGCCTTCATGACGTCCTCGAGGGCGTCGAGCCCGACCGCGACCCCGCGGCCCTGCTCGCCGCGGGCGGGCTTCACGACGAGCTTCCCATGCTTTTCCAGGAAGGCTTCGATCTCGTCCGGGTCGCCGGCCTCGATCTGCTCCGGCACGGTCACGCCCGCGGCCGAGACGACCCGGCGCGTGACCGCCTTGTCGTCGCAGATCGACATGGCGATGGCCGAGGTGAGCTCCGAGAGGCTCTCGCGGCAATGGATGGACCGGCCGCCATAGGTCAGCCGGAAGAACCCGCCCTCCGCATCGGTGATGTGGACGTGGATGCCGCGCCGGCGGGCCTCGTCGACGATGATGCGGGCGTAGGGGTTCAGGCCCTCGTCCCGTTCCGGGCCGGTGAAGAGCCGCTCGTTGATGGGGTTCTTGCGCTTCACGGAGAAGAACGGGATGCGGCGGAAGCCGAGCTTCTCGTAGAGCGCGATCGCGTGCGTGTTGTCGTGCATGACCGAGAGGTCGACATAGGCCGCCCCCCTGGTCTTCATGTGGTCGGCGAGCTGCCGGACGAGCGCCTCACCGATGCCGGGGTGGGAGGCCTGCGGGTCGACCGCGAGGCACCAGAGGGAGGCGCCGCGCTCGCGGTCGCGGAAGGCGCGGAAATGGTCGGCGCCCGTGACCGTCCCGATGATCTCGCCGTTCACGGCATCCTCGGCGACGAGGTAGACGATCGACCGGTTGTCGTGCCGCGACCAGAAGAACTCGGGCGGGACGGGCACCATGTTGCGCGCCGCATAGATCCGGTTGACGGCCTCGGCGTCCTGCGCCGACGCGAGCCGCCGCACCTGGAAGCCGCGCCGGGGGCGGCGGCCCGTCCGGTAGGTCGCGAGGTCGAGCCGGTAGGTGTGGGAAGGGTCGAGAAAGAGCTCCTGCGGGGCGAGCGCGAGGAGCACGTGCGGATCGCGGACGTAGACGGCGATGTCGCGCCGGTCGATCGCCTCGTCGCGGATCTCCTCGATAAGGCGGCCAGGATCCTCGAAGGTCTGCGCGAAGATCAGCCGGCCCCAGCCGCAATCGAGGCAGGCATTCGCAGCCTGCGGCTCCCCTTCGATTTCGGTGCCGTAGGTCGGCTGCCAGCCGTCCGCCCGCATGCGGCGCAGCCGGCGGCCCTGCGCGCTCCGCCCCGTGCGCGCTCCCGTCGGTCCCGACATCGCCGCCCCCTCAGATGTCGTTCGCCTGCAGCCAGAGCTCGAGCAGGGCCACCTGCCAAAGCTCCGAGCCGCGCAGCGGGGTGATGTGCTCGGTCGGAGCGGCGAACAGGGTCTCCAGATAGTCCTGCCGGAACAGCCCGCGCTCGCGGGCGGCCTGCGAGCCGAGCGCGTCGCGGACGAGCTCGAGGTAGGGGCCCTGCAGGTATTTCAGGGCAGGGACCGGGAAATACCCCTTCTTGCGGTCGATCACCTCGCTCGGCACGACGAGGCGGGCGACATCCTTCAGCACGCCCTTGCCGCCCTGCGCGAGCTTGTGTTCCGGCGGTATGCGCGCTGCGAGCTCGACCAGCTCGTGGTCGAGGAAGGGCACGCGCGCCTCGAGCCCCCAGGCCATGGTCATGTTGTCGACGCGCTTGACCGGGTCCTCGACCAGCATGACCTGCGTGTCGATGCGCAGCGCCTTGTCCACCGAGCCGGTCGCGCCGGCGCGGGCGAAATGCGCCGCCACGAAATCGCGGCTGACATCCTCCTCGGCGAGCCAGTCCGGGCCGAGCTGCCGGCCGAGCGTCGCATGGTCGCGGTCGAAGAAGGCCCGGGCATAATCGGAAACGGGGTCGTTCGAGCTGGCGAGCGGGGGATACCAGTGATAGCCGCCGAAGACCTCGTCGGCGCCCTGGCCGGACTGCACGACCTTCACATGCTTGGAGACCTCCTGCGAGAGGAGGTAGAAGCCGACATTGTCGTAGGAGACCATCGGCTCGGACATCGCCCCGATCGTGCCGGGGAGGGCGTCGAGGAGCCGCTCGGAGGGCACGAAGATCTTGTGGTGGCGCGTGCCGAAACGCTGCGCGATCAGGTCGGAATAGACGAACTCGTCGCCCTTCTCGCCGTGCGCCTCCTCGAACCCGACCGAGAAGGTCATCAGGTCGCTCTGCCCCATCTCCGCGAGGAGGCCGACGATGACGCTGGAATCGACGCCCCCCGACAGGAGCACGCCGACCGAGACGTCCGCGACCATGCGGCGCTCGACCGCGGTGCGCAGCGCGGCGAGCGTGCGGTCGCGCCATTCCTCGGCGGGCAGCCGGATCTCGTCGGCGGTGCGCTCGTAGTCCGGCGCCCAGTAGAGCCGGTCCTTCGTGCGCCCGTCCGGCTCGACGATGCGGATCGTGGCCGGCGGCAGCTTGCGGACGCCGGCGAGGATCGTCCGCGGCGCCGGCACCACCGCGTGGAAGGTCATGTAATGGTGGAGCGCGATGCGGTCGACGGAGGTGTCGAGGCCGCCGCCGGCGAGAAGCGCCGGAAGCGTCGAGGCGAAGCGGAGCCGGCCGTTCCCTTCGGAGTAATAGAGCGGCTTGATGCCGAACCGGTCGCGCGCCATCACGACCCGGCCCGTGTCGCGCTCGCTTATGACGAAGGCGAACATGCCGTGGAAGCGGTCGACGCAATCCGTTCCCCAGGCGTGCCACGCCTTCAGGATCACCTCGGTGTCTCCGGAGGAGAAGAAGGAATAACCCTTGCCCTCGAGCTCGGACCGGAGCTGCGGATAATTGTAGATGCAGCCGTTGAAGACGCCCGTCAGGCCGAGATGCGGGTCCATCATCGGTTGTTCCGAGCGGTTCGACAGGTCGATGATCTTGAGGCGCCGGTGCCCGAAGCAGGTTCGCCCGTGCATGACGAGGCCGACCCCGTCCGGACCGCGCGGCGCGAGCGCCTCGCCCATTTTCGTCACGACCGCCGCGTCGGCCGCACCGCCATCGAATCGCACTTCGCCGCAAAGACCACACATGAGGGGCTGGTTCTTCCTCGCTGCCGTTCCAGATGATTAGAGCTCTAAGGATTAGCAGGCGAAACTCGGTTTGGCTAATTTGGTTGCATGAGTGATGAGCGGAACGGCATCAGGCGAAGGCGAACTCCCGGGCGAGGTGGATGCCCTCCACAAGGGCTTGCGGCGGATCGCACGCGTGCTCGACATCCGGTCGAAGGAGATCGAGCGCAGGCTCGGCCTGACCATTCCGCAGTTCGTCGTGCTAAGAGCCATCGCGTCGCTCGGGGAAGTCACCACGGGTGCGCTTTCCGCCCATGCCGACCTCAGCGCCGCAACGGTGGTCACCGTGCTCGACAAGCTCGAGGCCCGGCGCCTGGTTGAGCGCTATCGCTCGGGAGCCGACCGCCGCATCGTCCATGCCCGGCTCACGGCGGCGGGCCGCGACGTCCTTTCCGCGGCCCCGAGCCTGCTTCCGGAGCGCTTCGTCACCGCTTTCGCCGCGCTGCAGTCGGAGGAGCGGAACATGCTTGCCGAGAACCTGTTGAAGCTCGCCGGCCTGCTGGAGGTCGCGGCGCGCGATCCGGAGCTGGAGGGCCGGTCCCCGCGACCGCTGCCGCGCGCTGTGGCGGACGGCAGAGCCTGGAGGACGGGCAAAGATGGATGACCTTCTTGCGAGCGCACTCGGCGAGACCCACCTGCCGGCCGACGCGATCGTGCTCCGCCTGTTCGTGGCGGCGCTGCTCGGGGGCCTGATCGGCATCGACCGCGAATGGCGCGATCGCCCGGCCGGACTGCGAACGCATGTCCTGACCGCGCTCGCCGCCGCGGTGTTCACGGTGCTCACGCTCGAGATCGTGATGAGCGAGGTCATCCGGGATGACAGCGTGCGGGCCGATCCCGTGCGCGTGATCGAGGCGGTCACCGCCGGCGTCGCCTTCCTCGCGGCCGGCGCGATCATCCAGGGCCGGGGCGAGGTGAGGGGCCTCACGACGGGAGCCGGCATGTGGCTTGCCGGCTCGCTCGGCGTGGCGGCCGGGCTCGGCTATTTCGGGATCGGCTTCCTCGCGGCGGTGCTGGGCCTCTTCGTCATCGTCGGCCTGCGCTTCGTGGAGCGCGCGGCCGGGCGGAAGTGATCTTGCTTACCAAATGCGGGGCGTCCCGATCGCAGACGGCGAGAGCGGGGCCGAAGGCTCGGAGGCGAGCGCGGATGGCATGGCGGCGTTCGCGCGGCTAAACTCGGCGCCTCGCGGCCGCGCCGCTGCCGGCCGGACCGGAGGAGGAGAGTCGATGCGCCTTGCCACCTTCCGCCATTGCCTCGCGCTCGCCGCGACGCTCGCTTTCGCGCCGCACCCGGCGGCAATGGCGCAGAATGCGCCCGAGCAGCCCTCGTCGCTGTGGCGCGCCTACGACGAGATCTTCAAGTCCGCGAAATACATCGACCTGACGCATGCGTTCTCGCCGACGCAGGCGGTCTGGCCGGGCTTCGGCAAGGCGCGGTTCAGGCCGGCGGTCGCGGGCAAGGACATCGAAGGCTATGTCAAGGCGGGCGACGCGTTCACCTACGAGCGGCACGGCTTCGTGGCCACCGCCTACGAACTGCCGACCGACCAGTACGGAACGCAGCTCGACCCGCCGGCGCACTGGGAGCCGATGGGCGCCACGATCTCCGACATCCCGGCAACCTACGCGATCCGGCCGCTCGTCGTCATCGACATTTCCGGCAAGGTCGCCGGGAAGGCCGACTACCACCTGCAGGTCGCGGACGTCGAAGAGTGGGAGGCCCGGCACGGGCGGATTCCGGAAGGCGCCGTCGTCATGGTGCGGTCCGACTGGTCGAAGAAATGGGACGATCCGGAAGCGTTCGGCGCGAAGGCGTTCCCGGGCGTCTCACTCGACGCGCTCAAGTTCCTGCACGGCGAGCGCAAGATCCTGTTCCACGGCCATGAGCCGCTCGACACCGACACCACGCCCACGCTGGAGGGCGAGTACTGGCTCATGCACAATCACTACGCCCAGGCCGAGGGCGTCGCCAATCTCGACCAGGTGCCCGAAGCGGGGGCGCTTGTGGTGATCGGGTTCGCCAAGCCGCTTGGCGGCACCGGCGGATACGCACGCTACGTCGCGATCGCGCCGTCCGACTGGCCGCATGGCGTTTCGATCGACGAGATGCCCGGCGCGCCGCTTCCGATGCAGAAGAACCCGCTGAAGCGGGACGAGCACGGCGTGATGCGGCCGACCGCGCCTTGAGCGAAAGCAGCGTCGACGGACAGGCCCGGACGGGGGCGTCCCGGCCGCGCGGCCGCAAGCCGGATTGGCGCGCCCGCATACGCGAACTCTACGAGGGCAGCGGCCGCCGGAGCGACCATTTCCGCAACGGCATCCTCGTCTTCGACATCGCGACGGTGATCTTCATCATCGTCACCTCGTTCCTGCCGCGCTACGACGCGTTCGAGGTGGTCGACGTCGTGCTCGGGCTCGTGATCCTCGCGGACTTCCTCGCGCGGCTCGCGATCAGCCGGAACCGCGTCCGGGATTTCGGACACATATCCACGGTCGCGGACGTCATCGCGATCCTGTCCTTCCTGGCGCCGATCGCGGGCGAGGGCGCCGGCTTCCTGCGCGTCCTCAGAACGCTCCGGCTTCTCTATACCTACCAGATCATCGCCCGGCTTCGCCGGCGCTACAGGCTCCGCCGGCTCGATGAAGACCTGGCGATCGCCGTCATCAACCTCTCCGTGTTCCTGTTCGTGATGACGGGCATCGTCTACGAGACGCAGCACTGGCGGAACCCGGACATCGGCAACTATGCCGACGCCCTCTATTTCACCGTGACCGCGCTCACGACGACCGGCTTCGGCGACATCACGCTGCCCGGGACGAGCGGGCGCATGGTGTCCGTCCTCATCATGATCTTCGGGGTCGGGCTCTTCCTGCGGCTCGCGCAGGTGCTCTTCCGTCCCGACAAGGTGCGCTTTCCCTGCCCGACCTGCGGGCTGCAGCGTCACGACCGCGACGCCGTGCACTGCAAGGCATGCGGGACCACCCTGAACATCCCCGACGAGGGCACGATCTGAGGGCGCGCCGGGACGGCAGGCGTGGTGCTCCCGAGCCGGCCCCGGCGCAGCTACGGGACCGCGTGCCGGTTGAGGCGCGCCGGGCCGCTGAGCGAGGGGCTGCCGATCTCGAAGAAGCGGAGCGGCCGGTCGGCCGCCTTGGAGATGCCGATTCGGGGGCCCACCGCGATCGTGCCGACCGGCCCGACGGCTGCGGCGAGATAGAGGCCGCGCTCCGCGCAGAGGTCCGCACCGTCGTCGGCGAGCGTGACGCCGAGATAGCGGGCGAGGCGTCCCGGCCCGCTGGCGACCTTCCGGTCCGGAGCGGCTTGGCCGGGCTCGGCGATCGGTTCCGCGGCGCGCAGCAGCACCGCGGTGCCGGTCCCCTCCGCCTCGCTCGTGACGTTGAGCACCGGCCAGCAGCCATACGCGATGTAGACATAGGCGTGGCCGCGTTTCAGGAACATCGCCGCGTTCCGACGCGTGCGGCCGCGGAAGGCGTGGCTCGCCGGGTCGTCCTCGACATAGGCCTCCGTCTCGACGATCCGTCCGGCGCGCAGCCCCTCGTCCGTCAGCCGGCCGACGGTCTTGCCGATCAGGAAGCGGGCGAGGTGAGAGGTGTCCGGCGGCAAATCCTCCCGGCGCAGCGGGGGAAGCTCGCGAACCGGTCGCGGCGGCAATGCGTCAGGAGCGATCGTTATGGCGGTCGGCACCCTTGTTCCGGTCGGCGCGCTGCGCGGCGGAAATGTCGCCCTGCCGGCTCTTTTCCGCAAGGGGATTGGGCGAGCCGGCTGCCCCCTCGCGCGGCTCGTTCGGCGCCGCATCCCGCGTGTTCTTCGGCGACGTGTTCTTGTCTTCCGTTCCAGCCATCGGCGTCTCCTTGAGGTCGGCCGTCAGTCCAACGCCGGGGCTGTTTCGCCGTTCCGGAGGGCGGTCGTCCTCTCCTGAGGCGGTTGGGGTCGGGCGTGCGCCGCCGGCCGCGGCGTGTGCGCCTCCTCGATGACCTGCTCCAGCACGGTGGCGTCCGGTGCGTCCGGCACGATCAGGCGGGCGCCGCGCTCGTAGGTGAGATAGCGCCAGAGCCATTGCAGCGTGACGCTGAGGCGCTTCTCGAAGCCGACGAGCAGCCAGACGTGCACGATCGCCCAGAGGATCCAGGCGGGAAATCCGGTGAGGTGCCACGTGCCGAAATCAAAGACGGCGGCGTTCCGGCCGATGATCGCCGTGTTCCCGCGGTTCCGGAAGACGAACGGTTCCGGCGCGGTGCCGGTCTCGAATTCGCGGGCGAGGGCGGCGCCGAGATGCTTGCCCTGCTGGCTCGCGACCTGGGCGAGGCCCGGCAGGGGCTCGCCGTCCGGCCCTTCGCAATGGGCGAGATCGCCGATCGCATAGATGCCGTCGTATCCGGGGACCGACAGGTCGGATGCGACGACGATCCGGCCGGAGCGGTCGCGCTCGGCCTCGATCCATTGCGAGGCGGACGAAGCCTGCACCCCGGCGCCCCAGACGATCGTGCCCGCCGCGATCCGCTCGTCCCCCACCACGACGCCGTCGGGCTCGATCCGTTCGACGGGCCTGTCGGTCATGATGGTCACGCCGAGGCGCTCCAGCCGCTCGTGCGCATAGGCGGAGAGCTCTTCCGGGAACTGGGGCAGAATGCGCGGCCCGGCTTCCACGAGGATCACCCGCGCGGCCCGGGGCTCCACGTGCCGGAAGTCGCGGGCCAGCGTGAACCGGGCGAGTTCGGCGACGGCGCCCGCCATCTCCACCCCCGTCGGTCCGCCGCCGACGATCACGGTCGTGATGAGCGCGTTCTGCCGCGCGGGATCACGGGTGATCTCGGCGAGCTCGAAGCACTGCAGGAGCCGGGCGCGGATCTGCCGGGCGTCGCGGATGCCCTTGAGCCCCGGCGCGATCTCCGACCACTCGTCATGGCCGAAATAGGCGTAGCGGGAGCCGGCGGCGATGACGAGCCTGTCGAAGGGGAGATCGGGCGCGCTGGCGAAGCGGACGACGCGCCGGGCCGTGTCGACGCCGGTGACCTCGTCCATGAGGACGTCGATGTTCGGGTAGCGGCTCAGGATGCGGCGAACCGGCTGCGCGATGTCGGCGGGCGACAGCGCGGCCGTGGCGACCTGATAGAGCAGCGGCACGAACAGATGGTAGTTCCGGCGGTCGACCACCGTGACATGGGCGCGCGCATTTCCGAGCGCGCGCGCGCAGGCCAGGCCGCCGAAGCCCGCCCCGATGATGACGACCCGCGGCGCTGCTCCCGTTGCCGGGGCCGCGCTGTCCGTCATGCCGTTCCGGGCGTGAAGGACGGCGGGTCGCTGGCCGGGAACGACTCGTCGGCCGCCTCGTCGACTCTGTCCCAGCGGCCGCGGTCGTCGCGGGTGCGCTCGCGGCCGGCAGAGCGGATCTGACCGTAGTCGCGGTCCATCGGCCCCTCGGTTTCGCCGCCTGCGAAGGCGGCCGCCCGGCTTCGCGGCGCGTACCGGCCGCCGCGCGCGCCGCCGAACCCGAGTTCGCCGCGCTGCATCGCCCGCGCGATCAGCACTGCCGAGGCCCCGAGGGCGGCCCAGTAGACGAAGTTCCTGAATGCCAAGTCCGTGTCCCCTTTGTCGATGTCGGCCGGGCCTGCGCGATTGCGGAGCCCGGAGGCCGTGCAGAGTAATGTCCGGGTGACGGGTTTTTCCCGCATCCTCGTCATAGAAACGGTTGCAAAGGTCGCCCGTTCCTTGAACTTGCCGGGCGCTTTCCCCGGCCCCATCTCGGGGGCAGCAGAGGAGCCGCCCTTGTCCGTTCGACCGCCGCAGATTCTCGCGCCGCGCCGGCTGCCCCAGGCCTGGGACGCACTCCAGCACGAGGTCGTGGCCGAGAAGGCCGCCACGCTCGGGCGCCTGGCGACGCGTCTCGAGACGGCGCTCGCCAGGCTGGAGGCGTTCGAAGCCGCGGGTCCGGGAGAAGCGGGATCGGCCGAGCGCGCATCGCTGCTGGATGCGGCGGGGGAGGCGCTCTGGCATTTCGTGATCCAGCGGGAACTGTGCGGCTTCCGCAACAGCGAGGACGTCATGCGCGCCTACAGGGTGCCCGCCGCCGTCCGTGCGCGCATGGGCATCAGGCCGCCGGTGCGGCAGCCCTGACGTTGCCGCGCGGGAACGGGAGCCGAGCGACTGCATTCATTCCGCATTCAGGATGAATGGCCCAGTTTGCCACTATCGGATGCATCGGCAGTGGGGAGAGGCCCCGGCAAATGCATCGCAGGAGGTTTGATCCGATGCGTTATCTGAAGTCGATTGCCGCAGCGGCCGCCGTTTCGGTCGGTGCGCTGAGCTTCGCCACGGCCGCCGATGCCGCTCCGCGGCGCGGGTGGGGGCCCGGGCCCTACCAGGGCCCCGTCGTCGTGCACCGCCACAACAATGGCGGCGCCGTTGCCGCCGGGATCATCGGCGGTCTCGCCGTCGGGACCATCCTCGGCAGCGCCCTCAGCGCGCCGCGCTATGCGGCGCCGCCGGTCTACGGCGCGGTCCCGGTCTACGACGCGGTTCCGGTCTACGGGCCGGCCCCCTGGTCGCCGGACTGGTACGCCTATTGCGCCTCGAAGTACCGCTCGTTCGACGCGGGCAGCGGCACCTATCTCGGGTATGACGGCCGCCGGCACCTCTGCCAGTAGGCCACTCGCCTCACCGATGCGTGCGGGCCGGCCTTGCGCCGGCCCGTTCTCGTTTCTCCCGCCTTGTTGGAGAATCGGTTGCAAACGCGATATGTCCTCGCTCTTCCACGGCAGATGATCCGTACTGCCGGCGCAGGAGCGGGCGAGATGACGTTGCAGGCCGACACGAAGACGAACGACAGCCGGAACGCCCCGGCGCAGACTCGCACCACCTCCGGGCTCGACCAGACGATGGACAACCGCCCGGGGCTCATCAACCGGGCGATGACCCGGCTGGTCGCCTGGGCGGAGGCGCTGAACCTCCGCCATTCCAAGGTCGGCAATCCGCCCGTCTACGACAATGCCGTCTTCCCCTGGGCAGCCGAGATCGAGCGCGAATGGCACCTCATCCGCGAGGAGCTCGACCGCGTCCTGGTGCGCAAGGACGAACTGCCCGGCTTCCACGAAATTGCCGGCGACGTGAAGGCGATCAGCGACGACAGCAACTGGAAGACCTTCCTGTTCTGCGCCTACGGGCTGAAATCCGAGGCGGCCATCCGCCAGTGCCCGGAGACCTGGCGCATCCTGCAGAAGATCCCCGGCCTGAAGACCGGCCTGTTCTCCATCTTCGAGCCCGGCAAGCACCTGCCGCCGCATCGCGGGCCCTATAACGGCGTGCTGCGGTTCCATCTCGGCCTCCTCGTGCCGCCCGAGCCGGACAGGATCGGGATCAGGGTATGCGACGAGATCTGCCATTGGGAGGAAGGCAAGGCGCTGATCTTCGACGACGCCTACGAGCACGAGGCGTGGAACCATTCCGACAAGGTGCGGGTCGTCCTGTTCGTGGACTTTGTGAAGCCGCTCTCCTTCCCGGCCAGCGCGGTGAACTGGGTGCTGCTCAACATGGCGGTGTTCACGCCGTTCATCCGCGAAGGCTACAAGGCGCAGAAGAGCTGGGAGAAGCTGTTCTTCGGGGAAGGGGAGCACGCGCGCAGCTGAACGAGCCGCCGGCTCGCCTTGCCACCAGCGTCCGGGTTCGCATAATGCTGGCCTTGATGCGCCTTCTGTTGGATGGGCGCGATCTCGGATTGCGGTTTGGACTGCCGCCCGCGTTCGGCGCGGGCATGATCGCCTCTCCCGTTCGAGCTTTCCGCGGGCGCAGCCCGCATCGACATCCGACCCGAACAGGAAAGGGATTTCCATGAGCCAGACCGGCACCGTCAAGTTCTTCGACAGCACCCGCGGCTTCGGCTTCATCACGCCGGAAGAGGGCGGCAAGGACGTGTTCGTGCATGTCTCTGCGGTCGAGCGGTCCGGCATTCCGCCGCTGGCGGAAGGGATGCGCGTCCGTTTCGACCTCGAGCAGGATCGCCGCGGGCGGGGTCCCCAGGCGATCAATCTCCAGATCGCCTGACCCGGCGGGAACATTCCGCCGTCTCACAAACGAATGGCGCCGCCGGAGCAGATCCGGCGGCGCAGTTCGTTCAGGTAGGTACATACGTTTACAGGAGCAAAGGCCACAACGCGCCGGGCAAGGGCTCGGTTCCGTGTCGGCCCGGCTTTTTTGCGACAGCGCCCGATTGTCGTCCCTTTTCACCCGCACATGCCGCTGCGCTCCCGTCGAGGAGCTTGGGAAACAGGGGAAGATGGGCGAATGAAACTGGCAAGAGCCCTTGCCGTGGCGGCCGCTGCCGCCGCACTTTTCACGACGACACTCGGCCCGGCGGCCGCCCAATGCGGCGGTGCGTCCTGGTATGCGCTCTACTCGCAGACCGCATCCGGCGAGAAGATGAACCCGGAGGCGCTGACGGCGGCGCATCGCTCGCTGCCCTTCGGGACAAAGGTGACCGTCGAGGACCTGAAGACGGGTCGCGCCGTCACCGTCCGCATCAACGACCGCGGCCCGTTCGTCGGCGGCCGCGTGATCGACGTCAGCCGCGCCGCGGCATCGAAGCTCGGCTTCCGCTCGCGGGGCCTGACCAAGGTCCGGCTCACCGTGGACGGCAAGGAAGTCTCGCCGAAGAGCTGCTGATCCTCCGCACGACCCTCAGCGAGGCGGGGCCGAGGCGGGTCCCGCCCTGAAATCCGCTTGCCGTTGCTTTTCCCCTCAGGCATAAGGGACAAGCGACGGCTTCGGTTGCGGAAGCCGGCGAGGTTCGATGAGGCCCCGAGGATCGCATTTCCCGGCCAGTTGATGAAGCCCTCTCCGAAAGACCGCACGTTTGCCCGCGTCGAGGCCAGCCCCAATGATCCCTGGCGGCCGAACGACTTTTTTGATTCTTCGAGAGGACTGGTTGAGTGATGAACGGACGCAATCGCGGCGGCGACGACGAAGAGTTTTTGGATCCTCCCGGCGGGCGTGACCGGGATCGCGGGCCGCGGCGTGGCGGCCAGCGCGAGGTCGGTGCGGAGCGTGAGTTCGGCGCCGCGGACCTCGGCGGCGGGTTCAGCGCGGGCGGGTATGGCGATCGGCCGCGCGGCGGCGGCGGTGGCGGCGGCTATCGCGGCGGCGGCGACCGCAGCGGTGGTGGCGGCGGCGGCTATCGCAGCGGCGGCGGCGGTGGTTATGGCGGCGGCGGCGATCGCGACGGCGGCGGCGGCGGATATCGCGGCGGCGGCGGTGGCGGCGGCTATCGCGGCGGCGGCGGTGGCGGTGGTTACGGCGGCGGCGGCGGCGGCGGTTTCGGTGGGGGCGGACGCTCCTTCCAGGATCGCGAACCCCGCGAGCGCGGTCCGCGCCAGACCGGTACCCTGAAGTTCTTCAACGCCGATCGCGGCTTCGGCTTCATCACGCCGGACGGCGGCGGCAAGGACGTCTTCGTCCATATCTCCGCAATGGAGCGTTCCGGCCTGCCACAGGTGGCGGAAGGGGCGAAGCTCTCCTTCGAGACCGAGGACGATCGCCGCGGCCGTGGCCCGCAGGCGGTGAACCTTCAGATGGCCGAGGAATAAAGACGGGCCCGTTCGGGTTTCGTGCGAACGGCGGGGCCTTGCCCCGCCGTTTTGCGTTCTGGTGATCGGTTCAGGATCGGCTTGGCGAGGCCGCTTGCTCAGCGCTTCCGTTCGCCGCCCGTGGCCCGTTTCATGGCGTCTTCCGTTTCCGAGCCGGATCCGGGACCGCCGTCGCGCGCGAGTTCGGCGCCGAGCCGCGCATGCTGCGCATCCGGCCGCTGCGCGGCGTCTGCGAGGGCCTGCCGGCGGGTCATCGCCGGCTCTTCCGGCTCGTTCCGGCTCGCGTTGAGCGCCTCGATCTCCTCGGGCGGGGCTTTTCGATCCGTCATTGCGGCCTCCGGCGGGTTCCGGAGGCCAACGCCCGGGCCGAACGCGCCGTTCCGATGTCAGTTCAGCGCGTTGCAGAAGCGCTGGATCCGGGTGCAGGCCTCCTCGAGCACCTCGGTCGACGTGGCGTAGGAGATCCGGAAGTTCGGCCCGAGGCCGAAGGCCGAGCCGTGCACGACCGCGACGCCCTCGGCGTCGAGCAGCTCGGAGACGAAATCCTCGTCCGTCTCGATCGTGCGGCCCGAGGGCGCGCGCTTGCCGATCGTGCCGGCGCAGGACGGGTAGACGTAGAAGGCGCCCTCCGGCAGGGGGCAGTCGATGCCGTTCGCCTGGTTCAGCATCGACACGACGAGGTCGCGCCGCTCCCGGAACGCCTGCTTGCTCGTCTCGACGAAGTCCTGCGGACCGGTCAGGGCTTCGACCGCTGCCCATTGGGCGATCGTGCAGGCGCCCGAGGTCTGCTGGCCCTGGATCATGGTCATGGCCTTGACGAGGATGTCCGGCCCGGCGGCGTAGCCGATCCGCCAGCCCGTCATGGCGTAGGTCTTGGAGACGCCGTTCATGGTCAGCGTCCGGTCCTTGAGGCGCGGTTCGACCTCGGCGATCGTGGCGAACGGCTCGTCGGTGTAGAGCAGGTGCTCGTACATGTCGTCGGTCAGGACCCAGACATCCGGATGCCGGAGCAGCACCTCGCCGATTGCGCGGAGCTGGTCGGCCGAGTAGCCGGCGCCCGACGGGTTGGACGGCGAGTTGAGCAGGAGCCACTTCGTCTTCGGCGTGATTGCCGCCTCGAGGGCTTCGGGGGTGAGCCGGAAGCCCGTCTCGATCGGGCAGTCGACGATGCGCGGCTCGCCGCGGTTCAGCATCACCATTTCCGGATAGCTGACCCAATAGGGCGCCGGGATCAGCACCTCGTCGCCGGGATCGAGGGTGGCGGCGAAGGCGTTGTAGAGGATCTGCTTGCCGCCGGTGCCGACGATGACCTGCTCGGGCTTGTATTCGAGCCTGTTCTCGTTGCGGAACTTGTCGGAGATCGCCTGCCTGAGCGGAACGATGCCGGGGACCGGCGGGTACTTCGTCTCGCCGCGCCTGATCGCCTCGATCGCGGCCTGCTTGATGTTGTCCGGCGTATCGAAGTCGGGCTCGCCGGCGCTGAGGTCCATGACCTTCCGGCCGGTCGCGCGGATGTCCCGCGCCTTCTGCGTCACGGCAAGCGTGGCTGACGGCTTGACCCGCGAGAGGTGGGCGGCAAGAAAGCTCATCGAAAGGCTCCGGAAAGCGCGTTGCGGGTGAGGGGCTGACGGCGGCGTTCCTAGTAGGACCGTCGCTTTTCCGGCGCAAGCGGCTGCGACAAGACGGGCGGGTCGACGGGATGAATCTGCATGGGTTGGCGGTCGAGCGCGCGGCGGCGCAGGGGCCGATCGGTGTCGCCCTGATCGGCGCCGGAAAGTTCGGCTCGATGTTCCTTGCCCAGGTCCCGACGATGCCGGGCGTCCGGATCGTCGCGATCGCGGACCTCAGCCCAGACCGCGCGCGCGGGCGCCTGGTCGAGGTCGGTTGGGACGAGGCGCGGATCGGCGCCGTGCGGCTCACCGACGACGCCGAGGCGGCGATCGCTGCGGCGGGCGTCGAGGTGGTGATCGAGGCAACCGGCGACCCGATCGCCGGCGCCCGGCATGCCTTGGCGGCGATCGCTGCCGGGCGGCATCTGGTGATGGTGAACGTCGAGGCCGACGTGCTGGCCGGCCCGGCGCTGGCCCGGCGCGCAGCCCGCGCCGGCCTCGTCTATTCGCTCGCTTATGGCGACCAGCCCGCTTTGATCGCCGAGCAGGTCGACTGGGCCCGCGCCTGCGGCTTCGTGGTTGCGGCGGCCGGGAAGGGCACGAAATACCTGCCGGAGTACCATTTCTCGACGCCCGACACGGTCTGGAGCCATTACGGGCTCAGCGCCGCCGAAGCGGCCGCGGCGGGCATGAACAGCCAGATGTTCAACTCGTTCCTGGACGGCACCAAGTCGGCGATCGAGATGGCGGCGGTCGCCAACGCCTGCGGTCTCGACGTCCCGACCGGCGGCCTGTCGTTTCCGGCCTGCGGCGTGGACGACCTCGCGCATCTGCTGCGCCCGAAAGAGGTCGGCGGATGCCTCGACCACGACGGCATGGTCGAGGTGGTCTCCTCGCTGGAGCGCGACGGGCGGCCCGTCTTCCGCGACCTGAGGTGGGGCATCTACACGGTCCTGAAGGCGCCGAACGATTATGCGGCGGCGTGTTTCCGGCAGTACGGGCTGAAGACCGACGACAGCGGCCGCTATGCGGCGATGTACAAGCCGTACCATCTGATCGGCCTCGAACTCGGCATCTCGGTCTATTCCGCCGCGCTCCGGGGCGAGGCGACCGGCGCGCCGAAGGGATTCCGGGGCGACGCCGTGGCGGTCGCCAAGCGCAGGCTGAAAGCCGGCGAAAGGCTGGACGGCGAGGGCGGGTTCACGGTCTGGGGGCGGCTCGTGCCGGCCGCCGAGAGCACGGCGTGCAGCGCGCTTCCGATCGGCTTCGCGAAGGACGTCACCCTCAGGCGCGACCTCGCGGAGGGGAGCGTCCTCACCGCCGGCGACGTCGACCTGGCGGTCGAGCGTCCCGTGCTGGAGCTCCGCCAGGAGACGCTCGGCCTGTCAGACCCGAACTGACCCGAACTGACCGGCGTTCCGCATGTCCGACGCAGCGCGGCGGCGGATCGGAGCGGTGCCGGCGATCGGCGCCGGGTCCTTGTAACGGGGTCGGGCGGCGGCTACATCGGCAGCGTGCCGCCCGGAGCGGCGGACGGGATCCACGATGCGCGCACTCCTCGACGTCATCCTGCTGGCGCTGAACCTCTACACCTGGGTGATCATCGCGTCGGCGATCTTCTCCTGGCTCTATGCCTTCAACGTCGTCAATCCGCGCAGCACGTTCGTCAGCACGGTCGGGCGGATCCTCTACCAGCTCACCGAGCCGGCGCTCCGCCCGATCCGGCGCTACGTGCCCACGTTCGGCGGCCTCGACATATCGCCGATCATCCTGATCCTGCTCGTCTTCCTGGTCGAGCGGATCATCATCTACTACCTCTATCCGAACGTCTTCTGAGGCATGGGCGGGCGCCCCTGGCGCGCCACCGCCGGCGGGCTGGTGATCGTCGTCCGGCTGACGCCGAGAGCCGATCGCGACCGGCTCGACGGCGTCGAGATCCTCGCCGACGGCAGGCCCGTCCTGAAGGCGCGCGTGCGGGCCGTGCCCGAGCGGGGTGCTGCGAACGAAAGCCTGGAGCGGCTCCTCGCCGCCAGCCTGGGTCTGCCGAAATCGGCCGTCGCGATCGCCTCCGGCGGCAGCGCCCGTCTCAAGAGCGTCCGTGTCGCAGGCGATCCGGCGACCCTGGAAGCCGCCCTGGAGCGGCTGACCTCCTGACCCGCGATTTTCGCGAAGGACCTTCGTCATTGCGGTGAGTCAAGGCAGCCGCCGCCGCATCCGTCTTCACTCGTCGCCGCAAGTCGCCATGCGCGTACGGCATTCGCGCGGCGTAGAAGGAAGAAGAGCCATGAAGATTGCGAACGAGGCCTGGATCCTGGTTGCCGACGGCCGCAAGGCCATCATCATCAAGAACATCGGCGACGAGCTCTACCCGAACCTCAAGGTCGAGACGGTGCTCGAGGACGAGAATCCGCCGACCCGCGCCCAGGGTGCCGACCGTCCGGGCCGGGTCCACGACAGCGCGACCGAGCGCAGGAGCGCCGTCGGGAACACCGACTGGCACGACGCCGAGGAAGCGCGGTTCCTCGGCACGGTGGTCGCCCGGCTCGAGAAGCTCCAGCGCAAAGGGTCGTTCGACCAGCTCCTCGTCGTGGCGCCGCCCCGCGCGCTCGCGCAGCTTCGGACCGCGATGCCGGACGCCGTGCGGCGCGTGATCGTCGCCGAGATCGACAAGGACTTGACGAAGCATCCCGTCGGGGAGATCGAGAAGGCGCTCGTCGCCCACTGAGGAGAGCCATGCTGCGCCTGTTCGCACTCGCCGGCAGCCGTCCCTTCGGCGAGCGCGTCGCAGCCGCCCTCGGGCTTGCACTTTCCGAACACGAGGAGCGCGCGTTCGAGGACGGCGAACACAAGGCGCGACCGCTGGTCGGGGTGCGCGGGGCGGATTGCTACGTCGTGCTGAGCCTCAACGGCACGGACGGTGCGAGCGCGAACGACAGGCTGTGCCGGCTCCTGTTCTTCCTGGCCACGCTCAAGGAGCACGGGGCGGCCCGCGTGACCGCGGTCGCCCCCTATCTGGCCTACGGCCGCAAGGACCGGCAGACGAAGCCCGGCGATCCGGTGACGACGCGCTATCTGGCGCAGCTTTTCGAGGCGGTCGGCACGGACCGGGTGATGACGCTCGAGGCGCACAACCTCGCGGCCTTCCAGAACGCCTTCCGGTGCGAGACGGTGCATCTCGACGGCCGGGCCCTCTTCGCCGAGCGGGTGCTCGCGGCGAGCGGGGGCGCGCCCCTTGCCGTCGCATCCCCGGATCCCGGCGGCGTGAAGCGCGCCCAGCTCTTCCAGGAGCGGCTGGAGACTCTCGCCGGCCGAAGCGTCGGCGGCGCCTTCATGGAGAAGCGGCGGAGCAGCGGGGCCGTCTCGGGCACGTTGCTGGTCGGCGACGTCGCCGACGCGGACGTGCTGATCGTCGACGACATGATCAGCACCGGCGGCACCATGCTGCGGGCGGCCGAGGCCTGCCTCGCCGCCGGCGCGCGACAGGTCACGGCAGTCGCCGCGCACGGGCTCTTCTCGGAAGGGGCCGCGCAGGCGATCGCCGCGCCGGCATTGGCGCGCGCGCTCGTCACCGACAGCGTGGCGCCCCTGCGCCTCCCCACGGACCTGATTGCCCGGAAGGTCGAAGTCGTCACGGCGGCGCCGCTCTTCGCCGAGGCGATCCGCCGCTGCCATGAAGGCGGCTCGATCAGCGAGCTTCTCGGCGACCTGCCGCGTTGAGGGCGTCCTCCGCGATGCGGAGATAGGCCTCCGCCATCGGCTCCCACTTCTCGGGCGTGCGCGGCTTCGGGTCGAGCAGATGGGCGAGCGCGAGGCGTGCCCGCAGCACCGAGCGGAAGGCGCGGTAGAGCGCAAGCAGGCGGGGCGAAGGCTCGCGCCCGAGCCCCGCCGCGATTTGGGCCCGAAGCACGGAATCGACCCAGGGTGCGCCGAGCCGCTCGCATTCGAGGCCGAGAAAGGCCGTCTCGTCGAACGGATCGACGAGGCGCAGGCCGCGGTTGAACTCCAGGCAGTCGATGATCAGCGGCGGCTCGACCAGGCAGACGTGCTCGGGCCTCAGGTCGCCGTGGCCGTCGACGACATGGCCTTCGACGACACGCCGGGCCAGCACCTCGCGGTCGCTGTCGAGGAGGGCCTCCAGCCGGTCGACGATCGCGATGCGGCGGGCCTGATCCCCGGCGCCGGGGACCCTGCCCAGGACGTCCCGGTTCTCCGCCTGCTCGACCTTCATGATCTGCCACGGCAGGTCGGCATCGATATCGGGGCGTTCGGCAGCCCGGTAGAAGGCAGCCAGGCGCTCGCCCACAGCCTCGACCTGCGCGCGCGTCAGGCGCCCCGATCGCAGCACGGCGTCCAGCATCGCCTCTGCCGGCAGGCGGCGCATGTGGACGAGCCACTCGACGACATGTCCATCGCCACCGACCTGCAGGCCCCCGTCCGGGCTGCGGGTCAGCGGGAGCACGCCGCGGTAGACGTCGCCCGCAAGGCGCCTGTTCAGGCGGACCTCCTCGCGGCAGTTCGCTTCGCGGGCGGCAAGGGTGGAGAAATCCAGGAAGGTGTTGCGGACGGGCTTCTTCAGCTTGAGCACGGTCGGCCCGGCGAGGAACACCCAGGACATATGCGTCTCGCGCGCCTCGACGTCCTTCGTTCCCGCCGGCCATGCGTCGGCGCTTGCGAGGAACCGCACCTTGTCCGCGAGCGGGGTTTCGCTCGTCGCGTCGGGCGTGGCTGTCTGAAGGGTCATTCCGGCACCGGTGCGCCCTTGGGCGGGGAGCCGTACTCTGGCCGGGCGCTGGTGCGGCGGCAATTCAAATCGGGCCGCGGGACTGCTGGAACCACCGGGCTGCCCCGCCGGTTCTGGGACCAGGAGAGCACATGACTTTCGACATCGTGACCGTCCAGCCGCTCATCGCCCTGATCGCCGGCATCCTCATCCTGGTGATGCCGCGGCTCCTGAACTACATCGTGGCGGTCTACCTGATCTTCATCGGCATCTCGGGCCTGCTCGGCTGACGCTCAGCTCCAGCCGCCGCGGTTCGTCCGGTAGAAGATGTGGCGGCCGATCGTGTCGACCTTCTTCATGCTCCGCGCCCAGCGCGGGTTCACGTAATCGGCGTGGTAGTGCGTCGAATCGGCGACCGCGTCGAGCCAGTACTTTCCGTTGGTCACTTCGCGCGCGATGGTGCGCGCCTGCAGCCAGGCGGCCGGCGACCGGATCCGGTCCTTGATGCCGTCGCAGGCGAAGGAGAACTGGCAGCGGCCGCGCCAGTCCTCGTTCTGGTAGACCACGCCGCAGATCGAACCCGGGTAGGCGGGGTTCTTCACGCGGTTGAGGATCACCTGCGCGACGGCGACCTGGCCCGTCGCGGGCTCACCGCGGGCCTCGAAGTAGATGCCGCGCGCCAGGCAGTTCTGCTCCTTGGTGGAATGCACGAGTTCGGGAAGCGGGTTGTCCGCCCAGGCGTGGCGCGCCCGGAAGCGGTTCTTGAGCCAGCCGACCACCGTGTCCGGCTTCTTCTGCGGCTTGACCTGCGTTTCCGGCGCCTCGACCCGGCCCTGCCCGCTCATCAGCGTGTCGAAGGGGACGTCGAGTCCCTGTTCCTGAGGCGCATAGGCGACGAGGTGCGGGGTCGCCCAGGCGCCCGGCGAATAGACCGCGGGCGCGGCTGCCGCCCCGCCGGTCTCGGCGCCGGCGACGAGATGCTCGCCCACCGCCGCGGCCCCGCCTCGGCTGAACGCCGAATAGGCCGCCATCAGCGTCTCCGCGTCGCCCCGGGAGGTTTGTGCGAAGGCGACCTTCGGCAGCGCCTCCTCTTCATAGGAGGAGAAGATGTCCGGGAGGCGCCAGACGGTGCCGGAGGCGGGTATCCGCTCGGCTGCCTGCGGCTCCCGCGTCCGGGTCATCAGCAGGTCGCCCTTGCCGGAGCGGTTGACGGCGGGGCCGGATAGGCCGACGCGCGCCACCCGCTCGAGGCCGGCTCCGGCGGCAGGTGCGAGCGCCGCTTCGGCATTGGCGGCGAAGGGAAAGCTGGCGTCGTGCCGGGATGCCAGCGCGATGGCGGCGAGATAGTTGTCCCAGGATCCGGAATTCGCGACCGAGAGGAACGCGGGCGCCTTGCTCAGATTGGCGGGAGACGCGCCCATTGCCAGGAAGGTGACGCCGAGAAGCCCCGCCACGGGCGCACGCCGCAATCGAAAACGCCGAGAGACATAGGTCATCCTGCGAACGCACCCCACACTGCCGTTCGGCGGACCGACGCGGGCAGTCCCCTGCGTCGCCCCGGCAACAGGACGACAGGAAATCGAATCACGGTTGACAGGGAGTTAACGGGCCGGATTTCGCCGGCCTTCCTCGCTGCCCCACCGCGTCTTCTTTGTTCAATGAGGCGAGAGAATGGCTCTGCGGGAGCCGCCCGATGTGCTCGCAGGCGGCGGGGCCCGGAGCGGCCGCCATCGGCCGATCCGGCAAATGGTTGCGCCCGGCTACTCGGGCGTGTTCGCGCTGACCGTGGCGTTGAGCTTGTCGGGCAGCGTCTGCGGCGCCGAGCCCAGCGTCTGCAGGATCTCCGCACCGGAGACCGGCGCCTCCGGAGCGACCCTGATCGTCAGGGATTGCGGGCTCGCAAGGAACGCACCGATCGCCGTCGCGACCTGGTTCTGGAAGTCCGGATTGTTGATGGCCATCAGCAGGAAGGGCAGGGCGGCCGAAAGCTGCTGCGCGTATTGCTCGGTCGGGACGCCCTGCAGCCTCGCCTGCGAATCCAGGATGCGGCCGGCGAGCGAGTCGTCGACGTAGCGCAGCGTGAGATCATGGACGTCCAGCCGCGTCGCGATGCCGCTCGCATCGACGCCCTCGCCGGTCGGCGCGACCGGCACGTTGCCGACCCGGCCCTCGAAGGAGAGGCGGCCGCCTTCCTCCATCGCGATCTCGAAGTGGCGGACGGTGAGGACGTTGGTCTCCGGATCGAGGCCGCCGTCCCAGCTCATGTTCAGCCTGATCGCGTCATAGCCGAGCGCGTTCGGATCGAATGCCGTTCCGGCGAACATGTCGGCCGGAATGACGATGCCTTCGACGGTTCCGTTCGATTCCTGCGGGGCGTCGTCGACGATCTTCTCGGCATTGATGAGGATCCGCTCGATCGTCACGTCGGCGGGCGCTTCCTTGCCGCGCACCCTGATCCCGAGGGCTTCCGCGGATTCGTAGACGACCCCTTGCGTCAGCGCCTGCTCCTTCAGCCTTTCGGGCGAAAGAACGCGGACATTCGTGAGGATGGCGTTCTCGACCGTGCCGCTGCTGTCGCCGCTGACCGTGCCGTCGGAGAGCGTCACCTGCGGGCTCGTGAACGCCGCATCTTCGGCGTCCTCCGGGGCCCGGATCACGGCCCGCGCGAAGCGGACCGAATTCACGCCCTCCCTGTCGCCGAAGGTCAGGCCCTCGATGACGACGTCGCTTCCCTGTTGCGTCGCCCGCTCGAAATGGGCGGCATTGTCGGTGCCGCTCGCCAGCGCCGTGCCGAGCGCCCGCGCGGCAGCTTCGGGCTCGATCGCGGCCGCGGGGTCGAGCGCCAGCGCGCAAGCGAGAGCGCCAGCCAGCGCACTGGCCGTGATTCGATGAAGCGGCATTGGTGTCTCCAGAATTAGCGTCCGCCTAAATTGGGCACCCGCCGCCTGGCAGGCAAGCGTGCGGAGGGGCGATCAGGCCTGGACCTGGACGTAGGAGCCGGGCGCGTCCTCGATCGGCTTCAGCTTCCCGCCGCCGGGCCGGCGCTTGCGGACACGCCTGTCGTCGAGGCTTTCGGTCCAGGCGTGCCAGTCGGGCCACCACGAGCCGGGATGCTCCTCCGCCTTCGCGAGCCAGTCCTCGAACGCGCCCTCGGGCGGGCCGTCCGCCCAGTACTGGTACTTCTTGCGGTCGGGCGGGTTCACCACGCCGGCGATGTGGCCCGACCCGGCGAGAACGAACCGGACCGGACCGCCGAACGCCTGGGAGCCGAGAAACACCGAGCGCGCCGGGGCGATGTGGTCCTCGCGCGCGGCGAGATTGTAGATCGGGACGGTGACGCGCGAGAGATTGAGCCGCACGCCCATCACCTCCATCTCGCCGCGGGAGAGCTTGTTCTCCAGATAGCAGTTGCGGAGATAGAAGGAGTGGTTCGCGGCCGGCATCCGCGTCGCGTCGGCGTTCCAGTAGAGGAGGTCGAAGGGGAACGGCTCCTGCCCCTTGAGGTAGTTGTTGACGACGTAGGGCCAGATCAAATCGTTGGAGCGCAGCAGGTTGAAGGCGGTGGCCATCTTGCCGCCTTCCAGATAGCCGGACTTCTTCATGCGCGCCTCGACGGCGGCGATCCGGTCGGGATCGGCGAAGACCTTCAGGTCGCCGGCATGCTGGAAGTCGACCTGGGTGGTGAAGAAGGTGGCGCTCGCGATCCGCTCCTCGCCGATGGCGGCCGCATAGGCGAGGCTGACCGCCAGCAGCGTTCCGCCGACGCAATATCCGATCGCGTTGACCGCGCGCTCGCCGGTCGCCTTCTCGATGACGTCGAGCGCGTGGAAGATGCCCTCGTCCATGTAGTGGTCGAAGCTCTTCGCCGCATGGCGTTCGTCGGGGTTGACCCACGAGATCACGAACACGGTGTGCCCCTGCTCGACCGCCCAGCGGATGAACGACTTCTCCGGGTTGAGATCGAGAACGTAGAACTTGTTGATCCAGGGCGGCACGATCAGGAGCGGCCGCTTCAGGACTTTCTCGGTGCTCGCCTGGTACTGGATGATCTGACAGACGTCGTTCTGGTCGATCACCTTTCCGGGCGTGACCGCGATATTGTGGCCGATCCTGAACTTGGTGTGATCGGACTGTCTGATCTTGAGGCTGCCCTTGCCCGCCTCGATGTCGTCGGCGAGCATCTTCATGCCTCGGGCGAGGTTCTCGGCGTTGGAGACGGCGGTCTCCTTGAGGACTTCGGGGTTGGTGAGGGCGAAGTTGGTCGGCGACAGGGCGTTGTTGATCTGGTCGATGTAGAAGCGCGCCTTGTGGCGCGTCGCCTCGTCGACCCCATCGGCGCGCTCGACGAGTTCCTCCATCCAGCGCGACGTGGCGAGATAGACCTGCTTCAGGGCGTCGAACATCGGGTTCTCGGACCATTCGGGATCCTTGAACCGCTTGTCGCCGGCCTTCGGCTCGATGACGTGCTCGGGCGTCTCTCCCGTCGCCCGCCTGAGCGCGCCGGTCCATATCGACAGATAGTTTCCCCACAGGCGCGTCTGCGCCTCGATCATCCGGGCCGGATCCGACGCCCAGTACTCGCCGATCTTGCCGACGGTCCTGAGGACGTCCTCCGAATGCTCGGCGATCGCCTCGGCCGGGCTCTCGCCCGAATCGCGCGGCTTGAGATAGGCGGCGAGCGCGCGCCCGCCTTCCTCCAGCGCCCTGGCTAGGTTGCGGGCGAACGCCTCGGGGTCTCCGGCCAGATAGGTCGGGGCGACGGGCGCCTTGGCGTCGTCCGTTTTGCCGCTCATCTGCGTCTTCCCCTGCGCGGTCGTGCTGCGGTTAAGGATGGCAAGCTTGCCGCGCCTTCATGATATAGGATCGCGACGTGCAAGAAACAGGCCCGGCCGGCGGCCGGCACCGGCAATTGTGGCGGAATGACAAGCTCATCACCATCGAACCTTGGTCGGATCGCGGCGCTCGCCTTGTTGCCCGCCATAGGCCTCGCCGGGTGCCTCGGCCCGGACCTCAACGCGGCCGGAGAGCCGGATCCGAGGGCCCTGCAGAACCCGGCGCGCGCCGCCGCGATCGAGGACATCCGCCAGCGGGCCGCGACCGCCAGCGCTGCGGAGCAGGGCTATCCGTTCGTCTTCGACAGCCCTGCCACGCCGGCCGGGCCGGTCAAGTCGGCGCGCGAGGTGAAGGAGGCCGAGCAGGGGCTGCTCGCGGCCGGCCAGAGCAGCGCGGCCTCGGTCGGTGCCGCCGAAGTGGCGGCGATGCAGGACAGCGCGCTCCGGCTGCGGCGGCTCGGCGCCGGCCATGTCGCCGAAACCCAGCGGGCGATCGAGGCCGAGAGTGCCGCGGCACAGTGATCGCCGCAGCCATTTTGCTTGCGTACCGTTCTAGTTGGCGCGAGAAGCGCGCTCTTCGCTCCGGATGGTGGTCATGGACGAGTTTCACAAGATCAGGCGGCTCCCGCCCTACGTGTTCGAAGAGGTCAACCGGCTGAAGGCCGGGGCGCGCGCCCAGGGCGCCGACATCATCGACCTCGGCATGGGAAACCCGGATCTCCCCACGCCCCAGCACATCCTGGACAAGCTGGTCGAGACGGTCGCCAAGCCGCGCACCAATCGCTACTCCGCCTCGCGCGGCATTCCGGGGCTGAGGCGGGCGCAGGCCGCGTATTACGCGCGCCGCTTTGGCGTGAAGCTCGACCCGGACCGCCAGGTGGTGGCGACGCTCGGGTCCAAGGAGGGCTTCGCCAACATGGCGCAGGCGATCACGGCGCCGGGCGACGTGGTCCTGGTGCCGAACCCGAGCTACCCGATCCATGCCTTCGGGTTCCTGATGGTCGGCGGGGCGATCCGCCACGTGCCGGCCGAGCCCGGGCCGGAATTCTTCCACGCGCTCGAGCGGGCCGTCCATCATTCGATCCCGAAGCCGATCGCCGTGATCCTCTGCTATCCCGCCAATCCGACGGCCTACGTGGCCGATCTCGACTTCTACCGGGACGTGGTGGCCTTCGCCCGCAAGAACGGCGTCTTCGTCCTTTCCGATCTGGCCTATTCGGAGGTCTATTTCGACGATGCGAGCCCGCCGCCCTCGGTCCTGCAGGTGCCGGGTGCGATGGACGTGGCGGTCGAGTTCACCTCGATGTCGAAGACCTTCTCGATGGCGGGGCTGAGGATGGGCTTCGCGGTCGGCAACGAGCGGCTCATCGCCGCGCTGTCGCGGGTGAAGTCCTACCTCGATTACGGCGCCTACACGCCGATCCAGGTGGCCGCGTCGGCCGCCCTCAACGGGCCGCAGGACTGCATCGCGGAGATGCGGGCGACCTACAAGCGCCGCCGCGACTGCATGGTGGAATCCTTCGGGCGTGCCGGATGGCCGGTGCCGCCGCCGCAGGCGAGCATGTTCGCCTGGGCGCCGATACCGGAGCGCTTCCGCGATCTCGGCAGCCTGGAGTTCTCGAAGCTCCTGATCGAGAAGGCCGACGTTGCCGTCGCCCCCGGCATCGGCTTCGGCGAGCACGGCGACGGCTACGTCCGCATCGCGCTGGTGGAGAACGAGCAGCGGATCCGCCAGGCCGCCCGCAACATCGCCCGTTTCCTTGCCAGTGCCGACGAAACGTTGCACAACGTCGTCCCGATCAGCGCCACCCGCTGATCGAGATTTTTCGTCGCACAGGATCGGAGCGTGATGCAGGAACCGCTGCGCGTCGGCATTGCGGGACTGGGGACCGTCGGCGCGTCGGTCGTGCGCATGTTGCGCGACAATGCCGACGCCATTGCCATCCGGACCGGGCGTCCGGTGGAAGTGGTCGCGGTCAGCGCGCGCGATCCGCGGCGGGAACGCGGCATCCGCATGGACGGCCTGGAATGGTTCGACGACCCGGTCGCGCTCGCGCGATCGAACGCGATCGACCTCTTCGTCGAGCTGATCGGGGGGGAGGACGGCGTGGCGCGCGAGAGCGTGAGCACGGCGCTCGCCTCGGGGCGCAGCGTGGTCACCGCCAACAAGGCGCTCTTGGCGGCGCACGGGCTCGAGCTTGCGCGGCTGGCGGAGTCCCGCGGCGGCGCGCTCTCGTTCGAGGCCGCTGTCGCCGGCGGCATTCCCGTCATCAAGACGCTGAGGGAAGCGCTCGCGGGCAACCAGATCCACCGGCTCTACGGGATCCTGAACGGGACCTGCAACTACATCCTGACCCGGATGGAGACGGAGGGCCTGACCTTCGCCGCCTGCCTGAAGGATGCCCAGGAGCTCGGCTACGCCGAGGCCGACCCGACCTTCGACGTCGAGGGCTGGGACACGGCGCACAAGCTCGCCATCCTCACCAGCGTCGCCTTCGGCACCGAGATCGACAAGAACGCGATCTTCGTGGAAGGCATCTCGACGATCGAGCCGGAGGACCTCGCAGCCGCCGACGAGCTCGGCTACCGGATCAAGCTGCTCGGCATCGCGCAGCGCACCGACACCGGCATCGAGCAGCGCGTGCATCCTGCTATGGTGCCGAAGGATTCCGACATTGCCCGCATTTCGGGCGTGACCAATGCGGTGGCGGTGGAGGGGGATTTCGTGGGCTGCGTGGTGCTGTCGGGCCCGGGCGCCGGCGGACACGCCACCGCATCCGCCGTCGTCGCCGACATCGTGGACCTGGCGCGCGGCAACAGCGTGCCGCCGCTCGGCCGCCCGACCTCTGCGCTGGAGCCCTATGTGCGGGCGCAGATGCGAACCCACGAAGGCGGCTACTACCTCAGACTGCGCGTGCCGGACCGGCCGGGCGCCTTTGCGGCGATCGCCCAGCGCATGGCCGACGAGGACATCTCGCTCGATTCGATCGTGCAGCGGAACCGGCCGCCGAGTGCGGCACCGCGCCACCTTTGCGACCAGGCCCAGCCCGTGACCATCATCACGCACGAGACGACTGAGCGCGCGGTGCGCACCGCGCTCGGGCAGATCGAGGCCGACGGCGTCGTGGTCGGCCGCGCCCAGCTCATCCGCATCGAGAACCTCTAATCCGTCTGGAGACAAGCATGCCCGTCGCCGATCCGGCCGAAATGGACCGCATCCTGACCTTGGAGCTCGTCCGCGTCACCGAGCGGGCCGCCGTGGCGGCGGCGCTGGTGCGCGGGCGCGGCGACGAGAAGCTCGCCGACCAGGCGGCGGTCGACGCGATGCGCACCGAGCTCAACCGCCTCAGCATCAGGGGCCGGGTCGTGATCGGCGAGGGCGAGCGCGACGAGGCGCCGATGCTCTATATCGGCGAGGAGGTCGGCACGGGCGACGGGCCGGAGGTGGACATCGCGCTCGACCCGCTCGAGGGCACGACGATCTGCGCCAAGAACCTGCCGAACTCGCTGGCGGTGATCGCGATCACGCATCGCGGCGGGCTGCTCAACGCACCCGACGTCTACATGGACAAGATCGCGATCGGCCCCGGCTATCCGGACGGCCTCGTCGATCTCGACATGCCGCCGGCCGAGGCCATCCGCCGCGTCGCCAAGGAGAAGGGCGTCCGCCCGCGCGACATCTCGGCCTGCATCCTCGACCGGCCGCGCCATGCCAAGCTGATCGACGCGGTGCGCGAGACGGGCGCCTCGATCCGGCTCATTGGCGACGGCGACGTGGCGGGCATCATTCACACGACCGCCGCGGACGACACGGGCATCGACATCTATCTCGGCACCGGCGGCGCGCCGGAGGGCGTGCTCGCCGCGGCGGCACTTCGCTGCATCGGCGGCCAGATGTGCGGGCGGCTCATCATCGACAGCGACGAGAAGCGCGCGCGCGCCGAGCGGATGGGCATTTCCGACCCGAGCCGCGTCTACCGGACGGAGGACATGGCGTCGGGGGACGTGCTCTTCGCGGCGACCGGCGTGACCGACGGCAACCTCCTTCAGGGCGTCAGCTTCGATCACGGGATCGCCACGACCCACACGATCGTGACGCGCTCGCACACCGGCACGCAGCGCTGGGTCCTGGCCAAGCACAGGCTCGCCGGCGGCAAGTTCGGCTTCATCGACTAGCCGTCTGATCCTGGGCTTCGAGGGAGCATCCTCGTCCGGGTCACGGCGGCGGCCTTGCTGCCGTCCTGCGCCACGACGCCTCGGCGTTTCAGGCTGACTGCCGAGCCAGCAATGCAGGTCCGGCGGACCGGCGGCCGTTCCGGGTCGCCTGACGCCTCCGGTTTCCAGCCCGCGTTCGGTGTGGCGATGCCGAGCGACCATGTCGCCCCGCGCGAGCAAGGTGCGGGCTTGCGGTTCATCGTCTCGACGTCGCTCCGAGGCGAAGGATCGGGCGGATGCCGACGGTCGATGCCCCGCCCGGCCGCACGGCCAATCGCGCGACAGGCGATCAAGGCCCTCTCCAGGGTTCTGCGCAGTCGGCGCACGCGAACGCCCGAAGCTCGCGATCCGTTTGACATGGATCAAAGCGCATATGCGTCGGCGCGCATAAACACGTCTGCATGCAGGCGATCCTGACGGCCATTCTCGATCCGACCCGCCGCGCCGCCCTCGCGATTCTTTGGCGCGGGGGCGAGCACTGCGTCTGCGAACTGATGGCTCGCCTCGATGCGACCCAGAGTCGGATGTCGCGGCACATGAAGGTGATGCGCGACGCGGGTCTCGTGCTCGACAGGCGCGACGCGCAATGGGTGCGCTATCGCCGCAACCCGCACCTTGCGCCGGAACTCGCGGCGGTGATCGACGCAGTGCTCGCCGCGGAAGACAGATCGGAAAGGAAGGTCGCATGACCGTCGAAGCGCATGCCACGGCCCCAGATCGCGGGGCGCCCGACTGGCTTTGGTACGTCGGCGTGCCGGCTGCGGGCGTGATCCTGTATCTCGTCTACGGCCAGCTGATCCCGATCTCGGAATGGGTGACGTCGCTGTTCCCGGTGGCGCGCGACAGCCATACCGGCGAGGCCATCGCCTTCTTCGTCTATGACGTGCCCAAGGTGCTTCTGCTGCTGACCGGCATCGTCTTCGTCACGGGCGTGCTGCGCAGCTGGTTCAGCCCGGAAAAGACCCGCGCGATCCTCGCGGGCAAGCGCGAGATCTGGGGCTACCCGCTGGCCGCCCTGCTGGGCGTGCTGACGCCGTTCTGTTCCTGCTCGTCGGTGCCGCTCTTCATCGGGTTCGTCTCGGCGGGGATTCCGCTCGGCGTGACCTTCTCGTTCCTGATCGCGGGGCCGATGGTCGGGCCGGTGGGGCTCGGGCTGCTCTACGGTCTCGTCGGCTGGCAGGTCGCGACCATCTACCTCGTCTACGGCTTCACCATCGCCACCGTCGCGGGGTTCGTCCTGGGCCGGATGAGGCTGGAGCGGTATCTGCAGGACTGGGTGCGCGAGCTGAACGCAGGGCCCGTCGGAGACCTGCCGGAGGAGCGGCTGACGCTGGTGGACCGGCTGAAGGTCGGCCTCGAGCAGGTCCGCGAGATCGTCGGCAAGGTCTGGGTGTGGGTGCTGGCCGGCATCGGCATCGGCGCGGCGATCCTCGGCTACGTGCCGGAAGAGACGATGCTGCGGATCATGGGCGGCGAGGCCTGGTGGTCGGTGCCTGCCGCCGTGGTCGTGGGCGTGCCGATGTACACGAACGCGGCCGGCGTCATCCCGATCGTCGAGGCGCTTCTGGGCAAGGGCGCTGCGCTCGGCACGACGCTCGCCTTCATGATGTCGGTCATCGCGCTCTCGCTGCCGGAGATGATCATCCTCAAGCAGGTGCTGACCCTGCGGCTGATCGCGATCTTCGTCGCCGTCGTCGCGGCGGGCATCCTCGCCACCGGCGTTCTGTTCAACTTCCTCCTCTGAAAGGACACCCGAATGAAAACCGTCAAGGTCTACGGCCCCGGCTGCAAGCGCTGCGAGGCGACGGAAGCCATGATCAAGGATGCCGCGTCGCGGCTCGGCGTGGAGGTCGCGGTGGAAAAGGTCACGGACGCCAAGTCCATCGCCATGGCAGGGGTCATGTCCACGCCCGGCATCTCGGTCGACGGCAAGCTCGTCCATGCCGGCGGCCTGCCGGACACGGCGAAGCTCGAAAGCTGGCTCGGCGCATGATCCGCGCCCTGATCGCTGCCGTCGCTCTTGCGGCGCCGACCGTCGCCGCCGCACAGAGCCTCGACGTCCGGCCCGTGACCGACGGCGTCTGGGCCATCGTCGGCGAGAAGGAGCAGCGCAGCCCGGAAAACCTCGCCAACAACGCGACCTTCGGCCTCGTCGTGACCGGGGCCGGCGCGGTGCTGATCGATCCGGGCGGATCGTGGCGGGGGGCCGAGGCGTTGCACGAAGCGATACGAACCGTAACCGACCGGCCCGTGACCCATGTCGTCAACACCGGCGGGCAGGACCACCGCTGGCTGGGCAACGGCTATTGGCAGGCGCAGGGCGCGACGGTGATCGCGAGCGCCGCAGCGGTGGAAGACCAGCAGGCCCGCGCCTCGATGCAGTTGACGGGTCTGGCGCAGCTGATCGGCGACGCGCTCGAGGGGACCGCACCCGCCTATGCAGACGTGACCTTCTCCGACACCTACGCCTTCGAGGTCGGCGGCTTGAGTTTCGAGATCGTGCATCCCGGCCCTGCGCACACGCCCGGCGACAGCTTCGTCTGGGTGCCGGAGCGCGACACCGTGTTCACCGGCGACATCGTCTACGTCGAACGCATCCTCGGGGTCGGCGACCAGAGCTCGATCGCCGGATGGCCCGCGGCCTTCGAGGCGGTCGAAGCGACCGGTGCGGCGCATGTCGTGCCGGGTCATGGCGGCCCGACCACGATGGAGCGGGCGCGCGCCGACACCTACGAATACCTGATGAACCTGCGCGCGCAGATCGGCGCCCTGATCGAGGAGGGGGGCGACATCATGGCCGCGCCGCAGGTGGACCAGTCCGCCTTCGCCGGGCTCGAGCAGTTCGACAGCCTCGCGGGGCGCAACGCCCAAACCGCCTTCCAGCAGATGGAATGGGAATGATGCTCGAATACCGCGTCACCGCGCGCCGGATCGACGGCCACGGCTCGGAGGCCGAGGCAAAGGCAGCGCACATCGTGCTCGACACCGGCATGGCGGGCCGGGACGATGCGTTCAACCCTGCCGAGATGCTGCTGGCGAGCCTGGCCGCATGCCTTCTGAAGGGGGCCGAGCGGGTAACGCCGATGCTCGGCTTCGATCTGCGCGGCATCGAGGTCAGCCTGCACGGCATCCGGCAGGACAGCCCGCCGAAGATGGTCCGCATCGCGTACGATATCGTGGTCGATACGGACGAGACCGACCAGCGGCTCGACCTGCTGCATCGCAACCTGCGCAAGTACGGCACGATTTCCAACACGCTGGCCGAGGCGACAGAACTGGTCGGGACGATCCGGCGGAAGGGCTGAGCCAGTGCCCGTGACCATGCCGATGCCCTTGATCGCACCGCATTGATCCGGGCCGGGCTGCCCGCGGGGCAGCAGTCGGACTCCTGACCGGCTCGCTCGTGGACTTCTGGCGGATGCGGTGCGCAGCCCGACCGGTGTGGCCGGGCGAAACCGAACGTGGGGTTCGAAGAAGAGGCGGTGCCCCCACGCCCTGCGGGTCGCTTTGCCAGGCACGGGCTTCACGAGCCTAAGGGTTCGCCCACGACCGGAGCGAAATGCCGGGGACCGAACGTCGTGCGGAGGGGCCGGCGGAAAGCCGGCTCCGCCTCAGCGGCGGCGCGGGGGAGGCCGGCGCGGGGGGCCGCCCGGGCGCGGCCCGGTGTCGCCCTTGTGGCGGAAGTTGATCCGGCCCCTGTCGAGATCGTACGGCGACATCTCCACGATCACGCGGTCGCCGACGCCGGTCCGGATGCGGAACTTCCGCATCTTGCCGGCCGTGTAGGCGAGGATCTCGTGGTCGTTGTCGAGCCGGACGCGGAAGTTCCCGTCCGGGAGCAGTTCGGTCACCGTGCCTTCGAACTCGAGAAGTTCTTCTTTCGCCATCAAACCTCCATTCAGCGCTGGTCGCGGCGCTCGCCGCTCCCGCTGCCGACGCCGCCTTCGACCTTGCGGGCCGGCCGGTTCCGCATGAAGCCGACGCCGGCCATCCCGGCGCGTCCGCCGTCATGGCCTTCCGTCTCGACCGGGCGACCGCTCGAGCGGGCCGGGCGGCCGCCCTGTCCGCCGCCGCGGCCCCGCCGGGGCGGGCGCCCCTGACGCGCGCCGCCTTCGCGCTCGCCCGGCCGCGCCGTGACCGCCGGCGTGCCGGTGCGCCGGTCCTCCGAGGGAATCGAGAGGCGCGTCAGCTTCTCGATCGCCTTCAGGAGCGGTGCCTCTTCGCTTGTGCAGAGCGTAATGGCAATACCCGCGGCACCGGCCCGGGCGGTTCGCCCGATGCGGTGGACGTAGGTCTCCGCGACCTCGGGCAGGTCGTAATTCACGACATGGCTCACGCCGGCGACGTCGATGCCGCGTGCCGCGATGTCGGTCGCCACGAGCGTCACGATCTCGCCCCTGCGGAAGGCGGCGAGCACGCGTTCGCGCTGCGGCTGCGACTTGTTGCCGTGGATCGCCGCGGCGGGAATGCTCGCGTTTTCGAGCGACCGCACCAGCTTGTCGGCGCCGTGCTTCGTCCGGGTGAAGACGAGAACCCGGTCCGGCCTTTCGTGCTTCAGGACGTCCGCCAGCGTGCCTGCCTTGGACTGCCTGTCGATGTGGATCACGCGCTGCTCGACCCGGTCGGCCGTCTTGGCGATGGGGGTCACGCTGACCTGCGCCGGATCGCGCAGCATCTGCTGCGCGAGCTCGGCGATCGCCGGCGGCATGGTCGCCGAGAAGAAGAGCGTCAGGCGCTGCTTCGGCAGTTCGGCGACGATCTTGCGGATGTCGCGGAAGAAGCCGAGATCGAGCATCTGGTCCGCCTCGTCGAGCACGAGCGTCTCGACGCGGTCGAGCCGCAGCGCCCGCTCGGAGAAGAGGTCGAGCAGCCGGCCGGGGGTGGCGACGAGGACGTCGACGCCGTTGGCGAGCGCCCGCTTCTGCCGGCCGATCGGGACGCCGCCGATGGCGAGCGTCGTGGTCAGGCGCATGTGGCGCCCGTACTTGCGGAAGCTCTGCTCGATCTGGCCGGCGAGCTCGCGCGTGGGGCTGAGGACCAGGACGCGGCAGGCTAGCCGCTCCGGCCGCTTCGCCGCCTGGGCGAGCCGGTGCAGGATGGGCAGCGCGAAGGCCGCGGTCTTGCCGGTTCCCGTCTGCGCGATGCCGACCAGGTCGCGGCCGGCGAGCACGACGGGGATCGCCTGGACCTGGATCGGAGTGGGGGTGAGGTACTGCGCGTCGGAAAGCGCGCGCTGGATGGACTCGTCGAGCCCGAAATCACTGAAAGATGTCAAACGTGAAGCTTCCTATGGCGTGGCGACGGTCTGCGCTGAAGAGCGCATCCGGTCGGACGCGGGACAGAGACATCCCGCGTGGCCAGGGCTGTCCGAAATTCTAGAAAAGGGCGGACCAAGCTGCTGTGAAGCGCCGTACACGCTGTCCGCGAACAGCCCGAAACGGCTGCTCGATGGCGCGTACTTAGGTTGTTCACAGCCGCTTTGCAAGGGATTGGAATGGAGCGAGTGCCTGAGGCTGCAGATCAGCGCGTCCCGCTGCCAGGAAACGAGAGGCCGTCGTCGCTCAGCTGAGCCTCCAGCAGGCCCGCCAGGTAGTCCTCCATGTCCGAGAAGTCGAGATGGCCTGCATCCCAGGCGGAATCCGCCGCCATCAGAGCCTTCTCGTAGTCATCTCTCGTGTCCCGGATTCGCTCCGGGATAATCTTCCGGCCATGCAGAAGAGCGCCTGAGCGGACGCACAGGAGGTAATAGGAAGCGGCACGCGCGGTTCGCCCGTTTCCTTCGATGAACGGATGGATCCAGTTCAGCCGCCACAGGCCATACGCAGCGAGTTCGGTCGGACTCCAAACGTACCAGTTCTCCTGAACCGTCGATATGAACCGATCCATCCAGTCGTCAATGTCATTGAAGTGTGGCGGCTTGTGTTGACCCACGTAGATGGGCTCTCTCCGGAATCGCCCGCCGAACTGAGAGATGTTGGCGACGGCGACATGGTTGAGAGCCCAAAGTAGGTACTTGTCGAAAGCAACGGCGCCTTTCAGCAGGCCGATCTCGATGCAATTTGTCAGAAGCTCATATTGCCGGTTCAGGTTCTGCTCCTGAACGCGGTCGTAAAGCTGCTGGTTTTCCTGTTCAAGGATAAACATGTCGGCAGAAGTCGGCGGCAGCTCTCATGCGCCAGGTGAACCGTCATCGGTTGTCGGCGTAATGCGAATGCTGTCCACGGCTCGTCGAGCGGATTCCTTGGTGATTCGTGATCCCTTTGGCGCATTGCCGTACACGAAGCTTGCCCGCTGCTCGCGAAGCAGCTCGTCGCTGACGACAACGGTCTTTGCGCGCGCCAGCAGTTCATCCAGGCGAGGGCGCTCGGGCGCGCGTTTCAGGGCTGACTTGCGTTCGGCCATCGTGTCGTCCTCCTGATCCAAGGAAAGCATAGCACAGGGAAGATGCCGCAGGCCCGTGTTCCCTGCCGCAGGCTGATTGGCGTTGGCTGCGAGCGGGTCATCCACGGCACCCACTGCGTGCGTTCTCGTCCGCTCCAGACGTGAGTCCCGTCCGCCGCAGCGATGCGACTTGGCGGATGGGCGTTGTTCCCGCGGCCGCGCCGCGCATAATCGCGGCCATGTGGGGATTCGGTGAGGCGCGGAGCCGTTCGCGGCCCTTCCTGGGCGTGTCGCGGTCGGCGGCCGGCCGGGAATGGCGGTCGCGGCTCGACCAGGCGGGCGAGGCGCAGGCGGCGAGCATCGTGCAGCGGCACGGCACGCCCGAGCTCGTCGCGCGCGTCCTCGCCGGACGGGGGCTCGACTGCGAGCGCGTGCCGGGCTTTCTGGATCCCTCGCTCCGCCACGACATGCCGGACCCGTCCACGCTTGCCGACATGGATGCGGCCGCGGCGCGGATTGCCGACGCCGCCGAGCGCTCCGAGCCGGTCGCGATCTTCGGCGACTACGACGTCGACGGCGCGACCTCCTCGGCGCTCCTGCACTGTCTCCTCGGCGAACTCGGCATAACTGCCCGCATCTACATCCCCGACCGCATCTTCGAGGGCTACGGCCCCAATCCCGCGGCCATCGAGACGCTGGCGGGCGAGGGCGCGCGGCTCATCGTCTGCGTCGACTGCGGCTCGACGAGCTTCGATTCGCTGGAGACTGCGGCCCGGCTCGGCACCGACGTCGTGGTCGTCGATCACCACCAGGTCGGCGTCTCGCTGCCGCCGGCCGTCGCGATCGTCAATCCGAACCGGCAGGACGACGTGTCGGGGCAAGGGCATCTCGCCGCGGTCGGCGTGGCGTTCCTGGTGGCGGTCGCCGTCGTGCGCGAGCTCCGCCGCCGCGGCTTCTTCGCTGCCCGGCGGGAGCCCGATTTGCTGGCGCTCCTCGACCTCGTGGCGCTCGGCACGGTCTGCGACGTCGTGCCCCTCACCGGCCTCAACCGCGCCTTCGTGACGAAGGGGCTGATCGCCTTGCGCCGCAACGGCCGCGTCGGGCTGAAGGCGCTCGCCGAAGCGGCGCGGCTCAAGCGGCCGACCGAGACGAGCCATCTCGGCTTCCTGCTCGGGCCGCGCATCAATGCCGGCGGCCGCATCGGGGACGCCGCCCTCGGCGCACGGCTTCTGACTTGCGTCGACGCCGCGGAAGCGGCCGCCATCGCCGAAACGCTGGAGCGCCTGAACGCGGAGCGGCAGGCCATCGAGCATGCCGCCGTCGAGGCGGCCGTGGCCGAGGCCGAAGCCGATATCGGGTTCGGGCCGGGCCCGAGCGTCGTCACCGTCAGCGCACCCGACTGGCATCCGGGGGTGGTCGGGCTGGTGGCGTCGCGGCTCAAGGACCGGTTCGAGCGGCCGGCGCTCGCCGTCACCTTCGAGGGCACGGGTGGCCGCGGCACGGGGTCCGGCCGCTCGATCACGGGCGTCGATCTCGGCGCCGCGGTGCGGGCTGCGGTGGAGGCGGGGCTTCTCGTCAAGGGCGGCGGGCACGCAATGGCGGCAGGCCTCACCGTCGAGAGCGAGCGCCTGGCGGATCTCCGGGCGTTCCTGGAAGAGCGGCTCGCGGGCGCGGTGGCGGCCGCGCGCGAGGACCGCCCGATGCTGATCGACGGCGCCCTGACGGAGAGCGGCGCGACGCTCGCGCTCATCGATGCGCTCGAGCGCGCCGGCCCCTACGGCCCCGGCCATCCTTCGCCGGTCTTCGCCTTCCCGGCGCACCGGGTCGTCTACGCCGAGCGGGCCGGCGCCGACCACGTGCGCGTCAGGCTGTCCGCCGGGACCGGCGGCACGCTGAAGGCGGTGGCGTTCCGCGCCGCGGACGCGCCGCTCGGCCGGGCACTTCTCGAAGGCCGCGGGCGGCCGCTCCACGTCGCCGGCACGCTGTGCCTCGACCACTGGCAGGGGGCGGCCGCACCGCAACTGCGCATCCTGGACGTCGCGACGCCGACCGATCGCGTCTGAAGCGGGGGAGGGCTCGGGTCGCCCGGCGGGGTGGGAAAGCCTCAGCCCACGCCGGCGCCGGGGGCGCCGTAGAACCCGACATACCAGTCGACGAAGCGCTTCACGCCCTCCGCCACCGGCGTGTCCGGCCGGAAGCCGATCGCTGCCTTGAGGTCGTCCACGGATGCCAGCGTCTTGGGCACGTCGCCGGGCTGCATCGGCTTCAGCCGGATCTCGGCCGTGCGCCCCGTCGCGGCCTCGATCGCGCGGACGAATTCCCACAACCCGACCTCGCGGTCGTTGCCGATATTGTAGACCCGCCAGGGCGCATGGCTCGTCGCCGGGTCCGGGTCGAGCGGATCGAAGGCAGGATCGGGCGCCGCCACATGGCCGAGAATGCGCACCACGCCCTCGACCACGTCGTCGACATAGGTGAAGTCGCGGCTCATCTCGCCGCGATTGTAGAGGTCGATGGGCTCGCCGGCGAGGATCGCGCGGGTGAACTTGAAGGGCGCCATGTCCGGCCGGCCCCAGGGCCCGTAGACGGTGAAGAAGCGCAGGCCCGTGGTCGGCAGGCCGTAGAGATGGCTGTAGGTGTGCGCCATCAGCTCGTTGGCGCGCTTCGTCGCGGCATAGAGCGAGACGGGATGGACCGAAGCCGCATGCTCGTCGAAGGGCTGGCGGGCGAGCGCGCCGTAGACGGAGCTCGACGAGGCATAGACGAGGTGCTCGACGCGGTTGTGCCGGCAGGCCTCCAGTACCGACAGGAAGCCGTCGATGTTGGCGCGCGTGTAGTCGAACGGGTGCGTCAGGGAATGGCGGACGCCGGGCTGGGCAGCAAGGTGGATCACGCGGCCGACGCGCTCGTCGCGGACGAGGGCGGCGAGCGGCTCGGGCTCGGCCACGTCCATTGGCCGGAACGAGAAGCCGGGACATCCCGACAGCGCGTCGATGCGTGCCCGTTTCAGCGCCGGGTCGTAATAGGGGCTGAGATTGTCGACTCCCAGGACGCGGCGGCCGTCGGCGCAGAGGCGGCGGGCGACGTGGAAGCCGATGAAGCCCGCGGCGCCCGTCACGAGGACGGGGCGCGGATCGGCCGGTCCGGCTTCGCCCGCGCCGCCGCGCGACGGTAGCGTCGGTTCCGACACCTCAGTGCACGGTCCGCGGCGTAGCCGCCAGCCCGGCGGCAGGGGTCGCAGGAACCCGCTTGGGAAGCGCCCCGCCGGCTCCCGTGCCGGCGAATTCCGGGACGATCGCGCCGAGGATCTGCCGGACTTCCTCGACGTCGTCGGCCCGCGCCGCGTCCTCGATGCGCCGCAGCGCCGACATCAGCGCTTCGCGCGGAAAGAGGCGCGGCGAGGCCACGAAGACGCCGGCGGTCGATGTCGCGGCGGTCGCCTCCTCGGGGTCGAACAGTTCCTCGAACAGCTTCTCGCCCGGGCGGAGGCCGGTATAGGCGATGGCGATGTCCACGTCCGGCCGAAAGCCGGAGAGTGCGATCAGCATGCGGGCGAGCTCGACGATGCGCACCGGCTCGCCCATGTCGAGGACGAGGATGCGGCCGCGCTCGTCGGGGTGGCCGAGGCCGTGCACGGCCGCCTGGAGCACGAGCTCCGCCGCTTCCCGGATCGTCATGAAGTAGCGCTTCATGTCCGGATGGGTGACGGTGACGGGGCCGCCGGCACGGATCTGCTGCTCGAAGAGCGGCACGACCGAGCCGTTCGAGCCGAGCACGTTGCCGAAGCGCACGGTGATGAAGCGCGTGGCGTCCGCGGAGACGTCGAGCGCCTGGCAATAGGCCTCCGCAACGCGCTTGGTGGCGCCCATGGCGCTGGTCGGGCGGATCGCCTTGTCCGTGGAGATGACGACCATCGCCTCGACGCCGTTCGCGACTGCGGCGTCGGCGACGTTGCGCGTCCCGATCACGTTCGTCAGCACGCCTTCGGAGGTGTTCCATTCGACGAGCGGGACATGCTTCAGGGCCGCGGCATGGAAGATGACGCCCGGCCGCTCCCGCTCAATGATCCGGTGGATGCGGTCGCGGTCGCGCACGTCGGCGATCAGGCTGGCGCGGTCGAGGGCGGGCGCGGTCTCGGCGATGGCGCGGTCGATCGAATAGAGGTTGTACTCGCCGCTGTCGACGAGGACCAGGCGGCTCGGCCCGTAGCCGGCGACCTGGCGCGCGATCTCCGAGCCGATGGAGCCGCCCGCGCCGGTGATCAGCACGATGCGGTCGCGGATGAGGTGACGGATCTGGTCGAGCTCGAGCCGGACCGGCGGCCGGCCGAGCAGGTCGTCGAGCGTGACGGAGCGGAATTCCGGCTCGTCGTCGCCAAGCAGGTCGGCGGATTCGGCGACGCGCTTGACCGCGATGCCGTGGGCGGCCGCGGCAGTGGCGATCGGCTGCAGTTCCTCCCGATGCTCCTGGGGCGCGGCGAGGACGATCGCGTCGGGCTTCAGCTCGTTGCGCTCGAGATTGGCGAGGATGGCATTGATCTCGCTTGCACCGCCGAGGAGCGGCGCGCCCCGAATGCTCCTGCCGCGCGAATCGAGCTTGTAGTCGACGACGCCGACCACGCGGTAGTTCGGGCTGCCTTCCAGGCCGAAGCGGCGGATGATGCGGTCCGCCTGGCCGGCGCTGGCGACGATCAGGAGCCGCTGGCGACGCGCCGGCGCGGTCCGGAAGTTCTTGAGCGCGGCGATGCCGCCGTCCTTGACGAGGCGGTGCACGAGCCTCGGCGCCGCCAGCATGACGATCAGGATGAACCAGGCGATGAGCGGAACCGAGCGCGGCACGTAGGCGAGCCGGTTCACGAGGAACATCAGGACCAGGAAGGAGAGCACCGTGGTCGTGCTGGCCAGCACGATGTTGCGCAGGTCCGTCAGCGAGGCGAAACGCCAGATCCCGCGGCCGACCCCGAAGGCCCAGAAGGAGAAGCCGGCGACGACCGCGAAGATGACGACGGCGGCGACGATCTCGTCGGACGGCGGCAGGCGCGACCAGCCGTAGCGCAGCAGCAGCGCGAGCCACATGGAAAAGCCGGCGGCGATGACGTCGTGAACGCCCGCGGCCAGGCGCTTCTTGGTCGTGATGGACGGACGGCTCAGGCGCAACGCTTCGGTTCCGATACTCGCAACCGGGGAAGCTCGCCCCGGGGCATCGCCGTACGTGCCGGAGATGCTGAATTTACGTGCATCCAATAGTGCGGCGTGCCTACATTCCGCAACCCTGTTGGAAGAACCGCCGTCGGCGAGCATGGGCCGCCGACCGCCCCGAAGCACTCGGAGGACGCCGGGCTCCCAGATGTCCCGCATGCAGAGCATCCCGCAGTTCCACCTTTACGGAGAAGCGGCCGAGGAGACTCCGTTCGACTTCGTCTCCGTCGAGCTGATCGAGGACCGGGCAAGGGGCGGCGGCTGGCGGATCGAGCCCCACAGCCATCGCAACCTCGACCAGATCATGATCCTGCGCGAGGGCGGCGGGCACGCGATGATGGAGGGGGTGGAGACGCCGATCGGGCCGCGCTCCGTCGTCCTGGTGCCCGCGACGAGCGTCCACGGATTCACCTTCGCGGACGGCACCGCGGGCGCGGTATTCTCCTTCACGAGCGATGTGCTGCGGGAGCAGCGGGACGGCGCCGGCTCGGTCTACGACCGCCTCAGCGCGATGTTCGCGAGCCCCGTTGCGACCCTTTCGGGAGAGGACTGCTTCCGTGCGGTCTGGAGCCTGGCCGAGCGGCTGAAGGGGGAGATCGAGACCGACGCGCCCGCCGCCCGGATCGCGGCCCGCGCCTGGCTGGCGCTCCTCGTCGTCGAGATCGTCCGGCGCGTCGCGGGATCGGAGCACAGCGGCGACCATCTGGTCCCGCGCGCTGATCCGGTGCTGGACCGCCTCAGGTCGCTGATCGAGGAGCGTTTCCGGGAAACGCGCCGGATCGGCGCCTATGCCGGCGCGCTGGCGATGACGATCGACCGGCTGACCGAACATACCAAGCGCGTCGCCGGGGTGACGCCGGCCCACATGGTGCGGACGCGGGTCATCGTGGAGGCGAAGCGCCAGCTCGTCTTCACGGACCTTTCCGTGGGCCAGATCGCCTTCGAGCTCGGATTCTCCGATCCTGCCCATTTCTCGCGCTATTTCCGCCGCTACGCCGATGTGACGCCGCAGCAGTTCCGGGAGCATCACAAGCCGGACGTCCGGCAGCCTTCGCATGGTCGCCCGGAGGGGGCGGAAACCAACGCCGGTCCGTCCCGTTGACCTCTGCATTGAAGGGAGAGCCCATACATGCCTGAAAGCGTGGACACGCCGATCACGGTCGGAAGCTCGAGCATCGATCTCGGAAGCGCCATCCGGGAGCACGCCGAACAGGAGATCCTGAAGGTCGCGGACAAGTATTTCCGCAGGCTCAACACCGCGTCGGTCCACTTCACCGGGGAGGGCGACGATTTCCGCTGCAGCGTCAACATCCGCATGGGCGGCCTCGACATGATGAGCGCCGAGGCGGAGGCCAAGGACGCCTATCTCGCCTTCAACAGCGCCCTCACCAAGGTCGAGAAGCAGCTGAGGCGCACCAAGCGCGAACTGCGCGACGACAAGCACTGAGTGCGGCTCCCACGCGGGGGGATCCACGCCCGCGTGGAGCCGGCCCGCCGCCGATCGCGCGGGTCCTACCTTCCGCCGGCCAGGTAGGGCAGCACGACGGCGTTGAACCGGGCGGGCTGCTCCACGTTCGAGAGATGGGCGGCGGGGATGCGCTCGCTGCGGGCGCCGAGAACGCGCGCGGCGATCGCCATGCCCTGTTCCGGCGTGGTCGCCGGATCGTGCTCGCCCACGACGATCATGACGGGCGTTTCGATCAGGCCGAGGACGTCCCGGAGATCCATGTCGCGGATCGCCGCGCAGCAGCCCGCATAGCCGGTCGGATCGGTCGCGGCGATCATCGCCCGTATGCGATCGACTTCCCCGGGGTTCTCCTCCCGAAAGGCGGGCGTGAACCAGCGCTCGACCACCGCCTCCTGGATCGCCGCCATGCCGTTCCGCTCGACCGTCCTGATCCGACCGTCCCACAGGTCGCGCGGCGGAAGATGGGCGGCCGTGTTGCAGAGCGCGGCATGGCTGAAGCGCCGCGGATGGTTGGCCGTGAGCCACAGGCCCGTCATCCCGCCCATGGAGAGCCCGCAGAACGCGGTCTTCTCGATCTGGAGCGCGTCGAGGAGCTCGATGACGTCCCGCCCGAGCCGATCCATCGTGTAGGGCCCTTGCGGCGCTTCGGACCGGCCGTGGCCGCGCTGGTCGTAGCGGATCACGCGGAAGCGCGCGGCGGCCTCTGCCATCTGCCCGTCCCACATGTGGAGGTTGGTGCCGAGCGAGTTTGAGAAGACGAGGGGAGGCGCGTCGGCGTCGCCTTCCACCTGGTAGTGGATGGATATTCCGTCGCCGGTCCTGAACTCCGCCATCACTCCGCCTCCATTTCCCGCTTCGCCTCGTCCACGGCCATGCGCACCATGTCGGCCGCTGCGCCGAGATAGCGGGCCGGGTCGAGCGCCCGGTCGATCGCCTCCGGGCCGAGCACGTCGGTGATCGCCGGGTCGTCCTTCGCCACCGCCGCAAGCGCACGCTTGTCCCTCGCGGCGGCCTTCGACGCCGCCTCGACGCGGTGGTGGGCCTCCATCCGGCCGATCTTCGGGGCGAGCGCCATCATGAGGCTCTCCGCCAGCGGCAGCCCGAGCGTCAGCCCGAGGTTGGCCCGCATCCGCTCCGGGTCGAGCTCGAGCCCCTCGATCAGGTCCGCGATGCGCTCCGCGCTCCCGCCGGACAGCAGGAACAGGTCGCGCATCGTCTCCCATTCGGCGGGCCACGCCCCGGGCGAACGCTCGTGCTCGTGCTCCATCGCACCGTGGATGATTGCCATCAGCCCGGTGACGCGCCGGTGGTTCGCGCGCACGGCGGCGGATGAGACCGGATTGCGCTTGTGCGGCATCGTCGACGAGCCGCCCTTGCCGGGTGCGGAGGCCTCGAACGCCTCGCCCACCTCCGTCTGCATCAGGAGCTGGACGTCGGTCGCGATCTTGGCGGCGGCGCCTGAAGCGATCCCCAGCGCCGATGCGATCGTGACGATCCGGCTGCGCTCGGCATGCCAGGTGATCGCCGGCTCCGGCAGGCCGAGCCGCGCCGCGAGGGCGGCCCTGACCCTGAGCCCGTCGCCGCCCAAGGCGGCGAGCGTGCCTGCCGCGCCGCCGAACTGGACCGCAAGCGCCTCCGACCTTGCCCGGCGGATCGCGCGGTGCGCGGCCGCAAGCCCGGACAGCCAGACGGACGCCTTGTGGGCGAAGGGGATCGGGAGCGCATGCTGCAGCCACGTCCGCCCCGGCATGATCGCGTCGCCCTGCGCGGCCGCGAGCGCGATGCACGCGCGCATCCCGCGGCGGAGGTCGGCCGCCAGGCGATCGAGGCCGCCGCGCGCCAGGAGCATGAAGCCGGTGTCGATGACGTCCTGGCTGGTTGCGCCCCAGTGCACGTAGCCGCGCGCCTTCGGATCGACCGCGGAGGTCAGCGCCTTCACGAGCGGGATCGCGAGGTTGCCGGCGAGCGCCGCCTGCCGCCCGATCTCGTCTGCCGAGAAGAGCTTCGGATCGCACTTCTCACAAATCGGTTGAACCGCGTCGGCCGGGATCACGCCGCATTCGGCTTCCGCCGCGGCGAGCGCGGCCTCGAATTCCAGCATGGCGCCGAGCACGGCCCGGTCGGAGAATGCCCGCGCCATCGCCCCGGAGGCGAACATGGGGGAGAACAGCGCGGAGCCCGCGCGGTCGGCGTCGCTCATGCGCGCATACCTAGCGGATCGACGCCTGGCTGTCACACCGCTTCGGCAGGTGCGCCCGGGCGCCGGCTGGCCTATATAGGCGGATGTCCCGTTCAGCCCGCCCGTGAGCGCATGATTCCGCGACCGGTTCCGACCTCGATCGACGAGACCCTCACCCTGCTCAGGCAGGCCGGCTACGTCGCCGACCGCGCGCTCGCGACCGTCGTGTTCCTGAGCCTGCGCATGCGGCGGCCGCTCTTCCTCGAAGGGGAGGCGGGCGTCGGCAAGACCGAGATCGCCAAGGTGCTCGCGGCCGGGCTCGACCGCAACCTGATCCGGCTGCAGTGCTACGAGGGCCTCGATCTCGCGAGCGCCGTCTACGAGTGGAATTACGCCGCCCAGATGGTGGAGATCCGGCTTGCGGAGGCGAGCGGCAACGTCGACCGCGAGACGCTGGCGAAGGACATTTTCACCGAGCGCTTCCTGATCGCGCGGCCGATCCTGCAAGCGCTCGAGCCGGACCTGAAGGGCCCGCCCGTGCTCCTCATCGACGAGCTCGACCGCGCCGACGAGGCGTTCGAGGCCTTCCTGCTGGAGATCCTCGCGGACAACCAGGTGACGATCCCGGAATTCGGCACGATCCGCGCGCCGGAGCCGCCGATCGTCATCATCACGACCAACCGCACGCGCGAGATCCACGACGCGCTGAAGCGGCGCTGCCTCTATCACTGGGTCGATTATCCCGACGCGGAGCGCGAGCTCGCGATCGTGCTGGGCCGGGTCCCGGGCGTGCACGACCGGCTGGCGCGCGAGGTGGTGGCCTTCGTGCAGCGGCTGCGCCGCGAGGACATCTTCAAGAAGCCGGGCGTCGCCGAGACGCTCGACTGGGCCGGCGCGCTGACGGAACTCGACCAGGTCGCGCTCGACCCCTCGGTGGTGTCCGACACGCTCGGCGTCCTCCTGAAGTACCAGGACGACATCGCCCGGCTCGACGGCAGCCGGACGCGCCAGCTGCTCGACGAGGCGCGCGCCGAGCTCGCCGCGGCGGCGGAGTAGAGCGCGTGCCGGCAGAGGCGCCATCCACGCCATCGGGCCCGGGGCGGATCGCCGACAACATCGTGCACTTCGCCCGCGTGCTGCGCCGCGCCGGCCTGCCGGTCGGCCCCGGCTCGGTCGTCGATGCGATCCGCGCCGTCGAGGTCGCCGGCATCGCCTCGCGCGAGGACTTCTACTGGACGCTCCATTCGGTGCTCGTGAAGAAGCGGGAGCACCGCGCCGTCTTCCTCGAGGCCTTCGAGATCTTCTGGCGCCGGCGCGGCCTGCTGGAGAAGCTGATCGCGATGATGTCGCCGGCGGCGCCGCCGCGCGCGGCCGAGCCGGAGCGGCCGCGCGCGGGCTCGGCCCGGGTGAACGAGGCGCTCCGGCCCGAGCGCACGCGCGAGATCGAGCAGCCCGAGACCGAGATCGACGCCCGGCTCACCGTCTCCGACCGCGAGGTGCTCCAGCGCAAGGACTTCGCCCAGATGACCGCCGGCGAGCTCGCAGCCGCCAAGCGCGAGATCGCCCGCCTGGCGATGCCGGACGACCGGGTGCGCACACGCCGGCTGAAGGCGGCGCTGCGCGGTGCGTTCGATCCCCGGCTCACCATGCGCGCCTCGCTCCGGCTCGGCGGGGGGATGATCCTGCCGCGCTTCCGGGCGCCGACCGAGGTCCAGCCGCCGCTCGTCGCGCTCTGCGACATTTCCGGCTCGATGACGGACTACTCGCGCGTGCTCCTCCACTTCCTTCATGCGATCTCCGAACGCCGGAAGGTCAGCGTCTTCCTGTTCGGCACGCGGCTCACCAACGTGACGCGGCAGCTCCGCATGAAGGATCCCGACGAGGCGCTCGCCGGCTGCGCCGACGCCGTCGCCGACTGGTCGGGCGGCACCCGGATCGCCTCGGCGCTGCGCACCTTCAACCGCGACTGGTCGCGTCGCGTGCTGGGGCAGGGCGCAATCGTGCTCCTCATCACGGACGGCCTGGAGCGCGACGCGGACGCCGATCTCGGCCGCGAGATGGACCGGCTCCGCCGCTCCTGCCGGACGCTGATCTGGCTGAACCCGCTCCTGCGCTTCTCCGGCTTCGAGGCGAGGGCGAGCGGAATCCGAGCCATGCTGCCCCATGTCGACCAGTTCCGCCCGGCGCATTCGCTCCAGGCGATCGCCGACGTGGTGGACGCGCTGTCGACGGAGCCCGGCGGCGCGGCGGCCGACCCGCGCAGCTACCTGAAGGCAGCATGAGGAGGAAAGGATGTCGGAACATCTGCAAGACGCCGGCCTCGACGTGCTCGGCACCGCAGAGGCCTGGATCGGGGAGGGCCGGCGGCTCGCGCTCGCCACCGTGGTGGAGACCTGGGGCTCGGCGCCAAGGCCCGTCGGCAGCCATCTGGTGATCGACGGCGAGGGGAATTTCCAGGGCTCGGTGTCGGGCGGCTGCGTCGAGGGCGCGGTCGTCGGCGAGGCGCTCGACGTGATCGCCGAAGGGCGGCCGCGCATGCTGGAGTTCGGCGTCGCCGACGAGACGGCGTGGCGGGTCGGGCTCTCCTGCGGCGGGCGCATCCGCGTCTATGTCGAGCCGGTGAACTGACATGCGCGCCGACCTGCTCGTCGCCATGAACGAGGCCCGGCGCGCACGGCGCGCGGCGATCCTCGTCACCGACACGCAATCGGGCCAGACGCGGCTCGTCGGCGAGGCTGACGCTGCCGCCGATCCGCTCGGCCCGGAGCTCGAGCGCCGCTTCCGCACCGGCCGATCCGGCATGCTGGAGGACGGCCGCACCTTCCTCACCGTGCAGGTGCCGCCGCCGCGGATGGTGGTGATCGGCGCCGTGCACATCAGCCAGGCGCTCGCGCCGATCGCGCGGGTTGCGGGATTCGACATGGTCATCATCGACCCGCGCACGGCGTTCGCGACAAAGGAGCGCTTTCCCGACGTCCCGCTCCTCGCGGAATGGCCGGACGAGGCGCTGCGCGACAAGCCGCTCGACGCCTACAGCGCGCTGGTCGCGCTCACGCACGACCCGAAGATCGACGACGGGCCGATCGCCGCCGCACTTGCCGCGCGCTGCTTCTACGTCGGTGCGCTCGGAAGCCGGAAGACGCACGGCAAGCGCGTCGAGCGCCTGCTCCAGGACGGCGTCGCCGCCGCGGATCTTGAGCGCATCCACGCGCCGATCGGGCTCGACATCGGAGCGCAGTCCCCGGCCGAGATCGCCGTCGCGATCATGGCCGAGGTGATCGCGGCGCTGCGCACGAGCGCCGGCGCGAAGCGGGCGGCGGCTTGAGGTTCGGCCCGGTCCCGGTCGGAGAGGCGGAAGGGGCGGTCGCCGCCCATTCGATCCGCCACGGCCGGGGAACGATCCGGAAGGGAACGCGGCTCGGCCCCGCGGAGATCGCGGCGCTGTCGGAGGCGGGCATCGCCGAGATCGTGGCGGCGCGGCTCGAGCCCGGCGACATCGGCGAGGACGCGGCGGCGGAGCGGGTCGCCAGCGCGCTGCTCGGCCCCAACCTGCGGATCGACCCGGCCTTCACCGGCCGGTGCAACATCTTCGCCGACGCCGCCGGGCTGTTCGTCGCCGACCGGGCGCTGGTCGACGGCGTGAACCGGCTCGATCCGGGCCTGACGCTCGCGACGCTGCCGTCTTACGCGGCGGTGGAGGCGGGGCGCATGGTGGCGACCGTGAAGATTATCCCGCTCGCGCTGCCGGAAAGCGCGGTCGAGCGTGCGGAGCAAGCGCTCGCAGGGCGCGCCGCGCTCGCCCTATCGCCCTGGCGGCGCGCCCGCGTCGCCATGACGGCGACGACGCTGCCCGGGCTGAAGCCGAGCGTCATGGACAAGACGCGCCGGGTGTTCGAGGCGCGGCTCGCGCCGGCCGGCGCGACGGTCGCCGACGAGCGGCGCGTCCCGCATCGCACGGCGCCGCTCGCCGAGGCGCTCGCCGCGCAGCGGCGGGAGGATCCCGACCTCCTCGTCGTCTTCGCGGCCTCTGCGATCACCGACGCGGCCGACGTCATCCCGGAGGCGATCAGGGCCGCCGGCGGGCGGGTGATCCATCTCGGCATGCCCGTCGATCCGGGCAACCTGCTCCTCGTCGGCGAACTCGAGGGCGTGCCGGTGATCGGCGCACCCGGCTGCGCGCGCAGCCCGGCCGAGAACGGCTTCGACTGGGTGCTGCAACGGCTCCTCGCCGGCATTCCGGTGGAACCCGAGGACATCACCGGCATGGGCGTCGGAGGCCTGCTCATGGAGATCGTGTCGCGGCCGCAGCCGCGCGAGCCGGCGAAGGCGGCGGGCGGCCCCGTCGCGGCCCTCGTCCTCGCCGCCGGGCAGTCGCGCCGGATGGGCGGGCCGAACAAGCTGCTGGCGACCTTCGGCGGCGAGCCGCTCGTGCGCCGGAGCGCCGCCGCCGCGCTCGCCTCGCGCGCGTCGCCGGTCGTGGTGGTCACCGGCCACATGCGCGACCGGATCGAGGCGGCGCTTGCCGGGCTCGACGTCGCGACGGTCCACAATGCGGACTATGCCGAGGGGCTCGCCACCTCCCTTAAGACCGGCATATCCGCGCTGCCGGCCGACGCGGCCGGGGCGATCGTCTTGCTCGCCGACATGCCCGGCATCACGGCCGCGATCATCGACCGGCTGATCGCCGCGTTCGACCCCGACCGGCCCGGGATCGTGCTCCCCACCGTCGAGGGCAAGCGCGGCAACCCGGTGCTCTGGTCGCGCCATTTCTTCCCGGAGCTTCTCGCGACATCCGGCGATGTCGGCGCGCGGCACCTGATCGCGCGCCACGCGGACGCCGTGCGGACCGTCGAGATCGGGCCGGCCGCCGGGCTCGACGTCGACACGCCGGAGGCGCTGCGCGATGCGGGCGGGACGCTGGCGGGCGCGGGTCCGCTGGAATGAAGGCGCCGGCGCGCGCAAGGAGGACAACACCATGATACGCCTCGCACTGGCCGTGGCCCTCGTCTCGGCGGGGCCGGCGCTCGCCGACCCGATTGCGGAGGGCGAGCGCTTCGCCGAGGCGAACTGCGCCCGCTGCCACGCGATCGGCACGAGCGGCGAAAGCCCGCTGCCGGAGGCGCCGGCATTCCGGACGCTCTCGCAGCGCTACCCGGTCGAGCAGCTGGCGGAGGCGCTCGCCGAGGGCATCGTCACGGCCCATCCCGACATGCCGGAATTCCAGCTGGAGCCGGCGCAGATCGAGGCCTTTCTCGCCTATCTGGAAAGCATCCAGGCCCGCTGACCGGCCGTTGCGGCCGCGGGGGGGGGGGGGGGGCGCTCGGAGGGGCGGGCGTTTCGCCGCGGCATCTTGATTCCGCCGGGGCAGGGCGCGAGGCTCCCCCTGCTTCTCGGAGAACGGCATGCCCTATGACGCCAAGCACGGCACGACGGTGAAGCTGCGATCGCAGCTCTGGTTCGACAATCCCGACGATCCGGACATGACGGCGCTCTACATCGAGCGCTACATGAACTGGGGCCTGACGCGCGCGGAACTCCAGTCCGGCAAGCCGCTCATCGGCATCGCCCAATCGGGCTCCGACCTCGCGCCGTGCAACCGGCACCACATCGTGCTCGCCGAGCGGGTCCGCGAAGGTATCCGCGAAGCCGGCGGCATCGCCTTCGAGTTCCCGGTCCACCCGATCCAGGAGACCGGCCGGCGGCCGACGGCGGCGCTCGATCGCAACCTCGCTTATCTGGGGCTGGTGGAGACGCTGTTCGGCTATCCGATCGACGGCGTGGTGCTGACGACCGGCTGCGACAAGACCACGCCGTCCCAGCTGATGGCCGCGGCGACCGTGAACATCCCCGCCATCGCGCTCTCCGTCGGGCCGATGCTGAACGGCTGGTATCGCGGCGCGCGCACCGGCTCCGGCACGATCAAGTGGCTCGCCAAGAAGCTCAAGGCGGCCGGCGAGATCGACTGGCCGCAATATTTCGAGCTCGTCGCCTCCTCGGCGCCGTCTCCCGGCTTCTGCAACACGATGGGGACGGCGACCACGATGAACGCGCTCGCCGAGGCGCTCGGCATGATGCTGCCCGGCGGGGCCGCCATTCCCGCGCCGCACAAGGAGCGGGCGCAGGTCGCCTACCTGACCGGCCGGCGCATCGTCGAGATGGTGCTGGAGGACCTGACGCCGGCGAAGATCATGACGCGCGCGGCGCTCGAGAACGCCATCGTGGTGAACTCCGCGATCGGCGGCTCCACGAACGCGCCGATCCACCTCAACGCCATCGCCCGCCATCTCGGGATCGAGCTCACCAACGACGATTGGGAGCGGATCGGCCACCACGTTCCGCTCCTCGTCGACCTGCAGCCGGCCGGGCGCTTCCTCGGGGAGGACTTTCATCGTGCCGGCGGCGTGCCGGCCGTCGTCGCCGAGCTGATCGAGGCCGGCCTCCTGCCGCACCCGGACGCCCTGACCGTGAACGGCGGCACGATCGGCGCGAACTGCGCGGGCAAGCGCAGCTGGGACCGCGAGGTGATCCGATCCCACGAGGAGCCGATCCTCGCGGATGCGGGCTTCCTCAACCTAAAGGGCAATCTGTTCGGCTCGGCGATCATGAAGACGAGCGTGATCTCCGAGACCTTCCGCGCGCGCTACCTGTCGGACCCGGAAGACCCGAACGCTTTCGAGGGCCCCGTCGTCGTCTTCGACGGGCGCGAGGACTACCATGCCCGCATCAACGACCCGGCGCTCGGGATCGACGAGCACACCATCCTGGTCATGCGCGGCGCCGGCCCGATCGGCTATCCGGGCGGTGCCGAGGTCGTGAACATGCAGCCGCCCGACGCGCTCCTGCAGGAAGGGATCATGGAACTGCCCTGCATCGGCGACGGCCGTCAGTCCGGCACGTCGGGTTCGCCCTCGATCCTGAACGCCTGCCCGGAGGCCGCCGTCGGCGGCGGCCTGGCGCTGCTGAGGACCGGCGACCGCATCCGCATCGACCTGAACCGGCGCGAGGCGAACGTGCTCCTGCCGAACGAGGAGCTCGCGGAGCGCCGGCGGGCGCTGGAGCAGGCGCTCGAAGACGGGCCGCTCGCCTACGTGCCGCCGAGCCAGACGCCCTGGCAGGAGATCCACCGGGCACTCGCCGACCAGTTCGACGGCGGGATGGTGCTGAAGCCCGCCGTGAAGTATCGCGACGTCGGGCACCGCTTCACGCCCCGGGACAACCACTGACATGAGCGATACCGCCGAGCCGGCCTCCCGCTTCCGCGCCCTGCACGCGCGCGAGCGGCTGTTCGTCATGCCCAATCCCTGGGATGCCGGCACGGCGATGCTCCTTGCGGATTTCGGGTTCGAGGCGCTCGCGACGTCCTCGGCCGCGCTCGCCTGGTCGCTCGGAAAGCCGGACGCGGTCGGCGCCGTGACCCGGGAGGAGGCGATCGCCCACGCGGCCCTGCTCCACCGCGCCACCGGCCTGCCGGTCAACGGCGATTTCGAATCGGGTTACGGCGCCACGCCGCAGGAGGTCGCCGAGACCGTGCGCCGCGCGATCGATGCGGGCGTCGCGGGCTGCTCCATCGAGGACCAGGACCAGTCGGCCGGCGACGGCGCGCTCTATCCGCTCGCGGAGGCGGCGCGGCGCTTCGAGGCCGCCCGCGAGGCGGTCGCCCGGTCGGGCTCTTCCTTCGTGCTGACCGGGCGCTGCGAGGCGTTCTTCGCAAAGGGCGTGGACCCGCTGAAGGAGGCCGTCCGGCGCCTGAAGCTTTACGACGCGGCGGGCGCCGACGTGGTCTATGCTCCGGGGCTGACGCAGGAACACGAGGTGGCCGAGATCGTCGGCGCGGTCGCCGTGCCGGTCAACGTCCTCGGCGGGCTCGGCGGCGTCTCCGATGACATCCCGGCGCTCGAGCGGCTCGGCGTGCGCCGCGTCTCCATCGGGTCGGGGCTCGCCAAGACGGCGCTCGGGGCGTTCCTGCGGGCAGCGGGCGCGCTCGCCGACCGGCGGATCGATTATGCCGGCGCGGCCGCCTCTTCCACGCTGAACGGCGCTTTCGCAAGGCCGCGCATTGATGACGATGACGATGAAGACTGAGGACCTGTCGGGCTGGTCGCCGCGGCGGCTGCCGGGCACCGAGCCGATGCGCGGGGAGCGCGTGGAACTCGTCGCCCTCGGCGCCGAGGCGCATTGGCGCGACCTCTGGGACGCCACCGGCGGCAGCGCCGGTCGCGCGATCTGGACCTACATGCCGATCGGCCCGTTCGACGGCGAGGCGGCCTTCCGCGAGGGCATCGCGTGGATTGCCGATCGTCCCGACTGGGTGGCCTTCGCCATCGTGGACCGGGCCGCGGGGCGGGCGCTCGGGACGGCGAGCTACATGCGCCTCGATCCGGCCAACGGCGTCGGCGAGGTCGGCTGCATCGTCTACGGCGAGGGGCTCCGCCGCAGCGCGGCGGCAACCGAGGCCATGCTGCTGATGGCGCGGCGCATCTTCGACGAGCTCGGCTACCGCCGCTACGAGTGGAAGTGCGACGCGCAGAACCTGCCCTCGCGGTCGGCCGCCGCCCGGCTGGGCTTCACGCCCGAGGGCCTCTTCCGGCAGCACATGGTGGTGAAGGGCCGCAACCGCGACACGGCCTGGTTCTCCATCATCGATCGCGAGTGGCCGGCGATCCGTGCCGGGACGGAGGCGTGGCTCTCCGAGCTGGACGAGGCGGGACGGCAGCGCACATCGCTTTCGGAACGCATCGCCGCAGAGCGCGCAGCACATGCCGGACGGGCCCGCCGATGACTGACCAGAACGACCATGCGTGCCTGCGCGATGGACACGAGCACGAGCCGGGGCACGGCGGCCACGCGCATGGACACGATCACGCTCACGACCATTCCGTGACCGCCGGCGCGAGCAACAAGAACCGCATCCTCGCCGCCGCGCTCTTGACGGCCGGGTTCATGATGGCGGAGGTCGTGGGCGGGCTCTGGACCGGCTCGCTGGCGCTCTTGGCAGATGCCGGCCACATGCTCACGGATTCCGTCGCGCTCGGGCTCGCGTACTTGGCCTACCGGATGAGCGAGCGGCCGGCCAGCGAGCGCATGACCTACGGCTTCGACCGGCTGAAGATCCTGGTCGCCTATACGAACGGCCTCACCATCTTCCTGATCGCGCTCTGGATCGTGGTGGAGGCCGTGCAGCGTTTCTCGCAGCCTGCCGATGTGCTGGCCGGCCCGATGCTGGCGATCGCCGCCACGGGCCTCGCCGTCAACGTCGCCGCCTTCGCCATCCTGCACGGCGGCGACCGCTCGTCCCTTAATCTGAGGGGCGCGCTCCTTCACGTGATGGGTGACCTCCTCGGCTCGCTCGCCGCGATCGCGGCGGCAGGCATCATCCTGACCACCGGCTGGACGCCGGCCGACCCGCTCCTCTCGCTGCTGGTGGCCGCGCTCCTCCTGCGCAGCGCATGGATGCTCCTGCGCGAATCCGGACTGATCCTGCTCGAGGGCGCGCCGGCCGAGACCGACCGGAACGCGGTCGCCGACGACCTCTTGCGGTCGGCCGACGGCGTCTGCGACATCCACCACATGCATGTCTGGACGCTGGACGGGCGCCAGCGGCTCGCCACGCTGCATGCGCGCATCGTCGAAGGTGCGGATGCGGACAGCGTCGTTTCCGCGCTGAAGGACCGCCTCGATCGACGCCACGGCATCCGGCATGCGACGATCGAGATCGAGCACGGCGCCTGCGCCGACGCCCCGCGGCCGAGCGGGCACGCGCCCACGGGAGACGGACGATGAAGGATTATGGGCCGGCGGTTGCGGCCGGGATCATCCTCGCGGGGACCGCCCTCGTCCTGCTGCTGATGCCGCGACTGATGGCGGCGGTGTCCGGGGGCGGACCGTGGGCCGGCCTCGCCGTCGCGCTCGCCGCGATGCTGGCCTTCTTCGGCGTGTTCTGGCTGCGCGCCCGCTACAAGGCCCGGCGACCCGGGGGGCCGCGCGACGGCTAGCTCGGCCGTTCGGCCGCGAACCGGGCAGCCTCGACGAGCCTTCCCGCCCGCCCGCCGAACGGCGCGAGCGCGTCGGCGCACGCCGCCACGGCCGAAGCGAGCGCAGCGCGCGCCTCGGCCGGGCCGAGGCGGGCGACCAGCGTCGCCTTGCCCCTCGCGGCGTCCTTCGCCGCCGCCTTGCCGAGCGCTTCGGCGCTCGCTTCGAGGTCGAGGAGATCGTCCGCGATCTGGAAGGCGAGGCCGAGTTCCCGCCCGTAGCTTGCCAGGGCGGCGCGGTGCGGCTCCGGCGCGCGGCCGAGGAGGGCGCCCATCTCGCAGCAGCAGGCGATCAGGGCTCCCGTCTTCATCGCCTGCATGCGGCGGATGGCGGCCTCGTCGAAGGTGCTGCGCTCCGCCTCCAGGTCGAGCATCTGGCCGCCCACCATGCCGCCGAGCCCGGCCGCCCGGGCGAGCGCCAGCACCAGGGCGGCGCGGACGGCGGGGTCCGGATGCGTGCCGTCGCGGGCGAGCACGTCGAAGGCGAGCGTGAGCAGCGCGTCCCCGGCGAGGATCGCCGTCGCCTCGTCGAAGGCGCGGTGGACGGTCGGACGGCCGCGGCGGAGATCGTCGTCGTCCATGGCGGGCAGGTCGTCATGGACGAGGGAATAGGTGTGCAGGCATTCGACGGCGGCTGCGGCGTCCAGCGCCGCCGCCATCGGCACGTCGAACAGCGCGGCGCTCGCGACGACGAGATAGGGGCGGAACCGCTTGCCGCCGCCGAGCAGCGCGTGCCGCATCGCCGCCACGAGCCGCGGCGGCCGCGCGATTTCGCCGGGCCGGGGGTCGTCGGCAAGCAGCGCCTGCAGGCGGGCCTCCACCGCGGCGGCGACCGCGGCGCGCTGCGCAGCGAAGTCCGGGCTTGTGGGAGGCGGGTTCATCGGGCTGGCCGAGCGGTCACGTCTCGTCTTAGAAGGCTGTTGAACGACCGGCCGGAGCGATGGCGGAAAACACCGACTTGTCAACCCGCGGCGAAGCCATCCCCTTGCACGTGCGGCGCCGTCGCGGCGGGCTCCGGCGCCTCATCCGCCGCATCCTGCTGATCGTCCTCCTGGTGCTCCTCGCGCCGTTCCTCCTGCTGCCGCTCTACCGCTTCGTCGACCCGCCGATCACGACCGTGATGGCCTTGAAGCGCCTCGGCGGCGCGGGGATCGAGAAGGAGTGGAAGGCGCTGCCGGACATCTCGCCGCACCTCGTCCGGTCGGTGCTGATGTCGGAGGACGCAAGGTACTGCGCGCACGGCGGGATCGACTGGGTCGAGTTCCGGAAGGCGCTGGAGGCGGCGGACGGCGGCGGGCGCGTGCGCGGCGCCAGCACCATCACCATGCAGGTGGTGAAGAACCTGTTCCTGACGACGAGCCGCTCCTACCTGCGCAAGGCGCTCGAAGTGCCGCTTGCGGTCTATGCCGACGTCGTGCTCGGCAAGCGGCGGACGATGGAGATCTACCTGAACATCGCGGAATGGGGCCCCGGGATCTACGGCGCGGAGGCTGCGGCGCAACACCATTTCGGCACCACGGCCAAGCGGCTCAACGCGACGCAGGCGGCGCGGCTCGCCGCCGTGCTCCCGGCGCCGCTCGCCCGCGACCCGGCCAATCCGAGCCGCGGCGTACGCAACATCGCCAGCACGATCGCCGCGCGCGCCGCGCGCGCCGGTCCCTATGGCGACTGCGTGCTCGACTGATCGATCGGACTGGCCAAAGCGCGCGCGAGGGGTTATATGCGCCTCCGAACGGTCTGCCGCGGCGCGGCGGACGGCTCGGCTGTTGCCGGCCGACAGATCCCCTGGAGCACGACATGCCAGTTCCGAAGAGAAAAACCTCGCGCATGAAGCGCGGCTTCCGCCGGTCGGCCGACGCGCTGCCGCAGCCGACCTATGTCGAGGACAAGGATTCGGGCGAGCTTCGCCGCCCGCACCACGTCGACCTGAAGAGCGGCCGGTACCGCGGCCGCCAGATCCTGGAGCCGAAGGAAACCATCTGACGGTTCTCCGAAGCCGATCGAGGACGGGCCGGCCGCCGCGCCGGCCCGTTCTGCGTTCGGGCCGCCGGCGCGCCGCACGGCTTGCGGCCGTTTACGCCGCCTTCATCGTGATGCGGCAGAATTCGCCGGCTGATGGACGAGCACGGCGCCGGGGACAAGTGTTGAGCGAGGAGAAGGACCAGGCTCGGCCGGAAGAGGGTTACGAGCCCGATCTCACGCCGGTCCTCGCCGCCGCTTCGGACGACCGGCGCAGCCAGTCCGGCGCGAACAGCCAGACCATCCTCACCGCGATCGGCGAAGCGCTCTACGAATGGGATCTGGAAACGGATCGCCAGCGCTGGTCGGCGAATGTCGGCGACGTGCTCGGCCTCGAGCGGTTCGACGGGCTCGCCGTTGGTGAGAGCTACAAGACGCTCGTCGACCCGGACAGCCTCACCGACCGGCACCAGGCGGTCCTGAATGCGATCGGCATCGATTACGGGTCGGGCGTTCCCTATGAAGTGACCTACGGCCTGCGCCTTCCAGGCGGGCCCGGAACGCGCACGGTCTGGGTCCAGGATCGCGGCGTCTGGTTCGCCGACGGGACCGGCCGGCCGGCGCTCGCCAGGGGCGCCATCCGCACGGTCTCGCCTGCAGGCGACGTCGTCAGGCAGCGCCCGGAGGGCCTTCCGCGCCGCGCCGCCTTCCTTCAGCAGCTCGACGTCCTCGTCGCGGTCGCGCGGCATTACCGGACGCCGTTCGTCTTCGCGCTCGCCGCGATCGACAACCTCCGGGTCGCCGCCGAGCTGCACGGCATATCGGCGACCGAGGAGATGGAATCGGCGCTTGCGGCGCGGGCGCGCCAGGTGGTCCGCCGGGGCGACCTCGTCGGCTGGCTCTCCGACGATGAGCTCGGCCTCATGCTGCGCGTCATCGATCTCGACGAGGCGCAACAGGCGATGGAGCGCATCCTCGCCGGCATTTGCGACCCGATCCCGCTCGCCTCGGGTCAGACGATCCAGCCGCGTGTCGCCGTGGGCGCCGTCATGGCGCCGAGCGATGCCGACAGCGTGCAGCACGGCCTGGCAAGAGCCCGCCGCGCGGTGCGCCGTGCCCGGCGCCTCGGGCCGGGGCGGTTCGTCTTCCATCCTCAGGCGGACGGATCGCATGCCGACGCGGGTGCGGAGGAAGCGCCGGAAGGGCGCGACCGGGCGCGGTCGGCCGGGGCGGGCAGCGCGGGATAGGCGGCCGCTTCGGCGCCGCCAAGGACAGGTCGCAGCCCCGCGGTCGCGATTGCGAACGGTCGAGACCCGGCGCACACTCCCGATGCCGGCCGGAGAGCCGGGGCAGGGAGGCAGCCATGAACGACAACGATGCCAGCGATGCGACCCGCCGCGTCGTTTCGGAGGTCTACGCCGCGTTCCGCGCGGGCGACCTTGCCGCACTCGAGGCGGGGCTCGCGGACGACATCGACTGGGCGGTGGAGATATCGGCGGACATCTTCCCCTTCGGCGGCGTCAGGCGCGGGCGCGAGGCCGTCATGCGGGGATTCCGCGACCTCCTGGCGGAGGTGGAGCACGTCGAGTACGAGCCGCAGTTCACGATCGTGGAGGGCGACAAGGCGTGCGTCTTCGTCCGCGCGACCGTGCGGATGCGCGACACCGGCCGGACGGCGACCGCCGACCTCTGCGACCTCCTGCGGGTCCGGGACGGCAAGGTGGTGTGGTTCCGGGAACTGTTCGACACGCTGAGCTCGGCCGAGGCGATCGCCGGCGCGAAGGCCCGCTTCGCCTGAACGGGCGCGGACGAGGGGCATGCGGGCGAGAGCGGCGCCCTGGGCCGTCGCCGAACCGTCCGGTCAGCCGTAGCGCCGGTAGACGTAGCCCGGCGGCGCATCGCCCGACGCCTCGGTGGCGAAGCGGCGCATGGCGTCGTGGTGGGGCGAGAGCGCGCAGGCCGGGTCGGTATTGGCGGCGTCGCCCGTGAGCATGAAGGCCTGGCAGCGGCAGCCGCCGAAATCCTCCTCGCGCCGCGCGCAGCTGCGGCAGGGCTCCGGCATCCAGTCCTCGCCGCGGAAGCGGTTGAAGGCGGCCGAGCCGCGCCAGATCGCGCCGAGGCTCTGCTCGCGGACATTGTCGAAGGCGAGGCCCGGGATCATCGGCGCGGCATGGCAGGGCAGCACGTCGCCCTTCGGCGTGACGACCAGGAACTGCCGGCCCCAGCCGCCCATGCAGGGCTTCGGCAGGCTGGCGAAATAGTCCGGCACGACATAATCGATGAGGAGCCGGCCCCGCAGCGCCTCGCGCGCCGCCTCGACCGTCCGGCTCGCGGCCTCCACCTGGGCGGGATCAGGCATGAGCGCGGCGCGGTTGCGATAGGCCCAGCCGTAATATTGCGTATGCGCGATCTCGATGCGGTGCGCGCCGAGCCGCTCCGCGAGCGCGATCAGGTCGCCGACCCGGCCGACATTGGCACGGTGGATGACGGCGTTCACGGTGAGCGGCAGCCCGCGCTCGGTGACGAGCCGCGCCGCCTCGATCTTCTTCTCGAAGGCCCTGGGATAGGCGGTGATGCGGCCGCAGCTCTCCGCGTCGGAATCCTGCAGCGAGATCTGGACGTGGTCGACGCCGGCCGCGGCGAGCGCATCGGCGCGCTCCGGTGTGAGGTTCACGGCGGCGGTGATGAGGTTGACGTAGAGCCCGGCCGTGCGGGCGTGCGCCACGATCTCGGCGACGTCGCGGCGGGCGAGCGGCTCGCCGCCGGAGAGATGGAGCTGGACGATGCCGAGGCGTGCGGCCTCCTCGAAGACGCGTCCCCATTCGCCGGCCGTCAGCTCCGACTCCAGCCGCTCCAGCGCGACCGGGTTCGAGCAATAGGGGCATTGCAGCGGGCAGCGATGCGTGATCTCGGCGAGGAGCCCGAGCGGGGCCTCGACGGAAGCTGCAGCGATCGGCGCCGGGGCGGGCGACCGGGCCGGGGCGTCAAGCGTCGGCGCGTCGGACATAGCCCTTCTCCACGAGATCGCCCAGGAGCGGGCCGAGATCGGCCTCGATCGCCTCGGGCGGGGCGTCGTATTCGGCTGCGAGCTCGGCTGCGAGCACGCCGAGCCGCTTCGGTTCGGCGAGGCGCTCCAGCACCTCCACCGTCGTCGGGCAGGGAAAGAGCACGCGCTCCGGGACGAGGAGCAGCCAGGCCTGGCGCACCTCGCAGAAGCGCAGCCGCGCCCAGGCCGGGCGGACAAGCGCGGTGTCGGAGGCGAGCGCCGCGCTCATGCGACGTTCCCCATCAGGGCCGTCTCCTCCTCCGGCACGAACGCGCCCGGCGGGATGCCGCCGGCGAGGACGTAGGCGTGGTGGAGCGCGTCGAGCTGCGCCCAGAGCACGTCGGTCTTGAAGAGGAGCGCCTCGCAGACGAGCCGGCGCTCGGCCGGCGTGCGCGCGTGCTCCTTCACGTAGGCGAGGGCGAACTCCGCGTCGCGCGGCGCCTGGTCGAGCCGCGGCCGGAAATAGGACAGGGTCGTCTCGTCCACGAAATCGTAATTGGCGAGCATGCCGGAGACGCGCTCGCGGATGATGCCGGGCGAGAAGAGCTCGGTGAGCGAGGAGGCGATCGCCTCCAGCAGCGAACGCTCGCGAACGAAATGGATGTAGGCCTCGACGGCGAAGCGGGTGGCCGGCAGGATGCCCTCCTCGCGCTTCACCCGCTCCGGATCGAGCCCGAGTGCGGCGCAGAGCGTCAGCCAGCGCGCGACGCCGCCCTGGCCCTCGCGCGTGCCGTCATGGTCGACGACGCGCTCCGACCAGATCCGCCGCAGCTCGGAATCGGCGATCCGCGCCATGATCGCGCTGTCCTTCATCGGGATGCGCGACTGGTAGTAATAGCGGTTGAGCGCCCAGGCCTGGACCTGGCCGCGGTTCAGGCGGCCGCCGTGCAGCATGCGGTGGAAGGGGTGGAGGTTGTGGTAGCGCTCGGCGCCGATCCGCCGGAGCGCCGTCTCCAGGTCCTCGCCCGAGGCGAGATCGTCGATGCCGGGAAAGCTCACAGACGTTCCTCCATTCCGTCATGGGCGACCCTGAAGCCGGCGGCCTCGACCGCGGCGCGCTCCGGGCTGTCCTTCAGGAGAATCGGATTGGTGTTGTTGATGTGGATGAAGACGACGCGGCCGATGCCGAGGCCGGCGAGCCCCGCCATGCTGCCGTCGGGGCCGGACAGGCTCATGTGCCCCATGCGGCGGCCGGTCTTGGTGCCCACGCTTTGGCGGATCATCTCGTCGTCGGTGAAGAGCGTGCCGTCGAAGAAGACGAGCGGGGCGCCCTCCAGCCGGGCGGCCAGCGCCGGCGTGATCGCCGCGCAATTGGCGACGTAGAAGAACCGGGCCCCGCCGGAGCGGAATTCCAGCCCGACCGTCTCGCCCGCTTCCGACGGGGTTGCCGGGTCGAAGCCCTCGCCCTCGAGATAGAGCGGCACCTTGCCGGGCACCGGAAAGCACCTGACCTCGACGCCGCTCGGCGATCCGTCGGCAAGGCCGATGGCCTGCCAGGCGTCGGTCTCGAGCGGGCGGCGCGGCACGGTGCCCCGGTCGACCACGTCGAAGACGGGATTGTCGTCGAGAATCGCGAGGACAGACGGGGCCGCGTAGAGCGCGAAGGGCGTGCCCTCCCTGAGATGCAGCAGGCCGGCAATCGCGTCGACGTCGCCATTGGTGAGGAGCACCGCGGCGATCGGGCTCGACCGCAGCCCGTCCTGCGGCTGCAGGCAGGGACTGGCCTCGATCTGCTGGCGGAGGTCCGGGGAGGCGTTCACGATCACCCACTTTCGCCCGTCGGCCGAGACCGCGACCGAGGCCTGGGTCGCGGCGGGTGCCGCGGCATCGCCGGCGCGCGCGCGCCGGCAGGGCTCGGAATTGGCGTTCCATTGCGGGAAGCCGCCACCGGCCGCTGCGCCGAGAACGCGGACGATAAGCATCCGTGAGCCCCGGAGGCGGCCGATGGCCGGTTCCGCCTAGATCTTCGCCGGAAGGTAGGCCGTCACTTCCATGCCGGCCGGACGCTCGGTGATCATCGGCTTGGACCAGATCTTCTTCATGGGATTTCCTCCTTGTCGATCCCGGCGGGTGTCGGCCGGGATTGCGACAAGGTGACGCTCAGAGTCCGCTTTACAAGCAATGGGTGCGATAGCCCGAGCCTATAGGGCCGGAAGGCCGGAGGCCTCGGCCATCGCGTCCGGGCTCCCGAGCCGCTGCGCGGCGAAGGCCGGCGTGTCGCGCACCACGAGCGGCGACAGCCGCTCCGCCGCGTCCCGGATGAGGGCGACGAAGCTCCGCATGCCTTCGAGCGTCAGGTAATGGTCGGGCATGAGCACGACCGTGCGCCGCTTCGGCAGCGGCAGGCCGTAGAGCGTGACGTCGAACAGCGTGCCGTCGCGGTGGCGGACGGCGAGCTCCGGCACGATCGCGCTGCCGAGCCCGCCCTCCACGAAGGCGAGCGCGCTCTCGAACGACCGGCAGCGCGCCGTCATCGCAGAGCCCGGCAGGAGCGTGTCGTACCAGGCGGCGATGCGGCCGGTGTGCTCGCTCGCGAAGGCGTAGCGGATCGTGCTGCGGAGCACGGCGAGGTCGGCTGCGCCGAGCTGCTGCTCGGGGGCGGCGAGCGGCGCGAGGTCCGGCAGATGCGCCGGCACGGCGAGAAGCTGCGCGTCCTCGGCGACGAGGATGCTCTTGAGGCCGAGGCCGAGCCGGGCCGGGACCGCGTAGCCGGAGATCACCGCCATATCGATCATGCGGCCGTGCAGCTGCTCGATCGCCTCGCGCGGCGTCATCTCGACCATGTCGAGCATGTAGCCCGGCTTGTCGGCGACGAGCCGGCCGAAGGCCGGCACGATCAGGTTGCGCGCGAGCGAGGGCAGGGCGCCGACGACGACGCGGCCGCGCCGGCCCTCGAAGAACTCGTTGAGGCCGGCCTTGGCGCGGTCGACCGCGCCGAGCACCCGTCCCGCCTCCTCGAGCAGGAACTGGCCGGCCGGGGTCAGCCGCATCTCGTTGTTGACGAAGCGGATGAGCTTGCCGCCGACCGCCTTCTCCATGCGGCTCAGCTGCTGCGATATGGACGGCTGGCGCAGCTCGAGCTGCTTCGCGGCCCGGGTGATCGAGCCGGAATGCGCGACCGTCCAGAAGATCTGGAGCTGGCGCAGGGTGAGGTCGTTGGAATTCGTTTCCTCCATGCGGCAAGCCTAAGCGGGGCCGTGCCGGCGCACAATCGGTCGCCTGTGCGGCGCGGCCGGCTTGTGGCATCGCTTTGCTGGCGCGGCCGCCGGCGGGCCATTAGATAGGGACGGTGGCCGGTTCGGCGGCCCTGGCTGGAGCGCCATGTCGGAAGCCCCGCTCGTCCGCGAGGTCGAATACCGCGATCCCCTCGCGGTGCTGCGATCGCTGCCGCTCGCGCCCGGCCTCGTCCTCCTCGACAGCGCCATGAAGCATCCGGAGCTCGGCCGCTGGTCCTACCTCGCGGCGGACCCGTTCGCCCGCTTCACGGTGAGCGGGCTCCGGCCGGCATGGAACGGCGCCGCGCTCGAAGACGCGCCGCTCACGGCGCTTCGGGCGAAGCTGCGCGCCTTCGCCTGTCCGGCCGCGCCGGCCGGGCCCCGGTTCCAGCCGGGGGCGACAGGCTTCATCTCCTACGAGGCGGGGCGGCTCTTCGAGAAGCTGCCGGAGCCGCGGCCGGGACCGGCTTGCCCGGAGATCGATCTCTTCTTCCACGACGTGGCGGTCGCCTTCGACGAGGTCGAGCGGCGCGCCTTCGTCGTCTCCACGGGCTATCCCGAACAGGATCCGCGCCGCCGCCGCGAGCGCCGCCATCAGCGCGCGGACTGGCTCGCCGCGGAGCTCGCCGCCCGCGGCCGCGCGCCTGCCTTGCCGGCCATCCGGATTCCCGCAGGCGCCTGGTCGTCGAACTTCGACCAGCCGGCCTTCCAGGCCGCGGTCGGACGGGTGCGCGACTACATCGCCGCGGGCGACATCTTCCAGGCGAACCTCACGCAGCGCTTCACCGTGCCGCTGCCGCCCGGCTTCGATCCCGTCGCCGCCTATGCGCAGCTCCGCGCCGCCAACCCGGCGACCTTCGGGGCGTTCCTCCACGACGGCGCGCGGCTCGTTGCCTCGACCTCGCCGGAGCGGTTCCTGGAGATGCGCGGCGGCTTCGTCGAGACGCGGCCGATCAAGGGCACGGCCCGGCGCGCGCTCGACCCGGAGAGCGACCGGCGGGAGGCGGAGCGGCTTCTCGCCAGCGAAAAGGATCGTGCCGAGAACGTGATGATCGTCGACCTGCTCCGGAACGACCTGTCGCGGGTGGCGGTCCCCGGGACGGTCGAGGTGCCGGTCCTGTGCGGGCTGGAGAGCTACGCCAACGTCCACCACCTCGTCTCGGCCGTGACGGCGCGGCTCCGCCCGGGGCTCGACGCGCTCGACCTCATCGCCGCGAGCTTTCCCGGCGGCTCCATCACCGGGGCGCCCAAGATCCGCGCCATGGAGATCATCCATGCGCTGGAGCCCGACCCGCGCGGCGTCTATTGCGGTTCGGTCCTTCATCTCGGCTTCGACGGCTCGCTCGCCTCCAGCATCGCGATCCGCACGCTCGTCGCCGAAGGCGGCCGCGCCTCCGTCCATGCCGGCGGCGGCATCACGCTCCTGTCGGACCCGGAGGCGGAATACGAGGAGACGCTCGTCAAGGCGGAGCGGCTGTTCCAGGCCTTCGACCCGGCGGCGCGGGCGCGGGTGGCATGATCCTCGTCCTCGACAATTACGATTCCTTCGTCTTCAACGTGGCGCGCTACGTGGAGGAACTCGGCCGTCCCGTGCGGGTCGTCCGGAGCGACGCGCTCAGCGTGGAGGAGGTCGCCCGCTCCGGCGCGACCGGGCTGATCCTCTCGCCTGGCCCCTGCACGCCGGCGGAGGCGGGGATCTCGGTGGAGGCCGTGCGCGCGCTCTCCGGCCGGGTGCCCATCCTCGGCATCTGCCTCGGCCACCAGTGCATCGGCGAGGCGTTCGGCGCCCGCGTCGTGAGGGCGCGGACGCCGATGCACGGCCGCGCCGCGCCGATCCGCCACGATGGCAGCGGCCTCTTCGAGGGACTGCCGGCGGAGTTCACGGTCGGCCGCTACCACTCGCTCATCGTGGAGATGGACGAGCCCGCCGCCGACCTCGCGGCGACCGCCTGGAGCATGGACGGCGAGGTCATGGCGCTCGCACACCGCCGGCATCCGACGTTCGGGCTGCAGTTCCACCCGGAATCCGTGCTGACCGAGCACGGCTATGCGCTGATGCGGGCGTTCCTTGAGCGCTGCGAGGCCTGCGCCGATCCCGGCCGCGTGCGGAGCCGGGCGCCGGCCGCGGCTTGATTCGCGCCAGGCGGGGTGACACCCTCGCTCCATCGAAAAGAAGAGAATGAGGAAACGCCGATGGACAAGCAGCGCATTTCCTATGTCGACCCGGCCACGATCACGGACGCGCGCATGCTCGCCGAGCTCGACCGCTGCCGCCGCGAGGGCACGCCGCGGCCGGAGAGCCAGGCCATCCGGGCGCACGTGCCGGCCTGCTTCTGGTCGTTCGCCGACACCTGGCGCGACGTTTTCCACAGCGGCGTCTGCGACCATTCCATCAAGGAACTCTGCCGGGTCTACGTCTCGCGTTCGGTGAAGTGCGAGTATTGCGGCAACCAGCGGTCCATCAAGTCGGCGCGGCAGGGGCTCGTGGAGGAGGACTACAAGGACCTTCTCAATTTCGAGAAGTCGGTCCGCTACGACGATCGCCAGAAGGCGGCGCTCGCCTATGCGGAGGCGATCACCTGGGATCTTCCGGCCGAGGATGCCCTGTGGGAGCGGCTTCACCGCCATTTCAGCGAGCCGGAGCTCGTCGAGCTCGGCTATTTCATCGCGATCACGATGGGGCAGCAGCGCTGGCTGCGGACGCTGAACATCGAGCACCACCAGGTTCTCGCGGGAACCGACGCCTCGATGGCGCCGGGCTTCGAGACGGCGGAAGACCTCGCCCGCAGCAAGGCCGATCCGGACTACTGGGCGCGCGACACGCGGCGGCCGGTGCAGGCCGCCGAATAGCCGGCCCGAGGGCCGAGGCGGCTCGGGCGAGCCGCCTCGAATTTTCGGTCTACTCGACGAGATCGGCGCGGACGGCATCGCCGTCGCGGACGATCTCGACCGCCTTGTCCTTCGCGCCCCGCGGGCCCGGCACGGAGATCACCAGCCGCTGCGCCGGCGCGAGCGTGGTCTGGTAGCGCACGGGGCGGGCGCCTTCGCCGCCGGAGAGGACGGCCACGACGCTGTAGTCGCTGCCCTCGGCGGTGTAGTAGGCGACGCCCGACACGCCCTCGAGCTCGATGCTGCGGGCGTGGTTCGGCACGAGGTCCGCGGCCAGCCCGGCGGAAGCCGAGACGAGAAGAGCGGCGGCGGAGAGAAGAAGTCTGCGCATCTGGAAACGTCCTGAGGTGCTGGCCGGTCCCACCAATGGGCCAGGCAAGCCGGATTCATCTCCGGGAGACCCGAAGATGCGTCTGATGCTGCATTGCATCAAGGGCGATGGTGCGCCGCACAACGCGGGGCCGATGCGCGCGGCATGCATAGCTTGGAGGTGCAACGCGAGCGCGCCGTCGCCCGCGCCGCGGGAGTGCCTTTCGGGGTCCGTCAGGCCCTCGCGTCGCTCTCGAGGCGCTCCAGGCGTTCTGCGAAGAGGGTGGCGACGGTCAGGTCAGCGCTGGTGCCGGGGTTGACCCCGGCCGTCTTCAGCTCGCCGTCGAGCGTGAGGATGCGGGGGAGGAGGGTGCGAGGTTCGTCCGCGCTGCCGAGTTCGTCGGCGATCCGCCTGGCGCTCTCCTGCGCCCGCGCCGCGGCATCGGCGCCGTGCTCGCGCGCGATGTGGGTGTCGGGGAAGGCGGCCATCATGGCGAAGTGCACGGCGGCGGTCGCCCAGAGGTGATCGCCGAAGCGCTCCATTGCGGCCCGGTATGTCGGCAGCCCGATCTCGAAGACGTCCGCGAAGCCGTTCGAATAGTTCCAGGCGATGCGGTCGCGCTCGGCCGCCGTGCGCATGGCCTCGATGAGCCTCACGGTCGCGGGCGCGCGGACGTCGTGCGCGTCCGATCGCCCGAGTCCTGCCGGCGAGGCGAGCACGATCGCCTCGAAGACCGCTGTGGCGTCGGCCACGTCGAGGCCGGCGAGAATACGGCCGACGGATTCGCGGAGAGACGGTCCGTCTGCGCGCTCGGCGGCGGCGGCGAGCGGCGCCGACATCAGCACGATGCCGAGATTGGTGTTGCAGCCGACCGCGGCGCGGGTCGCCCGGATCGCGCCGAGGATGCGCTCGCCGACCGGCGCGCCGGCACGCGCGACGAAGGGCGCCGTGACGTTCGCGCTCACCTCGAAATCGCTCACCGTCATGCCGTGCCCGGCGCTGAAATCGTGCACGTTGCCGGCCTTCGGCGCCCTCAGCTCGTCGAGGCAGGACGACCGGTAGAGCTCGGCGATCAGGCTCGCTTGCGGCTTCATCCGCCTGCCGCAGCCAGTTGCCGGCGCTGCGGCAGGGCCGCGAGAAGACCGTCCGCGATGGCGGCGGCGATGTCGACGGGCGTCACGGACTGCAGGCCCGCCCAGGCCGGCATGCTGTTCACCTCCAGGACGAGCGCCCGGCCGGCTTCGTCCCGAATGAGGTCCACGCCGCAATAATCCGCCCCGACCGCGCCGGCTGCGGCGACGGCGAGACGCGTCATGCGGGCGTCGGGCGTAAAGGGCAGGGGCTCGCCGCCCTGCTTCACGTTGGTGATCCAGGTGGCGCCGCGCCTTGCCATGGCGGCGACGACGCGCCCTGCGACGACGAAGAGGCGGTAGTCCTCGAACAGTCCGGCCGGGCTGCGCACCAGCCGCTGGAGATAGTGGACGCCGCCGGTCGCCTCGGGCGGGGGAAGGTCCTCCGGCCGCTCGACGAGGAGGAGCCCGCGCCCCTGCGAGCCGAACAGCGGCTTGAGGACGAGCGGACCCTGTCCGCACTCGCGCGCGACGATCCGGCAGGCGGCCTCGCGATCTTCCGTCGTCCAGGTCGCCGGCGTCGGCAGGCCGGCGCGCGCCAGGTGGAAGCTCGTCGCCGCCTTGTCGACGCAGCGCTCGATCGCGCGCGCATCGTTCCAGACCGGCACGCCGAGGTCGCGCAGAGCGTGCAGGATCCCGAGGCGGAGCGTGATGGCCTCGAAGCTGCCCGCGGCCACCGTCTTGACGAGGACCGCATCCGGCAGGCCGTCATCGAAGCCGGGCAGCTCGACGCCGGTCTCCGTGCCGGTCGCGAGCATGGCGCGGTCGAGCGACAGGCGGACGAGAGCCGCCCCGCGCGCCGCGAAGGACTCGCCGAGCCTTGCTGCGTGCCAGTCGCCGCCTTCGGCGAAGAGCGCGATCCGGGGTCCGGTCATGCCTGCCCGATCAGCCGCCGAAGGACGCATCGACGAGCGCCGCCGAAAGCTCCCCGGCATGGAAGCTCGCGCCGGTCTCCATCGCCGTCACGGTCACCAGCGCGGGGCTGAAGAGCATGGCGTCGATGGCGTAGAAGTCGCCCTTGAACCGCTTGAAAACCTCCGCGAAGGGCGCGCCGTAATCCCGCGAGGTGCGGCTCGGCAGGCCGGCGGCGAGCTCCTTCGCCTCCGCTTCCGGGCCGGTCACGAACAGGTGGACCCGCCCGCCATAGATGATGGCGTCGTTGGTGCGGCCCATCGCGGTGACGAAGTCGGGATGGGGCGGGCTCATCGGCGCCGCGCCGGCGGCATCGACGATCCGCTCGACCCGATAGCCGAGGGCATGGGCCTTGTGGAGCGCGACCTCCACCACGCGGGCGATGATCTGCACGGTGCCGGCCAGGCTCCGGGTGGGCGCGTAGAGGACGCTGAGCGCGTCCGGGGCGATGCCGCAGTCGCCTGCCACCTTGGCGATCACGCTTGCCGGCGGCGGCGATCCCGCCTCGAGGACCAGCACGGCGCGGGCCGATTCCTCCCGGTGCGCGAGGTCGTGGAAGACCTCTTCGCGCCGCGCCAGCGCCCGGGCCGGGCCGGAGCCGAGCGCGAAGAAGCCGCTTCCGCCCTCCTTGTCCGAGAGCGCCCAGCCGGCGTACTGGCTCGCCAGGCAGGCGGTCGCCGGATTGCTGGTGCGGACGGAGATCGTCCAGGGCCAGCGCGGCAAGGCCTCCGCCGGGCCGAGCGTCACGTGACCGAGCCCGCCGAGGCAGGTTTCCGCGAGCGCGAGGCCGGCATCGATGCCGCCGAGGACCTTCGCACCGCAATCGACGAGCGTCTCGCCCAGCGACCCGCGCGCCACCCCGATCCGCAACCGCTCGGCATCCGCGATCATGCGTTCCACATGCGCAGACGCGCGGTCGTTCAGGCTGATCGACATTGTGCGCCTCCGATCAGGCCCCGCAGGGCGGCAGTCCGGCCGGCAAGCAGCGCGCGCGCTGCTGCTCCTGTTTCCGCCTCCGCCACAACGGTGCAGACCGGGGCGTCCTGCGCGATGGCGACGCCGGGCGGCGTGCGGTCGGCCGTCCATTCGGGCCAGGCGATCGCCGGCATCACGGCGATCGGGGCGTCGGCATAGAGGATCGCGGCGGCAGAAGCCGGCGCGAGCCGGAATTCGTCGTGGGGAAGCGGTGCGCCGCGGCAGGCCGCGACGTGCTCTGCGAAGAGCCGCCCGTCCCGGTCCCTGAAAAGGTCGAGCGTCGCGCCCGGCCGCGGATTGACCTCGATGAGCCAGTAGGCGTCGGCAGCGACGAGGAAGTCCACGCTGTTGAGGCCGACCAGCCCGCTTGCTTGGGCGATCCGTTCGGCGGCGCGCGAAAGGCTCCCCGCCGTCCCGGCGTCGAGCGGCGCCGGCCGCACGGCGCCGCCATAGCGGAACGGCGCGCCGGGGCAGGGATCGGGCCATTGCGCGCTGAGGCCGAGCACGCGCGCGGCGCCGCCGTTCGCCAGCACGAGCGCTGAAACCGGCTCGCCCGGCACCTGTTCCTGCCAATAGGTCGCCTCGCCCGCCCGGCCGACATGCGACCCGCCGCTGCCGCCGGCGCGCTTGGCGAGCCAGCCGTCTCCGCCCGGGCGATCGAACCGGATCTCCGGGTGCGGGATGGCGAGGGAGCGGCAGAGCTCCGCCAGCCGTAGCGGATCCTTGACCCGGCGGATCGTGCTCGCCGAATTGCCGAGGATCGGCCAAAGCTCCGCCACCGCCTCGAGGAGTTGCGGGCGATCCTCGAAGCCGGAGGCATAGGCGAAGCCGATCGGGGCGCGGCCGCGGGCAAGCCGTTCGAGCGCCGACGGCGCGTCAGGGTCGATGCCCGCGTCGAGGCTGCCGCCGAGCCGCCGGGTCGCCGCGCAGCGCTCCTGGAGATCGAGGTCGCAGAAGAGGTCGGCGGCGAGCGGAGCATAGCCGGCCGCAGTGGCCGCATCCGCCAGCGCACGCGCCGAAAGACCGCCGACCAGCACCTCCGTCATCCCCTGGCGGCGAGCGAGCGGGCGAGGCGGAAGGCGTCGCGGAAGTCGAACACGACCGGCTTCTCCGCATCGATCATCGCCCGGAACAGGCCTGATTCCGTCTTGTATTTGATGTCGCCGATGGTGAGGGCGCCGATGCCGACGGCGCCGTGCGTGCCGAGCGGCGCGCCGTCGGCCTTCACGTCGAGGCCCTCGATGCCCGCCGGCGGAACGGCGTTGACGTCGGCGGCGACCGTCAGGCGATCCGCCGCCTCGACCTGCTCGCGGCCGAGCACCTTCACGCCGGCCTTGGCGGCGGCGAGAACGATCTCGGACTCCGCCACGATCGCCGCCTTGCGCTCCTCGGTGGAGCCGTCGGCGAAGCCGACCCCGACGTCGAAGCGCGCCCCGATCTCCTCGGAGGCGCGCCGGACGCGGTCCGGGCCGTCATGGCCGACGAGCGTCACCTTCGCGCCCTCGGTCGCGGCGATCACGGCGGAGCAGAAGCCGACCACGCCGGTCGCGCCGAAGACGGCGATGGTCGCGCCGGAGAGCTCGCGCTGCCGCTTCTCGCGCAGCGTCCGCTCGACGCAGGCGACCATCGCCGCCGCGGTGGTGAAGGAGCCGGCCGGGTCGGCGAAGATGGACATCGAGAAGGGCGGCACGAGTGCCTTGCGCGCCTTTTCCAGCATGTCGAGCGCGAGCACCGCCTCCTTGCCGCCGATGAAGAGGCCGGAGCGGACGCCGAGCTTCGGCGGCCGCGAGAAGATCGCGTCCTGGACGAGGCCCGTCACCTCGCCGAGCTCCACCTGGTTGTAGGGCACGACCGCGTCGAAGCCGGCATCGAGGGCCATGTTCACGTCGAACGGGCTCACGTGCTTCAGCGGACTGATCATATGGAGGATGCGCGGCTCAGCCATGCTGTTTTGCTTTCGTCAATGCGTTGATCTGCTGGATTTCGGCGCCGGCGTTTCGGCCGCGGACGACGAGAACGGTCAGGCCCGCCGAAGCGGCGAGGTCACGCAGGAGGGCCGCCCATTCGGCGGCGGTAGCCTCCGAGGGTGCGAAGGCGAAGCCGGTCGGCCCCCACGAGCTCTGCCCGAAGCCGGTGCAGCCGGCCCGTTCCAGGCGCTCGAGCGCGGCGGCGACGCCCGGGCTGGCGAAACGGCCGCCCTGGGCCGGTGCGAACTGGTCGCCGATGACGGCCTGGATCTCCGTCACGGCGCGACCGAACGGGTCGAGATCGGCCTCGGCGAGCGCGGGCAGCGCGCGCATCAGCGCGAGCCGGCAGAGATGGGCGGCGACGTCGGCGGGCATCGGCGGCAGGGCGGCGAAGGCTTCGGCCTCGTCCGGCCCGTGCACGCCCGTGGCATGCCTGTCGAGGACGAGCACGATCCGCCAGGCCTCCGGAAAGGGGAGCCGGGCGAGGATGGGCGGCGGCTCGTCGCGCGCGCTCCGCCCGCCGTCGAGCACGAGGCCGCCCTCCGTGAAGAGGCCGATGCCGACGCCGGAGCGTGCGCCGCGCCCGAGCACGCGCGCATCGCTGCGCGGATCCTGCGGCGCGCCGTGCAGGCGGCGCACGGCAGCGGCGACCGCCAGCGCGAGCTGCGTTCCCGAGCCGAGGCCGGCATGGGCGGGAATCGCCTCGCCGACCGACAGGCGGTGGAACGCCCGCAGGCCGAGGGCGGCGCGGATCTGCTGGAGGTAGGCACCCGCCCGTGCGCTCTCCGGCCCGGTGACGGAATCGGCCGGCGCGCGCGAAAGCTCGATCCGCGTCCGCAAGCCTTCGATCGCCAGGCCGATGCTGCCGAAGCGCCGTCCAAGCCCGCCGTTCAGGTCGAGGAAGCCGAGGTGCAGGCGTGCTGGTACGGTTACGTGGACGCTGTCCGGCACTGCTACCACCAGGATTTGATGAGCCGGCCGACTTGCCCGTTCGGTCTTGTGCCGGGATTGCGTTCAGCCGAGAATTGTTTCCACTGTGGCAGAGACCTCGGGGACAATCAACGATGAGCGAACGAGCGAAGGACCGCGTCTATAGCGAGGATGAGATCGCGGCGCGGCTGCAGTCCGAGCTGCCGCATTGGCGCTACGAGAACGGCTGGATACGCCGCCGCTACCGGACCGCGAGCTGGAAGGGTACACTGATGGTGATCAACGCGGTCGGCCATCTGGCGGAGGCGGCCTGGCATCATCCCGACCTCACGGCGTCCTATGCGTGGGTCGAGGTGCGGCTGATGAACCATGCCGCCAAGGGCATCACGGACAAGGATTTCGAGCTGGCGAAGAAGATCGAGGACGTGGTCCAGTGGCAGCCCGGCAAGGCCGGCGGCGCCCTGGAGGGTACGCCCGGCGGAGACCAGCGCTTCGCCTACATCAAGTACGACGACTAGAAGGACGACGACTGGAGGCCGGGATCCGACGGCCCGTCCGACCGGGGTTCCGGTGGAGGCGGGCGCTCGGGAACCCGGTCCGAAGGGGGGAAATTGAGCTCGCCCGAGGCTTACATCGAGGGCCGGGCAGCGACGCTCGACGACGCGCTGACCCATGCCGCCCACCTGCTCGCCGGGAGCAGGCTTCCTGTCGTGGCCGGAACGCCCGCGGACGTGGCGTCGATCCGCGCGTCGGTCCGGCTCGCCGAGCGGGCCGGCGGCGTGTTCGACCACGCCGCCGCCGCGGAAAGCCTGCGCGACACGACGGTGCTGCGCGAGGCCGGCATGATGCTCGTCACGCCGGCCGAGGCCCGCGAGCGGGCGGACTTCGTGCTCCTCGTCGGGTCCGCGCCGCTCGAGCTCTGGCCGGGGCTCCTCGATTTTCTCGCCGGCGGGCCTGCGGGAGATCGGCCCGCTTGCACCGTCGCATGCCTCGGGACGGCGGCGCCGGCCGGCGAAGCCGCGGCTCATGCCTACGCGAGTGCCCTGGAGCCGCCCGACGCGCTCGCCGCGCTGCGCGCCCGCATCGCCGGCCGGCCGGTCGCTGGCGACGGCGGCGATCTCGACCGGCTCGCCGCGGCCATGAAGGCGGCGCGGTACGGCGTGGTGGTCTGGGCCGCGCGCGACCTCGACGAGCTCGCGATCGAAATGCTCGCCGGCCTCGTGAAGGACCTCAACGCAGCCACCCGCTGGGCGGGCATCCCGGTCGCGGACGAGGCGGGCGGGCCGGCGGCGACGACGGTCTGCGGCTGGATGACCGGATATCCGGCGCCGATCGGCTTCGGCCGCGGCTGGCCCGAGCACGATCCGTGGCGCTTCGACTCCGGCCGGCTCCTGGCGAGCGGGGAGGGCGATCTGCTCGTCTGGGTGGACGGCGGAACCGGCCTCGAGCCGCCGCCGGCCCCCGGATGCGCGGTGATCGCGCTCACCTCCGACCCGGCGCAGGCCGCTGCGGCGGCGGTTGCCATCGGCATCGGCCGCAGCGGCGAGGACCACGACGCCGTGATCCACGACCGGCGGATCGCGACCTTCACGGCCATGCAGGCGTCCCGTCGCTCGAATGCCCTGCCGGCCGCAGAGGCGATCGCGCGGATCGCAGACCGCCTGCCATGCTGATCCGGCTGGCAGGCGGCCGGGTCGTCGATCCGGCGAACGGGCAAGACGCTGTGGCGGACGTCTGGCTCCGCGACGAGCGGATCGTGGCGCCGCCGGAAGGCGAGGCACCCGACGCGACCTACGACCTCGCCGGCAAGATCGTGATGGCCGGTGCGATCGACATCCACACCCATGTCGCGGGCATCAACGTCAACACGTCCCGGCTGCTCCTGCCGGAACAGCACTGGACGCATGCGGCGCGGCGCGCCGAGACGCCGCTCGGCAACGCCCGCCGATCCACTTTCGAGACGGGCCGGCTCTATGCCGAAATGGGCTATACGATGGTCGTGGAGCCGGCCGTGCCGCCGAGCCATGCGCTGCACGCCCATCTCGAGCTCGCCGACATCCCCATCCTCGACACCGCGGCGCTCCTGGTCATCGGCAACGACGATTTCACGCTCAATCTCCTGCACGGGAAGGAAGGCCGCGACGCGCTCGTCGACTACGTCCGCGCCACGCTGCGCGACGGCCGGGGGCTCGGCATCAAGGTCATCAATGCGGGCGGCGCCGCCGCGTTCAAGGAGAACGTCCGGACGTTCGGCTTCGACGACGAAGTGCCAAGCTACGGCCTCAGCTCGCGGGAGATCGTGCTCGCTTTGCAGGAGGCGGTGGTGGAGGCGGGCGTTCCCCATCCGCTCCACGTCCATTGCAACAATCTCGGCGTTCCGGGCGCATTCGAGACCGCGCTCACCACGATGGACGCCGCCGGCGACCGGCCGATGCACTTCGCGCACCTGCAGTTCTACGGCTACGGGCGCGAGGGCCGCCGGCACTTCTCCTCCGCCGCGGCCGCGCTGGCCGAGCGCGTGAACGCCCGACCGAACGTCACCGTCGATGTCGGGCAGGTCATGTTCGGGCCGACCGTCACGGTCTCGTCCGACACGCTGCGCCAGTACGCCCAGCACGCCTTCGCCCGGCCGAAGAAGTGGGTCGTCTGGGACGGCATCGGCAATGGCGGCGGCATCGTGCCGATCCGCTACCGGCACGACGACTTCGTGAACGCCGTGCAATGGGCGATCGGGCTGGAGCTCTTCCTGCTGATCGACGACCCGTGGCGCGTCTACTTCACCACCGACCACCCGAACGGCGCGCACTTCACCACCTATCCCGCGATCATTCATCTCCTCATGGACAGGGAGGAGCGCGCGCGCTGGCTCGAGCGCCTGCCCAAGACGGCGCTCGAGGCGACCGACCTCGAGGCGATCACGCGCGAATACTCGCTCTACGAGATCGCGATCATGACGAGGGCGTCGCCGGCGCGCCTGCTCGGCCTGCCCGACCGCGGCCATCTCGGCCCCGGCGCGCTCGCCGACGTCGCCGTCTACCACGATCTGCCGGACCGGGCGGCGATGTTCGCGGACGCCCACCTGGTCTTCAAGTCGGGCGACCTGGTGGTGCGGGACGGCGCCGTCACGCATTATCGCCCCGGACGGACCGTGACGCTTCGCCCGGACGTCGAGGCTGCGATGAGCCGGCGGATCGCGGAGCACAACGAGCGCCGCTACGGCCTTCCGCCCGATGCCTTCGCCATCCCGGAGAGCGCGATCGCGCAGGTTGCCGGCATCGGGGACGTGTTCGAGGTGGCACAATGCCGCCGCTGAGCCTCAACGGCGTCGCCATCGACGACACTTTCGCCGAGGCGTTCGGGATGCGCGCGACGGCGGTCGTCATCACCGCCGACACGGCCGGCTGGGCGCGCCAGGCGGCGGTCACGATGACCGGGTTCGCGACCTCGGTGATCGCCTGCGGCTGCGAGGCTGCCGTCGACGCGGAGCTCGACCCGGCCGACACGCCGGACGGCAGGCCGGGCGTCCGCGTCCTGATCTTCTCCGTGTCGACGAAGATGCTCGAGACGCAGCTCCAGGCGCGCGTCGGGCAATGCGTGCTCACCAGCCCGGGTTCGGCCTGCTTCGCCGGCCTGACGGGCGAGGAGGCGCTGAAGATCGGCGACGCGCTCCGCTATTTCGGCGACGGTTGGCAGATCGCCAAGCAGATCGGCGGGCGGCGCTTCTGGCGCATCCCCGTCATGGACGGCGAGTTCGTCTGCGAAGGCACGACCGGCCTTACCAAGGCCGCGGTCGGGGGCGGGAACCTGCTCCTGATGGGCCGCGACCGGCCGTCGACGCTGCGGGCGGCCGAGGCCGCGGTCGCGGCCATCGCGGCCGTGCCCGACGTCATCATGCCGTTCCCGGGCGGCATCGTGCGCTCCGGGTCGAAGGTCGGATCGAAATACAAGGCGCTGCCCGCCTCCACCAATCATTCCTATTGCCCGACGCTGCGCGGCCGCGTCGCCAGCGAGCTGACGCCGGAGATCGGCTCCGTGCTCGAGATCGTGATCGACGGCCTGACCGCCGAATCGGTGCGCGAGGCGATGCGCGCCGGCCTCCACGCCGCCTGCGCGCTCGGACCGGATGACGGCGCCCTCCGCATCGGCGCCGGCAATTACGGCGGCAAGCTTGGGCAGTTCCACTACCGGCTCGGGGAGCTCTTGTCGTGACCGGCTTCGTGCTCCGGCTCCGCGCCGAGCCGCCGCAGCGGCTCGACCTCTCGCCGGTGAGGCTCGACCGCATGTCGGCCATGTCGGACGGCGAGATCGCCCGCCTGGAGCTTCAAACGACGCGGGAGACGGCCCGGCTGGGCGACCTCTTCGGGATCGCCCGCCAGGATGCCGATGAGATCCGTATCGAGGGCGGGTCCGACCGCCTCGACCTCGTGGGCCACGGCATGGCGGCCGGCGCCATTCTCGTCGACGGCCCGGTCGGGCAGCAGGTCGGGCGGGCGATGTCCGGCGGCACGATCCGTGTGCTCGGCCGCGCCGGCCCGCTCGCAGGCTCCGGCATGACCGGGGGGCGACTGGACATATCCGGCGACGCCGGAGACCGGCTCGGGGGGCCTCGGCCGGGCGAGATGGTCGGCATGGCCGGCGGTGCGATCCTGGTCCGCGGCGGGGCCGGAGAGCGGGCCGGCGACCGGATGCGCCGGGGCCTGATCGCAATCGGCGGCGATGTCGGCGGCCATGCGGGGAGCCGGATGATCGCCGGCACGCTCGTCGCCGGCGGCCGCGCGGGGCCCCGCCCGGGCTATCTCATGCGGCGCGGAACGCTCCTGTTCGGGCGGGGCGCGGACGGAATGAGCCCGACCTTCCTCGACACCGGCGCGCATGATCTGGTCGCGCTGCGCCTCATCTCGAAAACGCTGGTTGCGCTCGGGTATCAAGAAGATTTGATTGCCGGCCCGATGCGGAGATACATGGGCGATACCGCGGTCCTTGGTCTTGGTGAGATATTCGTGCCGGCATAGCGCGTTGAACCGGCCGGCTCGTTCATGGTTATGGCCTCGACGCTTTGTGTCCGCTCGCGCCTTGCGGGCTGCATGCTGCGTCTACCGGAGATGAACATATGAGTCTCGTCGATCTCGTCTTTGCCGTGTGCATGCTGGCGCAGCCGACCGAGTGCAAGGAGCAGCATCTCTATTTCGAGGCCGGCGGGTCGCTCAACCAGTGCATGGGCGAAGCGATGCCCCACCTCGCCAAATGGGCGGGCGAGCATCCGGGCTGGCGGGTCGTGCGCTTCCGCTGCGAATGGGCCGGCGCGAAGGGCAAGCAGATCTGATCGGGCGGGATTGCCAGTCCGCGCCGCTTGGCTATTCTCCCGCGCGTGATCCAGCCCGACAGCAGCGATGTGCCGGCCTTGCTCGTGGAGGGTGTGTCCTTCGCCTACACGGAGAAGGCCGCCCTGGACGACGTCTCGTTCGCGGTTCGGCCGGGGCGCTTCGCGGCGCTCCTCGGGCCGAACGGCGCCGGCAAGTCGACGCTCTTCGCGCTCATCACCCGGCTCCTGCGGACCGACCGGGGCCGGATCGCGATCTGCGGCCTTGACGTCAACAAGGCGGGGGCGGCGGCGCTCGCCCCGCTCGGGGTGGTGTTCCAGCAGCCGACGCTCGACCTCGACCTGACCGTCGCGCAGAACCTGCGCTATTTCGCGCGGCTGCGCGGGCTCGGCCGGCGCGAGATGACGCGCCGCATCGACCGGGAGCTCGGGCGCTTCGAGATGAGGCACCGGGCCGCCGAGAAGGTGAGGGCGCTGAACGGCGGCCACCGCAGGCGGGTGGAGATCGCCCGTGCGCTGCTCGGCAACCCGAGCCTGCTGCTTCTCGACGAGCCGACGGTCGGCCTCGACGTGCCGTCGCGCAAGGCGATCGTCGAGCATGTGCACGACCTCGCCGCCTCGGAAGGCATCGCGGTGCTGTGGGCGACGCATCTCATCGACGAGATCCGGCGCGGCGACGACCTGGTCATCCTCCACCGGGGCCGCATCGCCGAGAAGGGGCCGGTCGAGGAGGTCCTCGCCAGGACGCGGACGGCCGGGCTCGAGGACGCCTTCGCCGCGCTGACCGCTCCGCGCGCGGAAGCCGCATGACGGTCGGGATGTACGCGGCCGCGCTGGGGGCGGTCATCTGGCGGGAGGTGCTGCGCTTCCTCTATCAGCGCGAGCGCTTCCTCTCCGCCCTGGTCAGGCCGCTCGTCTGGCTGCTGGTCTTCGCGGCGGGCTTCCGCAGCGTGCTCGGCATCTCCATCCAGCCGCCCTACCAGACCTACATCACCTACGACGTCTACATCGCGCCCGGCCTGATCGGCATGATCCAGCTCTTCGCCGGCATGCAGTCCTCGCTCTCCATGGTCTACGACCGCGAGATGGGCTCCATGCGCGTGCTCCTGACGACGCCCTTGCCGCGCTGGTTCCTGCTGTTCGCGAAGCTTTGCGGGGGCGTGATCGTCTCCATCCTGCAGGTCTACGCCTTCCTTCTCATCGCACGGCTCCTCGGCATCGAGTTCCCGCTCGTCGGCTATGCCCTCGTCCTGCCGGCACTCGTACTGACGGGGCTGATGCTCGGCGCGATCGGCATGTTCATCTCGTCGACGGTGCGCCAGCTGGAGAATTTCGCCGGGGTCATGAACTTCGTGATCTTTCCCGCCTTCTTCCTGTCGTCGGCGCTCTACCCGCTCTGGCGCATGCGGGAATCGAGCGTGATCCTCTACTGGCTGTGCGAGCTGAACCCGTTCACGCACGCCGTGGAACTCATCCGCTTCGCGCTCTACGGCGAGGTCAACTGGACCGCGGCCGCGATCGTCTGCGGGACCCTGCTCGTCTTCCTCACGCTCTCCGTCTGGGGCTACAATCCCCAGCGCGGGATGCGGGTGGGGAGCGGCCCTGCGCTCGAGCGGGCGGGGTGAGGCGGCGGACCGGCCGCTCGCGCGGCGCCGTGGTTGACACCGGCCGGGGCGATACGCACTTGTCGAGGATCGTGATCGGAGCAGGCCATGCGGACAATCCCGGTTTCCCGTAACGTGCTGTCTGCACTCTGCGCAGCCGCGCTCCTCGCCGCAGCGGGCTGGCAGCCCGCCCGCGCCGCGAACGACTACCCGACCGAGGCGGTCGCCGATTACGTCTTCGCCTGCGTCAAGGCGAACGGGGAATCGCCCGCCATCCTGAAGAACTGCTCGTGCTCGATCGACGTCATCGCATCGCTCCTTCCCTACGAGCGCTACGAGAGCGCCAGCACGTTCCTGAGCATGGGCCAGGTCGCGGGCGAGAAGGGCGTCATCTTCCGGACGAGCGCCCCGGCCAAGGCCGCGATCAGCGACCTTCGGCGGGCGCAGGCGGAGGCCGAGGTGCGCTGCTTCTACTGAGCGCCGCCTTGGCGCCGCGCCTCACGACGCGCGGCGCATCTCCTGCGGCCAGGAGCTGCGGAAGACCTTGCCCTCCGTGTCCGTCGCCTCGACGGTGATGTCCTCGCCGTTGCTGCGATAGGTGAAGCGGACGTTCGGGTCCTCGCTGAGCGAGATGCCGCCTTCCACGGCGAGGATCGGCGCATCGCCCTGCTTCACGACCAGCGACTGGATGAAGTGGGCGGGGATGTAGTGCCGCGTCACCTGGTCCATCTGCAGCCCCGAATAGTTGGGGTGCCGCACCATGACCTGGGCGTCCTGTGCGCCGGTCGAAAGGTTCTGCGCGGCCGGCTCGAACATGCGGAACCGCATCTCGCCCATGCTGGCGAGCGCCTGGTCGGCGTCCTTGAGCGCCGGCGCCGAGCACCCGCCGGACGCCTTCACGAAGGCGGCGTCCATGTAGAGGCGGCCCTTCTCGTCCTCGGCGACGGCATGGACGTTGCTGTAGGTGTTGACCCGCACCCGGGTCGCGATCTGCGTCACGCCGGCCTCGGCGCCGAGCTCGAAGACGGCCGCCACCGGGGCGGGGTTCTCGTCGATCACGAGCGTGATGCGCCGGATCGGCGTGCCGTCCGGCGCCGTCGCCTCGGCCCGGATCGTCATCGGCACGACGGCGGCATCCTCGGCCCGCGCCGGCGCCTCCAGCCGGACGAGGCCCGTTCCGGTCTCGATCGGCCGTCCGTCGAACACGTCGACGACGAGCCCGGGCCAGGGATCCTGCCGCGGGGCGGGTTGCGCCGATGCGGCGGCAGCGAGCGCAAGCGTCAGCCCCAGGGCGATGAACGATGTCTTGATGCTCATGGCCATCTCCGTGCCGGTTGGGCCTTTGCGGATCATTATAGCGCAGCCCGCGGCTCCCGGGAAACGCGCGACGCGCGGCAGCCTCATTCCCACTCGAGCTCGGCGAAGGCGGCGGTGACATTGCGGGCGTGGAACGCGCCGAACAGCTCCCAGCGCGGCCGCTCCTCCTCCGCCCCGGCCCCGAGCGCGGACTGGAGCGTGCTGCCTGCCGCGATGGCCGCGCGCACGTCGCGCGCCACGGCCTCGAAATAGCGGCGCTCGTCGTCGAGCGCGGCCGGCCACGGGGCGGAGGCCGGGCCATGCCCCGGCACGACGCGCGCCGCCGGAACCGCGGCGAGTTCGTCGACCGCGGAAAGCCAGCCCTTGATGCTGCCGTCGATCGAAGGGACGTGCTGCAGGAACACCAGGTCGCCTGCGAACAGCGTCCCGGTCGTCCGGTCGAGAACGGTGAGGTCGTTGTCGGTGTGGGCGGTCGGCCAGGCCCTCAGCTCGATGACGCGGCCGCCGAGGTCGAGCTCCGTCCGGTCCTCCACCAGGAGGTCGGGCGGCACGATCCGGATCTCTGCCGTGAGATCCGGGCCGAGCAGGGCGGCGTTCGCCCGGAGGTAGTGCTCCCCGCGCGCGGAAAGCGCCCGCGGCAGCTTGGCATGGCCGACGAATTGCGGCCGCTCCTCCTCGAAGGCGGCGTTCCCGAAGACGTGGTCCGGATGCATGTGCGTGTTGATCACGTAGCGGACGGGGAGGTCGGTGACGCTGCGGATGGCGGCGAGGAGGGCGCGCCCTTCGGCGACGCTGCCGCCGGTATCGACCACCGCGACGGCCTCGCCGCCGACGATGAAGCCCACATTGGCGATCGCGCCGGCATTCGCCTCCGACATGAGGTCAACCGCCCCGGCGTGGACGAACACGCCGGGCGCGATCGGCTCCAGTGCGAGCGGCTCTGCCGACCATGCCGGGGCGGCGAGGAGAAGGCTGGCGGAGAGCGCTCCGGCGGGCCGGAGAAACGCCCATGCGAGCGCGCGGCACGGCGAAATCGGACGCGCCTGAGAAGGTCGCATTTGCATGTCATTGCTCGCTTGCCGATTCAAAAGAACCCACCTACACTCATCTTACGGTTATCGACTGCAATGCATCCGTGTTGGGAGCGCGGATGCCGTGATCGAAGGCCTGCGGGGAGAAAGATACTCCAAACCCCGCAAGGTCGTGACACGCTGTCGAGGAACCTTCCCACAATGAACGTGCCTGGGCGCGTCGAGGTCGAACGCGATTCGCCCCGGCTATTCGCGACGTAGAAGTCGGATGGGAGGGCCTAATGGGTCGGAAACTACTAACAGCATGTGTGAGTGTGGCGGCGATGCTCGTTGCGGGCGGCGCTGCAACGGCGAATGAACAGCTCCAGGAGATGGAGAAGAACGCCAAGAACTGGGTCATGCCGACCGGCAATTACGCCAACTGGCGTTATTCCGAGCTGGACCAGATCAACAAGGACAACGTGAAGGACCTGAAGGTCGCGTGGACCTTCTCCACCGGCGTCCTGCGCGGCCATGAGGGTGGCCCGCTCGTGATCGACGGGACGATGTACGTCCACACGCCGTTCCCGAACATCGTCTACTCGCTCGACCTCAACGAGGACGGGGCGATCAACTGGAAGTACGAGCCGAAGCAGGACCCGAACGTTATCGGCGTGATGTGCTGCGACACGGTCAATCGCGGCGTCGCGTACGCGCCGGCCGCGGACGGCCAGCCGGCCCTGATCATCCTGCACCAGGCCGACACCAAGGTGGTCGCGCTCAATGCGGAGACCGGCGAAGAGGTCTGGACGGCGCAGAACGGCGATCCGTCGAAGGGCGAGACCGGCACGGCGGCGCCGATGGTGTTCAAGGACAAGGTCCTGATCGGCATCTCCGGCGGCGAGTTCGGCGTGCGCGGGTCGGTGACGGCCTACAACCTGAAGGACGGCAGCCAGGCCTGGCGCGCCTACTCGATGGGCCCGGACAGCGACACGCTGATGGACCCCGAGCAGACGACGCATCTCGGCAAGCCGGTCGGCCCGGATTCCGGAACGGCGACCTGGGAAGGCGACCAGTGGCAGATCGGCGGCGGGACGACGTGGGGCTGGTTCTCCTACGATTCCGAGCTCGACCTGATCTATTACGGCACCGGCAATCCCTCGACCTGGAACCCGGCGCAGCGCCCGGGCGACAATCGCTGGTCGATGACCATCTTCGCCCGCAACCCGGACACGGGCATGGCGAAGTGGGTCTACCAGATGACGCCGCACGACGAGTGGGACTATGACGGGATCAACGAGATGATCCTGTCGGACCTCGAGATGGACGGCCAGACGGTGAAGACGCTGGTCCATTTCGACCGCAACGGCCTCGCCTACACGGTGAACCGCGAGAACGGCGATCTGCTGGTGGCGGAGAAGTACGATCCGGTCGTGAACTGGACGACCGGCGTCGACATGGACAAGAACAGCGAGAACTACGGGCGCCCGGCCGTGGTGGCGGAGTACTCGACCGAGCAGAACGGCGAGGACGTGAACTCGACCGGCATCTGCCCGGCGGCTCTCGGCACCAAGGACCAGCAGCCGGCGGCCTACTCGCCCAAGACGAAGATGTTCTACGTGCCGACGAACCACGTCTGCATGGACTACGAGCCGTTCCGCGTCAGCTATACGGCCGGGCAGCCCTATGTCGGGGCGACGCTCAGCATGTATCCGGCGCCGAACAGCCATGGCGGCATGGGCAACTTCATCGCCTGGGACGCCACGACCGGCAAGATCGCCTGGTCCATCCCCGAGCAGTTCTCGGTGTGGTCCGGCGCGCTCGCCACGGCCGGCGACGTGGTCTTCTACGGCACGCTCGAGGGCTACCTGAAGGCGGTCGACAACGACGGCAAGGAACTGTTCAAGTTCAAGACCCCGTCGGGCATCATCGGCAACGTCACGACCTACGAGCATGACGGCAAGCAGCAGATCGCGATCCTTTCGGGCATCGGCGGCTGGGCCGGCATCGGCCTCGCAGCGGGCCTGACGGATCCGACGGCCGGCCTCGGCGCGGTGGGCGGCTATGCCGGGCTGTCGCGCTACACGGCGCTCGGCGGTCAGCTGACCGTGTTCGAACTGCCGGATTGATCTGAACGATCAGCCGACATAGCGGGGGCTCGGCACGGAAACGGCTCGTGCCGGGCCCCTTCTTGTTCAGACCATGCGTAAATTCGAGAGAGGAGTATTCATGCTGCTTCGAGGCATGATCCCGACTGCAGTCGCGCTTGCACTCGGCAGCGCTTCGTTCGTTTCGGTTGCGGGGGCACAAGCGCAGGGCACGACGCCTCCTGCCGCGCCGGAGGCTTCCGGCACTGGCTCGGCTGCAGGCCAGGTCCCGCCCGCGGCAGCGGAACAGGCGCCCGCGGCCGCCGGCCAGCAGCAGGCGCCGGCGCCGGGTCAGGCGCCTGCCGCGGCGGCCCCGGCGCAGCCGGCCGCCGGCGGCCAGGCGGCCGCCGCCCGCGAAGGCGTCACCAACGAGGACGGCAAGTACTACACGGCCGACGGCGACCCGACCTACAACATCGCCGAGGACGGCACCGTCGACTGGTACACCTTCTCGGGCTTCCGCCGGTATCATGCCGAGTGCCACGTCTGCCACGGTCCCGAGGGCCTGGGGTCGTCGTACGCGCCCTCGCTCGTGAACTCGCTGAAGACGATGGAATATTCGACCTTCCTGGAGGTGGTGACGAACGGCCGCCTGCACGTCGACGCCTCGAATCAGAACGTGATGCCGGCCTTCGGCACGAACCCGAACGTCATGTGCTACATCGACGACCTCTACATCTATCTCGAGGCGCGCGCGAAGGGCGGCCTGAAGCCCGGCCGCCCCGCCAAGCGCGAGGACAAGCCGGAAGCGGCCATCGAGGCGGAGAACGCCTGCATGGGCGGTTAGGAGCAACCCAGATGCTTACGACACACCGGATCGCCGCCCTCGCGGCGGCGATCCTCCTGATCGGCACCTCCGCAGCGTCGGCCCAGCATTCCGGGCTCGGCGGGGCGGTCGAACTGATCGATCCGGAATATCTGCGCGTCTGCGCGGATCCGGACAATCTGCCGTTCTCCGACGACAAGGGCGCGGGATTCGAGAACAAGCTGGCGGAACTCGTGGCGTCGAAGCTCGGCAAGAAGGTGAGCTACCACTACTTCCCGCAGGTGACGGGCTTCGTGCGTAACACGCTCGCGGCCAATCGCTGCGACGTGATCATGAACTACCCGCAAGGCGACGAGCTGGTCCAGAACACGAACGCCTACTACCGGACGGCGTATGCGCTGGTCTACCGGGGCGGCGGCGAGCTCGACGGCATCGAGACGATCGAGGACGCCAAGCTGCAGGGCAAGCGCGTCGGCGTGGTCGCCGGGACGCCGCCGGCGACGAACCTCGCGAAGGCCGGCCTGATCGGGAAGGCGAAGCCCTACCAGCTGTTCGTGGACACCCGCATCGACTCGACGTTCGAGCAGATGATCAAGGACGTTGAGGACGGCGTGACCGATGCGGCCGTCGTGTGGGGCCCGGTCGCTGGCTATTACGCCGCGCGGGCCAATCCGCCGCTCGAGGTCGTGCCGCTGACCGCGGAGAAGGTCGGGTCCCGCATGGTCTACCGGATGACGATGGGCGTGCGCGCGGCAGACCAGAACTGGAAGCGGCAGCTGAACGATCTCATTCGGGAGAACCAAGGCGAGATCAACAAGATCCTGCTTGAGTACAGTGTGCCGATCCTCGACGAGAAGGACCAGAGGATCACCCAATGACGCGAGCCGGCGCGGCGGCCTTGCTCGCCGCGCTGTCTCTCCTCGCGGTCGGCCAGGCCCGGGGCGAGGCGCCGGTGCCCGAGCCCCCGGGCTACCGGATGGACGACTACCGCTCGCCGGTTCCGGCCACTCTGGCGGGCGCGCGGGTCGTCTCGACTCCGGAGGCTTACCGCCTCTGGGAGGAGCGGAACGCCACCTTCATCGACGTCCTGCCGCGGCCGCCGAAACCGAACCTGCCGGAGGGGACGGTGTGGCGCGAACAGCCGCGCTTCGGCATTCCGGGCAGCATCTGGCTGCCGGATGTCGGCTACGGCGCGCTTTCGTCGGAGATGGAGCGCTACTACCGGGAGAACCTCGCCCGGGCCACCTCGGGCGATCCCGGCCGCACCATCGTGATCTATTGCCTCGCCGAGTGCTGGATGTCCTGGAACGCGGCCAGACGGGCGCTCGAATGGGGCTATGCCGACGTCGTCTGGTATCCCGACGGCACCGACGGCTGGAGCGTCGAGGGGCATCCGACCGAGGAATACGCGCCCGCGCCGCGCCCGGGCGAGGCAGTCAGCCGCTGAGCCCGGCCTGGAGCGCGCGCGCAAGCGTGAAGAAGCGCTGCTCGATGAGCGTGGGGACCTCGCAGACGAAGCTCAGCGATGCGCGCCGCTCGTCGAAGATGCGCGTGGACCATATGATCTGGTCGGTCTTCTCGGCGATCACCTGACGGTCGGCGTCCGGCTTCTCCTCCAGCGTCTCGAGCGCGACCGTCTCCCGCCGGATTGCTTCGGCGAGGTCCTTCTGCTTGCGCCCGTAGCGCTCGATGCCTGCGATGACCTGCTTCCGCTCCGCGTCGAGCGTTCTGAAAAGGCCGGCGAAGACGGCGGTGAGCCGCGCCTCGCGCTCCGCTTCGTCGAGGCTCTGCGCGAACTGGGTCACGCGTTCCTGCGCGTCCTGCAAGGGGATCCGGCGGGAGGCGAGTTCCTCGACCAGGCCGCGAACCTCGGGGTCCTGGTCCCACGTGGCGAGGACGGCGTCGATCGCCGGGCCCGACCAGACGGCGGCCGGCTGCAACTCCGGCACCTTCCGCTGGATGCACGGCCAATCCGGGTCGTGCCCGGGTGGCTGGGCGAATGCCGGGGCGGCAAGGAGGGGGATCAAGGCGGCGAGCATGGGCCAACGGAACATCGATCTTCCTCTGTCGTGCGATGCCTGCGCCTGTGCGGCATGCCCGCTCCGGGCAACCGGCGGACCCGGGCGACGGCCGGTCGAGCCGCGATCATGGACGCTGAGTTGTGGCGAAGCAAGGGCGCGGAGGCGCTGTTCCGGGCGCGAAATCGCCTTGTCACCGGCCGCGCCGACGCTAGTGTGAGCGCCATGAATCCGACAGTGAAAAAGCTTCTCATGGCGGTCGCCGGGCTCGCGCTCGCGGTAGCCGCCGCGCATGCCGAGCCGCGGAAGACCGCCATCTTCGATCTGGAGCTGGTCGATACGAGCGGCGGCAATGCTCCCGATGAAAGGGCGCAGGAACTGGCCCGTCTCGAAGCGCTCGGGAGCCGGCTCAGGGAAAGGCTGCGCGAGAGCGGCCGGTACGACCTCGTCGACATCGAGCCCGTGCGCGCCCGGGCGCTGGGCTACAACCTCCAGGCCTGCGGCGGGTGCGACGTGAAGCTCGCCCGGGAGGTCGGCGCGGAGATCGTCGTCACCGGCTTCGTGCAGAAGGTCTCGAACCTGATTCTGAACATCAACGTCTACATGCGGGACGTTGCGACCGGCCGGATGATCAAGGGCGTGAGCGCCGACATTCGCGGCAATACGGACGAATCCTGGCGGCGCGGGCTCGAGTGGCTGCTGGCCCACCGGATCCTGCCGGAGACGCAGCCATGACGCTGATGCTCGCCAGCGTCGCGGATCCGGACGAGGCGGAGCTGGTCGTCTCGCTCGGCGCCGACATCGTGGACGCGAAGGATCCGAAGGCCGGTGCGCTCGGTGCGCTGCCGCCCGAAGCGATCGCGGCGATCGTCGCCACCGTGGCCGGCCGCCGGCCGGTGAGCGCGGTGATCGGCGACCTCCCGATGGAGCCGGAGCTCGTCCGCGGCGCGGTCGAGCAGGTTGCCGGCGCCGGCGTCGATCACGTCAAGATCGGGTTCTTTCCCGGCGGCGACGCCAATGCCGTCATTGAGGCCCTGGCGGAGCCGGCCGGGAGAGTGCGGCTGATCGCTGTGCTCTTCGCCGACCGCGTGCCGGATTTCGCAATCCTTCCGCGCCTGGCGCGCGGCGGCTTCGCGGGCGTGATGCTGGACACCGCCGGGAAGGGGGAGGGGCGTCTCCTCGACCATATCGAGGTCCCTGCCATTTCCGGCTTCATGCGGCGGGCGCGCAACCTCAAGCTCCAGATCGGGCTCGCCGGCAGCCTGGAGGCGCCGGACGTGCCGCGCCTGCTGCCGCTCAAGCCGGACTTCCTGGGCTTTCGCGGCGCGCTCTGCAGCCGCCTCGACCGCACCGGCCGGATCGACGCCGCCGCCGTGAAGCAGATCAGGTCGCTCATTCCGAGCGCGAGCCGGGACGGGGCCGATCCGCACCCCGACCTCCACGTTCTCGCCGCGCGCGGCTATGCGCCGGACGTCGCCGCCGAGGCGCAGGGGGGCAGCGACCGCATCTTCGTGCGGGACTTCGTCCTGCCGGTGCAGATCGGGGCCTACAGCCACGAGCGCGTTGCGCCCCAGCGCGTCCGCTTCGACGTCACGGTGGAGACGTTCAGGATCAGCCCCGAGGCGCAGGACCTCAGCCGCATCCTCTCCTACGACCTCATCACGGACGGCATCCGCGCCATCGTCGCCGAAGGGCACATCGACCTGGCCGAGACGCTCGCGGAGCGGATCGCGGCGCGCCTGCTGCTCGACCCGCGGACCCGCTCGGTCACGGTGCGCGTGGAGAAGCTCGACCTCGGCTCGGGCGGGGTGGGCGTGGAGATCGTCCGGCGGCGGGCGCTCGAGCCGCGTTCCGTGCACCCGCTGACCGGAAGCCGGCCCGCGCCGGCCGGATCGAAGTCGCCCGGTTGAGGCCGGCGGCAATCATCAAGCTCGGCGGGAGCTACGCGCTGTCGCCGGATCTCGGCCGCGCCCTCGAGGCGATCGCGCTATGCGGCGCGCCGGTCGTCGTTGTGCCGGGCGGCGGCCCGTTCGCCGACGCCGTGCGTGCGGCGCAGCTCCGCATGGGGTTCGGCGATCGCGCGGCGCACCGGATGGCGCTCCTCGCGATGGCGCAGTTCGCAGAGGCGCTCGCCGATCTCGGCCCAGGTCTGGAGGTGGCGGAGAGCGCCGAGGCCATCCGCGCGGCGCTCGGCGCGAAGCGCGTGCCGGTCTGGTCGCCGCTGCCGATGGCGCTCGGAGCCGATCTTCCGGAGAGCTGGGACGTCACCTCCGACAGCCTTGCCGTGTGGCTCGCGCGCGCGCTCGGCGCGCCGAAGGTGGTGCTCCTCAAGAGCGCGGAGCCGTCGCCGGGCGCATCGGCCGAGGAGCTCGCCGCGGCCGGCATCGTGGACCCGCATCTGCCCCGGATCCTCGGGTCGGGCGCACCGGCGCTCGCGGTCCTCGGACCGGCCATGCTCGGCAGCCTCGCTGACATCGTGGCCGGCGATCGGCTAGGGTCGCGCGCATGAGTTCCGTCAGGACGCCGCGCTGGGGCTGGGCGCTCACCGGCTCGGGCCACTACTTTCCCGAATGCCTCGCGCTCCTGCGCGACCTGGAGGACGTCGACGTCTTCGTCAGCAAGGCGGCGGCCGAGGTCGTGCGCATGTACCGGAAGGAGTTCCAGCTGCCCGCCTCGATGCGGATCTTCCGCGACACGACGGCGAGCGCGGCCCCGGTCGGGCTCTTCTACGAGGGTGTCTACCACACGCTGATCGTCGCCCCGGCGACCTCGAACACCGTCGCGAAATGCGTCTACGGCATCTCGGACAATCTCGCGACGAACGTCTTCGCGCAGGCTGGCAAGTGCCGCGTGCCGGCCATCGTCTTCGCCTGCGACACGGCGCCGGAACTCGAAACGATGGCGCCGGAGGGCATGGTGAAGGTCTATCCGCGCCGGATCGACCTGGAGAACACGGCGCGCCTCAAGGAATTCGAGGCGACGGTCGTCGCGGAGACCTTCGCCGAGCTGACGGAGGCGATCGGGCGGCGCCGGGCGGAGATCGCCGCCAATGTCTCGTGAGCGCTTCCTGTTCCTGACCGGGCGGCTCGCGCGGCCGCGGCTCGACCGTGTGCTCGCCGGCCTTCGCGAACCCGCCTTCGACTGGGCCGTGCAGGACATGGGCGTGAAGGTCGCCGCGCTGATGACCGAAGCGATCATCGAGCGGCGGCTGCAACGGCCGGTCGAGGCCGACCGCGTCATCGTGCCGGGCCGATGCCGCGGCGACCTCGAGCGGCTCTCCGGACTGTTCGGCGTCCCGTTCGTGCGCGGCCCGGACGAGCTCGCCGACCTGCCGTCGTTCCTCGGCTTCGGGGCCGCGCCGCCCGATCTCTCCCGCTACGACATCCGCATCTTCGCCGAGATCGTCGAGGCGCCGCAGCTCTCGGTCGCGGACATCCTCGCAAGGGCCCGGCAGCTCCGCGCCGGCGGCGCCGACGTGATCGACCTCGGCGGGCTGCCCGACACGCCGTTCCCGCATCTGGAGGAGGCGGTTCGGGCGCTTGCCGCGGACGGCATGACGGTGAGCGTCGATTCGGCCGATCCGGGCGAACTGGAGCGCGGCGCGCGCGCCGGCGCGAAATACGTGCTGAGCCTGACGGAGGAGACGCTCGGGCTGGCGGCGGACACCGGCGCCATCCCGGTCCTCGTGCCGGCGCAGGCGGGCGACCTCGATTCGCTCCTGCGTGCCGTGGACCGTGCCGAGGCGCTGGGCCTCGAATTCCTCGCCGACCCCATCCTCGACCCGATCCATTTCGGCTTCACGCAGTCGCTGCTCCGTTATGCCGAGCTCCGCCGCCTGCGGCCGGGCGTCGAGATCTTGATGGGGACCGGAAACCTGACCGAGCTGACCGATGCCGATTCCGTCGGCGTGACGGCGGTGCTTCTCGGCGTCTGCTCCGAGCTCGGCATCCGGAACGTCCTCTCGGTCCAGGTGAGCCCGCACACGCGCCGGACGCTTGCCGAGCACGACGCGGCGCGCCGCCTGATGTTCGCCGCGCGCGAGGACCATTCGCTGCCGCGCGGCTACGGGCGCGCGCTTCTCTGCCTGCACGATCGCAAGCCCTTCCCCGCCACGCCCGAGGACATAGCGGCGATGGCGGAGGCGGTACGGGACGCGAACTTCAGGATCGAGACCGCGGAGGACGGCATCCACGTCTACAACCGTGACGGCCATCACGTCGGGACGAGCGCGCTGGCGATGTTCCCGAAGCTGAACGTCGAGGCCGACGGCGCCCATGCCTTCTATCTCGGCACCGAACTGATGAAGGCGGAGACCGCGCTCCGCCTCGGCAAGCGCTATTCGCAGGACGAGCCGCTCGACTGGGGCGCCGGCGCGGAGCGCGAGGCGGAGGACCTCACGCGGCTCGCAGAGGCCGGTCACACGCTCCGGGCGAAGGAAGGCCGCTGAACCATGCCGATGATCCGCGAGACGGTCGTGACCACGGCGGATGCCGACGGGCGGGTGCACATCGCGCCGCTCGGCCTGATCGAGGACGGGGGCGGCTGGATCGTCGCGCCGTTCCGCCCCTCCACGACGCTCGACAACCTCGTCGCCGTGCCGCACGCGGTGGCAAGCCATTGCGACGACGTCCGTATCATCGCGGGATGCCTGACCGGCCGGCGCGACTGGCCGCTCGTCCCGACCGCCGGGCCCGTGCCGCGCCTGGCCGCCGCCGTCGCGCATCTGGAGCTCTCCGTGCTCGACCGTGACGACGACCCGATCCGCCCGCGCTTCCGCATGCGCGTGGATCGCGCCGTCTCGCACGAACCGGTCGCCGGCTACAACCGTGCGCAGGCCGCCGTCATCGAGGCCGCGATCCTGGCGAGCCGCCTATCGATGCTCCCGCGCGAAAAAGTCGAGGCGGAGATCGCCTACCTTTCGATCGCCATCGAGAAGACCGCCGGCCCGCGCGAGGCGGAGGCCTGGGGCTGGCTGATGGAGCGGATCGGGCGCCACTATTCCGGCGCGGCCTGATCGAGGAGGAGCGCTACGGCAGCGGCCGGTCCGCAATCGGCGGCCGCGTCGGCTGCGCCCGGCGCGCACGGAACGATCGTGCCGAAGTCCGCATAGGGGCGCTCCATCCGCGCGCAGAGGCGCCGGATCAGGAAACGCCCGACGCCCGCGCCGACGATGACGGGCGGAGGCTCCGGCAGCGCCGACGCGACCTGCAGGACGGCGTCGTGGATCGCCCTGATCTGCATCTCGGCGAAGCAGGCGGCGACCGCCGTCCACTCCGCCATGCCCGCCTCCGAGACGTCGCGCCCGAGCATCCGCGCGAGCCGGGCCCGGGAGGCGTCGACGCTCTTGTCACGGCCGTCTGCGGTCCGATGCTGGTCGGCGCCTTCGGGGAGGTCGCCCAGGATGCGGTGCACGTCGGCGATCGACGCGAAGTACTCGTTCATGAGCGGTGTCCACGCCCCACGGAACGGGACGGAGCGCGCGACCGCCATCAGGAAGGTGCGGGTCGCCCCGGTATAGACGAGCTCGCCCGCGGCCAGCCGTTCGGCGTCGGTGTGGCCGCGCGCCGCCACGCGGCCGCCGGCGACCGGCACGACGTCCGTCGTCGTCGAGCCGATGTCCATGAACAGGCATTCGGCATGGGTGCGGCCGGCCAGGCTGGCGCTCGCGTGCCAGTTCGCGGATGCGATCTCCGACGGGAACCGGCCGACATCCTGCGGCGAGACCCAGCCGTCCCGGCCGGCATAGAAGAGAATGTGCGGCCCGAGCCGGCCCTGGAGCATGCCGGCGATCGAGGCCACGCCGCTCTGACGGTCCTCGAAGACGTCGACCAGCTCGCCGGTCATCGTGACCGCGTGCCGGGAGGCGGCGCCGAGCGCCGTTGCGGCCTGGTCCAGCGCCCGTTCGAGCTGGTCGAGCCCGAGCCAGAGCGGGCAGGGGACCTGGATCGCGGCCACGATCCGCCCCTCCTCGAGGCGCGCCGCCTTGAGGTGAGCCCCGCCAATGTCCCAGCCGATCAGCGCCATGCCCGTTCCGCCCTTCCCGGTGCTGCCCTATAGCTGATTTGCGGGAGGGCGGGCGTGGAGATCATTCCGGTCATCGACATCCAGGCGGGCCTCGTCGTGCGGGCCCGGCGCGGCGAGCGCTCCTCGTATCGCCCGATCGATACGCCGCTCTCGCCGGGCTCCGATCCGCTCGACGTCGCGAAGGGGCTGCTCGCGCTCCATCCCTTTCGCAGCCTCTACGTGGCCGACCTCGACGGGATCGAGCGGCAGCAGCCGTCCTGGGCCGTGCTGGAGCGGCTGGCGGCGGAACTTCCCCACCTCGCCCTGTGGACGGATTTCGGGTGCTCGGATGCCGCTGCCGCGGCGGACTACCTCGCGCGGGTGCCGGGCGGGGTACTGGTGATCGGCACGGAATCGCAGGACGACGAAGGCGTCCTTCGGCGGCTCAGGGATCACCCGCGCGTGGCGCTCTCCATCGACTATTTCGGCGACGACTTTCGCGGCCCGCGCGCCATTCTCGACGACGCCTCGCTCTGGCCGGGGCGCGTCATCGTGATGACGCTCGGCCGCGTCGGCGGCGGCGAGGGTCCCGATGTCGGAAAGCTGTCGGCGATCGCTGCCCGCGCCGGGGCGCGACGCATCCATGCGGCCGGGGGCATCAGAGGAGAGGACGATTGCCGGCGGCTGCAGGCGGCCGGCATCGCCGGTGCGCTGGTCGCATCGGCGCTGCACGACGGCGCGCTGGGCGCCGCCGCGCTGAAGCGGATTTCGGGAACGGACGGCTAGGGACGCGATCCGTCCCCAGCCCCTCAGAATCCGAACTTGGCGGCCAACCGCCGAAGGAGACCCGGCTGCATGGGAGCAGGGGCTGCCTCCCCGGGGTGGTTTCCGCTCTAAGCGGCGGCGCCGAAGGGATGCTTCACGCTGTCCCGGCGGGTCGTCACCTCGGAGGCCTTCGGCGTATTGTTGATCGCGCGCTCGAGCGCTTCCTTCGTGGCGCGGTAGTTGTAGTCCTGGATCTTGCCGTCGTCGGCCGCTTCCCAATGGATGAAGACGCCGACGCAGATGAAGAGGTCGTCCGCCTCTTCGGCCGGGATCGTGCCGTCGGCGACGCTGTCGGCCACGGCCTTGGCGACCGCGTACTGCGCTGGGCCGAACATCTGGACGGCCTGCTTCGCGCCCTTGATCGTGACCTTGTTGAACATGATCGTGTTGGGCTTGCACGGAAGGTTCGGCGCGATCACCGCCAGCAGCGTCGTGAACCCGTCCTTGTTGTTGGTCAGCGCGTTGCAGAACGCCGATTCCACGGCGGAGCCGCGCGGCCCGATGAGCAGGTCGATATGCGCGACTTCGTTGCCATCGCCGACCAGAGATTCCCCGACACAAACCTTGTTGATCTTCGCCATCGCCATGACCTCCCAAACCGGTTGCTTTCCACAGGCCAACTCGGTGACCTGAACGACTATCCTTGTTGTCAGCGTCCGGTTCAAGGCGCCGGACCGGTTGGCCAGATAGCGGCGAGACGAGCGCCCGCCGGGAGCGACTCAACCATTGTTGCGCGCGCGCTGCAAGATACCCGGCCTGTGCAATGGGGACTTTGGGCATCTGCAGCCGGCAGCCACCCGCTGCCAGCGAAAAGCCCCGCGGCAATTGCCGCGGGGCTGCGCGTCGATCGGAGAGGGTGCGGCTCAGCTGGACTGCAGCCGCCGCGCCTCCTCCAGCGCCTGGTTGCACTGGTCCTCGTTGCCCTGCGCATCGAAGGACGCGGCCTGCCGCAGGGCGGCCAGCACGGCGTCGGCCTGCGCGCCCGGTCCGGTTGCGGTGCCGCTGGAACCCTCGAGCGGGGCCAGCGAGCCGTCCTTCGCGATCCCCGCGCTCGCCGCGCCGGAGGAGGCGTCGGACGGGGTCGCGGCACCCGAGGTTGCGGATCCGGTGGTTGCGGAGCCGGAGGTTGCATCGGAGGCCGATGCGCCGCCCGAGGTCACCGAACCTGTGCTCGCCGGGCCCGATGAGGCGGCGTCCTGGCCGCCCTGCATCGGCGCCAGCGAACCGTCCTTGGCGATGCCGCCATTGCCCTGCGTGCCGGCGGAGGCCATGCCACCGCTCGCCGCGGAATCGGCGCCGGTCGTTCCGGCGGAAGCCGAGCCGCTCGCCGTGGAATCGGCACCGGCCGTTCCGGCGGAAGCCGAGCCGGTAGAGGCGGTGTCACCGCCAGCCGGGGAGCCGGCACCGGACGAACCGGTGGAGGCCGAACCGGTGGCGGCCGAACCGGTAGCGGCCGAACCGGTGGCGGCCGTGTCCTGGCCGCCCTGCATCGGCGCCAGCGAACCGTCCTTCGAAATCCCGCCATTGCCCTGCGCGGACTGCGCGTCGCCGCCGGACGTAGTCCCGGACGGAGCCGTGCCGGACGCCTGGTCGGAAGCCGTCGGCTGGCCCTGCTGCTGCGCCTGCGCGTCCTGGCCGGAGGTCGCGATGCCGGCGGTAACCTGGTTCATCGCGGGGGTCGCATCGGTGTGGGGCACCTGACCGGCCTGCGGCGTGCCGCCGCCCGCCGAAGCGGTCGCGCCGCCGGTTGCCGTCTGTGCGGAGCCGCTGCCCCCGGCCTGCTGGCTCTGCATGTCCTGCCCGGACGTCGCGGCCGTGGCTGCGGTGCCGCCGGGCTGCAGTTCGTTCATCATCTGCTGGGCCTGGTCGCCGCACGGGCCGGCGAGGGCGGCGGCGGGGCCGAGCGTCACGAGCGCACAGCTCGCGAACAACATCGAGCGAAACGACATCGGGGTATCCTCTCTTGCAGGTATGGTTATCTGCAGGAAACAGCCGGTCGGGACAGTGGTTCCGAAATTAGACGCGTTCGTGCGGGGCCGGACGGGCAGCATTGCCGCGCCGTTAGCCGGCTTTTTTCTTTTCCGTGCAGCTGAGCATTTGGCGCAGCAATCGCACGACGCGCAGCGCTGCGCGGCGAATGCTCCGTATCCAGGGCGCGACTAGGGTGCGGGAGCGACCTGCGGCAGGTACCGGGCGCCCTCGCGCGAGAGAAACGCCTCGAATGCGGCGGCCGCGGGCGACAGCGTCCGTTCCGCGCGGCGGACGACGAACCAGCGTCGCCGGATCGGCATGCCCTCCACCGCGAGCTCGACGAGCCGTCCCGACTCGATCTCGGCGGCGACGGTATGGGCCGAGATGAAGGCGATCCCGAGCCCGGCGATCACGGCCTGCTTGATGGTTTCATTGCTGCCCATCTCGATGCGGGCATAGCCCCGGCCGGGCGTGATGTCGGCGAGGAACGTCTCCATTGCCGCCCGCGTCCCGGAGCCCTGCTCGCGCATCAGGAACGTCTCGCCGGCGAGCTCCGCCCGCGGAACGGACTTGCGTCGCGCGAGCCGGTGCTCGGGCGAGGCGACGATGATGAGCGGGTGCTCCCCGATGACCGCCGCCTCCACCGGCAGGTCGCCCGGCGGCTGTCCCATCACGGCGAGATCGATCCGGAAATCGCGCAGGGCCTCCAGGATCTCGACCCGGTTGCCGATCTGCAGGCGGATCTCGACCCCGCTCCGTTCCCGCATGAAGGCGGCGATGAGCTGCGGGGCGAAGTACTTGGCGGTGCTCACCGCCCCGACCTGCACCCGTCCCGCCGCCGCGCCCTTCAATGCGAGAATCCGCTCGCAGCCGGCCGCGATCAGCGCGTCGACCTGCTCCGCCGTCTCCAGCATGACGCGTCCTGCGTCCGTCAGTCGCAACCCTTCCGACGTCCGGTCGAAAAGCGGCATCCCGACGGCCTCTTCGAGCCCCTTGATCTGCAGGGTGACGGCCGGGGCGGTCAGGTTCAACGCGTTGGCCGCGCTCGCAATTCGGCCTGTCCTGGTGACCGTCCGGAGCGCCTTGAGCTGCTTGATGGTGATCTGCATCGCGGACTATGAATAACAAAAACTTTGCCTGATGGAAAGAACATGTAAATTTACTTTCGGTCCCGGGGCGAGCAGGTTCCACTCACAACGCCGGGAGCAGACGCTTCGAACAGGCGGTGGGAGGACGAAGATGGCGGTCGGCTGGAGTCTCCAGGCATTCCTCAAGGCCCATGCTGGCGACAGCGACGTGCGCAACGCCGTCGGCCGCACCATCCAGCAGATCGCGATCGCCAGCTGCGTGGTGCGCGACCTCATCAACCGCGGGATCAATCACGAGAAGCCTTCCGCCACGGCGGGCCAGGCGAACGCCGACGGCGATATCCAGCAGCAGCTCGACCTCACCGCGAACCGGATCTTCCTCGCGGCGATCCGTTCGGCGCCGGTCGCCTGCGTCGCCTCCGAGGAACTGCGCGACCCGGTCGTGCTCGACCTGACCCAGCCGCTCGCGGTGGCGATCGATCCGCTCGACGGCTCGTCCAACATCGAGACCAATGTTTCGATCGGGACGATCTTCACCATCCTGCCTGCCGCCGGCCCGGAGGGCTCCGCCGAGGAGGCCTTCCTGCAGCCGGGCGACCGGCAGCTCGCCGCCGGCTTCTTCATCTACGGCCCGCAGCTCCTGCTGGTCCTCACGCTCGGCGCCGGGACCCATGTCTTCGCCCATTCGCCGCGCGAGGGCGGCTTCGTTCAGATCGCCGACGGCGTGCACATCCCGGCGCTCACCTCGGAATTCGCGATCAACGCCTCCAATTACAGGCACTGGGGTTCGGCAGTCCGGCTCTACGTCGACGACTGCCTCTCCGGCGAGGACGGCCCGCGCGGGCGCAACTTCAATATGCGCTGGATCGCCTCGCTCGTGGCCGACGCCTACCGGATCTTCGTCCGCGGCGGCGTCTTCCTCTATCCCGGCGACGAGCGGCGCGGCTACCGGAACGGCCGTCTCCGGCTGGTCTACGAGGCCAATCCCATTGCGATGCTGGTCGAGCAGGCCGGCGGCGCCGCCACCGACGGCGTCGAACGCATCCTCGCCATCACGCCGCAGGCGGTCCACCAGCGCGTGCCGCTCGTCTTCGGCTCCGCCGGCGAGGTGGCGCGGATCGCCCGCTACAATCTCGATCCCTCGCTGATCGCGCAGCGGGCGCCGCTGTTCGGCCATCGCGGCCTGTTCCGGGTCTGAGGGAGCGCAGCAATGTCCGCGAAGCACCCCATCATCTCCGTCACCGGCTCCTCGGGCGCGGGGACCACGTCGGTCCGGCGCACCTTCGAGCAGATCTTCCGGCGCGAGCAGGTGAACGCCGTCCTCATCGAGGGCGACTCGTTCCACCGCTACAACCGTGTCGAGATGCGCGCCGGCCAGGCCGAGGCCGAGGCGAACGGCAACAAGCACTTCAGCCATTTCAGCCCTGAGAACAACCTGCTCGAGGAGCTCGAGGGGGTGTTCGAGGAGTACGGGCGGTCCGGCACCGGGCGGCTGCGCCATTACGTGCACGATTCGGAGGAGGCTGCGCTCTATGGCGCCGAGCCCGGCACCTTCACGGCGTGGGAGCCGTTCCCGGCGGAGAGCGACCTGCTCTTCTACGAGGGCCTGCACGGGGCGGTCGTCACCGAGACGGTCAACGTCGCGCGCCACGCCGACCTAAAGATCGGGGTCGTGCCGGTCATCAACCTCGAATGGATCCAGAAGATCCATCGCGACAAGGCCACGCGCGGCTATTCGACCGAAGCCGTCACCGACGTGATCCTCCGGCGGATGCCGGATTACATCCACTACATCTGCCCGCAATTCACCGAGACCAACATCAACTTCCAGCGCGTGCCGGTGGTCGACACGTCGAACCCGTTCGTCGCGCGCTGGATCCCGACCGCCGACGAATCGATGGTGGTCATCCGCTTCGCCAATCCGCGCGGCATCGACTTCCCGTACCTGCTCTCGATGATCCCCGACGCCTTCATGTCGCGGGCGAACTCCATCGTGATCCCGGGCGGCAAGCTCGACCTCGCGATGCAGCTGATCCTCACGCCCCTCATCCTGCAGCTCATCGAGCGCAAGAAGCGCGTCTCCTGACGGCAGCAAGGACCCAGCCATGACCCCGAGCATGATTGCCGCCCAGACCCGACCGGCCGAGCCCGCTCCGGCGCCGTCCGTCCGCGATATGGCGAATGCCGTCCGCGCGCTGGCGATGGATGCCGTCGAGGCGGCGAAGTCCGGCCATCCCGGCATGCCGATGGGCATGGCGGACGCCGCGACGGTCCTCTTCACCCGCTTCCTCGCATTCGACCCGCTCGCGCCCGACTGGCCGGACCGCGACCGCTTCGTGCTGTCCGCCGGGCACGGCTCCATGCTCCTCTATGCGCTGCTTCATCTCACGGGCTACCCGGAGATGACGGTCGACGAGCTGAAGCGCTTCCGCCAGCTCGGCGCCCGCACGGCCGGCCATCCCGAATACGGCCACGCCGCCGGCGTGGAGATGACGACCGGTCCGCTCGGCCAGGGCATCGCCTCGGCCGTCGGCATGGCGCTCGCCGAGCGCCTGATGAACGCGCGCCACGGCGACGCGCTGGTCGATCACTTCACCTACGTGATCGCCGGCGACGGCTGCCTGATGGAGGGCATCAGCCACGAGGCGATCGACCTCGCCGGCCATCTCGGGCTGTCGCGCCTCATCGTGCTCTTCGACGACAACGCGATCTCGATCGACGGCCCGACCTCGCTGTCCACGTCGATGGACCAGCTGAAGCGGTTCGAGGCGGCCGGGTGGAACGTCAGCCGCGTCGACGGGCACGACCCGGAAGCGGTGTCGGCGGCGATCGCAGCGGCGCGCATGGCGGACCGCCCGTCGCTCATCGCCTGCCGCACCGTGATCGGCTACGGCGCGCCGGCGAAGCAAGGCACGTCCGGCGTCCACGGCAGTCCGCTCGGGTCGGCCGAGATCGCGGCGGCGCGGCACGCGCTCGCCTGGCCGCACCCGCCCTTCGTCGTCCCCGACGACATCAGGCAGGCATGGCTCGCGGCCGGACGGCGCGGCGCGGAGCGCCGGCGCGCCTGGTCGAGCCGGCTCGCTGCCGCACCCCTCGATACGCAGTCCGCGTTCCTTTCGGCCGTCAAGGGCGATGCGCCCGGCCTCGACGAGGCGGTCGGCCGCGTGACGGCGCTCTTCGCCGAGGAGCGCCCGAACCTCGCCACCCGCGTCTCCTCGCAGAAGGTGCTGGAGGAGCTCGTCCCCGCTTTGCCGAGCCTCCTCGGCGGCTCGGCCGACCTGACCGGCTCCAACGGGACGCGGGTGAAGGCCCACAGGCCGGTCACGGCCGACGATTTCTCGGGCGACTACATCCATTACGGCGTCCGCGAGCACGGCATGGCGGCGGCGATGAACGGCATCGCGCTCCACGGCGGCTTCATCCCCTATGGCGGCACCTTCCTCGCCTTCGCCGACTATTCCCGGCCCGCGATCCGGCTCGCCGCGCTGATGGGCGTGCGGGTCATCCACGTGATGACGCACGATTCGATCGGGCTCGGCGAGGACGGGCCGACGCACCAGCCGGTCGAGCACCTGGCCGCGCTGAGGGCGATCCCGAACCTCAACGTCTTCCGTCCCGCCGACGCGATGGAGACGGCGGAGTGCTGGGCGCTCGCGATCGCCGCGCGGACGACCCCCTCCGTGCTCTGCCTGTCGCGGCAGAACCTGCCCGCGCAGAGGACGGACGCTAACGCGCCGAACCGCGTCGCCGAAGGCGGCTACGTGCTGCGCGAAGCGGACGGTCAGCGCGACGTCACCCTGATCGCCTCGGGCTCGGAGGTCGCGATCGCGGCCGAGGCCCGGGAGCTCCTCGCCCGGGAGGGCATACGCGCGGCGGTCGTCTCCATGCCGTGCATGGATCTCTTCAATGCACGTTCGGCCGGCGAGCGCCGGGCCGTGCTCGGCGATGCGCCCCGCATCGCGATCGAAGCCGCCGTCCGCGACGGCTGGGACCGCCACCTGCGCGAAGACGACGTCTTCATCGGCATGGAGGGCTTCGGCGCCTCGGCGCCGGCCGAAGAGCTCTACCGCCATTTCGGCATCACCGCGGAGCGCGTCGTGGAGACGGCGCGCGCCCTCGTCGAAACCAGCAACAGGGAGACCGACTGATGGCCCGCATCACGCTGCGCCAGCTCCTCGACCACGCCGCCGAGCACGGCTACGGGGTGCCCGCCTTCAACATCAACAACATGGAGCAGGGGCTCGCGATCATGGCGGCGGCCGAGGCCGTCGACGCCCCCGTCATCATCCAGGCGAGCCGCGGCGCGCGGACCTATGCCGGCGACATCATGCTCGCGAAGATGATCGACGCGCTCGAGCAGATGTATCCCGCGATCCCGCTCTGCATGCACCAGGATCACGGCAACAGCGAAGCCACCTGCATGACCGCCATCCAGCACGGCTTCACCTCCGTGATGATGGACGGCTCGCTCGAGGCCGACGCGAAGACCCCGGCATCCTACGAGTACAACGTCGCGATCACGCGCCGCGTCGTCGACATGGCGCACTGGGTCGGCGCGTCCGTCGAGGGCGAGCTCGGCGTGCTCGGCTCGCTGGAGAGCGGGCAGGGGGAGGCGGAGGACGGCCACGGCGCGGAGGGCGCGCTCTCGCACGACCAGCTCCTGACCGATCCCGACCAGGCGGTCGACTTCGTCCGCGCGACGCGCGTCGATGCGCTCGCCATCGCGATGGGCACCTCGCACGGCGCCTACAAGTTCACGCGCAAGCCCGACGGCGCGATCCTCGCCATGAACGTGGTCGAGGCGATCCACCAGCGGCTGCCCGACACCCATCTCGTCATGCACGGATCGTCCTCGGTGCCGCAGGCGCTGCAGGACCTCTTCAACGAGGCCGGCGGCGAGATGCCCCAGACCTGGGGCGTGCCCGTCGAGGAGATCGTGCGCGGCATCCGCCACGGGGTCCGCAAGGTGAACATCGACACCGACTGCCGGCTCGCCATGACGGCGCAGTTCCGGAAGGTGGCGAGCGCCAGCCGCAGCGAGTTCGACCCGCGGAAGTTCCTGAAGCCGGCGATGGACGCCATGCGCGACCTCTGCCGCGAGCGCTTCGAGCAGTTCGGCACCGCCGGCCACGCCTCGAAGATCCGAGTCCTGCCGATGGCCGAAATGGCCCGGCGCTACAAGAGCGGGGCGCTCGACCCCGCCGTCACCGAAACCGCCGCACGCGCGGCCTGACCAGAACAAGCGAGGCGAAAGCCATGGATACCTCAGCCAAGACCGTGACCGGGAAGGACCGCTACAAATCCGGCGTCATGGAATACCGCAAGATGGGCTATTGGGAGCCCGACTACGAGCCGAAGGACACCGACGTCATCGCCTGCTTCCGGGTGACCCCGCAGGACGGCGTCGACCCAGTCGAGGCCTCGGCCGCGGTCGCGGGCGAATCCTCCACCGCGACCTGGACGGTGGTCTGGACCGACCGCCTCACGGCCTGCGAGAAGTACCGGGCGAAGTGCTACCGGGTCGATCCGGTGCCGAACGCGCCGGGCCAGTACTTCGCCTACATCGCCTACGACCTCGACCTCTTCGAGCCGGGCTCGATCGCGAACCTGACCGCGTCCATCATCGGCAACGTCTTCGGCTTCAAGCCGCTCAAGGCGCTGCGGCTCGAGGACATGCGCCTGCCGACGGCCTACGTGAAGACCTTCGACGGGCCGGCGACCGGCATCGTCGTGGAGCGCGAGCGGCTCGACAAGTTCGGCCGCCCGCTCCTCGGCGCGACCGTGAAGCCGAAGCTCGGCCTGTCGGGCCGCAATTACGGGCGCGTTGTCTACGAGGCGCTGAAGGGCGGGCTCGACTTCACCAAGGACGACGAGAACATCAACTCGCAGCCCTTCATGCATTGGCGCGACCGCTTCCTCTACTGCATGGAGGCGGTGAACAAGGCGCAGGCCGAGACCGGCGAGATGAAGGGGACCTACCTCAACGTCACCGCGGCGACGATGGAGGACATGTACGAGCGCGCCGAGTTCGCCAAGGAGCTCGGCTCGGTGATCGTCATGATCGACCTCGTGATCGGCTACACGGCCATCCAGTCGATGTCGAAATGGGCGCGCAGGAACGACATGATCCTGCACCTCCACCGCGCCGGCCACTCCACCTACACGCGGCAGAAGTCGCACGGCGTGTCGTTCCGGGTCATCGCCAAGTGGATGCGGCTCGCCGGCGTCGACCACATCCATGCCGGCACGGTCGTCGGCAAGCTCGAGGGCGACCCCGCCACCACGAAGGGCTATTACGACATCTGCCGCGAGGACTACCTGCCGCAGCAGCTCGGCAACGGCATCTTCTTCGACCAGAACTGGGCGAGCCTCAGGAAGCTGATGCCGGTCGCCTCCGGCGGCATCCATGCCGGCCAGATGCACCAGCTCCTCGATCTGCTCGGCGAGGACGTCGTGCTGCAGTTCGGCGGCGGCACGATCGGGCACCCGATGGGGATCGCGGCCGGCGCCATGGCGAACCGGGTGGCGCTCGAGGCGATGGTGCTGGCCCGCAACGAGGGCCGGGACTACGTCAACGAGGGTCCGGAGATCCTGAACGCGGCCGCCAGGCACTGCCTGCCGCTCCGCCAGGCGCTGGAGACCTGGAAGGACGTCACCTTCAACTACGCCTCGACCGACACCCCGGACTTCGTTCCGACCGCGACCGCGGCGGAGTGACGGACCGTACCGAAAGGATCACGACCATGCGTCTCACCCAGGGCTGCTTCTCCTTCCTGCCGGATCTGACCGACGACCAGATCCGCGCCCAGGTCCAGTACTGCATCGACAACGGCTGGGCGGTGAACATCGAGTTCACCGACGACCCCCATCCCCGCAACACCTACTGGGAGATGTGGGGGCACCCGATGTTCGACATCCGCGACCCGGCCGGCGTCATGATGGAGCTCGCCGAATGCCGGAAGGTCTACGGCGACCGCTACATCCGCCTCTCCGGCTTCGACGCCGGCCACGGCTGGGAGTCCGTGCGGATCTCCTTCATCGTGAACCGCCCGGCCGAGGAGCCCGGCTTCCGGCTCGAGCGCCAGGAACTGGCGGGCCGCGCGATCCGCTACACGACCAAGGCCTACGCGGCCGACAGTCCCGCCGGCCGTCGCTATTCGTGACGACCGGAGAAGGGCGGCGCGTCCACGCTCCTCCGGGCGCGCCGCCACCCCCAACGCGACAGGGCTGACATGACCGACAACGTACTCGAAATCCGAAAAGCGGACGGTGCCGGCGCCGAGACGGCGGTCGACCTCAAGCGCGAATACGACGAGGCCGGCGTCGGCGAGGTGCTGCGCGAGCTCGACCGCGACCTCGTCGGGCTCGCCCCGGTGAAGCAGCGTATCCGCGAGATCGCCGCGCTCCTCCTCGTCGAGCGTGCGCGCAAGCGCCTCGGCCTCGCCCACGAGACGCCGACCCTGCACATGAGCTTCACGGGCAATCCCGGCACCGGCAAGACCACGGTCGCGCTGCGGATGGCGGACCTCCTCCACCGGCTCGGCTACGTCCGCAAGGGCCATCTCGTCAGCGTCACGCGCGACGACCTGGTCGGCCAGTATATCGGCCACACCGCGCCCAAGACGAAGGAGATCCTGAAGAAGGCGATGGGCGGCGTGCTCTTCATCGACGAGGCCTACTACCTCTACCGGGCGGAGAACGAGCGCGACTACGGCCAGGAGGCGATCGAGATCCTGCTGCAGGTGATGGAGAACCAGCGCGAGGACCTCGTGGTGATCCTTGCCGGCTATGCCGACCGGATGGACAGGTTCTTCCAGAGCAATCCGGGCTTCCGGTCGCGCATCGCCCATCACATCGACTTTCCGGACTATTCCGACGGCGAGCTGCTCTCGATCTCCGAAAGGATGCTGGCGCGGCAGAATTATCACTTCTCGCCGGCTGCGCTCGACGCCTTCGGGCGCTATATCGGCCGCAGGCGCGGTCAGCCCCACTTCGCCAATGCCCGCTCGATCCGCAACGCGCTCGACCGCGCGCGGCTCAGGCAGGCGAACCGGCTGTTCGAGACCGCGGAGGGACCGCTCGATGCGGCCGCGCTCTCCACCATCGCGCCCGAGGACATCCTGGCGAGCCGGGTCTTCGACGGCCCGGACGCGACACGAGGATAGGCATGGCATCACCGATCATCATCGCGCCCTCGATCCTGTCGGCCGATTTCGCGCGGCTCGGCGAGGAGGTGCGCGCCGTCGACGCGGCCGGGGCGGACTGGATCCACCTCGACGTCATGGACGGCCATTTCGTGCCGAACATCACCTTCGGGCCGCCGGTCGTGAAGGCGATCCGCGGCACGTCGGCGAAGGTCTTCGACGTCCATCTGATGATCGAGCCGGCCGACCCCTACATCGAGGCGTTCGCGGCCGCGGGCTCCGACATCATCACCGTGCATGCCGAGGCGAGCACGCATCTCGACCGCTCGCTCCAGGCCATCCGGGCGCTCGGCAAGAAGGCCGGCGTCTCGCTCAACCCGGCGACGCCGGAGAGCGCCATCGAATACGTGCTGGACCGGCTCGACCTCGTCCTCCTGATGACGGTCAATCCCGGCTTCGGCGGGCAGGCCTTCATCCCGGCCGTGGTGGAGAAGATCCGGCGGGTCAAGGCGATGATCGGCGACCGCCCGATCGCGATCGAGGTCGACGGCGGGGTGACGCCGGAAACCGCGCCGCTCGTCTCCGCGGCCGGCGCAAGCGTGCTCGTCGCGGGCTCGGCCGTCTTCAGGGGCGGCACGCGTGAAAGCTACGCCGCCAACATCTCGGCGATCCGGACGGCGGCGGAGCGCGCCTGGCTGTCGGAAGCGGCGTGAGCGGGCGGCTTGCCGGCGGGCCGCCGCGGGCGGTGCTCCTGGATCTCGACGGGACGCTGGTGGATTCGGCACTCGACCTCGCCGAGACGCTGGACGACCTGCTCGCCGAATCCGGCCACCCGCCGCTCGGCCGCGACAGGGTCGCGACAATGATCGGCGCGGGCGTTGCCGCACTGGTGCAGCGCGGCTTCGCCGCCCACGGCGTGCCGCTCGACGAGGCCGCGACGGCGGCGCGCACGAGCCGCTTCATGGAACTCTACACGCCGCGCGCGACGCGCCACACCCGCCCCTGCGCCGGGGTGGCGACGGCGCTCCCCGCGCTCGCCGAAGCCGGCGTGCCGATGGCGGTCTGCACCAACAAGCCGCAGGCGGTGAGCGAGCGGATCCTCGCCGATCTCGGCCTCCGCGGCCATGTCCGCGCCGTCGTCGGCGGCGATTGCGGGCTGCCGAAGAAGCCGGATCCTGCGATCCTGCTGCGTGCCCTGGCGCTCCTCGGGGCCGATCCCTCGGATGCCGTCCATGTCGGCGACGGCCGGGCCGACATGGAGGCGGCGAAGGCCGCCGGCACGCGCGCGATCTTTGTCGAGGGCGGCTATGCCGGGCCGGCGGACCGGGAGGGGGCGGCGCTGGTGCTGTCGTCCTTCGGCGACCTCCCGGAAGCCCTCGGCCTGCTCGACGCGGGGCGCTGAATGGCCCTCGAAGCGCTCATCTTCGACGTCGACGGCACGCTCGCCGAGACGGAGGAATGCCACCGCCGCGCCTTCAACGACGCCTTCGCCGAGCTCGGCCTCGACTGGCACTGGGACCGCGCGCTCTACCGCCGGCTCCTCCTCGTCACCGGCGGCAAGGAACGGCTCCGGCACTTCATCGACGAATGGTCTCCCCCGGAGGCGGAGTCCGCTGCGGAACGGCTCCTGGAGCTCCACGCCGCCAAGACCCGGCGCTACACGGAGCTCGTCGACGCCGGCGCGCTGGAGCTCCGGCCCGGCGTCCGCGACCTCCTCGAGGCCGCCGCCGGCGCGGGACTGCGTCTCGCCATCGCGACCACGACCACGCCGGCCAACATCGAGGCGCTTCTCCGGTCGACGCTCGGGCCGGCGGGGCCGGGACTGTTCCATGCGATCGCCGCCGGCGACGACGCCGAACTGAAGAAGCCGGCGCCGGACGTCTACCTGATCGCGCTGCAACGGCTTGGCCTCGGCGCGGAGCAATGCCTCGCCTTCGAGGATTCCGAGCAGGGCCTGCAGGCGGCGATCGGCGCCGGGATAGCGACCATCGTCACGCCCGGCGTCTATACGAGCGATCACGATTTCACCGGCGCGCTGGAAGTAAGGGCCGACCTCGCCGGTTTCGATCTCCATCGCATGCTGTCCCGGCCCACGTCTTGAAACTTTGATCGCGGAAAGCGATGAGATGGGCCGTCTCAGGGGGGCGGTTCATGAAGGCGTGTATTTTCGGAGCGGGCGCCATCGGCGGTCAGCTCGCCATGCGGCTCGCCAGGGGCGGCGCCGAGGTGTCCATGGTGGCGCGGGGCGAGCACCTCGATGCGATCCGGCGCGACGGGCTCCGGATCGTGCTGGCAGACGGCGAGTGGAGCGAACGGCTTCCCGCGACCGACGACCCGCGCGAACTCGGGCCGCAGGACGTGGTCGTGGTCACGGTCAAGCAGCCGGCGCTGCCCGAGGTCGCCCGCACGATCGCGCCGCTCCTCGGGCCGGACACGCCGGTCGCCTTCGTCATGAACGGCATTCCCTGGTGGTACTTCCACGGCCATGGCGGTCCGCGGGAGGGCCAGCGCCTCGATGCGATCGATCCCGGGAGCGCGATCTGGAACGCGGTCGGGCCGGAGCGCGCCATCGGCGGCGTGGTCTACTCGGCGGCAGAAGTCGTCGAGCCCGGCGTCATCCACGTCGAGAACGCGAACGGCCGCCTGATCCTCGGGGAGCCGAACGGGGCGGATTCGGCCCGCGTGCGCGATCTCGCCGCCCTGATCAACGCGGGCGGGCTGAACACCGCCGTTTCCACGACGATCCGCGACGAGGTCTGGACGAAGCTCATCAACAACATCGCGTCCGGCACGCTCGCCGTCCTTGCCCAGACGACGGCGAGCGGAGTCTATGCCGAACCGGCCTGCGAGGCGGCGGCGCGCACCGTCTATGCCGAGCTGATGAAGGTCGCCGCCACGCTCGGGGCGCGGCCTTCGCTCGATCCGGACCGGAACGTTGCCCGCAGCAAGGCGCTGCACCACAAGCCGAGCATCCTGCAGGATTTGGAGCGCGGCCGCCCGATGGAGGTCGCGTCCATGTTCGAGGCGCCGCTCGCCATGGCCCGGATTGCCGGCGTGCCGGCACCCATGACCGACCTGCTCGTCACCCTGGCGGTCCTGCGGGCCCGCGCGGCCGGCCTCTATCCTGCCAAGGACAAGGCCGTCGTTCCTAAACTGCTGCATTAAGTCGTTCGTCGGCCGGCGCGCCGCTTGCCGGGATCGCGCGCCGCTTTCGACCCGCCCTTCCGAATCGCATAGCCTGCGCGCAGCAAGTGGATCGGACTGGACCGGAGGCAGGACGCTGACTGGATCGCGACACGGCGCGGCCGCAGGCCTCGCCTTCATCGGCTGCCTCGCCGTCGGCACCGGCGCGGCCTCGGCCGAGCCCGGATGGTACGTCCGCGGCGGCGCGGGCATGGACTGGTCGAGCGCCACGACGTTCCGCGACCGGAATTGCGCGCAGGCCAGTCCGCCGGCTCTGTTCGGCTGCGGGCCGGGAAACGACGGACGGCCGCTCGGCGCGCGCGGCGACTTCGGCAGCGCCGCCGCCTTCGAGGCCGGGATCGGCTACCGCTTCCTCCCGTTCCTGCGTGCGGAAGCGCTGCTCGGCTACCGGACGGGCGCCGCGTTCTCCGGCGATTCCAACTTCCTCAACACCCCCGAACCGCAGCCGGTCAGCGCGAGCCTCGACACGGTGACGGCCATGCTCGCCGGCTATCTCGATCTCGCGGGACTTGGCCTGCAGCTCGGCCCGGTCGAGCCGTTCCTCGGCGCCGGCATCGGGATCGCCCATCACGACATCGGTCCGGTCCGCTATGCCTTTCCCGGCCTTTCGGCGAATGCCACCACCGTCATCCAGGGCGGGGCGAAGACGAGCCTCGCCGCCATGGTGACGGCCGGGGTGGGGGTGCGCCTGTCCGACCGCGTGACGCTCGACGTCGCCTATCGCTACCTCGATCTCGGCGAGGTGGCGACCGGCGCAGGTCCCGCCACGATCACGCGCACGTCCGGCACGCGGGTCCTCGACATCGCGGGCACCAAGGCGGATCTGACCAGCCACGGCGTCGCGCTCGGCCTGCGCTTCCACTTCTGACGGCACCGGAGGGTCCGATCTTGCTGCCTATCGTTCGGCTGCCGCTCGCCGGCTTGCTCCTCCTGCAGGGGGCGGCCGCCTCGGCCCAGCAGGTCTCCTACGAGAACCTGGTCGAGCCTGTCCTTACCGGCGGCGAGACGGTGGTCGGGGAGGCGGTCGTCTACCCCACCTCGGCGCCGGCGCGGGTGACGGCCGTCATCGTGACGGTGCCGCCGGGCGGCGAGACCGGCTGGCACACGCATCCCGTCCCGCTCTTCGGCTACATGCTCCAGGGCGTGCTGACCGTCACCTATGACGGCCACGGCGAGCGAACCTACCGCGCCGGCGAGGCGTTGCTCGAGGCGATGAAGACCCGGCACAACGGCCGCAATCTCGGCCCGGAGCCGGTCAGGATCCTCGCCGTCTACATGGGCGCGGACGGGATTCCCGGCGCAGCGGCATCGGAGGCGCCGGCGCCGGAAGCCGCCCCGGCCGCCTCCCGGCCGAATTGAGGCGCTGCGGTGACGGCCGATCCGTAACGCGGCTTGTCAGTCGTCGCCCCAGACCTCGCGCGCGATCTCCACGATCAGGCCGAGCTTCTGCCACTGCTCCTGCTCGGCGAGGATGTTGCCTTCCTCCGTCGAGGCGAAGCCGCATTGCGGCGACAGGCAGAACTGCTCGAGCGGCGCGAACTTCGTCGCCTCCTCGATGCGCCGCCTGATGTCGTCCTTCTTCTCCAGCGTGCCGGATTTCGACGTCAGGAGGCCGAGCACCACGCGCTTGTCGCCCTTGGGCAGGAAGCGGAGCGGCTCGAAGCCGCCGGCGCGGTCGGTGTCGTATTCGAGGAAGTAGCCGTTGTAGCCGATCCCGGAGAGGAGCACCTCGGCGACCGGCTCGTAGCCGCCTTCCGAGATCCAGCTCGAGCGGAAATTGCCGCGGCAGACATGGGTCGTCACGATCATGTCGTCCGGCCGGTCGGCGATGGCGTGGTTGATCATGTCGGCATAGATCCGCGGCAGCGGGTCGGGATCCTCGCCGCGGTCGCGCACCGACTGGCGCTCCTTCTCGGAGCAGAGATAGGCCCACACCGTGTCGTCGAACTGGAGATAGCGGCAGCCGGCGTCGTAGAAGGCCCGCACCGCCTTCCGGTAGGCCTCCGCCGTGTCGGCGTAGAAGCTCTCCATGTCCGGATAGACGTCCCGGCTGATCGCCTCCCGGCCGCCGCGGAAGTGCAGCACGGACGGCGAGGGGATCGTCATCTTCGGGACGACGTTCGTCACGCTCTTCAGGAAGCGGAAGTGCTGCAGCATCGGGTGGTCGCCGAAGTCGACCTTGCCGGTCACGGCGATGCTTTCCGCCTTGGTGGCGACGCCGTGGAACTGGATCGCCTTCTCGCCCTGGACGAGCTCGACGCCGTCGAGCTGCGCGAGGAAGTCGAAGTGCCACCAGGCGCGGCGGTACTCGCCGTCCGTCACCGCCTTCAGGCCGACCTCTTCCTGCCGGCGCACGACCTCGCGGATGCAGCGGTCCTCGACGGCGCGGAGCTCCTCGGGCGTGATCCGGCCCTCCGCGCGTGCCGCGCGCGCCTGCTTCAGCTCGTCCGGCCGGAGCAGGCTGCCGACCTGATCGGCGCGAAAGGGTGGGGGTGGCTTCGCCATGACGCTTCCTCCTGTCCCGGTCCCGGTCCCGGTCCCGGTACCTGGCCGGTCGTTCCAACCGTTCGGGGTTGAATACCGCAGGAACCGGACGCCGCCAATCGCAGTCGAATGTGGCGCGGCGCCCACCCGCTTGCATTGCGGCCGAGGATGCAGAAAGGATCGTGGAGACTGAGCCTGCCTGGAAGCGCAGGCCGGATCGGAGGGAGGACAGGAAAATGGCCAGAGGAACCTTGAAGGCCGCGATCTTCGGCGCGGCGGCGCTTCTCGGCGGGACCGCGCTCGCCGCGGAAACCGTGACCGTGAGCCTGATCCTGCCGATGACGGGGCCGTTCGCGTCGACCGGGCGGCAGATCGAGGCGGCCGCGAAGCTCTACGTCCAGGAGAACGGCGCGGAGGTGAACGGCTGCACGGTCGAGCTCGTCACGAAGGACGACACCGGCACCGCCGACGTCACCAAGCGCATCGCCCAGGAGGCGGTGGTGCGCGAGGGCGCCGACGTCCTGGCGGGCTTCGGCTTGACGCCGCTCGCGCTCGCCGCCGCGCCGATCGCCACCCAGGCGAACAAGCCGATGGTCGTGATGGCCGCCGCGACCTCCATCATCACGGAGAAGTCGCCCTACATCGTGCGCACGAGCTTCACCCTGCCGCAGGCCGCCCACACGATGGGCGAGTGGGCGGCGAAGAACGGGATCAAGAAGGCGGTGACGCTGGTGTCGGACTACGCGCCGGGCGTCGATGCCGAGACCTACTTCGTGAAGGCCTTCGAGGCAGCCGGCGGCGAGGTGCCGGAGAAGCTGCGCGTGCCCCTGCAGAACCCGGACTTCGCGCCGTTCCTGCAGCGCGCCAAGGATGCGGCGCCGGATGCGCTCTTCGTGTTCGTGCCGTCCGGCGTCGGCTCGATCGTGATGAAGCAGTTCGCCGACCGCGGCCTCGCCGATGCCGGCGTGAAGCTGATCGGCACCGGCGATGTCACCGACGACGACATCCTCAACAACATGGGCGACGTGGCGCTCGGCGCGGTCACCGCCTTCTTCTATTCGGCGGCGCACGATTCGCCCGAGAACAAGGCGTTCGTCGAGGCCTTCAAGGCGGCCAACCCCGGCATGCGGCCGAACTTCTTCGGCGTGAGCGGCTATGACGGCATGCACGTCATCTACGAGGGCCTGAAGAAGACCGGGTGCGCGTTCGACGGCGAAACCTTCGTCGAGGCCGTCAAGGGCCTGAGCTGGACGAGCCCGCGCGGCGAGGTGACGATCGAGGCCGACACCCGCGACATCACCCAGACGATCTACATCCGCGAGGTGAAGCGGCTCGACGATGGCGAACTCTACAATGTCGAGTTCGACGAGGTCGCCAACGTGAAGGACCCGGCCAAGGCCGGCCAGTGAGCGTCCACCGGCTCTTCGGCTGAGGTCCGGCGCAGGTGCTGACGATCCTCTTCGACGGGGTGGCTTACGGCATGCTGCTGTTCATCCTCGCCGTCGGGCTGTCGGTCACGCTCGGCCTGATGAACTTCGTGAACCTCGCCCATGGCGCCTTCGCCATGGGCGGCGGCTACATCACGGTCATCCTGATGAACCGGATGGGCGTGCCTTTCCTGTGGTGCCTGCCGGTCGCCTTCGCCGCCATGGCGGCCGCCGGGCTGGTGCTCGAACGCACGCTCTACGTCAGGCTCTACGACAAGAACCACCTCGACCAGGTGCTGTTCTCGATCGGCCTCGTCTTCATGTCGATGGCGGCCGTGGACTATTTCATGGGGGCGCAGCAGCAGCTGATCAGCCTGCCGCCCTATCTGCGCGGGCAGGTCTCCATCCTCGGCGGGTCGATCGGGATCTACCGGCTCTTCATCATCGCCATCTGCGGCGTGCTCGTCGTCGCGTTGCAGCTCGCGCTGATGCGAACCCGCTTCGGCAGCCGGCTGCGCGCCGCCGTCGATCAGCCGCTCGTCGCCAGGGGCCTCGGGATCAACGTCAACGCCATCTTCGCGGCGACCTTCGCGCTCGGCTCGGGTCTCGCGGGCCTCGGCGGCGCGCTCGGCGTCGACCTTCTCGGCCTCGACCCGACCTTTCCGCTGAAGTTCATGATCTACTTCCTGGTCGTGGTGACCGTCGGCGGCACGACCTCGCTCACCGGCCCGTTCCTCGCCTCGCTCATCCTCGGGATCGGAGACGTGGCCGGCAAGTACTTCGTGCCCGGCCTCGGGGCCTTCATGATCTACACGATGATGGTGGTCATCCTGATCGTCCGGCCGCAGGGCCTGTTCGCGCGGGGCGCGCGATGAGCCGCGCCGAGGCGGAGGCGGGACGCGTGCCGCCGGCGGCGGATTCGCCTGCAGTCCGGCTCCTCAGGGGCCGGGCGCGCTGGTCGGTGTGGGAGATCGCCTTCTGGGCCCTGGCGATCGCGGCGTTCTTCGCGTTTCCGCTGAGGTTGCCGCTGATGACGGAGATCGTCATCCTCGGCCTCTTCGCCCTCTCGCTCGACCTGCTGCTCGGCTATGCGGGGATCGTGTCGCTCGGCCACGCCGCCTTCTTCGGCGTCGGCGCCTACACCGCCGGGATCCTGGCGCAGCGCGGCTGGACCGAGCCGTTGAGCGGCCTGCTGGCCGCCGGCCTCGTCTCCGGCCTCGTCGGCTTCGCGTCGAGCTTCCTGGTGCTGCGGGGGTCGGACCTGACGCGGCTGATGGTGACGCTCGGCGTCTCCCTCATGCTGTTCGAGGCCGCCAACAAGGCCGCCTGGCTCACCGGCGGCGCGGACGGCCTGAGCGGCGTGACGATCGACCCGATCCTCGGGCTCTTCGCGTTCGATATCTTCGGGCGCACCGGGTACTGGTACGCGCTCGCCGTCCTCTTCCTCTCGTTCCTGGTGATCCGGCAGGTCGTGCATGCGCCCTTCGGCCTGGCGCTGCGCGGCATCCAGGGCAACAGCCTGCGCATGAGCGCGATCGGCGCGCCGGTCTACCGCCACCTTGTCGTGGTCTACACGATGGCGGCGGCGTTCGCGGGCATCGCCGGGGGTCTCCTCACGCAGACGACGCAGTTCGCCTCCCTCGACGTGCTCGCCTTCCACCGCTCCGCCGAAGGGCTGCTCGTCCTCGTGATCGGCGGAAGCGGCGCGCTCTACGGCGGGCTGATCGGCTCGGTCGCCTTCAAGCTGATGCAGGAATGGCTGTCGGGCCTGACGCCGCAATACTGGCACTTCTGGCTCGGAGCCGCTCTGGTGCTGCTCGTCCTCTTCGCGCGCGGCGGCATTCTCGGCCTCGTCCGCCGGTTCGCGCGGCGCGGCTCCCGCGGCGGGCCGGCGGCGTGACCCCGATCCTCGCCACGGAGCGGCTGTCGCGCTCGTTCGGGGGATTGCGGGCGGTGAACGACGTCACCTTCTCGCTCATGCCCGGCGCGCGGCAGGCGCTCATCGGGCCGAACGGGGCCGGCAAGACGACCTTCGTCAATCTCCTGACCGGCGTTGTTCCGCCGTCGTCCGGGTCGATCCGCCTCGCCGGCCGCGACGTGACCAGGCTGCCGCGCTACCGGCGGGTCCGGCTCGGCATGGCGCGCACGTTCCAGGTCAACCAGCTCTTTCCGGACCTGACGCCCCTCGAGACGATCCTGATCGCGGTGCTCGAACGCGACGGCCTCGCAAACAGGGTCTGGCCGTCGGCCTGGCGGAACCGCGCCGCCGTGGAGGAGGCCGCCGCGCTCCTCGATCGGCTCCGGCTCGCCGACGTGATGGACGTGCCGACGGCGGAGATCGCCTATGGCAGGCGCCGGCAGCTCGAGATCGCGCTCGCGCTCGCCTGCCGTCCGAAGCTCCTCCTGCTCGACGAGCCCGCCGCCGGCGTGCCGGAGGGCGAGCGGCAGGAGATCATGGCGACCATCGCCGCGCTGCCGCGCGAGGTCTCCGTGCTCCTGATCGAGCACGACATGGACCTCGTCTTCCGCTTCGCCGAGCGGATCGCCGTCCTCGTCGGCGGCGCTCTCCTGGCCGACGACGTTCCGGAGCGGGTCGCGGCCGATCCCCGCGTGCGCGAGGCCTATCTCGGAGAAAGCCTCGATGGCCGCGCTGCTTGAGCTCGAGGCCGTCTCGGCCGGCTACGGCGAGGCCGTGGTGCTGAAGGACCTCTCGCTCGCGCTCCCGCCGCAGCGCACGCTCGCCGTGCTCGGCCGCAACGGCGTCGGCAAGACCACGCTCATCAACACGGTCATGGGCCTGACGCGGCTGCGCGGCGGCGCCATCCGGTTCGACGGGCGCGACATCACCCGGCTCGCCCCGGAGCGTCGCGCCGTCCTCGGGCTCGGCTGGGTGCCGCAGGAACGGAACGTCTTCCGCCCGCTGACGGTGGAGGAGAACCTGACGGCCGTCGCGCTGCCGGGCGAATGGTCGCCCGAGCGGGTCTACGCGATGTTCCCGCGCCTCAAGGAGCGCCGCCGCAATCTCGGCAGCCAGCTCTCCGGCGGCGAGCAGCAGATGCTCGCCGTCGCGCGCGCCTTGGTGCTGAACCCCCGGCTTCTCCTCCTCGACGAGCCCTTCGAGGGGCTTGCGCCGATCATCGTCGAGGAACTGTCCGCCGCGCTGAAGTCGATCGTGCGCGACGAGGCGATGAGCGCGATCATCGTCGAGCAGAATGCGCGCAAGGTCCTCGCCATGACGGACGAGGCGGTGATCCTCGACCGCGGCCTCGTCGTGCATCGGGGCCCGAGCGCGGATCTCGCCCGCGACGAGGACCTTATCAACGCGCATCTCGGGGTGGCGGAGGCCGCCGCGCGGGCGTCGGCCTGAGGCGGCGCCTCGATCCGGGCACGCCGCCGCTGCCGCTCTCCGTCCAACCTCCCCCTCGCGGGGAGGTCGAAATCCCGAAGCCGGAGGCGCACGGGATTTCGGGAGGGGGGCTGGGCCGTGCCGCAGCGCCGGCGCCGATGTTGCACGAGGTAGGTGCCCGGGGCTGCTCGCGTGATTGCTCCGAGGCTCCCCCGGCGCCGAACGAACGGAAGCGCCGCGCCCCCTCCCGAAAGCGGCTGGCGCCGCTTTCGACCTCCCCGCGAGGGGGAGGTTGAAGGCCGTGCCGGTTCGCCGGTGTCGGGGCGGCGTGTGCAGCAATCGAGGATTGAGGGGGCAGTGCACCTGTGGCCTGGTACTGCTCGGAAACCTCCCCCTTGCGGGGAGGTCGAAATCCCGAAGCCGGAGGCGCACGGGATTTCGGGAGGGGGGCTGGGCCGTGCCGCAGCGCCGGCGCCGATGTTGCACGAGGTAGGCGCCCGGGGCTGCTCGCGTGATTGCTCCGAGGCTCCCCCGGCGCTCAGGCGTGCGCGGGCTCGTCCTCGCCGGATTCCGCCAGGATGCGCATCGCCTCGGCGGCCGCCTTCATGACCTCCGAGCGCGAGATGGATTCCGCCCCGTCGGCGTCGCCCCGGGCGATGGCCGACACGATGGCACGCAGGTTGGAGAGGCTTTCCTTCGAGCGCTCGGGCGAACGCTGCGGATGGGCTAGGCCGAGGGCGCGCCAGCGCCAGATCCGCGCGTGCAGCGAATCGATCATGCCGCGCAGCGTCTCGCTCCGCGCGCCGCGGAAGAGGACCTCGTAGAAGCGGTTCTTGGTCTCCAGGATCGAATTCGGGTCGCCCTGGTCGTAGGCCTGGATCGTCGCCTCGAGCGCGTCCTCGAGCTGGCGGCGCGCGCCCTCGTCGGCGTTCTCGACGAAGAGCCGGGCGGCGAGGCCCTCCAGCACTGCGCGGATCGAATAGAGGTCCTTCGCCTCGTCGAGCGTGAGCTTCCGGACGACCGCGCCCTTGTTCGGCACGACGTCGATCAGCCCCTCCGATTCGAGCTGCCGGAGCGCCTCGCGGATGACCGTGCGCGACACCGCCATCCGGTCGATCAGCTCGCGCTCCACGAGCCGGGCGCCCGGAGCGAGCCGGCCGCTCACGATCGAGAAGCGGAGCGCGTCCACGACCTGCCGCCGCAGCGGCGCGGCGGCTTTCTGGATCGGCTCCAATGTTCCGGCGCTGCCGCCGGGCGCGTCCATGCTCATATCTTGGTCAAACCGCATCGATTCACCCAAGCTGCCATGATGCGCCGGCTTTGTCAGTATACCCGATGAAGCGGCGGCTCGTTTCTCACCGCTACCCGCTCCACGTTCTCCCAGGCGGTGCGGAAGAGATAGGCGGCGGACTGCCGCGTCACCCCCGCAATGTGCGGCGTGAAAAGGACTTTTCGCGCGGCGTCGCCGTCGAGCGCGAAGAGCGGGTTGTCCGCGCCGGGCGGCTCGGTCGCGTAGACGTCGACCGCCGCCCCGCCGAGCGGGCCTGTCCGGAGCGCGTCGGCGAGCGCCGATTCGTCCACGATGCCGCCGCGCGAAGCCTGGATCAGCAGCGCGCCCGGCTTCATCGAGGCGAGCTCCGCCGCGCCGATCAGGTTCTCGGTCGACGGCAGCAGCGGGAGGTGCAGCGTGACGACGTCCGCACGCGCCAGCAGGTCGGCGAGGCTCATGGCCTCCGCGCCGAGGCGCCCGGCCGCCTCCGGTCTCGCCGGTGCGGGATCGTAATAGCAGAGCCGGCAGCCCATGCGTGCGAAAGCCTCGCCGACTGCGGCGCCGATCGCGCCGAGCCCGACGATGCCGACCAGCAGGCCGTCCAGCCCGCCGACATTGTCGGCGAGCATCCGCTGCCGGAACGCGGCGTAATTGCCGGCGCGGATCTCCGCGTCCGCCCAGCCGAAGCGGCGGGCGAGCATCGCGGCGGTCGTCACGACATATTCCGCGAGCGCCGCGTTGCTGCCGCCCGGCACGTTCGCCACCGGGATGCCGAGCCGTTCGAGCGCGGGGCGGTCGAGGCGATCGAGCCCGGCCCCGGTCACCTGGACGAGGCCGAGACCCGCGCCCTCGAAGAGGTCGGGCGGCAGCTTCGGCCCGACGGCGGGAATGACCAGCGCGCGGGCGGAACGGATGAGGTCGGGAACGTCCGCGTCCTGCGGGCCGCGATACGAAACGTTCAGCGAGGCAGGCGCCGGCGAGCCGACGCGCGTGAAGTCCGCCTCCGGACGGAGGCACAGCACTTCGGCTGTCATGAACGCGCTTTCTCTATCGTGCTGATGGGCAGCTCCTCCGTGCCGGGGCGAATGTCGGCGACGGGGAAGAAGCAGAGGAGGGTGAGGGGGGTGGACCCGGTGTTGCGGGTCATGTGGCTCTCTTCCGGCGGGATGAGGATCATGTCGCCGGCACGGAGCGGGTATTCCCCGGATTCGGCGAACGTGGTGCCTTCGCCGGAGAGGACGAAGATGCATTCCTCGAAGCCGTGATGCACGTGCGGACCGCGGTCGCTGGCGCCGGGTTCCGGCGGCAGGATCTCCACGATCCGCATCGTGACGCTTTGCGCGCCGAAATCCGCCGAAGCGAATTCCAGGGCGGTGCGGCCCGGCAGCCCGAGCCGCTTGGCCTCCGCCCTGGTGACGACGCGCGCCATCAGACGACCTTGCGCAGCCGGCTGACTTCGGCCGTCCCACCCTGGACGGCGTTGAGCTGACGCAGGATCTCGGCCGCCTCGGTGGCGATCGATTCCGTGATGGTGCTGAGCACCCGCTCCGCCTTCTCGGCGGTCGCGTGCTGCGGGCTGCCGTACCACCCCGTCGGAGCGATCGTCCGAATGTCCGTCAGCACCGGCTGGTAGGAGCGGGTCCGCCGGAGCTTGTCCCACTTGGTGCCGTGCGAATGGTCGGACGAGTAGTCGATCCGGTCGAGATGGACGAGGTCAGGCCGCGCCGCCATCACTGCGAGGGCCTCGATCTCACCGCCGTGGGTGAGCCCGTTGCACTCGTGCCCGAACAGATCCGCCGCCACGTAGCAGGCCTGGATGGTCACGACCGTCATGCCGTGCTCGCGGTGGAGAGCCTCCGCGGCGATGGCGAGCGAGGGGATGTTCCCCTCGTGCCAGTTCATGATCAGCAGCTGCTTGGCGCCGTGATGGGCCGTCGATGCGCAGGTCTCGATCGCCACCCGCATGTAGGTGTCGGGCGTGAGCGTGATCGTGCCTTCGAACGGCATGTGCATCGGCGTGACGCCGAGCGGGACGGAGGGCAGGACGAGACCGTCCAGCCGCTCGGCGACCGCGTGGCTGATCACGTTCGCGGCGAGCGAGTCCGTCCCCGTCGGGAGATGCGGGCCATGCTGCTCCACGCTCCCCGCCGGATAGATCACCAGCGGGTTCGTCTGGAACTGCTTGGCGATCTCCGGCTGGGTGAGATCGCAGAAATAGCGACTAGGCAACATTTCGGCTCTTTTCCGCGACGCGGTTGCGGGCATCCCGGTACACTTCGTCGAGATTGACCAGCTGGCCGTTCTTCTCGATCGAGCTCAGGGCGGCGTAGAGGCAGGCGACCGCGACATTGCCGTTCTCGGCGTCGAGCTCGCTGCGCTCCCCGGTGCGGCAGCTGTTGGCGAACATCTCGAGTTCGGCCTGGAACATGTCGCTGACCGGCTCCGCGAGAACCTCGCGCTTGCCGTAGCCGTCCTTGCCGCGCTGGATGTAGAAGGCGGAGCTCTCGTGGATCTTCTCCGGGGTGTCCCACACGCCGAAATCGATCTCGTAGTGCATCAGGCCCTTTGAGCCGAAGACGCGCACCGAGAAGATGCCGGGCGAGGTCCAGCAGGAGCCGACATAGCCGAGCTTGCCGTCCTTGAACTTCAGGACCGTCATCGACTGGTCGTCGACCTCGGCGCCGACCGGCGACAGCTTGGACGCCGTCGAGCTCGCCTGGGCGATCTCGCCGCCGAGGTAGTAGCACAGGTCGAACATGTGGATGGCGAGCTGCGACAGCGGGCCGCCCGGGGCGCGGTGGCGGTACCAGCGCCAGGTCTGCGGCGTCAGCTCCAGCGCGCGCTCGTTGGAGAAGTTCGCCTCGATGAAGGCGACGCGGCCGAGCTCGCCGGAATCGATGCGGCGGCGCATTTCGCGGATGCCGGCCATCAGGCGGGCGCTGTGGCCGACGGTGACGGTGACGCCGTAGCGCTCGGCGAGCGCGGCGATCTGCAGGCCGTCCTCGAGCGTCGCCGCGATCGGCTTCTCGGTGTAGACGTGCTTGCCGGCGCGGGCGACTTCCTCGGCGACCGGCAGGTGCTGCTCGTTCGGCACCGTCAGGATGCAGCCCTTGATCTCCGGGTTCGCGAGCATCGACTGCAGGTCGGAGACGGCCGGAATGCCGGTTTCCTTCTCGAACGCAGCCCGCTTCTCTTCAGACCGGCTGTAGGCGCCGACGATCTGGATCGTATTCGACTTCTGCGCGGCGCGCGTCAGGACCCGGGCCCAACGGCCCAAACCGACGATACCGACCTTCACGGGTTCCGCCATGCCAAACCTCCCTCTCAACAACAATCTCGGAGTGATTGTCATACGGTATTATTGAATGCGGTGTTCGTCAATAGGATTGCCCAACGAATCCGGAAAGGGAAGCGGCATGCTCGCAGGCCGGTCCGGGGGCTCTCGACGCCACGGGTTCGGCCGTCCGGCCGGAGCCGCTTGGGGTGCGCCGCCAACCGGGCGAACCGGCTGCTCGAGCCTGCCGATGTAGCGACGGCCGATGCGGCCAGGGAAGGACAGTTGAAAGGTGGCCGAGCGCGCCTTCGCAGCGGCGGCCCCCGCCGTCAACCCACCCCGAGAACAGCGCGGGCGTCGGCGCCGCGGGCGAGCGTCCGGCCGGCTGCGCGGGCGGCGTCGGCGATCCGGCCGACCTGTGCGGCGTTGTCGCTCGCAGGCGAGCCGTCCGGCTGCCACAGCGAGTTCTCGAACCCGACGCGAAGGTGGCCGCCCGCCTTCATGGTCGCGAGGAGCGCGCCCGCCTCGTCGCGCCCGAACGCGCACACTGACCAGGTCAGCGCGCTTTCCTGGTCCTGCTCGCGCAGCGCGGCCAGGAACGGCTCGAGGTCGGCCGGGCTGCTCTCCTGGTTCTCGGCGTAACGCCCGAGCACGAAGAGGACGTTCGGTCTCGCGACCCGCGGTATGGCGCCGCGCCGGGAGAGGTCGGCGTAGCGGATGAAGTCGGACGGGTCGTACATGATGTGCTGGACCGCGATGCCTTCGTCCGCGAGCCAGGCAAGGAAGCGCCCCGGCGCCTCCTCGCCGTCGGCGAAGATCTCGCGCACGGCGATCGAGACCGCTTCCGGCCGGAGGCGGCGAACCGCGTCCATCTGCTCTTGAGGGGAGAACCGTCCGACGGCCTCCGTGGTCGCCTGGAGCACGAGCGCGTCGCCGACCCGCTCCCGGATCGCGGCAAAGGCCTCCGCATAGCGGCCGGGGTCGAGGCTGTGCTTGCCCTCCTCGTCGCGGATGTGGACGTGAATCGCCCCGGCTCCGGCGGCGAGGCAGGCGGCCGCCGTCTCGGCGAGCTCCTGCGGCGCAATCGGGAGCGCGGGATGATCGGCCTTGGTGCGCCGCGCGCCGTTCGGCGCGACCATGATGAGCAGCGGATCCATGTCGGTCTCTTCTGGGCGGTGAGGGACGGCGGGCGCGGCGCGGAAGCGTCAGCCGTCCTGCTCTATCATCTCGGCGAGCCGCCGGAACCCGCCCTGGTGGAAGACGAGCGGCGCGCGGTCGAAGCTCTCCAGCGAGACGACCTCACCGACATAGATCTCGTGGTCGCCGCCCGGATGGCGCGCGAAGGTGCGGCAGACGAGGTGCGCCGCCGCATCCCGCAGCAGCGGCGTGCCGGAGCGGTCGCGGTCGAAGGCGAGGCCGGCGAACTTGTCCGGCGCCGGCCGTGCGAAGCGCAGGCAGAGATCCTGCTGTCGCTCCGAGAGGATGTTCACGGCGAAATATTCGTGGGAGCGGAAGGCGGCGAGGCTCGGCGCCTTCAGGCTGAGGCTCCAGAGGATGAGGGGTGGGTCGAGCGAGACGGAATTGAAGGAATTGACCGTCACGCCCACGGCCGTGCCGTCGTCGCGCTGGGTGGTGACGACGACCACTCCGGTCGCGAAACAGCCGAGCACCTCCCGGAGCCGTCTGGGGTCGATCCCGGCCGTCTCGATGCGATGGGCCGCGTCGGCCATCTTCTCTCCAGTCTCGCGCGGCGCTGTCATTCCGGCGTCGCCCGCGGCGGGCGTTCCGATCGAAACGCCATTCCGTTATTCCGGCGGAACGCCCAGGAACGCCGCGACCGCACGGTTGAAGGCTTCCGGGTTGTCGACGTTCGACAGGTGCGCCGCGTCCGGGATCTCCACATAGCGCCCGCCCGGTGTGCGCTCCGCCATCTCGCCCATTACGGCGGGGGCGGCCGACGCATCCCTCGCACCGCCGACATAGAGCGTCGGAACGCGCATCCGGCCGAGCTCTTCCAGATAGGCCAGGCGCTTCAGCGCCGCGGCACAGCGCTTGTATCCGGCCGGAGAGGTGGCGAGGAACATCGACCGCATCCCGGCCATCAGCTCCGCGTCGTTCAGCGAGCTCGGAACGAACCAGCGGTCGAAGGTCGAATCGACGATCGCGGCCATGCCGCCGCGCTCTACCGTCGCAATACGGTCGTCCCACATCTGGGCCACTGCGCCCGGCGAATCGGCGCGCGCGTCGCAACAGACCAGGTTCGCGACGCGGTCGGGGTGGTCGAGGGCGAGCCCGAGCCCGGTCATGCCGCCGAGCGACAGGCCGATATAGCTCGTCCGCGCGATGCCGAAATGGTCGAGGAGCGCCACGACGTCACCGACGAGGTCGTCGAACGCGTAGGGGCCCTCCGGCGCATCCGATGCGCCGTGGCCGCGCGTGTCGTAGGCGAGGATCCGGAAATGCCGCGCCAGCCAGGGCAGTTGCGGCTGCCACATGCGCGCCGAGGCGCCGAGCGAATTCGACAGCGTCAGCCAGGGCGCGTCGGCCGGGCCAAGGACGTAGGCGGCGAGCGCGAAGCCGTCGCGGCGCACCATCTCGGCGTCGGGCAGCACCCTCACTGCGCCGCCTCCGCCGCCGAGCCGAGCGCACCGTTCACGCGCGGCAGGACCTGTTCCGCGAGCAGCACCATCGAGCGGCGCGAGAGGTCGCGGTCGGCCCAGTCCTTGCCGGCATAGAGAAGCGTGCCGAAGTCGCCGATCGCCTCGCGGAAGGCGAGGATCTCGTCGGCCACCTTGTCGGGCGTGCCCCAGATCACCAGCCGGTCCATCACGTAGTCGAGCGTGACGGCTTCGTCCGGCATCGCCTGGTCCTCTTTGAAGAGGCCGGCGCGGCCGCCCTTCTTCATTTTCGCGAGGAGCTGGTTGTAATAGAAGCGGTAGGGGCTCTGCGGGCCGAGCGCGTAGTCGCGCGCCTTGTCGAGATCGTCGGCGACGAAGACGCTCTTGGCGACGCGCCAGTCCTCCGGATCGGCCTTGCGCCCGACGCGCTCGCAGCCCTCGACATATTTCGGCCAGTGCGACGCCGCCCATTTCGGCAGCAGGAAGTTCGCCGTGATCGCGTACCAGCCGCGCGCCGCGGCCTCTGTCACGCCCTTCGAGAACGGCGCCACGACGGTGACCACGATCGGCGGGTGCGGCGCCTGCAGCGGCCTCGGCACGATGCCCTGGCCGATCTCCGGCATCATCGTGCGCTCGGTCGAGATCCGCCAGAACTTGCCCTCGAGATTGTAGGGCGGCTCGCGCTTCCACAGCTCCAGCACCATGTCGATGCCTTCGACCAGCATGGCGTTGCGGTCGGCGTCGAGATTGCCGAAGGCCTCGGCGTCGGACAGCAGCCCCCCGGGGCTGATGCCGAAATTCAGCCGGCCGTCCAGCATGTGGTCGAGCATGGCGATCTGCGCGGCGACGGCCGCCGGATGCGCGTTCGGCATGTTGATCGTGCCGGTGCCGAGCCGCATCTGCCGGATCGAGGGGCCGATCCACGCCAGGAACATCGCGCAGGAGGTGATGTTCTCGGCCATGTCGGTGACGTGCTCGCCGCAATAGGCCTCCGCGAAGCCCAGCTCGTCGGCGAGCACGAAGGCCTCGCGGTCCTCCGCCAGGCTGACGCGCCAATCCTTCTCCACCGGATGGATCGGCATCGTGAAGAAGCCAAGCTTCATGAGGTCCCCTTTCGAACGGCGCGCCGGGGAAATTAGCGTATCGGCATCAAACGAAAAATGATATGTTGTGATCCCTTCGATCAAGTTATCTGATTGCCCTCATGGTCTCCCTCCGCCAGCTCCGCTGCTTCGTCGCCGTGTACGAGGAGCGCTCCTTCACCGCCGCGTCCGTGCGCGAGGGCGCGACGCAGTCCGGGATGTCCCAACACGTCCGGCAGCTGGAGGAGGAGCTCGGCGTGCCGCTCTTCGAGCGGATCGGCCGCGAGATCGTGCCGACGCCGACCGGGCACCGCTATTATCACGAATGCGTTTCGGTGCTCCGCCACCTCGACCGCGCGACGCGCGAGGCCTCGGCGAGTGGGCTCGATTGCCCGGGCCAGGTGCGGATCGGCCTGATGCCGAGCTTCACGCGGGCCGCGCTCGCCCCCGTTCTCGCCCGCTTCACGGAGCTCGCCTGCCGCACCGACGTCTTCGTCACGGAGGCCTATTCGGGCGTCCTGACCGACATGGTGCGCGCCGACGCGCTCGACTTCGCGGTCGTCCCCGCCTTCCGCGGCGCCACCGGGCTGACGATCTCGCGCCTCATGCGCGACCGCGAGATGCTGATCGCCTCGGCCGCCGGCCCGATCGGGGACCACCTGAAGCCGGTGCGGCCGGCCGAGCTCGGCCCCCTGAACATGGTCGTCCCCGGCCAGGGCAACACCCGGCGCACGACGATCGAATCCTATCTCCTCACCAACGAGGCGAACGTCGCCAAGCGCATCGAGCTCGACGCGATGATCGGCACGCTCGAATTCGTCGCCGCCTCGGACTGGGTCACCATCCTGCCGTCCGTGATCCTCGCTCCCGACCGGCTCGGCGAGCGCTACACGATCCGGCCGCTCGCCGACCCGGACCTCCATTCGGACTTCGTTATCATCGAGCCGGCGCGGCGCGTGATGTCCGAGCCGGCCCAGCTCTTCGCGGACCTGCTCAGGAAGGAGACCGCACGGATCGCGGATCTCTGGCGCGAGGCCCTCGGCGATGCCGATCTCCGCGTCGAAGCCGGGGCGCGCGCGCCGGCGCTCGCCTTCGAGGCCTGACCGGAGCCGTCGATCACGCCGGCTGATGCCGCCGATCGGGCCTTCTAATTTCCACTCCCGGGCCGGCTCTCCTAACGTCCCTCGCGAACCGGAGGGAGTGGGCGATGATCAGGTGCGCGGTGGCCGGGTTCGGCTGGTGGGGACAGCACATTTCGAGTCGGCTCGGCAGCTCCGCGGCGCTGCGGCTGGCATACGTCATCGAGCCGTCGGAATCCCGCAGGCATGAGGCGCAGGCGAAAGGCCTGCCGGCCGTCGCGGATTTCGCCCGAGCCCTGGCCGATCCCGCTGTCGATGCGGTCATCCTGACCACGCCGAACACGCTCCACGAGGAGCAGGTCCGGGCCGCCGCCGCGGCCGGCAAGCACGTCTTCTGCGAGAAGCCGCTCGGCCTTTCCGGTGCGAGCGCGGCGCGCTCGGTGGCCGCCTGCCGGAAGGCCGGCGTCGTGCTCGGCATCGGCCACGAGCGGCGCTTCGAGCCGGCCATGCAGGAGATCGCCCGGCTCGTCCGGGACGGGTCGCTCGGCATCGTCATGCATGCCGAATCGGCCTTCAGCCACGACAAGCTGGTCGGCGTGCCGGAGGGCGACTGGCGGCGCATGTCGCATTCGGCGCCGGCCGCCGGCATGACCGGAATGGGCATCCACCTGACGGACCTCTACATCTGGATGTTTGGCCGGGTCGCGACCGTCTCGGCGCTGACCGCCGACCGCGTGCTCGGCTGGGAGACGGGCGACGTCGTCACCGTGCAGCTCGGCTTCGAGGCCGGCATGACGGCGACGCTGAGCGCCGTCCTGAAGACGCCGCACTACATGCGCTACCAGGTGCTCGGATCGGACGCCTGGGTCGAGGCCCGCAACGAGACGCACCCGGACACGCCCGGCGGCCGGACGCATTTCGTCTTGCAGCGGAGCGGTGCGGAGGCGGAAACGAAGGCGTTCGACTGGACCGATACCGTGCTCGCCAACCTGGAGGCGTTCGCGGCTGCCGCGGAAGGGCGCGGCCCCTATCCCTACTCGGATGCCGAGAAGGTCCACAATATCGAGGTGCTCGAGGCGGTGGCGAAGTCCGCACGCGACCTCTGCACGGTTCGGCTCGGCTGACCTGCGCGGCTTCCCCGGGCGGCGGCCAGCGCGCCGCCGCGGCGCAGGCCGTTTCGGAACGGTGGGGTGACGCGGCCGTTGAGCCCGTGGAGGCGCGCACCTATTTATCCGGCGTATCATTGTGGAAGGGCAGCGATGGCGGCACGTGATCCCGACACCTGGATGTGGTCGGAAGCCTGCGATCTTCTGGCGCGGGCGGAGCGCCTGCAGCGGCAGTTCTTTCAGCTCCAGCATTCGTCCCGGCGCCAGCCGGCCTGGGAGCCGCCCGCGGACGTGATCGAGACGGAGCGGGAGGTGCTGGTGTTCCTCGCCTTGCCGGGCGTCGATCCGGACGGGGTCGAGGCGGCGATCGACGGGGCGGCGCTCGTCGTCGCCGGCAATCGCATCCTGCCGCCCGAGCTCCGCACCGCCGTGATCCACCGCCTCGAGCTGCCGCAGGGCCGGTTCGAGCGCCGCCTTCCTTTGCCGCCGGGCCGCTACGCCGGCGTCCGCCGAACGTCCGTGAACGGCTGCCTCGTCGTCAGCCTGCTGAAAGCGTGAGCTGGAGTTCCGCATGATCCGGAATGAGAGACTGTTCGCCGCTGCGGATGCCCCCGGGGCCGAGCCCGGCGGCGCGCTGCCGCCGCTGCCGCCGCTGCCGAAGGACGCGATCGTCATCGTTCCGGTGCGCAACATGGTGCTGTTCCCGGGCGTCGTGTTCCCGATCGCCATCGGCCGGCCGGTTTCGATCGCCGCAGCGCAGGAGGCGGTGCGGACGCAGGCACAGATCGGCGTCGTCCTGCAGCGCGACCCGCAGGTGGACGAGCCGGGCGCCGACGACCTGCACAAGGTGGGTACGGTGGCCAACGTCGTGCGCTACGTCACCACGCCGGATGGCGGCCACCACCTCGTCTGCCAGGGCGAGGAGCGCTTCCGCGTGGTCGAGTTCGTGCCGGGCTGGCCGTTCCTCGTCGCCCGGATCATACGCCTTCCGGAACCCGACGCGGTGTCGCCCGCCATCGAGGCGCGATTCCTCAGCCTCCAGTCCCAGGCGCTCGAGGCGATCGAGCTCCTGCCGCAGGCGCCTCCCGAAATGGCGCAGGCGGTGCGCGCCATCGCCGCGCCCGGCGCGCTCGCCGACGTCACGGCCGCCTACATGGACGCCAGGCCCGACGAGAAGCAGGAGATCCTGGAGACCGTCGACCTCGAGGCGCGGATGGAGAAGGTCGCGCGGCTCCTGACGCACCGGATCGAGGTGCTCCGCCTGTCGCGCGAGATCGGCCAGCAGACCAAGGCCGCTCTCGACGAGCGGCAGCGCGAGGTGCTGCTCCGCGAGCAGATGGCGGCGATCCAGCGCCAGCTCGGGGAGGGCGAGGGCAAGGCCGAGGAGATCGCCGAGCTGAGCGAGGCGATCGCGAAGGCAGGCATGCCGCAGGAGGTGGAGGAGCAGGCCCGCAAGGAGCTTCGACGCCTGGAGCGCATGCCCGAGGCCGCCGGCGAGTACGGCATGATCCGCACCTATCTCGACTGGCTGATCGAGCTGCCCTGGACGATTCCCGACGAGCCGCCGATCGAGATCGCCGAGGCGCGGCGCATCCTCGACGAGGACCATTTCGGTCTCGACACGATCAAGCGCCGCATCGTCGAGTACCTTGCCGTGCGCAAGCTCGCCCCCCAGGGCAAGGCGCCGATCCTCTGCTTCGTCGGGCCGCCCGGCGTCGGCAAGACCTCGCTCGGCCAGTCGATCGCGAGGGCCATGGGCCGGAAGTTCGTCCGCGTCAGCCTCGGCGGCGTTCACGACGAGGCCGAGATCCGCGGCCATCGCCGCACCTATATCGGCGCCTTGCCCGGCAACATCATCCAGGCCATCCGCAAGGCCGGGGCGCGGAACTGCGTGATGATGCTCGACGAGATCGACAAGCTCGGCGCCGGCATTCACGGCGATCCTTCGGCGGCGATGCTGGAGGTGCTCGACCCGGAGCAGAACGCCACCTTCCGCGACAATTACCTCGCCGTGCCGTTCGACCTCAGCCGCGTCGTCTTCATCGCGACGGCGAACATGCTCGACACCATTCCGGGGCCGCTGCGCGACCGAATGGAGGTGATCAGCCTCGCCGGCTACACCGACGACGAGAAGATGCAGATCGCCCGGCGCTACCTCGTCCCCCGGCAGCTCGAGGCGAACGGGCTCGCGGCCGCGCAGGCGGAGATCGACGAGGAGGCGCTGAGGGCGATCGTCCAGCACTATACGCGCGAGGCCGGGGTCCGGAATCTCGAGCGCGAGATCGGCAAGGCGCTCCGCCATGCCGCCGTCCGCATCGCGGAGGGGAGCGCTGCCGCCGTCCGCATCGGCGCGGACGACCTGGCGGCCGTGCTCGGGCCGCTCCGCTTCGAAAACGAGGTGGCGATGCGGACGAGCGTTCCCGGCGTCGCCACCGGCCTCGCCTGGACGCCGGTCGGCGGCGACATCCTGTTCATCGAGGCGACGCGGATACCCGGCAGCGGGCGGCTGATCCTCACCGGCCAGCTCGGCGAGGTGATGCGGGAGAGCGCCCAGGCCGCGCTCAGCCTGGTGAAGAGCCGCGCCGAATCGTTCGGGGTCGACCCGAAGCTCTTCGCCGACAGCGACATCCACATCCACGTGCCGGCCGGGGCGACGCCCAAGGACGGGCCGAGCGCGGGCGTCGCCATGTTCACGGCGCTGGCCTCGCTCCTCTCCGGGCGCACGGTGCGGAGCGACACGGCGATGACCGGGGAGATCAGCCTGCGCGGCCTCGTGCTTCCCGTCGGCGGCATCAAGGAGAAGGTGGTCGCGGCGGCACGCGCGGGGCTGACACGGGTCATGCTGCCCGCCCGCAACCGGCGCGACTACGAGGAGATACCTGAACAGGCCCGGGCGAAGCTGGAATTCGTCTGGCTGGAGCGCGTCGACGACGCCGTGGCCGCGGCGCTCAGCGACGGAACGGGCGAGGCCGCATCCTCCGGCGGCGCGAAGAAGGTCGCCTGACGGTTCGAGCGGCGCGCCGCCCTACCGGCCTCCGCCGGCGACCGGACGGGCCGGCGCGATGTCGGCCGGATCGAAGAACATTGCGAGCTGCAGGCTCTGCGCGATCCGCACCGCCTTCTCCATGAAGCTGTCCGCGACGGCCGGCGGGCAGAGCTCGTCCACGGTGCGCTTGAAGAGGCCGAGCCAGAGCGCGAAATCGCGCGGCGTGACGCCCTCGAGCCTGGCATGGGCGGGCACCGGGCGGCCCTTGTAGCGGCCGGTCTGCATCATGACGGAGGACCAGAAGGCGCACATCTTCGGCAGGTGATCGTCCCAGCGGTCGCCGATCCCGGCGGCGAAGATGGGGCCGAGCCGTTCGTCCGCCCGCACCCGGCCGTAGAAGGTGTGGACCACGCGCGCGATCAGGTCCTCGTCGAGGGCCTCGTGTCTCGGCTCGGGCGAAGTCGGCGCGGGGGCAATCGGGATCGTGGTCATGGCGATCGAAAGATGCAGGGGCTATGCTTCTTTCTACGATGATCCCGCAGCGTACGGCAATGCGACCGTTGGACCGGCTGGCCTGCCGTTCATTCCGAATCGAGGAGTGCGGCCATTCCGTCGTGATCGCCGGTCATCACCGCCGGATCGTCGAGGATCGCGTTCTCCAGCGGGACCGGATCGCCGCCGCGATAGAAGTCCGTGGCGGCGAGCCTGGCCGCGAAATCGTCCCTTGCCCGCACGAAGGAGGCGAAGCGGTGGGCGGGCCAGGCGATCGGATCGACGTTCTCGCGGCTGAAGGCGGCGGTGAAGACGAACGCCCCGCCGGCCGGGAACGGACCGAAGATGCGGCCGTGATTGTTGTCGACGATGAAGGGCTCGTTGGAGAAGGCATGGTCCCGCTCCGTCGGGATCTGGCCGTGATAGGCGTCCCCGATCCAGGCGCGGTAGCCTGCCGAGTGACCCTCGCGAAGCGGATAGCCGGCGAGAGCCGCGGCGCCGATCAGGCGCGTCTTGGCGTCGTCCGCCGATTTCGCCGCGCGGTCGACGATGACGACGTTGATGGGTTCCCGCAGCGCCTTCCCGTCGTAGATCTCCCCCAGCCAGTGGGCGGGCGTGCCCTGCGGATCGATCATCCACTTCCCGATCGCAGGCAGTCCGGGCGGGTTCGCGACGTCTGCTGGCGGGCTTCCCGAGGGCTGAGCCTCTGCGCTCGCGGCGAGAAACGCGGCGCCTGCGACCATTGCGCAGGCCGACCAACCCCGACACACGTAGAGGTTGACATGGTATCCGCTGCAGATAGCCTTCTCCCCGGCGCGGGGTGCTCGCCGGCGGGCGGGCTGAGATGACACCCGTGAACTTGATCTGGGCCATACCAGCGTAAGGACTGCCGCGATGATCGACGCCATCTGGGATTCCGTTCGTCAGGTGCGGTCGCAGCGACCGCTGGTCCTGAATATCACCAACTTCGTGGTCATGAACAACACGGCCAACGCCCTGCTGGCGCTCGGCGCTTCGCCGATCATGGCGCATGCCTGCGAGGAGATCGAGGATCTCGTCGCCGCCACGGGAGCGGTCGTCGTCAATATCGGCACGCTGTCGCCGCCCTGGACCGCCGCGATGCGGCTCGCCGCCCGAAAGGCGACCGCCGCCGGCAAGCCCTGGGTCCTCGATCCGGCCGGCGTGGGGGCGACGGCCTACCGCGACACCACTGCCGCGGGGCTGAGCGCGCTCAACCCTGACGTGATTCGCGGCAATGCGTCGGAAGTGCAGGTCCTCGCCGGCCTCGCCGGCGTGACGAAGGGCGTGGACGCCACGCTGGAAGCGGAGGAGAGCCTCCCCGCCGCCGCCCTGCTCACCGAAGCGACGCATGCGGTCGTCGCGGTGACGGGGCGGAGCGACTACGTGATCTTCGGACACGAGCGCCGAGCGGTCCACAACGGCCACGCCATGATGGCGCGCGTGACGGGGCTCGGCTGCACCGCGACCGCGCTCGTCGGCGCCTTCCTGGCTGCAGTCCGCGACCCGTTCGCGGCGACGTTGCACGCGCTCGCCGTGCTCGGCGTGGCCGGCGAGATGGCAGCCGAGAAGGCGGCGGGGCCCGGCTCGCTGCAGATGCTTCTCCTCGACGCGCTCTATGCGATCGACCGGCCGACGCTCGCCGCTCGCGTCAGGATCGACTGAGGCTCCGGCCGGGTCCTGTTTCCACCCGCAGCACCGCACGCGGCGCGACCCCGACCCGCTCCATCAGGCCCTTGGCGTCGAACGGGGCCCGCACCTTCGCGTCGTTGTCGAAATAGACGTAGACGTCCCGGCTGGGCAGGCCGGTTGGCGGCGAAGCGCTGGCGCGTTCGTTGGTCGGGACTTCGCCGCCCTCCGCCCAGGCGATCGCCCGCTCCGCCCAGAGGTCGAGCGCCGGCCCGTCATAGCCGCTCGCATAGAGGACCTCGGAGCCGTGCAGCCGGCAGTAGACGAAGTCGGCCGTGACATCCATGAGCCGCGGCCAGGTCACCGCGTCGGAGACGACGAGCGCGACGCCCTGCACCCTGAGGAGGGCTATGAAGTCCTCGCTCGCGAAGTCGGCATGGCGGATCTCCAGCGCATGCCGGAGCGGCCGGGTCGGCGCCGGCTCCAGCCACGTCCGGCCCGCGACGCGATGATCGTGATGCTGCCGCGCGAAGGCCTCCGCCTCGCTCGTGTCGCGCGGCAGGAGGCGCAGGAAGCTCTCGATCCGCTCCCGGTCGTAGCCGAAGTTCGGCGACAGCTGCCAGAGCAGCGGCCCGAGCTTGTGCCCGAGACTGAGGACGCCGGAGGCGAGGAAATTCGCAAGCGGGGCTTCGGCTTCGAGCAGCCGCTTCACATGCGTGATGAAGCGGGGCCCCTTGAGCGAGAAGACGAAATCGTCCGGCGTCTCCGCCGCCCAGCGCGCGAAGCAGTCGGGTTTCTGGAGGCCGTAGAAGGTGCCGTTGATCTCGATCGAGTTGAAGGTGCGGGCGGCGAAGGCGAGCTCCTGCTTCTGCGGCAGGCCGGGCGGGTAGAACACGCCGCGCCAGGGCCGGTAGGTCCAGCCGGAAATGCCGATCCGGATGTCGCCGCGGCGCCCCTGCATGCGAGCCTCGCCCTGTCCGCGGCGCGAGCGCCGCCATGCCCGAAATGCGCGACCGGGGCTGCGGTTCGCGCATCGCCGCGCACGGCGGAACTATAGCCGGCATCGGAACGGCTGCGGCGGGCGCGCGTTAGCATCATCGTTCAGCCTTGCACGTGAGTAACCGATGCCCGCCGCCCGGCCGATCTGGAAAGGCCACATCCGCCTCTCGCTCGTCTCCATTCCCGTCGAGCTCTACACCGCCACGAAATCGACCGCGAAGATCGCGTTCCGCCAGATCCACGAGCCGAGCGGCAAGCCGGTGAAATACGAGAAGGTGGTGCCGGGGATCGGTCCCGTCGACACCGGCGAGATCCTCAAGGGCTTCGAATACGAGAAGGGGCAGTACGTCCTCCTCACCGAAGACGACATCGACGACGTCAGGCTGGAGACGCGCAAGACGCTGGAGCTGACGCAGTTCGTCGGCGCCTGCGAGATCGAGCCGCTCTATTTCGACAAGCCCTATTTCGTCGTGCCGCAGGACGAGCTGGCGGAGGACGCCTTCCGCGTCGTCCGCGACGCCTTGCGGGAATCCGAGAAGGTCGGGATCGGCCAGCTGGCGCTGCGCGGCAAGGAGTACCTCGCCGCGCTCAAGCCGTGCGGCACCGGGCTCCTGCTCGAGACGCTCCACTACGAGGAGGAGATCCGGAAGTCCGACAGCTTCTTCTCCGGCATCAGCGGCGAACGGGCGGACGAGGATCTCCTCGCGGTCGCCCGGCAGCTGATCGACAGGAAGACGGCGCCTTTCGACGCCGCGGCCTTCAAGGACAACTACACCAAGGCGCTGCGCGCCCTCATCGACGAGCGCCTGAAGAGCAAGGGCGGCAAGCGGGCGGCGGTGCCGGATGCCGAGCCGGTCCGGACCGGCGGCAACGTCATCGACCTGATGGCCGCGCTGAAGCAGAGCCTCGAAGGGGCTGGCGCCTCCGGCGGGAAGGGCGGCGCTGCGGCCCCGGCCGCCAAGGCGGGCAGCCGTCCCAAGGGCACGGCCAAGAGCGCGCCGGCCAAGGGCGCGGCCTCGAAGTCCTCGGACGAGCCGAAGAAGACCCCCGCGCGCAGCCGGTCTGCCGCGGCCGGCGCGACCGAGAAGGCGCGCAAGTCGGCCTGACGCATGGCGCGCGCGAAGACGTCCGAGGCGCTGATCGAGTACAACCGCAAGCGCGACTTCGCGCGCACCGCCGAGCCGAAGGGCGAGGTGAAGGCCGGCGAGGGCTTCAGCTTCGTCGTGCAGAAGCACGCCGCGACCCGGCTCCATTACGACTTCCGGCTCGAGCTCGACGGCGTCCTCAAGAGCTGGGCCGTCACCAAAGGCCCGAGCCTCGACCCGTCGGAGAAGCGGCTGGCGGTCCGCACCGAGGACCACCCGCTCGAATATGGCGGCTTCGAAGGCACCATCCCGAAGGGCGAGTATGGCGGCGGCACGGTCATGCTGTGGGACCGCGGCACCTGGGAGCCGCTCCACGATCCCCGGGAAGGCCTCGCCGAGGGCAAGCTCCACTTCAACCTTCACGGAGAGCGGCTGAAGGGCGGCTGGGCGCTCATCCGCCTCAGGCCGCGCGCGGGCGAGAAGCGCGAGAACTGGCTCCTCATCAAGGAGCGCGACGAGACCGCCGATGAGGCCGATCCGCTCCTCTCCGAGCACGTCACCAGCGTCACGACGGGGCGCAGCATGGACGAGATCGCCACCGGCGATTCCGCCGTCTGGCACTCCGACAGGAATGAGCAGCCCGAGGCGAAGGCGCCTCCCGTCCGGCGCGCGCGCAAGCGCAAGCCGGTCGGGCTGCCGCCGTTCCGCCCGCCCGAGCTCGCGACGCTCGTATCCGAGCCGCCGGACGGGGGTGACTGGCTGCACGAGCTGAAATACGACGGCTACCGCGCGCTCGTCGCGGCCGACGGTGCCGAGGTGCGCTGCTACACCCGCAACGGGCTCGACTGGACCGACCGCTTCCGCCCGGTGGCGCGCGCCTTCGCGACGCTCGGCCTGAGCGGCGCCCTCGTCGACGGCGAGATCGTCGCATTCGCGCCGGACGGGCGTACCGATTTCTCCACGCTGCAGGCGGCGCTGAAGGAAAGCGGGCCGATCGCCTTCTTCGCCTTCGATCTCCTCGTCGAGGCCGGGGAGGATCTCTGCGCCAAACCGCTCGTGGAGCGAAAGCAGCGCCTGCGGACGCTGCTCGAGGGCATCCCGAAGGAGGCGCCGATCCATTACAGCGAGCATGTGCGCGGGGAAGGGCAGGCGGTGCTCGGCCAGCTCTGCGCCGCCGGCCACGAGGGCATCGTCTCGAAGAAGGCGGATGCACCCTATCGCGGCCAGCGCACGCGCTCCTGGCTGAAGACCAAGTGTACTCGGCGGCAGGAATTCGTGATCGGCGGCTGGATGCCGTCCGACAAGCGGCAGGCATTCCGCTCGCTCATCGTGGGCACGTGGCAGGACGGCAGGCTCGTCTATGCCGGCCGCGTCGGCACCGGCTTCAACGCGGACGACCTGGAGGCGCTCGGCAAGAAGCTCGCCGACCGCGCCGAACCTCGGTCGCCCTTCGCCGAGGTGCCGCGCGAGATCAGACGGAGCGCGCGCTGGGTGCGGCCCGAGCTCGTCGCCGAGATCGCCTATACCGAGTTCACCAGCGACGGCATCCTGCGCCATCCCTCGTTCCAGGGGCTCAGGGAGGACAAGCCGCCGCGCGAGGTCGTGATCGAGACGCCTGCGCAAGCGCCTGGGAAGTCGAGCGACGAGGGCGAGGACTCGACGCGCGCCGGCATCCGGGTGACGAGCCCGCACAAGGTGCTCTTTCCGAACCAGGGCCTGACCAAGGCCGACCTCCTCGACTATTACGAGGCCGTGTCCGCCGAGATGCTGCGTTTCGTCGGCGGCCGGCCGCTCAGCCTCGTCCGCTGCCCGCAGGGGCGCAGCCGCAAGTGCTTCTTCCAAAAGCACGACACCGGCGGCTTCCCCGACGCGATGCGCCACGTCATGATCACCGAGAATTCGGGCGAGACGGAGCAGTATTTCTACGTCGACGACCTCGCGGGCCTCGTCGCCGGCGTGCAGATGGGCGTGCTGGAGTTCCACGTCTGGGGCTCGCGGATCGACCAGCTCGAGAAGCCCGAGCGGCTCGTCTTCGACCTCGACCCGGACGAGGGACTCGATTTCCAGGACGTCCGCCGCGCGTCGTTCGACCTGCGCGACCGCCTCACGAAGATCGGCTTGACGAGCTACCCGATGCTCTCCGGCGGCAAGGGCGTCCACGTCGTGGTCCCGCTCGTCCGCCGCGCCGGCTGGACCGAGACGAAGGCCTTCTGCAAGGGCGTGGCGCAGGCGATGGCCGACGAGGAGCCGGACCGCTTCGTCGCCAACATGTCGAAGGCGAGGCGCAAGGGCCGGATCTTCGTCGATTACCTTCGCAACGAGCGCGGCTCGACCGCGATCGGGCCCTATTCCACGCGCGCCCGGGAAGGCGCCCCGGTCGCGGCTCCCGTCACCTGGGAGGAGCTGGAGACGATCGAGCGCGGCTCTGCGTTCGACGTCAGGACGCTGCCCGCCCGGCTCCTCGAGCGCGGCGACCCCTGGCCGGGTTACTTCGGGCAGAAGCAGTCGCTGACGAAGGCCGTCCTGAAGGCGGTCGGCGCCGGCTGACGCCGCCTTGCGCGGCCCCCGGGTTTCGGCCAGAGAGGCGGCCATGGAGCGGCTCATCCTCTGCGTCGACGGCGGCGGCACCCGGTCGCGCGCGCGCCTCGTCCGGCGCGACGGGACGGTCCTTGCCGCGGCCCAGGGCGGCCCCTGCAATGCGACGACCGACGCTGCCCGCGCCGCGGCGAGCGTCTCGGACCTGTGGCGGATGGCGGCTGCGGCTGCGGGGCTCGGAGGCGGCGCCGAAGCGGGCGCCGAGCTCGCCATCGGCGCCGCCGGGCTCGGCCTTGCCGCCTCGCGCGAGCGGCTCTTCGCCGCGCTGCCGCGCTTCGCCGGGCGGATCGTCATGAGCGACGGCTATGCGGCCCTGGTCGGCGCCGGCGAGGGGCGTCCCGCCGGGCTCGTCGTGATGGGAACCGGCGCGGTCGCCCATGCGCTGCGTGCCGATGGGGTGTCGGTGCAGCGCGACGGCTGGGGCTGGATCGGCGGCGACCGCGGCTCGGGCGCCTGGATCGGGCGCGAGGCGGTGCAGCATGCGCTCGCGGCGCGAGACGGCGCGTCGGCGGGAAGCGCGCTCGCCGCCAGGATCGCCTCCCAACTCGGAGGCGAGGATGCGGCGATCCTCGCCTGGCTGAGCCAGGCCGGGCAGGGGCCGCTCGCCTCGCTGACGCCGCTCGTGGCGGAGGCGGCGTCGGCCGGCGACGAGGCGGCCGGAGCGATCCTCGACCGCGCCGCCGGTCATGGCGCCGCGCTCGTGCGCTGCCTCGGGCTCGGCGAGGGGACCCCGGTCTTCGCGGTCGGATCGGTCGCGGACCTTCTTCGCAGCCGGATGGAGGCGCTTCTCGGGCGAGCCTTCGATCCCCCGGCCGGAGACGCCATGCACGGCGCGTTCCTCGTCGCGACGGGCCGGGCGCCGCCGGAGCGCCGGGCATGACGAGCCTCCGGGGTTCTATCCGCGTCGCGGGCGGCTGGGTGGACGGCGAGATCGTCGTGGCGGGCGACCGCATTGCGGCGATCGAGGGAAGGCGCCTCGCCCCGGCCGAGACCCCGGGGCCGCCCTATGTCGTCCCGGGCTTCGTCGACCTCCATGTTCATGGCGGCGACGGCGCCGACGCCATGGAGGGCGAGGATGCGGTGCGCCGCATGGCCCGCTTCCACGCCTGCCACGGCACGACGGCGCTCGCGCCGACGACGGTCACGGCGCCGCGCGCCGACATCGAGGCGGCGCTCGCCGGCATCGAGTCGGTGCGGCGCGCGCCTGCCACCGGGGAGGCGCTCGTCCTCGGCGCGCATCTCGAAGGCCCCTTCATCAATCCGGACAAGCTCGGGGCGCAGCCGCCCTTCGCAATACCGCCGGATCCCGTGCTCGCGCGCGCCTGGTCGGCGCTGTGCCCGCTCGTCGTGGCCACGCTCGCGCCGGAACTTCCGGGCGCAGGCGAGCTCATTGCGGCGCTCGCCGGCCTCGGCTGCCGGGTGCAGATCGGGCACAGCCTTGCCGGCGCGGAAGAGGCGGAGAAGGCGCTCGCCGCCGGCGCTTCGGGCTTCACGCATCTCTTCAACGCCATGTCGGGGCTCGACCACCGGGACCCCGGATGCGCGGCCGCCGCTCTCGCCTTCGGGCAGAGCGCGGAGATCATCCCCGATCTGCATCACGTCGCGCCCGCCATGATCCGCGCGGCGGCCCGCTGCGTGCCGCAGCTCTATGCCGTCACCGACGCGATCTCGGCGGCCGGCATGCCGGACGGGACCTATCGCCTCGGCTCGCATTCGGTGGAGAAGCGCGGGGAGCGGGCGCTGATGCAGGACGGCGCCACGCTCGCCGGCAGCGTGCTGACGATGGACCGGGCCTTGCGGAACCTCGTCGCGACCGGCCTGCCGCTCGAGACGGCCATCGCGATGGCGAGCACGCGTCCCGCAGACCATGTCGGCCGCCCCGATCTCGGCCGCATCGCGGCGGGTGCGCGCGCCGACCTCGTGCGGCTCGATCGCGACCTCCAGGTGGAGACCGTCCTCCTCGCCGGCGCGGCCCTTCCCGATGTCTGACACCCGCCTTGCCCGCCTGGTCGCACTCGTCGCGCCGGGCGTCTTCGTCGTGCTCTGGGCGACGGGCTTCATCGGCGCCCGCATGACAATGCCCTATGCGGAACCGATGACCCTGCTCGTCATGCGGTTCGTCCTCGCCGGAACGGTCCTTTTCGCCATTGCGCTCGCCATGCGCTCCGCCTGGCCGAAGGGCCTCCGCGCCTTCGGCCATGTCGCCGTCGCCGGGCTGCTGATCCAGGCGATCTATCTCGGCGGCGTGTTCGCGGCGATCCGGCTCGGGCTCGAGGCCGGCGTCAGCGCGCTCATCGTCGGCGTGCAGCCGATCGTGACGGCCGCCCTCGCAGGTCCGGTGCTCGGCGAGCGGGTGGGGCTCGTCAAATGGGCGGGCCTTGCGCTCGGCGCCCTCGGCGTCGTCCTCGTCGTGGAACAGAAGCTCGCCGCCGGACTCGGCACGCCCGTCGCCGTGGCGCTCTGCATCCTCTCGCTCTTCGCGATCGCGATCGGCACGCTGTACCAGAAGCGCTTCTGCGCCGAGCAGCCGATCGTGACCGCCACCATCGTCCAGTACGGCGCCTCGGCGGTGTTCTGCCTCGGCCTGTCGTTCATGTTCGAGACCCGCGTCGTCCACTGGTCGGGCGAGATGCTGCTCGGCCTCGCATGGCTCGCGCTCGTGCTGTCCTGCGGCGCGGTCACGCTGCTCTACTGGCTGCTGCGCAAGGGCGCGGCGGCGAACGTGGCGAGCCTCTTCTTCATGATCCCGCCCTGCGCGGCGCTCATGGGATGGGCGCTGTTCGGGGAAACGATGAACGCCGTCGCGCTTCTCGGAATGGCTTTCGCCGTGGCCGGCGTGGCCATCGTCAACCGCGAGGGCCGGCGTGCGGCCGCGGTGCCGCCGCCGCGTTGACTTCCCCGCATTGCCATCGCCGCGTTGACCTCGCCGCGTTGACCTCCCTGCGCTTCGTGCCATGTTCCGGCCATGACACAGGACGCCCAGCCGCCGCTCGACCCCGCCCGCCACGCGCTGTTCCTCGACTTCGACGGCACCTTCGTGGATTTCGCTCCCGAGCCCGATGCGATCGCGCTCCGTCCGGGCGCGCGCGAACGCCTCGACGCGCTGGCGCGCAGGTTCGGCGGCGCGCTGGCGCTCGTCACCGGCAGGCGGATCGCGAACCTCGACGGCCACCTTGCGCCGCTGCGGCTGCCGACGGCGGGGCTGCACGGCCAGGAGAGCCGGTTCACCGGCGACGACGCGGTGAGCTTCCGGCCGACCAGCCCGCAGATGGACGAGGCGCGCGGGCGCGTCGGCGACGCGCTCGGCCCCGGCGACCCGATCGCGCTCGAGGACAAGGGCGGCGCGCTGGTGCTCCATTTCCGCAAGGCGCCCGAAGAGGCCGAGCGGGCGCGGGCGATCGGCCGTGCCGCCGTCGCGGGGCTGGACGACCTCCATGCGCAGTCCGGCCATGCCATCGTCGAGATCCGCCAGCGCGGAATCGGCAAGGCGGACGCGGTCCGGCTCTTCGCGGAGCGCCCGCCCTTCGCCGGCCGCGTGCCGGTCTTCGTCGGCGACGACACGACGGACGAGGACGGCTTCCGTGCCGCGGCCGAGCTCGGCGGGTTCGGCGTGAAGGTGGGGCAGGGGGAGAGCGCGGCACGCTACCGCCTCGCCGACGTCTCCGCCGTCCATGACTGGCTGGAGCGGACCGCGCGGCAGGAACCCTGACGGCCGCGGCGGCCGGTCAGTCCTCCTCGACGAACACCTCCTCGCGCTTCTTCCGGACCGCCGGGAGGATGGTCACGACGAGGATGAGCACGGCGGCGATCAGCAGGCCGGCGCTGATCGGCCGGTTGAGGAAGATCATCGGATCGCCGCGCGAGATGATCATGGCGCGGCGGAGGTGCTCCTCCAGCAGCGGCCCGAGCACGAAGCCGAGCAGGAGCGGCGCCGGCTCGCAGCCGAGCTTCACGAGCGTGTAGCCGATCACGCCCATCGCCACGATGGAATAGACGTCGAAGGCGTTGAGGCTGATGCTGTACGTGCCGATGCTGGCGAAGGCGATGATGGCTGGGAAGAGCACCTTGTAGGGGATGGTCAGCATCTTCACCCACAGCCCGATGAGGGGCAGGTTGAGCACGACCAGCATCAGGTTGCCCACCCACATCGAGACGATGATGCCCCAGAACAGCGCCGGCTCGTCCTTGATGACGTTCGGCCCCGGCGTGATGCCCTGGATGATGAAGGCGCCGATGATGAGCGCCATCACCGGGTGCGCCGGTATGCCGAGCGTAAGGAGCGGGATGAACGAGGTCTGGGCGGCGGCGTTGTTGGCCGATTCCGGCCCGGCCACGCCCTCGATGGCGCCTTTCCCGAACCGCTCCGGCGTCCGCGAGACCCGCTTCTCGAGCGAATAGGAGGCGAAGGAGGAGAGCACGTGCCCGCCTCCCGGCAGGATGCCGAGGACCGAGCCGAGCGCCGTGCCGCGCAGGATCGGGCCGACCACGCGCCGGACGTCGTCGCGCGTCAGCCAGAGATTGCTGACCCGCTTCACGCCGACCGTGCGGGTCGATTGGTGCTCGAGGTTGCGCAGGATCTCGGCGACGCCGAACACGCCGACCGCCACCGCCACGAAGTTGATTCCGCTGTAGAGCTCGAAGAAGGCGAAGGTGAAGCGCGGCGTGCCGGTGTAGATGTCCTGGCCGACCATGCCGAGCAGCAGCCCGAGCACGATCATCGCCAGCGCCTTCACGATCGAGCCGTGCGCGAGCGCGATCGAGGCGATGAGCCCGAGCACGATGAGCGAGAAATATTCGGGCGGGCCGAATTTCAGCGCCATGCGGGCGAGCGGCGGCGCCGCCACCGCCAGGATGAGGGTGGCGACCGTCCCCGCGAAGAACGAGCCGATTGCCGCGCAGGCGAGCGCCGGGCCGGCGCGCCCCTGCCGCGCCATCATGTAGCCGTCGATCGCGGTCACGGCGGAGGAGGATTCGCCCGGCAGGTTGATGAGGATCGCCGTCGTCGAGCCGCCGTACTGCGCGCCGTAATAGATGCCGGCGAGCATGATGAGCGCGGTCACCGGCTCGAAGTTGAAGGTGATCGGCAGCAGCATCGCGATCGTGGCGGTCGGCCCGATGCCCGGCAGCACGCCTACCAGCGTTCCGAGCAGGACGCCGACGAAGCAGTAGAGGACGTTGACCGGGTTGAGCGCGGTTTCGAAGCCGAGGCCGAGATTGGCGAGGAGTTCCATGGCTCGGCCTTCTCAGATCGGCAGCCAGCGGCCGAAGATCGGCATGGTGACGCCGAGCGCGTAGACGAAGATCAGGATGCAGAAGGCGGTGAGCGCCGCCGCCAGCACGATCGCCGTCAGCACGCCGGTGCTGCGGCTCGCGAGTGCCGTGAGGAGCAGCGTGACGAACAGGGCCGGCGCGAGCCCGAGCCCCTGCACCGTTGCGCCGAAGAAGACGAGCGCGCCGAGCAGGAACAGCGCGCCGCGCCAGGGGATCGACCCGATCGGTCCCAGGTCGCCGGCGATGAAGCCCTGCACCAGGATGACGAGGCCTAGAACGACGAGGATGCCGGCGAGGAGCAGGGGGAAATAGCCGGGCCCCATGCGCAGCGCGGTCCCGAGATCGTAGCCGAGCGCGGCATAGCCGAAGGCGATCCCGAAGCCGATGAAGGCGAGGCCCGCCAGGATGTCCTTGATCGATTTCTGCATGAAGACCCGGCTTCGCCCGCTCGGCCGCGGGGGGAATGAAACGACGGGGCGGAGGAGCCGCCCCGTCGCGATGTCGATGGCGAAGGCGGCCGCCTCTTACTGCGCGCTCACGCCCGCTTCCTGGATGATCGGGCGCCACAGCTCGATCTGCGAGGTGAGCCGTTCGGTGTGGGCGGCGGGCGTCGCGAGGTCCTCGGAGACCGGCGCGGTGCCGAGCTCGGCGAAGCGCTTCACCACGTTCTCGTCCTTCAGCGCGTCCTTGAGCGCGGCGGAGAGCTTCTCGAGGATCGGCTCGGGCGTCCCGGCCGGCGCGTAGAGGCCGTGCCAGACGCTCACCTCGAAGCCGGGCAGGCCCGCTTCCGCGGCGGTCGGGAGGTCGGGCAGGGACTGCAGGCGCTCGCCGGTCGTGACGGCATAGGCCTTGACCTCGCCGGACTTGATCTGCCCGGTCGTGTTGGTGGTCTGGTCGCACATGAAGTCCACCTGGCCGCCGACGAGGTCGGTCAGGGCCGGGCCGGTGCCCTGGTAGGGGACCGTGGTGACCTCCACCCCGATCTCCTTCATCAGCAGCAGGCCGCAGAGATGCGAGGCCGCGCCGATGCCGGCATTGGCGTAGGTGACCTGGTCCTTGTGGTCCTTCACGTACTGGACGAGCTCCTCCATCGTGCCGGGCTCGAAGTCCTTGCGCGCGATGATGGTCATCGGCACCTCGGTGACGAGGCCGATCGTCGCCAGGTCCTTCAGCGGGTCGTAGGGCAGGTTCTTGTAGAGGGTCGGCGCGGTCGACATGCCGATGTGGTGCATCAGGATCGTGTAGCCGTCGGGCTGGGCGCGCGCGACCTGTCCGGCCGCCAGCGTGCCGCCCGCGCCGGCGACGTTCTGGACCACGATCTGCTGGCCGAGCGTCTTGCTCATCGGCTCGGCGATCAGGCGCGTCACGGTGTCGGTCGGGCCGCCGGCCGCGAACGGCACGACGACGGTCACGGGCTTCGTGGGATAGTTCTCCTGCCCGATCGCAACCCCTGTGAGGCCCGCGAGCACGACCGCGCCGGCCACTAGCAGTCTGCGCATTTCGTCTCCTCCCGTTTCTTTTCGGAATTGAGGTATTTTGCACCCGCTCCCGGAAGCGTCAAGGAAACCGGCCGCAGGAGCGGGACGGCCGGGGCCGGCTACGCCGCCTTCCGCCAGGCGACGGTGAGGAGCCCCGCGCCGACGAGGATCGACCCGCCGGCTCGGTTCACGGCGCGCTGCACGGCCGGCCGCCGGATCGTGGTGCGGGCCGCCGAGGCCATCAGCCCGTAGGCGGCCGCGTTGAGGGTGGCGAGCACCAGGAAGGTCGCCTCGAAGACGACCATCTGCGGCACGAGCGGCGCGCTCGGGACCAGGAACTGCGGCAGGAAGGCGACGAAGAAGACGATGCTCTTCGGGTTGAGGGCGGTGACCACGTAGGCGTGCGCGAAGATGCGCGAGGGCCGCGTCTCCGGCGCGGGCTCCGCGGCCGGGTCGGTCGCCGGCGCGCGCCACAGCTTCACGCCCAGATAGACGAGGTAGGCCGCGCCGATCCATTTGAGCACGGTGAAGAGCCCGGCCGAGGTCGCCAGCAGCGCGCCGAGGCCGAGCATGGAGGCGGTCATCGCGGTGAAGTCGCCGAGCGCCACGCCGGCGACTGTGGCGAGGCCGGAGCGGCGGCCGTGGGCGATGGCGTAGGAGACGACGAGGAGAACGGTCGGCCCCGGTATCGCGACCAGGATTGCGGATGCGGCGGCAAAGGCGAGCCAGTGCTCGAAGGACATCGGGACCCTCCCTGAACGCCCGCATGAAGCGCGCCGGCGCGTGGGAAGGCAAGAGCCGCAGCCGGGCGGCTGCGGCAGGCGTTTTAGGCGTCGCTCCTAGCGGGTCGCCGGCACCCCGACGGGCGCGGGCGGCCGCGTTCCGATGCCGCGCATCTCGACCGGCGGCCGCGGCAGGCCCGAGCGGTCAGAATAGTCGAAGACCGGCTCCGGCTCGCGGTCGCGCAGCATCTTCGCACAGATCACGTCGAGCACGGTTGCCCCGGCGACGGCGGCGATCGCGAACCCGACGTTCTCGCGCTTCGGGTTGTCGGGATGAAGGGCGCCGGCAAGGACGGCGAGGTCGAGCGCGTCGCCGCCGATCCGCGCCCAGATTGCAGGCTCCGGGTCGCTTCCGGCGAGCGCGGCCACGCCGGTCGCGACCTCGCGGGCGCCGAAGGCGCGGATCAGCCCGGCATGCTTCTCCATGCCGAGCGTGCGGGCGAGGCTCTCGGCGGCGACGAGCTCCATCACGCCGAGGCCGATGCTGAACCAGCCCATGCCCTCAGCGAGGCCTTCGCCGTGATCGGAGCGGTCGCGGCCGTGTCGGTAGTGGGACATCGTCATCACCTCAGGGCTTCAGGACGACCTTGACGCAGCCGTCGTGCTTGTCGCGGAACGTCTTGTAATATTCCGGGCCCTGCTCGAGCCCGACCGTGTGCGTGATCACGAAGGACGGGTCGATCTGCCCCTCCTGGATGCGGCGGAGCAGGTCGTCGGTCCAGCGGTTCACGTGGGTCTGGCCGGTGCGGATGGTGAGGCTCTTGTTCATCACCATGCCGAACGGGATCTTGTCGAGCAGGCCGCCATAGACGCCGGGGACGGAGAGGACGCCTGCCGGCCGGCAGACATACATCATCTCGCGCAGGACGTGCGGGCGGTCGGTCTCCATCATGGCCGCCTGCTTCACGCGGTCGTAGATGGAATCGAGCGTCGCGGTGGCGTGCGCCTCCATGCCGACGGCGTCGATGCACTTCTCCGGCCCCTTGCCCTGGGTCAGGTCGTTCAGTCGCTCGACCACGCTCTCCTCGTCGAAATTGATGGTGATCGCGCCGCCCGCCGCCGCCATCGAGAGCCGCTCCGGAACGTTGTCGATGCAGACCACCTGCTTCGCCCCGAGGAGCACCGCGCTGCGCACGCAGAACTGGCCGACCGGCCCGGCGCCCCAGATGGCGACCGTGTCGGTCGGCTCGACCTCGCACTGCACGACGGCCTGCCAGCCGGTGGGGAAGATGTCGCCGAGGAACAGGACCTGCTCGTCGGTGAGCCCGTCCGGCACCTTCACCGGCCCGACATCGGCGTAGGGCACGCGCACGTATTCGGCCTGGCCGCCGGGATAGCCGCCGGTCAGGTGCGTGTAGCCGTAGAGCCCGGCCGTGGTGTGGCCGAACGCCTTGTCGGCGATCTCCTTGTTGCGGTTGGTGCGCTCGCAGACCGAGAAATTGCCGCGCCGGCACTGGTCGCATTCGCCGCAGACGATCGTGAACGGCACGACGACGCGGTCGCCGACCTTCAGCTTGCGGTTCTCCGGGCCGACCTCGACGACCTCGCCCATGAACTCGTGGCCCATGATGTCGCCATGCTGCATCCCGGGCATGAAGCCGTCATAGAGGTGAAGGTCCGAGCCGCAGATCGCGCAGCTCGTGACCTTGACGATGGCGTCGCGCGGATGCTCGATCGCCGGGTCCGGCACCGTGTCGCATCTGATGTCCTGCTTTCCGTGCCAGCACAGTGCGCGCATTCGCCTCTCCTGAATGATTTCCGCGGGCGGCCCATCGAACGGCGCCGGGCCTCGCTCGCGTAACTACTGCCCGGCAGGGCATTGGTTCCCCTCGGGCCACTGCCGTCCGGCGGCAGACCGTCCGCGTGCCCCGGGGAACCGTGCGGGCGACCGGAGATTGTGGACTGAACACCGATCCGCCGATCTCAGTGGGAGCCCGCAGCCGTGAACCATCAGCTCAAGCCCGTCTCCGACCAGGTCATCGTCATCACGGGGGCTTCGAGCGGCATCGGCCTCGCCACGGCGCTCGCCGCCGCCCGGCAAGGCGCTCGCCTCGTCCTCGCCGCGCGGAACGGGTCAGCGCTGGCGGATGCCGAGCGGCGGGTGAGGGAAGCCGGCGGCGAGGCCGTCCACATCGTCGCCGACGTCGGCAGGCGCAGCGACCTGGAGGCGGTCGCTCAGGCCGCGCTCGAACGGTTCGGCGGCTTCGACACCTGGGTGAACAATGCCGGCGTCTCGATCTGGGGCAAGCTCGTCGACGTGAGCGACGAGGACCACCGGAAGCTGTTCGAGACGAATTTCTGGGGCGTGGTGTACGGCTCCACGATCGCGGTCGAGCATCTCCGGCAAAGAGGCGGCGCACTCGTCAACGTCGGCAGCGTCGCGTCCGACATGGCCTTGCCCATCCAGGGCATGTATGCGGCCAGCAAGCACGCGGTGAAGGGCTTCACGGACGCGCTCAGGATGGAGCTCGAGGCCGACGGGGCGCCGGTCTCCGTCACGCTCGTCAAGCCGACCTCGATCGACACGCCGTTCCCGCGGCATGCACGGAACTACACCGGGCAGGAGGCGAAGCTGCCGCCGCCCGTCTATCCGCCGGAGGAAGTGGCGAGGGCGATCCTCCATGCCGCCGCTCATCCGGCGCGCGACATCTATGTCGGAGGCGCGGCGAAGATGATGGCGAGCATGCAGAAGCATGCGCCGGGCACCATGGACTGGATCGGCGCCAACGTGATGGTCGGCCAGCAGCTGCGTGACGAGCCGGTCGGCGATCCGCACGGCGCGCTCCATCATGCCGGCCAGGACGGGGCGGTGCGCGGCGACCAGCCGGGCCACGTCATGGGGTCGAGCGCCTATACGCGGGCCTCGCTCCACCCGATCGTCGGCGCGGCGCTGTTCTCCGCCGCCGGCATCGCCGCGGCGGCGTGGCTTTCGGCCGGCCGCCAGAGGCACTGATCGCCGAGCGGGCGCTACGGCCCCTCGCGGCTCTCCAGGAACAGCTCGATGCGCTCCATCGCCTGCCGGATGTTGGCCTCGGAATTCGCGTAGGACACGCGGATGTAGCCTTCGCCGAAGACGCCGAAATCCGGCCCGCCAATGAGCGCGACGCCGGCTTCCTCCAGGAGTGCGGAGGCGAGCGGCTTCGCCCGGAACCCCGTCTCCGCGACGTTCGGGAAGGCGTAGAATGCACCCTTCGGCGTGATGCAGCTGATGCCCGGCAGCCCGTTGAGGAGTTCCGTCACGAGCTTGCGCCGGCGATCGAAGGCGGCGACCATTTCCGTCACCGCATCCTGCGGCCCGTCGATGGCCGCGATGCCCGCGTACTGCGCCGGCGCGTTCACGCAGGACCAGGCGTTCACCGCGAGCTTGCGGATCGGCTCCACCAGGGCGTCCGGCCAGATCGACCAGCCCATGCGCCAGCCGGTCATCGCCCAGGTCTTCGACCAGCCGTTCAGGAGGATCAGTCGGTCCCTGATCTCCTCGAAGCCGAGGAGCGAGACGTGCTCCTCGCCGTCATAGACCATCTGGTCGTAGATCTCGTCGGACAGGATCGCGACGTCCGGCCAGGCGTAGAGCCCGGCGACCAGCCGCTCGATCTCGGCGCGCGGGGTCACGCCCCCGGTGGGGTTCGCGGGCGAGTTGAGGATGATGAGCCGTGTGTCCGGCGTGATGAGGGCGAGCGTCTCCTCCGCGGAGAATGCGAAGCCGTTCTCCTCCCGGATCGGGATCGGCACCGGCCGCGCGCCGGTATACTCGATCATGGAGCGGTAGATCGGGAAGCCGGGGTCCGGGTAGAGGATGTCGGCGCCCGGCTCGCCGAACATGAGGATCGCCGCGAACATCGTCACCTTGCCGCCCGGCACGATGGCGACGTTGTCCGGCGACACCTCGACGCCCGTCGTCGCCAGCGTCCGCCGCGCCACCGCCTCGCGCAGCGGCAGGATGCCGGTGGCGGGCGTATAGCCGTGATGGCCGTCGCGGAGCGCCTTCACGGCCGCCTCGACGATGTGGTCGGGCGTGCGGAAGTCCGGCTGCCCGATGCCGAGATTGATGATGTCCCGCCCGGTGGCGGCGAGCGCCTGCGCGCGGGCGAGAACGGCGAAGGCGTTCTCCTCCCCGATTCGGTCGAAGGCTGCGATGGTGCGGAGCTGGGTCATGCCGGGATGCGCCTCCGATCCTCTCAGCGGGTGCGCTCGCGCACCGAGGCGCGCTTGCCGCCCTTCGTCCGGCATAGGCCAGACGGTCCCCTCGGTTCAAGCGCGCCGGCTGGCCGGCATGGGCGTTCTTCCCGCCGGAAGCTGCCGGCCGCTTGCATCGTGCATCATGCGGGAGTAGGCCGCTCGGCGCGGCGCGCCCGCGCCCAAAGCGGGCCGGCGTGGCAGCAGTCCCGCGAGGGCGCTGCTAACCCGTTGAAAGAAATTGGCAATCTTATTTCGCGACCCTATCCTTCTGATGACGGCCGCTGTTCGGCCGGGGATGATGGGATAGGTGAATGAGAGACGCCGAATTCCACTGGATCAGGCCGGACGGCCGCGCGGGCTACGGCCTCACGACCGCGAGCATCCTCTACTACATGCCGGACCACCCGGGCCTGCTGCAGAGCTTCGTCTGGCAGTTCTACGACATCTGTCCGGACTATCCGCGGCTCGGCAGGTTCCTCGACTATTGGCGCCGCGAGATCGTCGCGGCGATCCATTCCGTGGAGGTCGCCCACAACCGCCTGGTGACCCCGGCGGAGGTGCGGTCGGCGGCCTTCTACGGCCGCCTGAACTGATCGGCGCCGCGCAGCCGAAGACGGCCGGGGCGGCGTGCCGGGCAGGCCGGGCGGGCGCATGGGCCGCGCGCGCATGATCCCGCGCTGGCTCGCCTTCGCGGCAGTGGCGGCGACGGTCGTGGCGGGCCTCGCCCTCTGGCAAAAGCGCACGGATCCGGAAGGCCTGCCCGATATGCTTGCCGGCTCGCCCGATCTGCAGGAATCCGGCGAGCCGATCCCGTCGGAGGCCGGCGCGGCGCTCTTCGCGCAGAACTGCGCCGCCTGCCACGGCGCCGATGCCTTCGGGACCGACCGCGGCCCGCCCCTCGTCCACAGGATCTACGAGCCTTCGCACCATTCCGACGAGGCGTTCCTCGTCGCCATGCTTCTCGGCGTACGCCAGCATCACTGGACCTTCGGGTCGATGCCGCCGGTCGAGGGGCTGACGGAGCCCGAGGCGCGGACCATCGTCGCGCACCTGCGCGCCCTCCAGCGCGCCAACGGCATCCATTAGCGGCCGGTCAGATCAGGCCGAGGCCGCGGAAGCTCGCGTGGCCGTCGCGGCCGACGACGAGATGGTCGTGCACCACGATGCCGAGCGGCTTGGCGACATCGACGATGCTCTGCGTCATCTGGATGTCGGCGCGCGACGGCGTCGGGTCGCCCGACGGGTGGTTGTGGACGAGGATCACGGCCGAGGCCGAGAGCTCCAGCGCCCGCCGCACCACCTCGCGCGGATAGACCGGCGTGTGGTCGACCGTCCCGGTCTGCTGCACCTCGTCGGCAATCAGCGCGTTCTTCTTGTCGAGGAAGAGGATGCGGAACTGCTCGCGCTCCTCGTAGGCCATCGCCGTCCGGCAATAGTCGAGGAGCGCCGACCAGGACGACAGCACCGTCCGCTTGCGGACCGTTTCCCTGGCCATCCGCTCGGAGATGGCCTTCATCAGCTTCAGCTCCAGGACGACCCCTTCGCCGACCCCGTCGACCTCGCGCAGGCGCTGCGGCGATGCGGCGAGCACTTCGGCGAGCGTGCCGAAGCGCTTCAGGAGCGCCTTGGCGAGCGGCTTGGTATCGCGGCGGGGCAGGGCGCGGAACAGCGCGAGCTCGAGCAGCTCGTAGTCGGCGAGCACCGCCGCGCCGCCGTCCCGGAACCGCGCGCGCAGGCGCTCGCGATGGCCGTGGAAGTGCGGGAGGTCGGTTCCCGCGTCCTCAAGCCCCGCCATGCGCGCCGCCCTGCGGCATCGTCCCGTAGGGCGGCTTGTGCCGGCCCGCAGGCGACAGCGTGAAGACCTCGACGCCGGTCTCCGTGACGCCCACCATGTGCTCGAACTGCGCGGAGAGCGAGCGGTCCCGGGTCACGGCCGTCCAGCCGTCGGAGAGCAGCTTCACGTGCGGCCGGCCGAGATTGATCATCGGCTCGATGGTGAACACCATGCCCGGCTTCAGCAGGATGCCTTCGCCCGGGCGGCCGTAATGCAGCACGTTCGGCGCCTCGTGGAACGAGCGCCCGACGCCGTGGCCGCAGAAGTCCCGCACCACGGAGCAGCGCTCCGCCTCGGCATGGGTCTGGATCGCGTGGCCGATGTCGCCGAGCCGCCCGCCGGGACGCGCCGCGGCGATCCCGAGCATCAGGCATTCGTAGGTGACGTCGATCAGCCGCTCGGCGGCGCGCTTGGCCGTGCCCGCGACATACATGCGGCTCGAATCGCCGTGCCAGCCGTCGACGACGAAGGTGACGTCGATGTTGAGGATGTCGCCGTCCCGCAGCGGCTTGTCGTTCGGAATGCCGTGGCAGACCACGTGGTTGATCGAGGTACAGGTCGAATGCCGGTAGCCGCGGTAGTTGAGCGTCGCCGGAACGATGCCGTTCCGCATGGCGAAGTCGTAGACGAACGCGTCGATCGCCCGCGTGGTGACGCCGGGCGCCACCATGTCGGCGAGCTGGTCGAGGCACTCGGCCGCATACCGACCGGCTCGGCGCAGGCCGGCGAAGGCGTCCGCGTCGTAAAGAACGATCGTGTCCCTGGTGTGGGTGATCTCCGCCAGCGAATCCTGCATGCCGCGCCCGTGCTCCGTTCCGGCGTAAGCTAATGCATCCGCGCCGCGCTTTTAAGGGCCTCGCCCTGTTTTCGCGCGCCTCGCCGCCGGGCGGCCGCTTGCTTCGGCGCGCCGCCTCGGGCAAGGCAGGCGCAATCCAGGGCCGGGCCGACAGAGATGACCGACGCTTCCCCGATCACCGCCGCCGTCCTCGTGATCGGCGATGAGATTCTCTCCGGCCGCACCAAGGACCGCAACACCGGTTACATCGCCGACACGCTCACCGATATCGGGATCGATCTGGAGGAGGTGCGGATCGTCTCCGACCGGATGGAGGCGATCGTGGAGGCGGTCCGGGCGCTGAGCAGCCGCTACGATTACGTGCTGACCACCGGCGGGATCGGGCCGACCCACGACGACATCACCGCGGATGCGGTGGCGGCGGCCTTCGGCGTGCCGCTCGTCTTCGACGAGCGCGCCACCGCCATCCTGAAGGCGCATTACGACAGACGCGGCGTCGAGATGAACGACGCGCGCAGGCGGATGACGCGCATCCCCGAAGGGGCCGACCTGATCCCGAACCCGGTTTCCGCCGCACCGGGCTTCGCCATCGGCAACGTCTTCGTCATGGCCGGCGTGCCGGCGATCATGCAGGCGATGATGGACGACGTGGTGAAGCGGCTGCCCGCGGCCCGGCCGCTCCTCAGCGAGACGATCGAGGCCGGCCGCGGCGAGGGCGACGTCGCCGCCGCTCTGACGCGGGTCCAGGAGCAGTTCCCGGCGGTGCGCATGGGCTCCTATCCCTATCACGACGGCACGCGCTTCACGACGCGGCTCGTCCTGCGCAGCCGCGACGGCGCCATGCTCGCGGCGGCCGCTGAGGCGCTGCGGGCGGCCCTCGCCGGGATCTGACCCTCTTCCTTCGAGCTTTCGCCGCGGCGCGACTTGCCCTAGAGCGTCCCGTCCGCGCGGGCCGGACAGGGAGAACAGCGATGAGTCCAGCTTCGGAGAAGGCGTTCCCGGTTTCCTGGGACCAGTTCCACCGCGACGCGCGGGCGCTCGCCTGGCGGCTGGCCGGCGCCGGCCCGTTCCAGGCGATCGTCTGCATCACGCGCGGCGGCCTGGTTCCGGCCGCGATCGTCTGCCGGGAGCTCGAGATCCGCGTCATCGAGACGGTCTGCGTGGCGTCCTACCACGAATACAGGACGCAAGGGGCGACCGCCGTCCTGAAGGGCATCAGCCCCGATCTGGCGGGCGTTGCGGCGGGCGGGGAGGGGGTCCTCATCATCGACGACCTCGTCGATACGGGGAAGACCGCCTCCATAGTCCGCGAAATGCTGCCGAAGGCCCATTTCGCGACCGTCTACGCCAAGCCGATGGGCCGGCCGCTCGTCGACACCTTCGTCACCGAAGTCTCGCAGGACACCTGGATCTACTTCCCCTGGGATCTCGGCCTCTCGTTCCAGCCGCCGATCTCCGGCAGGCCTGCCTGACGGGGAACGGCAGCGTCTTCGCCCGTCAGCCAGTCTTCGGCAGGGGCAGGGGTGCCGGCGCAAGCTCTTCCTGTTGCCGGCTCAGTACGCGCGCCAGACCCGCTGCAATCGTTTGTTCGTTGATCGGCGGACAAGGCTGTCGATCATCTCTCACGAGTTCAAGTAATGCGGCGGCCTCCTCGCGGCGCATGGCGCTTCTCCACGTATGCTGTCCATGTATCGACCCGTTGTTTCCTGAAACGATGGTTAGCCGTATTGAGTTTCAATATCTGGTGCAGAAATCTCATGATTCTTTTCGCGCTCCGGATCATTGAAGCTGGCATTCCTTGGGCGGCGTTGGCCGCCGGTCGATTCGGGGTCGCAATTCGGGGCCGAGTCTTGTAGCCCCGTGCCACGACCTGTTGCCGAGCCTGGAAGGATTGCCATGTCGCCCGAAGTCCAGCTGCGGCACGGCCAGATCCGGGTGCTGATCGTCGAGGACGACGTGCTCGTCCGCGCCTTCGTGAGCGACGAGCTGCGGGCCGCGGGCTTCCAGGTGATCGAGGCGGCGAACGCCGACGAGGCCTGGGCCTTTCTCTCCGCCGGGTCGCCCGTCGACGTGGTGGTATCGGACGTGCAGATGCCCGGCTCCATGGACGGCATCGAACTCGCCCGCCGCGCCGGCCGGCTCCCGTCTTCGGTCCCGGTGATCCTCACCTCCGGCCGCGTGCATCCGGGCCCGCTACCGGGGCTCGCCGGATTCCTGCCGAAACCCTACCGGCTCGAGCGCCTCGTCGGCCTCATCCTGGAAACTTCGGAGGCTGCCGGGCGTTAGTCCGGCATGAATGAAGATGCCTGTGTCCTGATCCTCGAGGCGGACGTGCTGGTCCGCCAGCCGCTCGCCGAGTATCTGCGCGGATGCGGCTACCGCGTGCTGGAGGCGGCGAGCGCGGACGAGGCCCGCGTGCATCTCGCGCGCGGCAGCCGCAGCGTGGATCTGCTTCTCGCCAACCCGGCCGGCTTCGGCGGTGCCGGCTTCGCGCTCGCAACTTGGACGCGCGCCGTCTTTCCCGACATCGACATCGTGCTGGTCGGGTCGGTCGAGAAGGCGGCCGAGACCGCCGGCAAGCTGTGCGCGGACGGCGCGGACAAGGCGCGCGCCGACGGCCACCGCCTGGTGCTCGACCGGATCCGCCGGCTGAGGGCAGCCCGCGACCGCAACGGCCACTCGGAATAGCCCGCGAGACGTCTTCGCCCCGCCGCGCGCCGGGCGACGAGTGGGTGTTGCCGGATCGCCGGATCAAGTCCGGCGATGACGACAGAGAGAGAGGCGGGGGTGGTGCTTGTCCGTCGCTCGGCGCCTCCCGTCACGCTGTC
>NZ_JBQYEX010000006.1:0-187422 GCF_052655945.1 Faunimonas sp. B44 | reverse complement strand
ACGCCATATAGGGAACCCGTCACAAACCTGTCAAGGAGCGAGATGGCCGGGACGGCGGGCGGTATGCCGCACCAGCACGTTGAGCCATCGATACGCAGCGCGCGGCCGCGTTTCGCGCGCCTCCGCAACGGTCCGGTGCGTTTCGCGACGTCCAGAGTTAACCATGCGTAAACAAAAACCCGCGAGCTGGCCTCGACAAGCGAACACAACCTTCGATCGCGAGTTATAGTGAAGGCGAAGTTAACGGCTCCGGGCAGCGGGAACGGGGTCGAGCGGCGTGGAGAGTGGCATGTCCTACGAGGAGGCGATCAGGCCGGCAGGGCTCGTCTGGGCCGGGGCGGCAGGGGATCCGGGCGCCGCCCGGGCAGCGCGGCGCCGTACGCCAGGGGCCGGGCTCGGCGCCCCCATCCGCCAGGTTCCGTTCTCGCCCGATCGCTACGACGAGCTCGACGTCGCCTTCGACGAGGGCACGCGCACCTTCTGGTGCATGATGCGGCCGGCGGGCCCGCCGAGCTACACGCCCGGCCTGCTGCGGGACCTTGCCCGCATGCAGCGCTCGGTCCGCCAGCTCGGCGCCGAACGGGCCGCGAGCGGCGCGGAGCCGCTGCGCTACTTCGTGGTCGGATCGCGCCTGCCGGGCATCTTCAACCTCGGCGGCGATCTCAACCTCTTCGCCGGCCGGATCCGGGCGCAGGACCGCACCTCGCTGTCGGCCTATGCGCGCGCCTGCATCGACGTCGTGTACGAGAACTCGGTGTCCTACGGACAGCCCCTGGTGACGATCGCGCTCGTCGCGGGCGACGCGCTCGGCGGCGGCTTCGAGGCGGCGCTGTCCTGCGACGTGATCGTGGCGGAACGCGGCGCGCGTTTCGGACTGCCGGAGATCCTCTTCAACCTCTTCCCGGGCATGGGCGCCTACAGCTTCATCTCGCGTCGGCTCGATGCGGCGCGCGCCACCAAGATGATCATGAGCGGCCGTATCTACACGGCAGACGAACTGCACGAGATGGGGCTCGTCGACCTCGTCGTCGCCGACGGGCAGGGCGAATCGGCGGTGCGGGAATACGTGGCGCGCAACCCGCGCCGCCAGAGCGCGGAACGCGCCATCCACCAGGTCCGCAAGCGGGTCAATCCGCTCCCCTACGAGGAGCTGGCGGACGTCGTCGACATCTGGGTCGATGCAGCGCTCCGGCTGACGGAGGTGGACCTGCGCAAGATGGAGCGCCTGGCCGGGGCGCAGGACAAGAGGCGGGCGCTCGACGCCGAACGGAAGGCGGCTGGATAGAGGCGGCCGGATCGGAGGCGCGGCTCAGCCGGGCTTGCGGACACGCATGTCGGGCACGGCGCCCTCGATGCTCGTGCGCACGCGCTCGAATTCGGCGCGCAGCTTCTCGACGCAGGCCGGGCCTTCGCGCGTGAGCCGGTCATACGGCATGTCGCGCCAGGACAGGCAGAGCTCGTAGATCGCCTGCGCGCCAATATTGGCGGCACCGCTTCGCAAGGCATGCGCGAGATCGCGGAAGGCGGGGACGTCGGCCACCCGGGCGGCATGCTCCAGATCGGCGATGACGCGCGCGGCGTCGTCGACGAATTCCCGCACGACTTCGGCCACGAAATCCTTGCCGCCGAGCGCCTCGAGATCCGCCAGGGCGACGTGGTCCAGCGCCGGTTGGCTGCTCGGCCTGAAGCGCGGATGCTTCGCGATCGCGGTCACGACCTTGTCGTCGCCGGGCAGTTCGGGCGCCGCGCCGGCCTCGTCCGGAACGGTCGCCTCGAGGAGGGCGAGCAGAGCGCGCGGGTCGATCGGCTTGCTCGCGCAGGCGTCCATCCCCGCTTCTAGGCAACGCTCGCGCGCCTCCGGCGTGGCATCGGCTGTGAGCGCGATCACCGGCACCCGGCGCCGCCCGATCGAGGCGAAGCGATAGAGCTTGGTCGCCTCGATCCCGTCCAGCACCGGCATGTTGACGTCCATCAGCACGACGTCGAAGACGTGGTCCGCCAGCAGGTCGAGCGCCTCTTCACCGTTCTCCGCGATGGTAGACGTGTGGCCGGCGCGCTCCAGGATCTTCGAGAGCACCTTCTGGTTCGTCCGGTTGTCCTCCGCAATCAGGATGTGGAGGGGCCGGCGCGGCTGGCCGTCGAGAGCCGAAGCGTGGCCCGCCTCCCGTCCGGCCTGCGTCCCGAGGGCAATCCGGAGGGCTGCGGCAAGGCCGACCGCGAGGTCGTCCTCGTCGAGCGTCGTCACGAACTGGCGGCGGATCGGGAGATCCGGCAGCCCGGGCGCAGCCGCTCCGGCCGACAGGATGGTGCGGGCACGCCCGCCGGCATGCGCCTCGATGATCGCGGCGAGCGCCGCCGCGTCGTCGGCGAGCCCGCTCGGGTCGAGCAGGACGGCGATCCTGCCCGGCCCGGTGTCGGCCAGGCGTACCGCCGCGGCGATCGCCTCGTCCGCCGAATGCGCGACCGCAGGCCGGATGCCGAGTCCGCCCAGGGATGCGGCGAGCGCATCGGCCCGCGCCGGATCGGCGGCAACCACGAGCACGGCGGTGGCGGCCGGGAGCGGAGCGACCGCCTCAGCCGCCCGCCCCACCGCCGCCGTGAACCAGAACGTGCTGCCATCGCCCGGTTGGCTGTCGACGCCGATCTCGCCGCCCATCAGGGCGACGAGCTGCTTGGCGATGGCGAGGCCGAGCCCGGTGCCGCCGTAGCGGTTGATGATCGTCTCGTCCGCCTGGCTGAAGGACTCGAAGATCCGCTTGGTCGCGTCCGGCGCGATGCCGATGCCGGTGTCGCTGACCTCGAAGCGCAGCTGCGTCAGGTCCCCGGCCGACGGCACGGCATCGACGGCGAGGACGACGCCGCCCGATTCGGTGAACTTCACGGCATTCCCGGCGAGGTTGAGCAGGATCTCCTTGAGATGCCGCACGTCGCCGCGCACCACCTGCGGTGCCCGCGGCGAGATGTGGACGGCGAGATGCAGATCCTTCGCTGCCGCCTGCGCCGCAACCATCGCCCGGACGTCATCGAGCGCCCCGTAGAGGTCGAACTCGACGACCTCGCTCGGCATCTTGCCGGCCTCGAGCCGCGAGAAGTCGAGGAGATCGTTGATGAGGGCGAGCAGGGAGGCTCCCGAGGTGCGCACGGTGCGGGCCATGTCGGCCTGCTCCTCGTCGAGATCCGTCGCCCCGAGCAGTTCGCTCATGCCGATGATGGCATTGAGCGGCGTGCGCAGCTCATGGCTGACGCTCGCGAGGAACATGCTCTTGGCCCGGCTCGCCTGTTCGGCGGCGGCGCGCGCGCGCTCCAGCTTGCGGATCAGCGTGGCGCAGTAGAGCGGCAGGATGACGAGGCCGAAGAGGAGCCCCAGCGAAAGCCCGCCATGGCTGAACCAGTAATCCGTGGTCAGGATGACGAGGCCGAACCCGGCCAGCGCGATCGCGGCGGAGGCGAGCAGGTAGGGAATGCCGAACCGGAAGCCGTTCCCGAATATGGTCCAGAGGTAGATCGGGTAGAGCACGGCGGTGATCTCGCCGCCCGCATGCATGCCGTAGGAGAGCAACCCGAGATCGCCCAGCATGCCGAGATAGCGCCGCGGCACGCAGACGCCGGGCCTCAGCAGAAGGTGCGTGCACATCGCGAGCGAGAATCCGGCGTAGCTCGCCCCGATCACGAGCGGCTCGACCGCACCGGCCTCGCCGAAGACGATTTTGGTGGAGAGATAGGTCAGGATCAGCGTGCTGATGACGAGACGATTGATCATCATCTCGTGCTCGCTGTCCGGGCGCCCCCGCAGGCGCGCGCGCAGCCAGGACAGGGGGGACCGCATTCCGGACGATACGACGGCTCCGGCGCTCATTCTTCCCTCAGGCCGTGTGCGCCAGGCGCGACTGCGACCGGACGAGAGCGACGAACTCGTCGGCCGGGAGCGGGCGGCTGAAGAAATAGCCCTGCACCTCGTCGCAGTTCTCCGCCGCAAGGAGCTGCATCTGCTCGTAGGTTTCGACACCCTCCGCCGTGACGGCGAACCCGAGCGTCCTCGCCATGCTTATGATCGCCCGGACGATCGCCAGGTCGCGTCCGTTCTCGCTCATCGCGCGGATGAAGTACTGGTCGATCTTGAGCCGGTCGATCGGGAAGTTCTTCACGTACTTGAAGGAGGAATAGCCCGTTCCGAAATCGTCGAGGGAGAACTGCACGCCCATCTTCTGCAGGCTGCCGAGGTCGTTCACGACGGAATCGACGTTCTCCATCACGATGTTCTCTGTGAGCTCCAGCTCCAGCCGGCGCGGGTCGAGCCCGGTCTCGCGCAGGGCGGCGGCGACCTGCTCGCAGACGTTCTGGCGCCGGAACTGCAGCGGCGACATGTTCACCGCCACGCGCAGCGCCGGCAGGCCAAGCCGCCGCCAGCGCTGGGCCTCTTGGCAGGCGGCCCGCAGCACCCATTCGTTGATCGGCACGATCATGCCGTTTTCCTCGGCGCGGCCGAGGAAGCTGCCGGGCTGGACGATACCCTGACCCGGCCTGTCCCAGCGCAGGAGCGCCTCGGCGCCCACGATCTGGCCGGTCGCGACGTGGACCTGGGGCTGGTAGTAGAGGACGAACTGGTCCTGGTCGATCGCCCGCCGCAATTCGGCGTCGAGAAGAATGGCGTTGCGCGCCTCGGTCCGCATGTCCGGCGTGAAGAAGCGCTGCGACGCGCCGCCCGCCGCCTTGGCCCGGTACATCGCGAGATCGGCCGTCTTCAGGAGCTCCTCGGCGGTGTCGCCGTCATCGGGGAAGACCGTAGTGCCAATGCTGATGCTGGCGTCGAGTTCGTGGCCGTCGATCATTGCGGGCCTGGCGACGGCATCGGAGATCCGCTTCGCCATTTCCTCGATGCGCTCGCGCGCATCGGGTCCGGTCTGCAGGACCGCGAACTCGTCGCCGCCCAGGCGTGCGACCAGATCGCCCTCGCCGGCGACCCCGCTCAGCCGTTCGGCGACGATCTTCAGCAGGAGATCGCCCCGGCTGTGCCCGAGCACGTCGTTCACGCTCTTGAAGCCGTCGAGATCCAGGAGGTGGAGTGCGACCGTGCCGTCCGACGTGCGCGCATCGCGAAGCTCGCGACCGAGCCGCTCCGTCAGAAGGACCCGGTTCGGGAGATCCGTCAGCGGATCGTGATGGACGAGATGGACGAGATGGGCCTCGGCATTCTTCCGCTCCGTGATCTCGAGCGCGGTGGTGAGGACGCCCGAGACAACGTCACTGGCGTCCCGCAACGGCGATTTTGTCGTCAGGAAATGCCGGCGATTGCCGTCGCGGTCGATCACCTCCTCCTCGAAGCTCGGCAGCGCCCGCCCGGTCTTGAAGACCTGGGCGTCGAGCTTGCGATGGCACTGCAGGCGCTGAATACGGTTGGGAGAGGCGGCTTCGGCGACGCTCCCGGCTTCCGGGGCACTGCCCTGAACCGCAACGTGCCAGGCATTCTCGAAGATGCAGCGGCCGTCGCGGTCCACCGCACTGATCATCGCGGGAACCGTGTCGATCACCTGGGCGAGCCGCTCGCTGCTGTTGCGCAGTTCCTCGGCGCGCGACTTCTCGCTGTCGATGAGGGCACGTTCCAGGTTCGAGGCCCGATCGGCCAGGAGCAGTTGCTGCTTCCTGAGCTTCAGCAGATTGCGGGCGCGCGTGACGAACTCGTTGTGGTCGACGGGGCTCTGCAGGAAGTCCGTCGCGCCGGCCTCCAGCGCCTGGTGCCGGAAGCTGCGCTCCTCGTAGACGGTGAGCACGATGACCGGCACGTCGGCGCATTGCGGCATGTCGCGGAACCGGCGCGTGAACTCGGCCCCGTCGATGTTCGGCATCTTGTAGTCGGTGATGACGAGGTCCGGGACGTTGCCCGCCATCCACGCCAGCGCAACCAGCGGGTCTTCGAAGCTTTCGACGGAGACGTTCGGCTCGATGGTCGAGGCGAGCCTGCTGAAGATCTGCCGGTTGGTGGCCCGATCGTCGAGGATGACAATGAGCGCCATCTACCCGCTTGCCTCCCTTAGGCACGCATCGTTCGGATGCAGCCGAAAGCCACAGAGCCCGGATGAAGCCTGCTGCAACTCCTCCCGGAGATGGGGCCGAAACCGTGAAAATTGCCTTGCGCGCGGGACGCCCGACAAAGGAAATGGAGCATCATGGTGGAGAAGGCGTAACATCCCGCCGTGAAGGAAGGCTTAACTCCCGGTTGCGGGGCACCTTCGGGGTCGGGAGGCCCGCCGGTGGCCCTGGGCCATGCGGCGACGGCTTCAGCCGACCAGCTCGAACCTGTCGACGTCGAACAGGCCGAGGTCGGTCACCTTGAGATGCGGAATTACGGGGAGCGGCAGGAAGGCGACCTGAAGGAAGGGCTCGGGGAGCGTGCAGCCGAGGTTCCGGGCCGCGCGCCTGAGATCAAGGAGGGCATCGTGGACGGCCTCGAAGGGCGCCGGGCTCATCAGGCCGGCGATCGGCAGCGCGAGTTCCGCGGTGACCGAGCCCGCCTCCACCACCACGAAGCCCCCCTTCAACGTGCGGATCCGGTTCACGGCCGCCGCCATGTCGGAATCGTCCACCCCGACCACCGTGATGTTGTGGCTGTCGTGGCCGACGGAGGAGGCGATCGCTCCGAGCTTCAGGCCGAAACCGTGGACGAAGCCGCGCCCGATGTTGCGGTTGAGGCCGTGGCGCGCCACCACCGCCACCTTGACGGCGTCTTGGGCGGGATCGGCCAGGGCCGCGCCGTCGCGCTCCGGCAGGCGCATCTCGAGCCGCTCGGTGATGATGCGGCCGGGCACCACCCCGATGACGGGTGTCGCGCCCGACCGCGCCGGGATGCGGAAGTCGGCAGCGGCGACCTCGGCCGCCTTCATGCTGTCGAGGCCGACGGGTGCCACCGGGCTTCGGCTCTCGAACAGGGCGTCCGCGACGATCCGCCCGCCGGCGATCACGCCGTGCACACGGCAGCCATCAAGGTCTTCGACCAGCACGAGGTCGGCCCGCCATCCGGGCGCAATCCGGCCGCGGTCCCGCAGGCCGAAGGCCATGGCGGCCGACCACGAGGCGGCGCGGTAGACGAGATGCCGCGGCCGCCCGAGCCGGATCAGCTCGCGGATCATGTAGTCGAGGTGGCCCTGCTCCGCGATGTCGAGCGGGTTCCGGTCGTCCGTGCAGAGCGTCATCACGGAAGCGGTGTCGGCATCGAGCACCTCCGCAAGGGCATGGAGATCCTTCGACACCGATCCCTCCCGAATGAGGATCGTCATGCCCTTGGCGAGCTTTTCACGGGCTTCTGCCGCGCTCGTCGCCTCGTGCTCGGTGCGGATGCCGGCGGCGAGATAGGCGTTGAGCGCGGTGCCGCCGAGGAGCGGCGCGTGGCCGTCGATGTGGCCGCCGCCGAAGGCCGAGAGCTTCGCGATCGCGCCCGGATCGCAGTGGATCACGCCGGGGAAGTTCATGAACTCCGCCAGCCCGATCACCTTCGGATGGCCGCGCAGGTCGACGAGATCGTCCGCCGCCAGTTCGGCGCCCGAGGTTTCGAACCGGGTCGCCGGGACGCAGGAGGAGAGCTGGACCCGCAGGTCCATCACCATGCGTTCGGCGCAATCCAGGAAATACCGGATCCCTGCGGAGCCGAGGACATTCGCGATCTCGTGCGGGTCGCAGATGGCCGTGGTGACGCCGTGCGGCAGCACGCAGCGTTCGAACTCGAAGGGCGTGACCAGCGAGGATTCGACGTGGAGGTGCGTGTCGATGAAGCCCGGGACGCAGAAGAGCCCGCCCCCGTCCAGCGTCTCCCGGCCCTCATAGGTTGCGTGGGTGCCGACGATGCGGTCGCCGACGATCGCGACGTCCATCGCCTCGATCGCGCCCGTGATCACGTCGAGGACGCGGACGCCCTTCAGGACCAGGTCGGCGGGCTCGCGCGCGGCGCCAGCGGAAATGGCGCGTACGAGGAATTCCGGGTCGTTCATCGCGCGTGCCCCATGTGCCGGACCTGTGCCTCGTCCGAATATGGCCAGAGCCGGCCGGGCACAGGCAAGGGTTGATCCGCATCAAGGCCCCTGCTTTGTTCGGCTTGTACCCGGACGGCCTTGGACATGCGGAGCGCCACATTGCCGGAGCCGGTCTTCACCATCGAGAAGGTGACCAAGGTCTACCGGACGGGAGACGTCGTCGTGGAGGCGCTGCGGGGTGTCGACGCCGTGCTCTACGAAGGCGAGATGGCGGTGCTGCTCGGCCCGTCGGGAAGCGGGAAATCGACGCTCCTCAACATCATCGGCGGCCTCGATTCCGCGAGCTCCGGGTCGGTCCGGTTCCGCCACGAGGAGCTGACGCGCTTTTCCGAGCGGCAGCTGACGGCCTACCGGCGCGATCACGTCGGCTTCGTCTTCCAGTTCTACAACCTCGTCCCGAGCCTCACTGCCAAGGAGAATGTCGCCCTCGTCACCGAGGTGGCCCGCGACCCGATGAAGCCGGAGGAGGCCCTCGAGATCGTCGGGCTCGGGGACAGGGTCGGGCATTTCCCCGCGCAGCTCTCCGGCGGCGAGCAGCAGCGGGTCGCGATCGCGCGCGCCATCGCAAAGCGGCCCGATGTGCTCCTCTGCGACGAGCCGACCGGGGCGCTCGATTCGCGTACCGGGGTGCGCGTGCTGGAAGCGCTCTCCACCGTCAACGAATCGTTCGGGACCAGCACGGCGATCATCACCCACAATGCCGAGATCCGCCGCATCGCGCACCGCGTGTTCACCTTCTCGGACGGGCGCATCGTCGAGATGCACGAGAACCCCGAGCGGGCCCGTCCCGCCGACGTGGCGTGGTGACGATGAAGGCGCTCGACCTCAAGCTTCTGCGCGATCTGAAGCGCCTGTGGGCGCAGGCGCTCGCGGTCGCCCTCGTGCTCGCCTGCGGGGTGGCGACGCTCATCCTGGCGGTCGGGGCCTACCGCTCGCTGGAGGAGACCCGTACCGCCTATTACGAGCGCTACCGCTTCGGCGACGTCTTCGCGTCCGCCACGCGCGCCCCGAGATCGACCGCGGAGGCGCTCCGGGCCATCCCCGACGTCGCCGCAGTGGAAACGAGGGTGAGGCGGGCGGTGCTCCTCGACGTGCCCGGCATGCGCGAGCCGGCGACGGGTTTCGCGATCTCGCTGCCCGAGGGCCGCGAGCCGGCCGTCAACGCGCTCTTCCTCAGGAGCGGCCGGCTGCCGGAAGAGGGGCGCGGCGTCGAGGCGGTGGTCAACGAGAACTTCGCCGATTCGCACGGCTTCGTCCCAGGTTCCACCTTCCAGGCCATCCTCAACGGCTCGAAGGCGACGATCACCGTGGTCGGAATCGCGCTGTCGCCGGAATTCGTCTATGCGCTCGGGCCCGGGGACATGATGCCGGACGACCGACGCTTCGGCGTGCTCTGGATGGCGGAGCCGGTGCTCGCGCCGCTCTTCGATCTCGACGGCGCCTTCAACGACGTCAGCCTGCGCCTCCTGCGCGGCGCGCGCGAGGCGGCGGTGATCGATGCCGTGGACGACCTTCTCGCGCCCTATGGCGGGACCGGCGCCTACGCCCGAAAGGACCAGTTGTCGAACGCCTTCCTGGACGGCGAGCTGACGCAGCTCTCCGGCATGGCGAAGATCATCCCGCCCGTGTTCCTGCTCGTATCCGCGTTCCTCATCAACATGATCCTGTCCCGGCTCGTCGCGCTGGAGCGCGAGCAGATCGGACTGCTGAAGGCGCTCGGCTACGGCAGTTTCGCCGTGGCGTGGCACTATCTGAAGCTTGTCATCCTGATCGCGGTCGGAGGCGTCGCGATCGGCTTCGTCGCCGGCACCTGGCTCGGTCGCGGCCTGACCGAACTCTACTCGCAATTCTACAGCTTTCCCTTCCTGCTCTTCCGCTGGGACGCCGACATCTACCTGATCGCGGCGGGGACCTCGATCGCGGCGGCCGTGGCGGGGGCCGCACGGGCCGTGTACTCCACGCTTGCGCTCGCGCCGGCGGTCGCGATGAATGCGCCGGCGCCGCCCGTCTACAGGCAGTTCCTTGGCGGCGCGCTGTCACGAATCCGGCTATTTTCCGAGCTCACCGTGATGGGGCTGCGCCACATGATGCGCTGGCCCGTGCGGGCGCTGATGAGCATGCTGGGGACTTCGCTCGCCGTCGCCCTGCTCGTTGTCGCGCTGTTCAGCTTCGATTCCGTCGAGTTCATGCTCGACGTCATGTTCTTCCAGTCGGAGCGCCAGGACGCTGCGCTGTACTTCTCGTCCGATCGGCCGCCGGGGGTCCTGCCCGCCGTCATGGGACTGCCCGGGGTGCTGCGCGCCGAGCCCTTCCGTCAAGTTGCGGTGATCGTGCGGAACGGACACCGCGAGCGGCGCCTCGGCATTACGGGCAAGCCTCCCGGGGCGGATCTGAGCCGCGTGCTCGATTTCGATCTTCTCCCCGTCACGCTGCCGGAGACGGGGCTGGCGCTCAGCGAGCGCGTCGCAAGCCTGCTCGACGTGCAGCGGGGCGACCTCGTGGAGGTCGAGCTGCTGGAGGCGAGCCGCCGGACGGTGACGGTGCCCGTCACCGAGATCATCCAGAGCTATATCGGCCTCATGGTGTACATGGACCTTGATGCGCTCGACCGGCTCGCCGGCATCGGGCCGCGCATTTCGGGCGTGCACCTCTCCGTGGACGAGAACGCGATCGGCGCGCTCTACGACGCGGTCAAGACGACGCCGGCCGTGAGCGCGGTGGCGCTCCTCTCGATGTCCCGCCAGCGCTTCGAGGAGACCATGCAGGAGAACATGACGATCATGACGACGGTCTATGTCGCCCTCGCCGTCATCATCGCCTTCGGCGTGGTGTACAATTCCGCACGTATCCAGCTTTCCGAGCGCGCCCGGGAACTCGCCACGCTGCGTGTCCTCGGCTTCACGCGCGCCGAGGTGTCGCGCGTGCTCCTGACCGAGCTCGCCATGGTGGTCGCCCTCGCGCAGCCGCTCGGCTGGGGGATAGGCTACCTGTTCTCCGTCGCCGTGATCGAGGGGCTGGCGAGCGACCTCTTCCGGGTTCCCCTCGTCGTGGAGCCCGGGACGATGGTGACGGCGAGCCTTGTCGTCGTCGGCGCCGCGCTGCTTTCGGCGCTCATCGTCCGCCGCCGGATCGACCGGTTCGATCTCGTCGAAGTGTTGAAGACGCGGGATTGAGATGATGGTCTGGCTGCGGCGCGCCGTCCTTCTGCTGGTCATCGCGACGATCGTGGGCGGGGCGATCTATGCACTCATGCCCGCGCCCGTGCCGGTCGACACGGCGAGGATCGAGGAGGGGCGGATCGAGGTGAGCGTGGACGAGGAGGGCGTCGCGCGCATCCGCGACGTCTACGTCGTCTCGGCGCCGCTCTCGGGATATCTCGACCGATTTCCCCTCAAGGTCGGCGATACGGTAAAGCGCGACGTGACGGTGGTCGCCGAACTCAGGCCGATGCAGCCCGCCTTCCTCGACCTCCGCTCGCGCCGGGAACTGGAGGCCGCCGTGAACGCTGCGCGCGCCGCGGTGGAGCTGGCGCAGGCGGAGATTGCGCGGGCCGAGGCGGAGGCGCGGCTCATGGAGTCCGACCTCGCCCGCACCGAGCGCCTGGCGCGGACGGGGACGAGTTCGGCCCGCGCCCTCGAGAAGGCGGTGATGGATTCGGAGGCCGCCCGGGCGCAGGTGCGGCAGGCGGAAGCCAATCTCGAGCTCCGCCGCAGCGAGCTCGCGAGCGCCGAGGCCCGCCTGATCCAGCCCGACCAGTCCGGCAACGCGGGCGCCGGATCGTGCTGCGTGCTGATCCGCGCGCCGGTCGACGGGGTGGTGCTGAAGGTGGCGGCGGAGAGCGCGCAGGTGGTCGCGGCGGGGACGCCGATCGCGGAGGTCGGCGACCCGCAGGATCTTGAAATCGTTGTCGACCTCCTGTCCAGCGACGCGGTGCGCGTGCGGCCGGGCGCGGAGGCGCGGGTGGAGAGCTGGGGCGGGGGGACCGTGCTCGGCGCGCGCGTCCGCCGGGTCGATCCGGCCGCCTTCACCAAGGTCTCCGCGCTCGGCATCGAGGAGCAGCGGGTGAACACGGTGCTCGATCTCGTCGGCCCGGCGGCCGAGCGCCGGCGGCTCGGCCACGCGTTCCGGGTCTATGTGCGCATCGTGCTGTGGCGCGGCGACGTGCTCCGCGTGCCGCTCGCCGCACTCTTCCGGCAGGGGACAGACTGGGCGGTTTTCCGCGTCGTCAATGGCAAGGCGGCGCTGACGCGGGTGACGATCGGCCACCGCGACGCGCGCCACGCCGAAGTCACCGGCGGACTCGCCGTCGACGATGTAATCGTCCTGCATCCGAGCGACCGCATCGAGGACGGGATCGGCCTGGAGGAGCGGACGGCCGCCGGCGGGACCTAGCCGCTTCGCTCACGGGACGAGCACGGCGGCGCCGGTGAGCGCGCCCGCGCGCAGGCGGCCGAGCGCGCGGCTGGCATCCTCGAGCGGCAGCACCTCGACATGGGTGCGGACCGGCACCTCCGGCGCGAGGGCGAGGAACGAGTCGGCGTCGGCGCGGGTGAGGTTCGCGACCGAGCGCACCACGCGCTCGCCCCAGAGGATCGCATAGGGGAAGCCCGGCACGTCGCTCATGTGGATGCCGGCGCAGACGACCGTGCCGCCCTTGCGCACCGCCCGGAGCGCCGCCGGCACGAGCGCCCCGACCGGGGCGAAGATCACCGCCGCGTCGAGTTCGGCCGGCGCGGGCGCGTCCGAATCCCCCGCCCAGGCCGCCCCGAGCGCGAGCGCGAAGTCCCGCGCCGCCTGGTCGCCCGGCCGGACGAAGGCGTAGACCTCCTGGCCGAGATGGCGCGCCATTTGCGCCATGATGTGGGCGGCGGCGCCGAAGCCGTAGATGCCGATCCGCTCCGCCTCCCCCGCCATGAGGTGGGCGCGGTGGCCGATCAGGCCGGCGCAGAGGAGCGGGGCCGCCTCGACGTCGGCATAGGCGGCAGGCAGCCGGAACGCGAAGCGGGCGTCGGCGATCGTGTACTCCGCATAGCCGCCGTCCAGGGTGTAGCCGGTGAAGCGGGCCGCGTCGCAGAGGTTCTCCTGGCCGGACAGGCAGTAGCGGCAGGCGCCGCAGGTCCAGCCGAGCCAGGGCACGCCGACCCGCTCGCCGGGCGTGAATCCGGAAACGCCCGGGCCGAGCGCGGCGACCGTGCCGACGATCTCGTGCCCGGGCACGAGCGGCAGCTTCGGGCCGGGCAACTCGCCGTCGACGACGTGGAGATCGGTGCGGCAGACGCCGCAGGCCGCGACCCGAACCAGGATCTGGCCCGGCCCGGGCTCCGGCACGGGCAGATCCCGCAAGACCAACGGCGCTCCGGGCGCCTCCAGCACCATGGCTCTCATGGGGCGGAGGGTAGCATGGAGTTCTGCGGGCGGTGGACCTTGGCGGCGTTCATGCACTTCCTCACCCGGTCAGATGCAACAAGACCATCAGACCGCGCTGAGACACTCCACGGCGCATGCCGATCATTCGACGCCGGGCGGCGGAGAATGAAGCGCCGATGCGCCAGCCTACTTCAGGCTGCGACGCGCCCAGGTCTCGTCGATGAACACCAGCCGCTCGGGATCGAGATCGATCTGGCCGTCGAACCATTCCTGCCGGTGTCTCAGGACGTCCGGCCGGCTGTTCCGGATATGGAAGTGCCCCGTGTCGTCGATTCGAGCGTCAGGTCGCACGGTATTGATCTTCAAGGCATGAACCGAGCTGCGCTAGTACGCATTCGACAGGAACGTCCCGGATACGGGGCCGGAGAGGATCGATCCATGACCGTCGTGCTTGCCACCGTGTGCAAAGATGGGGTCGTGGTCGGCTCCGACTCGCAGATCACGGACAAGGGGCGCGGCATGTCATATCCCGCCGAGAAGCTGCACCCCTTGGGCGCGTCGGCCGCCTGGGGCGGCAGTGGTGCGCGGTCGGTGCTCTTCGACGTCGAACGGTGTTTCAGCGAGAACAGCGCGGCCATTCTGGAGGCACCCGACATCGGACGCGCGTTGCAGGAACAGGTCCTCCCAATCCTGCATCATCACTACGACACGTTCATCCCTGACGTACCGGGCGCCGAAGGCGGCGGGACGCCTTCGGCCTACGTGATGGCTGCAGGATGGCGAGACGGCGCGCCGTGGATCATAGAGATAACGCCGTCTGGCATGATCGGGCACTACGCCGATATCGGGTTCCATGCGATCGGCAGCGGCGCGGCCATGGCTCAGCAGGCCGGCTCGCTTCTGTCCCACTTTCACTTGACCACAAGGTCCCTGCGCTTCGGTTGCGCGGTCGTCCTGCGGGTCTTGCAAACGCTTGACCTCACCTCTCCGAGCGTCGGTCGACCATTCAGCCTGTGTCGTATCGACAAGGATGGGGCGCACCACCTCAGCGAGAAAGACATTGAGCAGGTGAGCAAGGACGTGCGTCGATGGGAGGCGGCCGAACAGGCCGCAATTGCTGACATATTCGAATGAAGAGATCTGCGAGCGCTAGAGCGGAATCCTACCAGTCTGGATCGTAACCGCAGGCACTGAAGTCGTTGGCGCACTCGGCTGGGGAGAAGCCGTCGGCGATGCGTCCGATGGCGGCAGAGGGCCCCGACGGTGCGCTCTGCCGCTCGTCGAGCGCGAAGGCGGCCACGCCGGGGCCGGGCGCCCCGACCGTGCCGACGATCTCGTGGCCGGGCACGAGCGGCAGCTTGGGGTCGGCGAGCTCGCCGTCGACGACGTGAAGGTCCGGAGAGCCGCCCCGCATGTTGTCTGCCAAGGCAAAGCGATGGCCTTTCATCTCACATCCCAAATCGATGAGAATAATTACCCTTATGCAGTATCTTGGCACTATCTCGACATCTGAGATTATCTTATGCTCCCATTTTCAAAGACCTTAGAGGCCAACGACGCCAGGGCGTTGGTGGTCGTTGCTTTGGTTACAAACTGTCTGTGCCGAGACACCGGCCTTGGAGACTCCGACGAGCTCGGAATACGCGTAAGTATAACAGGTTCATAATTATTTTATTCGAAACACCTTGCACTATCGAGGACAGGAGTCATGCCTAGGAACTCAAAGAGGCAGGTGTTGCTAGTAATCCTTGCAACCTCGGTCGCTGCATGTGTCCCGCGCGCCCCGGAAGCAACCGTCGTCGGTACATCCGACCAAGCTGCAGCGGTCGTGGACGCGGCACCGGGCGCGGCCTTGCCCGCCAGCGCTGCACGGCCAGCCACCCCTGGAACGACCGGAGAAGGATCACGTGCAGAGGCTGCCCCTGGCACCTGTGCCGGATCGCCTGTGCGCCTCGTTTACGGATCCAATGTCGCTGGCCAGGACGCATTTCGGCTGAGTGACGGCAGTCTGGCCACTTGGGCGCGGATGGCCGTCAACGTCGATGGAATGGCACGGGCCTACCATCGCGACGACGTCGCTGGAGGCGGTCTCATTGCCCTGTGCAACGGTGGAAGGCCGTATCCGGCGGGTCAGGCCGATTACAATGCCTCTGCAAGCAATGAGGCTTGCGGCCGGTTCCGGAGTGACTACGCCAGAATTCGGGCAGCTGGCTGGAAGGACCCCTCCATCGGCGCCATCCATTGGTTCGGCGTCCTCGGCACCGGAGGGGCGACGATCCCCGGCCCGCGGGGTCCAAGGCAGGTCAGCCAGGTCCAGCCGGTCGAGCAGTCCGACGGGTCCGGTTACTATGTCTCACCAACGGCCCTGCAGGACGCCCAGAACCATCCTCGCAAGGAAGATCAGCGACGGTACGTCGACGCGGAGCGCGTGCCGGCCGCGGTCATCCGGGACACCCAGCAGATGCGTCAGCTTGGCATCACTATGGGCACCTATGGCGTCGCAATACACCGCACCACGCGCCGCGCTGTCCCATTCATCGTCGGCGATGCCGGCCCTCGCATCGGCGAGGGAAGTTTCGCGCTTGGACGAGCGGTGAAAGGGTTGCCCGAAGCCACCGCGACCCGCGCGAACATCTATTCAGGCCACGTCGAAGGGCAGGATGTCTTGTGGATCTTCTTCGGGGGTGAGCGGACATTGCCACCGTACACGCCAGAACGCGTGAAAGCCCATGCCGCTGCCGCATTTGACGCATGGGGAGGTGCGGCACGTCTTGATTCCTGCATCAATGAACCAAGCATCCCGAGAGCGAACCGCTGAGCGGTGGTAGCTGGAGCATTCGGTTGGAGCCGCCAAGGTTCGGGCCGCGTCGGGCCAGACAGCCACGCAAGCGGTTGCTTCCCCTCCCCCCTCCCCTCAGCAGCGGATTGACACCTCCCGGACCGGCAGACGATCATGCCGGGGCGGTCGGCAGGTGCGGCGTCCATGTGCAAGATCTTCTCTGGCCAGCCCTATGAGGATTTCCGCAAGCGCACGCGCTCGGTCAGGATCGGCGGCGTGGTCCGCTCCATCCAGCTCGAGAACAAGTTCTGGTCGGTGCTCGAGGACCTGTCCCGCTCGCAGGGCATGACGCTCGCCGCATTCCTGACCGCGCTCCACGACGAGGCCTGCCAGGTGCAGGGCGACCCGGAGAACTTCGCCTCGCTGCTGCGCTGCTCCTGCCTCGTCTACGTGACCATGGGACAGGAGAAGACGGAGGCAGCGTAGCGGCGCCGCGGGGAGCCGCCGCGCAAGGAGCGGCACGTCACAACATGCTGTTACCCGCTCCTCCGGCTTTGTTCCTATCATGCCCGGCGGCATCGGACAGCGGACGGCGCCGCGCCGGTCTTTAGCCTGGGAGGACCTCATGCGCACAAGCAACCTGTTGGTGACCGGCACGGCGATCGCGGCCCTCCTCGCCCCCTTCGCGGCGCATGCGCAGCAGCCGGCCGCGGGCGGCGCGGAACCCCCCGCCGCCACGCAAGGGGCGCCGGCAGGCGGCGCCGGTGTGCAAGGGGCGCAGGGCGCGCCGATCACCCAGGACGCGACCGGCCAGACCGGCGCCGACCAGGGCACGCTCCACCCCGAGGCCCAGCTCGAGGTCGCCGAGGAGCACACGACGGTCACGCTCGACGCGCCCGACCCGCACCGGCTCTACGTGCTCGACCCGGTCTTCCCGCACCTCATCGCCAGCAAGGTCTGGGTCTACGACGGCGACGACGGCAAGCTGCTCGGCATGATGAACACCGGCTACGTGCCGAACATGGCGCTTTCGCCGGACCACGGCTCGCTCTACGTCGCCGAGACCTTCTGGTCGCGCGGGGCGCGCGGGGAGCGCGCCGACGTCGTCACCACCTACGACCCGCGGACGCTCTCGCCGACCGGCGAGGTGATCCTGCCGCGCGGGCGCTTCCTCGTCGTCACCAAGCGCCACGGCGCCGACGTCTCGCCCGACGGCCGCTACTTCTATTCCTTCAACATGGCGCCGCTCACCGCGATCTCGGTGGTCGACCTGCAGGAGAACGCCTACAAGGGCGAGATCGAGATCCCGGGCTGCGCGCTGGTCTTCCCGACCGGCGAGCGCGCCTTCGCCTCGCTGTGCGCCGACGGCTCGCTGCTCACCGCCACCTTCGACGAGAGCCTCACGGCCGACATCAAGCGCAGCGACCCCTTCTTCGATGCCGAGAACGACCCGGTCTTCGAGCATGTCGGCTTCGACCGCGAGAACAAGGTGCTGCACATGGTGTCCTATTCGGGGCGCCACTATTCGGCGGATCTTTCGGGCGACGAGCCGGTCTTCTCGGAACCCTGGGACTTCGTGAGCGCGGAGGAGCGGACCGAGGGCTGGCGGCCGGGCGGCTGGCAGCTGATGTCCTTCCACGCCGCGACCGGCAAGCTCTACGTCATCATGCACGAGGGCGAGGACTGGACGCACAAGGCGGCGGGCGAGCAGGTCTGGGAGCTCGACGTGGCGGCCAAGGAGGTGTCGCGCAAGATCGAGCTCGAGGAGGAGGCGATGAGCATCGCCGTCTCGCGCGACGACCAGCCGATCCTCGCCGCGCTCTCGGAAGCGGCCTCCGTCGTCGTCTACGACCTCGCCAGCGGCGAGGCGCGCTCGCACATCGAGGAGATCGGCGATTCGCCCTTCATCCTGATGCTGGAAGGCAACTGAGATGGTCGACCCGCTCCTCCAGCTCGTCGCGGCGCTGCTGCTCGCGCTCGTCTTCGCGGCGGGCGCGTGGAGCAAGCTCGCCGCGCGCGAGGAATTCGAGGGCGTGGTCGGCAACTACCGGATCCTGCCGGAGGCCCTAGTGCGGCCCTTCGCGCTGGCGCTGCCGCCCGCGGAGGCGCTGGTGGCGCTCCTCCTCGTCGTTCCGGCGACCCGGCCGACGGGCGCGCTCGGCGCAATCGCGCTGCTCGTAACCTTCGTGGTCGCGATCGGCGTCAACATCCGCCGAGGCCGGACGGAGATCGATTGCGGCTGCTTCCGCTCCGCGCACCGGCAGGTGCTGTCCTGGTGGCTGGTCGGGCGGAACGCCGTCCTGGCGCTCTTCGCGATCGCGCTCCTCGCCCCGCCGACCGGCCGGGCGCTCGGGCTCGTCGATCTCGCGCAGGTCCCGTTCGCGGTCGGCGCGCTCTTCCTGGTGTATCTGGCGATCGGCGGCGCGTTCCTGCCGCGGCCGCCGACCTTCGACGAGAACTATGCCCGCAGCCTTGCCGGCGAACGGCGCTGAGGAGAGAACGGAATGGTGGAGGCCCTCGTCGTTTCCCAGATCCTGCTCTGGCTGACGATCGTCGGGATGGGCGTCGTGATCTTCGCGCTCGTCCGGCAGGTCGGCATCCTGCATGAGCGGATCTCGCCGATGGGCGCGCTCGTGACCGACAAGGGGCCGGAGGTCGGCGACCTCGCGCCGAGCCTGACCGTCAACGACATCGCCGGGCGGGCGGTGCAGATCGGCCGGCCGGCCGCGCACGCCAAGGGCCGGCTGCTGCTCTTCGTCTCGCCGAGCTGCCCGATCTGCAAGAAGCTGCTGCCGATCGCGAAGTCCTTCTCGCGCGGCGAGCGGCTCGAAGTGGTGCTGGTCGGCGACGGCGACCTGGAGGAGCAGCGCCGCATGATCCGCGAGCACGGGCTGGAAGGCGAGACCTACGTGAACGCGCCGCAGGTCGGCATGGCGTTCCAGGTCGGCAAGCTGCCCTACGCGATCCTGATCGACGCCGACGGCGTGATCCGCGCCAAGGGCCTGGTCAACAGCCGGGAGCACCTGGAGAGCCTCGCGATCGCGCAGGAGACCGGCTACGGCTCCATCCAGGATTATCTCAGGGCGCGCGGTTTCGTGCGTGACGACGCGGCCGAACCCGCCCCGCTCAGCGCCGCGTGAAGGTCGAGGGAGAACGATGATGATCGGCAAGGGCATCGACAGAATCGGCGAACGGCTGAGCCGCAGGGCCGCTTCCTCCCTGTCGCGGCGGAGCTTCCTCGCCAAGGTCGGCTCGTCGCTGGTGGCGACGGCGCTGGTCCCGGCGCTGCCGATGAGCCGCAAGGCGCACGCGCAGGGCGTGACGCCCACCACGCCGGGCGAGATCTTCGCGCGCGAGGCGCAGACCGACGACCCGACGGCCTGCAATTACTGGCGCTATTGCGCGAGCGACGGCTATCTCTGCTCCTGCTGCGGCGGCGGGCCGGCGACCTGCCCGCCGGGGTCCACGCCCTCGCCGACCTCCTGGGTCGGCAGCTGCATCAACCCCGACGACAACAAGACCTACCTGATCGCCTATCGCGACTGCTGCGGCAAGGATTCCTGCGCCAAGTGCGCCTGCCTCGGCCTGGAGGGCGAGATGCCGGTCTACCGGCCGCAGCTCAACAACGACATCATCTGGTGCTTCGGCGCCTCCAGCATGGTCTATCACTGCTCGAGCGCGGCGATCATCGGACCGGCATGAGCCGGCGCGCGCGGGGCCTGGCGGGGCTCGCCCTCCTCCTCGGCTGCGGCGCCGCCTTCGCCGCCGCGGCGGCGGAGGGCATGCCCGTGCCGGACCGGCTGGCGCGCGAGCAGGGCCTGCTCGTGCGGCCGGTGACCGGCGCCGCGGAGGACTTCTCGCGCCACTGTCAGGGCTGCCACGGCCATCACGGGGTCTCGGTCGACGAGGTGCCGAGCCTGAAGGACCGCATCGGCCGTTTCGTCCACGTGCCGGAGGGGCGCGCCTATCTCGCGCGCGTACCGGGCGTCGCCTTCGCCCATCTCTCTGACGAGCGGCTCGCCGGCGTGCTGAACTGGGCGCTGCGCACCTACAGCGCGTCCGAACTGCCGGCCGGCTTCGTGCCCTACGGCGCCCAAGAGGTCGGAAGCCTCCGCCGCGACCCGGTCAACGATGTCGGCAGGGAACGGGCGGCGGTGGTCGACGCGCTGGTCGCGGCCGGCATCGTCGCGGATCGCGCCGCGCTCGCCTTCGGCACCGACCGCAGGTACTGATGCCCCGCCCGATCGAGATGAGCCGGCGCACGGTGCTGGCCGGCGCCCTACTCGCCGGATTCCCCGGGGGCGCCCGCGCGCGCGCGGCACAGGCGCAGCCCGCGTCGGGCCTGGACCTCCCCGACATCCCCGATCTGCCGCTCGAGCGGCGCGACGGCGTGGCGAGCGGGCGGCTGCCGGTCGAGCGGGTCGAGACGGAGATGGCCGGGCTGCCGGTCACGATCCTCGGCTATGGCGGCCGCTTTCCCGGCCCGCTCATCCGGCTCCGCCACGACGAGACGCTCGCGATCGCCTTCGAGAACCGGCTCGCCGAGCCGACCAACCTCCACACGCACGGCCTCGCGGTCAGCCCGCGCGGGGACGCCGACAACCCGTTCCGCCACGTCGCCCCGGGCGCGACCGCCGCCTACCGCATCCCGCTCAAGGGCGACCCGCTCAATGGCGGCCTCTTCTGGTACCATCCGCACCTGCACGGCCTGCAGGCGAGCCAGCAGTTCAGCGGGCTCGCCGGGCCGATCGTCGTTGACGGGCCGAACGATCCGGGGCCCCTGCTCGGCCCGCACGACGAGCGCGTGATCGTGCTGAAGGACTTCCGGTTCGCGGGGCGCGAGGTCGCGCTCCACCGGCCGCTCGACTGGCTGATGGGGCTCGAAGGCGACCTGCCGCTCGTGAACGGCGCGCTGCGTCCGGTGCTGCGGGCCCGCGAGCGCCGGCTGCGGCTCCGCCTCGTCAATGCCAGCAACGCCCGCTTCTGGCGGATCGCGGCCGAGGACGGGCGCGCGCTCACGATCATCGCCGAGGACGGCCACACGCTCGAGGCGCCGCAGCCGGCGCGCGCGGTGACGCTCGCCCCCGCCGAACGGCTCGACGTCGTGCTCGACCTCGACGGCGGGGAAGCGCTCACGCTCCTCGACGTGCCGGTGCCGAGGCGGGGCGGGCGCCCACGCGCCACCGCCCCGCTCATGCGGGTGGTGCCGCCCGGCGGCGGCCGCGCGAAGCCCGACCCGCTGCCGGCGCGCCTGACGAGCCGGCCGGCCTTCGACCGAAGCGACATCGCAGAGCGCCGCCGCGTCGACCTCTCCTTCTTCTACATCAACGGCCGGCCGATGCACGGCCACCACGACGCGCCGATGTTCCGCCCGCGCTTCGGCACGCGCGAGATCTGGGAGATCCGCAACGTCGACACGATGGACCACCCGTTCCACCTGCACACCTGGCCGTTCCGGCTTCTCGCGCGCAACGGCGCGGCCGTCGCCGGCGAGCCGTGGCGCGACACGATCAGCCTCGGCCCCGGGGAGACGGCGGAGATCGGCATCGACTTCTCCGGCGAGTGGGGCCGCTCCGTCTTCCATTGCCATATCGTCGAACACGCGGCCAAAGGCATGATGGCCGTCCTGGAGGTGACCCGATGAGACGTTCAACCCTCTTCGCCGGCGCGCTCGCCTGCGCGGCGCTCGCCGCCGGCCCGGCCAACGCGGCCGGCGACGCCGCCCGCGGCGAGAAGCTCGCCGCGCCCTGCGTGACCTGCCACGGCAGCAACGGCATCGCGACCATGCCGAACTTCCCGAACCTCGCCGGCCAGAACGCGCAGTACATCGTGCTCGCCATCAAGGCCTACCAGGAGGGCAAGCGGACCGGCGGCAACGCCGCCCTGATGATCCCGATGGCGAAGCTCCTGAGCGACCAGGACGCGCAGGACGTCGCCGCCTATTTCAGCGCGATGGGCAAGAAATAAGGAGCACTCCGATGGCCGAGCCGATCCCGGGCGTGTGCGAGGTGCCGGACGCCGCGACGCACGATTACGTCCTCACCCACACCATGATCCGCATCAAGGACCGGGAGAAGTCGCTCGACTTCTACACCCGGATCCTCGGCATGCGGCTCGCCAGGACGATCGATTTCCCGGAGTGGAAGTTCTCGCTCTTTTTCCTGCAGGCGCGCGGCAACGGCGAGCCGGCGGCGGACACCGCGCAGACCTTCGCGCGACCCGGGCTCCTCGAACTCACCTACAATTGGGGCAGCGAGGACGATACGGCCTTCCGCCCGCATTCGGGCAACGAGGAGCCGAAGGGCTACGGCCATATCTGCATCGCGGTGCCGGACATCGAGGCCGCGTGCCGGCGCTTCGACGAACTTGGCGTGACCTTCCAGAAACGGCTCGGCGCGGGCGGCATGAAGGAGATCGCCTTCATCAAGGATCCCGACGGCTACTGGATCGAGATCGTGCAGCCGGACCTGATGGACGGCGTGATCGCGAAGGCGACCGGCGGCTGAGCGTCAGCCGAAGCGCGGCGCGCGCAGGCGCGCCGGACGCCTGAGCCCGCCTGGGGCGGCGGCCGCGACGCCGGCGGCGGGCAGTGTCTCGAGCCCGAGGCGCGGAATGGCGAAGACACGCCGGCCGGCGGGGTCGGCATGGCCGACGAGATCGCCGCGCTCGTCGAGATGGGCGAGCACGCGGCGGAGGCGCCCGGCCGACTGCGTGCCGTAGGCCTCGCCGAGCGCGTCGTCGGACGGCGCGGGCTGCCTCTCGATCGCGATCCGCGCGACGAAGAGAAAGAGGCCCTGCAGGTCCTCCGGCAGGCCGGCGGCCATGTCGAGCGCCGCCTGCCATTCGGGCGTCTCGCGCGTCTCGGGCGAAGGCCGGGCGCGCGCGACCGCCATCAGGCGGCGGAACTCCGTCATGCCCGGCACGGCGCGCGCGACGCCACGCATCCGGCAGCGGCCCGCGAAGTCCTGGTGGAGCACCGGGAGCGCGCGCGCAGCCGAACCGGCCTCCGACGCCATCTCCTCCAGGATCTCGGCGACGATCGCGTGCTGCGCGGCCGGGTCGATCTCCAATTCCGGCTCCGCCTGTGCCGGCGGCCGGTGGGCGGCGAGCTGGACCAGCACGTCTGCCGTGGAGGCGCGCGGCCGCTGCGGAATCGGGTTGCGCTCGACCTCCGGCTCCCCCTCCCCCGCCACGAAGATGAGCTGGCCCGCATCCTCCGGCGGCTGCTCGGGCAACGGCACGAGGACCGGGCTGCCCGAGCGGCCCGACGTCTCCACCCCGCCGATCCGGATCGGGATGGGCTTGCGCGACAGCGCGGGGCCGAGGCCGATGAACTGGCCGCGCTCCAGGTCGCGGAACATCTCCGTCTGGCGCCGCTCCATGCCGAGGAGATCCGCGGCGCGCGCCATGTCGATGTCGAGGAAGGTGCGGCCCATCAGGAAGTTCGACGCCTCGGCCGCGACGTTCTTGGCGAGCTTGGCGAGGCGCTGGGTGGCGATGATGCCGGCGAGGCCGCGCTTGCGGCCGCGGCACATCAGGTTGGTCATCGCGGCGAGCGAGAGGCGCCGCGCCTCGTCGGTGCCCTCGCCGGCGAGCGCCGGGGCGAAGAGCTGCGCCTCGTCGACCACCACCAGCATCGGGAACCAGTGGTCCCGCTCAGCCTCGAAGAGCCCGGTCAGGAACGCCGCCGCCGCGCGGAGCTGGCCTTCGACATCGAGCTCGTCGAGCGCGAGCACGACGGAGACACGGTGCTGCCGGGTGCGGCGCGCGATCCGCTGCAGCTCGTCCTGAACGGACGCGGCATCGATGACGACATGACCGAAGCGCTCGGCGAGCGTGACGAAGTCGCCCTCGGGATCGATCACGACCTGCTGGACGTGGGGGGCGCTCTGCTCGAGCAGGCGGCGCAGGAGGTGCGACTTGCCCGAGCCCGAATTGCCCTGGACCAGCAGGCGGGTCGCGAGCAGCTCTTCCAGATCGAGCAGCGCGGGCTTCCCCGCGCTCACGCCCATGTCGACGGCAGTCTTCATCCCACGCGCACCGGATTCCGGCTTCCGCCTTAGCACGCGCGCTCGAGGACATCCGCGCGCGGGCTCGCGCGTCCACAGCTAATCCCCGTCCGCGCCGGCCAATCGCCGTCCGCGCCCTGCGGCCGGCCGCGCGTCAATGCTCGTGGCGCAGGTAGACGAACCAGTAGACGGCGCCGACCAGCACGCCGCCGCCGATCACGTTCCCGATCGTGACCGGCACCAGGCTCCACAGGAACGCGGCCCAGGTGAGCGGGGCCAGATCGGCCGGCAGGAAGCCCGCATCGGCGAGAACCCCTTCCGGCCCGAACCCCGCGATCATCATGCCGAGCGGGATGATGTACATGTTCGCCACCGAGTGCTCGAACCCCGCAGCGACGAAGGCGGAGACCGGGAACAGGATCGCGAGCACCTTGTCGGCGGCGCTGCGGGCGCCGAGCGACATCCAGACCGCGAGGCAGACCAGCACATTGCAGAGAATGCCGAGGAAGAGCGCGCGGCCGAACGGCAGGCCGACCTTCGCGACCGCGAGGCCGAGGGCGCTCTCTGCGACCGCACCGCCTCCTGCGAGGTACTGGCCTGACAGGAAGACGAGGAGCGCCGTCCCGATGGCGCCGACGAAATTGCCGGCGAGCACGATGCCCCAGGCGCGCAGCATCTCCGCAAGCGTGATGCGCCGCGCCGCGAGCGCCATCACCATGAGCGTGTTGCCGGTGAAGAGCTCGGCGCCGCCGAGCACGACGAGGATCAGGCCGAGCGCGAAGACGAGGCCGCCGAGCAGGCGGCTGATGCCGAACGGCATGCCTTCCGCGCCGGCCATGACGGTCGTTGCGAACATTGCGCCGAGCGCGATGAAGGCGCCGGCGAGAACGGCCAGCACGAACAATCGGACCGGATCGAGCCGCGCCTTCTGGGCTCCGACCGCCTCGGCCTTGCGCGCGATCTCGGCCGGCAGCAGCGCGTCGACGGCGTGATCGCTCCAGCCCGGCGGCTCCGGGCTGCCGGCACGCGCTCCGGGCGGGCTCTCTTCGTCGGGCAGCCTCATCCGCCGGCCCGGTACTCCGCGTCGGTGACGTGCCCCTCCCACTCCACGGCGACGCCGTCCAGGCCTTCCTGCATGGCCAGGTGGCTCATCGTGGTGGTCGGCCCGGCGCCGTGCCAGTGGCGCTCCCCGGGCGCGATCCAGACGACGTCGCCGGCCCGGATCTCGCGGATCGGGCCGCCCTCGACCTGCACGCGGCCGCAGCCGGAGACGACGTAGAGGGTCTGGCCGAGCGGATGCGTGTGCCACGCCGTCCGGGCGCCGGGATCGAAGCTGACGAGGTTCGCCTTGAGGCGTGCGGGCGCATCGGCGTCGATGATCGGGTCCTGCCAGACCGTTCCGGTGAAATAGTCGCTCGGGCCGCGCCGCGACGGCACCGACCCGCAAGGCCTGATCTCCATGGCCTGCCCTCCTCGGCTAGAGCGCACGACCATAGCTGCATTCTCGGCGCGGGCGAAAGATCGAGAGTTCCTGCTCCTTCGCAATCCCGCTCATCGCGTGGGGAACCAAACACTTCGGCCCGATGTTGCTGGCCCCGAGGGGTCTACATTCTTACGGAGGCTCTCGTGCCAACGAAGACGACGCTTTCCGCAGCCGCGCTCATGGCTGCACTCGCCCTTCCGTCGATGGCTTCGGCGCAGACGGCCGCGGTCGCCGTGACGGATCTCAACATGCGTGCCGGGCCCGGCCCGAACTACCCGGTCGTCGGCGTGATCGGCGCCAACGGCGCGGTCTCGATCGCCGGCTGCATCGAGAACAGCAAATGGTGCCAGGTGACCGCCGGCGGCAATTCCGGCTGGGCCTATTCCGACTACCTCGCGGCCGATGCCGGCGGGCAACAGGTGGTGGTGACGCAGCGCACGCCGCAGATGAACGTGCCGAGCGTCACCTACGAAGCACGCTCGGGCGGCTCGGAAGGCGCCGCGATGACGGCCGCGGGCGGCGCGGTCGCCGGCGCGCTGATCGCCGGCCCGGTCGGCGCCCTCGTGGGCGGCTTCACCGGCGCGGTCGCCGGCGCGGCGGTCGATCCCCCGCAGGAGGTCCGCACCTACGTCACGCAGAACCAGGTCGAGCCGGTCTACCTCGAAGGCGAGGTGGTGGTCGGCGCCCGCGTGCCCGAGACGGTCGAGCTGAGGCCCGTCCCGGACTACGAGTACAGCTACGCCTACGTGAACGGCCAGCCGGTGCTGGTCCGCCCGCAGGAGCGGGAGATCGTCTACGTCGTCCGCTGACGCCGGACGCCCGTCCGAACCATCGCGGCCGCCGGCTTCCCGGCGGCCGTTTTCGTGCGCGGCCCCGGCCGCCGATTGCCATTGCGCCGGGTCGGGGAAACGGGCACGCCTCCCGGCATGACGGACCCCGCCGCCTTCGTTCGCGACAACACCGAACTGCTCGCCCCGCCGCTCGTGCCGGAGATCAGGCTGCACCTCGCCCACGAGGCGCTGCGGCTCTGGGAGAAGACGGAGGAGGAGCTCGGCGCCATGGGGCTGCCGCCGCCCTATTGGGCGTTCGCCTGGGCGGGCGGCCAAGCGCTCGCCCGCTTCCTGCTCGACCGGCCGGAGACGGTCGCCGGCGCCACCGTGCTCGACTTCGCCTCCGGCTCCGGCCTGGTCGGGATCGCCGCCGCCAGGGCGGGCGCGGCCCGCGTGCTCTGCGCGGAGATCGACGACTTCGCCCTCGCCGCGATCGCGCTCAACGCTGCGGCGAACGCGGTCGCGCTCGACCTTGCGCGCGGGGACCTGATCGGCCGCGACGAGGGCTGGGATCTGGTGCTGGTCGGCGACGCCTTCTACGAGAAGCCGCTCGCCGACCGCCTCGCGCCCTGGCTCGACGCAGTCGCGGGGCGCGGCGCGGACATCCTCGTCGGCGATCCCGGGCGCAGCTACCTGCCGAAGGAGCGGCTCACGCGGCTTTCGACCCATTCGGTCCCGGTGACGCGGGCGCTCGAGGATTCCGAGATCAAGCGCACCGACGTCCTGCGCTGGACCAGGCGGGCGGAGCGGCGCTGAGGCCGCGCGGCGACCGCCCATCCTCGACGAAATACCGAGGCCGATGGGCGGCTGCGCCTGTGGACGCTCCCGCCCCGCTCGGCATAATAGACGGGAAAACGGGCCTGCGAGGCCCGCGCGAACGAGGTGAGGAGGGCGCTCCGATGTCGGATGCTAGACTTTACGACGTGAGCGGCGAGTGGGCGTCGCGGGCCTTCGTCGACGAGGCGCGCTACCGCGAGGGGTACCGCAAGAGCGTCGACGACCCGAACGGCTTCTGGGCCGAGCACGGCAAGCGGATCGACTGGATCAAGCCGTTCCAGACGGTGAAGAACACCTCCTACGACCCGCACAACGTCTCGATCAAATGGTTCGAGGACGGCACGCTCAACGTCTCGGCCAACTGCATCGACCGGCACCTGAAGGACCGCGCCGAGCAGGTGGCGATCCTCTGGGAGGGGGACGACCCGTCGGAATCGAAGGCGATCACCTATTCCGAGCTGCACGGCCACGTCTGCCGGCTCGCCAACGTGCTCAAGGCGCACGGCGTGAAGAAGGGCGACCGCGTCACGATCTATCTGCCGATGATCCCGGAGGCGGCCTACGCGATGCTCGCCTGCGCGCGGATCGGCGCGATCCACTCGGTGGTGTTCGGCGGCTTCTCGCCGGACTCGCTCGCCAACCGGATCGAGGACTGCCGCTCGGAATTCGTCATCACCGCCGACGAGGGCCTGCGCGGCGGGCGCCCGGTGCCGCTCAAGGCGAACACCGACAAGGCGATCGAGCGCGCCGAGCGCGAGGGCGCCCATGTCGCCAAGGTGCTGGTCGTGCGCCGCACCGGCGGCAACGTGGCCATGCAGGAGGGCCGCGACCTCTGGTATCACGACGAGGTCGCGAAGGTCCCGGCCGACTGCCCGGCCGAGGAGATCGGCGCGGAGGACCCGCTGTTCATCCTCTACACGTCCGGCTCGACCGGAAAGCCGAAGGGCGTGCTCCACACCTCCGGCGGCTACCTGGTCTTCGCCTCGATGACGCACCAGTACGTCTTCGACTACCATGACGGCGACGTCTACTGGTGCACCGCGGATGTCGGCTGGGTGACCGGGCACAGCTACATCGTCTACGGCCCGCTCGCCAACGGCGCGACGACGCTGATGTTCGAGGGCGTGCCGAACTATCCCTCCGCCTCGCGCTTCTGGGAGGTGATCGACAAGCACGGCGTCAACATCTTCTACACGGCGCCGACCGCGATCCGCGCGCTGATGGGCGCCGGCGATTCCCACGTCGAGAAGACGTCGCGCAAGAGCCTCCGCCTGCTCGGCTCGGTCGGCGAGCCGATCAACCCGGAAGCCTGGGAATGGTACCACCGCGTCGTCGGCGACGGCCGCTGCCCGGTGGTCGACACCTGGTGGCAGACGGAGACGGGCGGCATCATGATCACGCCGCTGCCCGGCGCGATCGCGCAGAAGCCGGGCTCGGCGACGCTGCCCTTCTTCGGCGTGCAGCCGGAGATCGTGGACGCGGAAGGGAACGTGCTGGAGGGCGCGACGAGCGGCAACCTCGTCATCGCCGATTCCTGGCCGGGCCAGATGCGCACCGTCTTCGGCGACCACGAGCGCTTCGTGCAGACCTACTTCTCGACCTATCTCGGCAAGTACTTCACCGGCGACGGCTGCCGGCGCGACGAGGACGGCTATTACTGGATCACCGGGCGCGTCGACGACGTCATCAACGTGTCCGGCCACCGCATGGGCACGGCCGAAGTGGAATCGGCGCTCGTCGCCCACCCGAAGGTCTCGGAAGCCGCAGTGGTCGGCTATCCGCACGACCTCAAGGGCCAGGGCATCTATTGCTACGTGACGCTGATGGCCGGCGAGGAGCCGAGCGAGGGGCTGCGCAAGGAGCTGCGCGACTGGGTGCGCTCCGAGATCGGCCCGATCGCCTCGCCCGACCTCATCCAGTTCGCGCCCGGCCTGCCGAAGACGCGCTCCGGCAAGATCATGCGGCGCATCCTCAGGAAGATCGCCGAGGACGACTTCTCCAATCTCGGCGACACCTCGACGCTCGCCGATCCCGGCGTTGTGGACAACCTCGTGGAGAACCGCCAGAACAAGCGGTGATCTCCGGGCCGCAGCGCCTTGATCGCGCTGCGGTTTCGCCGTTCGGGGGCGAAGCGTGCCGGCCCTGTGGGAAACAAAGCGGCGCCGTTCAGACCGCCTTCCGCTTCGGCCGCAGCACGTGGGCGTGCGCCGCATCGTAGAGCGCGGAATCGCGGAAGTCGGTGTCCGCGAGCGCGCGGCCGACGAAGACGAGCGCGGTGCGCGTGATCTTCGCCGCGCGCACCTTGTCCCTGATGTCGGCGAGCGTGCCGTGGATGAACGCCTCGTCCGGCCACCCGACGCGATAGGCCACCACGACGGGGCAGTCCGCGCCGTAGGCGGGGGCGAGCTGGCGCTCGATCTCCAGCAGATTGCGGACCGAGAGGTGGATGACGAGGAGCGCGCGCGTTCGGGCGAGCGTGGCGAGGTCCTCGCCTTCGGGCATGGCCGAGGACTTCATGGCGGTGCGCGTCAGGATCACGGTCTGGCTCACCTCGGGGATGGTGAGCTCGCGGCCGAGCGCCGCCGCGGCGGCGGCGAAGGCCGGCACGCCGGGCGTGACGTCGTAGGCGATGCCGGCCGCCTTCAGCCGGCGGATCTGCTCGGCGATCGCGCCATAGAGCGAGGGGTCGCCGGAATGGACGCGCGCGACCTCCTTGCCCCCGGCCACCGCGGCCTCCATCTCGGCGACGATCTCGTCCAGCGTCATGGGCGCGGTGTCGAGGACGCGCGCGCCGGGCGGCGCGGCGGCGACCACCTCCGCCGGCACGAGCGAGCCGGCATAGAGGCAGACCGGGCAGCGCTCGATGAGCCTCAGTCCGCGCACCGTGATGAGGTCCGGCGCGCCCGGCCCGGCGCCGATGAAATGCACGATGCCGGTCATTCCGCGCTCCGCTTCCTTGCGTATCCCCGGGGCGTGTAGACGCGCTCCGCGCCGCCGACCGCGATCCTGCGCGAGGTCGACGCGCCGACGATCACCACGGTCAGCATGTCGACCCGCTCGGGGTCGAGCGCCGAAAGCATGGTCACTTCGACCGTCTCGCCCTCGCGCCCGAGGTTGCGGGCGGTCACGACCGGCGTGTCGGGCGGGCGGTGCGCGAGCAGGATCGCCTTCGCCGCGGCGAGCTGCGTCCGCCGGCGGCGCGAGACGGGATTGTAGAAGGCGATCACGAAATCGGCTTCCGCGGCCGCCCTGACGCGGGCCTCGATCGCCTCCCAGTCGGTGAGGAGGTCGGAGAGCGAGATGGCGCAGAAATCGTGGCCGAGCGGGGCGCCGATCCGCGCCGCCGCCGCCTGCATGGCCGAGATGCCGGGCGCGACCACGATCTCCGCGCGGCGCGCGCCGTCGGGGAGGCCGGCGCGCTCCAGGCACTCGAAGACGAGCGTCGCGAGGGCATAGATGCCGGGGTCGCCCGAGGAGACCAGCGCGACGGACAGGCCTTCGCCGGCAAGCCGCAGGGCCACGAGCACCCGCTCCTCCTCCGCCCCGAGATCCGAAGAGAACCGCTCCGCCTTCGGATTGAGGCCCTCGATCAGCTCGAGATAGAGGCGGTAGCCGACGATGGCGTCGGCCTCCTCGATCAGCCGCCGCGCCTCGGGCGTCAGCCAGCCGGCCTCGCCCGGACCCGTGCCCACGACCGCGAGCCGACCACGGGCGCGGCCGACGGCGCGCGGATCGAACGGTTCCGGCGCGGCCGCGACGGCGCAAGTCGCGCGTGCGCTCTTCCGCTTCGGGACCACGAGCTCGGCGCCGGGACCGGCTGCGGCGAGCGCGGCCGCCTCCGCCACGCCGTGACAGCCGATCTCCGCGAAGACGACGTCGGACGGATTGGCGAGCCGCGGCGTCTCCGCCTCGAGACGGGCGGCGCCGAAGAAGCGCACGGGGGCGCCCAGCGCTTCGGCCGCCGCCAGGATTGCCGGCTCGTCCGCCTTGAGGTCGACGGACGCCACGCAGGCGACGGCGCCGGGGGCGAGACCGGCTTCGGCGAGCGTGCTTCGGACGAGGGTGGCGACTTCGGCCGGATCCGCCCCGCGCTCCGACCCGATGCCGACGGCGAGGCGCCTGGGATGATAGACGAGCGTCGCCTCGTCGCCCGGGGCGTCCTGGATGCTTGCGACGAGGCGGACCGTTCCCTCGGCCGAGAACGGGATGAGGCTTGCGGCGAGCCAGGGCGCTTCGCCCTCCAACCGCGCGGATGCGCCCGCAAGCAGCGCCGCCATGACGGGCTTGGCATCGGCCGGATTGGCGAGGATCCAGCCCGGCGGCGGCGCGTCGAGCGCAATGCCGAATCGGGCGTCGCCGGCGGTGGTGATCGCGGCGCGGCCGCCCAAGGCTTCGGCGACCTGCCGCGCCAGATCGTTCGCGCCGCGGTGCCCGCCGAGGAGCGGCACGATCGAGGCGCCGTCCTCCGAGATGGCGAGGACCGGCGGCTCGGCGCGCTTGTCGCCCAGCAGGGGCGCCAGAATGCGGATCAGGATGCCGGCGGCGCACACGCCGAGGATCGGCCGGCCCGCCTCGAAGAGGGCGCGCACACGGGGCGCGATGTCCGCGAACGACGCCTCGGCTTCCAGGGGATCGCGGGCGTGGACCTCGCCGCCGACGGCTTTCGCGGCGAGGCGGGCGGTCTCCAGGCCCGGCACGGTCAAAGCGATCACCGCCGGTTTCATCGGCCGCCCCCGTCCACGAGCACCATTGCGAAATAGGAGGTGCACCCTGCCGCCACGGCCGCATCGAGCGCGAGGACCTGCTCGTCCGGCCGGCTCGCATGCGCGACATAGACGGCGTCGCCGGCCCGGCCGATGCGTTCCAGCAGCCGGGCGATCCGCGGCAAATGTCGCCCCACCTTCATGATGGCCGCGGCCTCTCCGTGCGAAAGCCGGTCCGCGAGGACGGCGTCTTCAAGCGTCGCCGGCACGACCGAGAGGCTGCCCTCGCGCATGACGAGCGGCCTTCCGGCCGCGGCCGCGCAGGCGCCGAGCGCGCTCACGCCGGGAACGATCGTCGCGGGGAAGGCGGCGAGCCGCTCGTGAAGATAGATGAAGGAGCCGTAGAAGAGGGGGTCGCCCTCGCACAGCACGGCGACGTCGCGTCCGGCCCGGAGATGAGCGGCGATCTCGGCGGCGGCGCCGTCATAGACCTCGAGCGGGGGCGCGCCGGCACGCATCGGAACGCGGAACGCGATCTCGGCCGCGCCGGGGGCGATGTGCGCGGCGGCGATGGCGCGCGCGAGGCTCGGGCCGTCGTTCGCCGCCGGATAGGCGACGACGGGCGCGGCGGCGAGGATGCGCGCCGCCTTCAGCGTCATCAGCTCGGGGTCGCCCGGCCCGACCCCGATGCCGTAGAGCCGGCCGCTCATCGCCGCCTCCACGCCCATTGCGTGACCGGCATGGCCGGCCGCCAGCCCGAATAGGGGCCGACCGGCTCCGCCCGCGCGACCGACAGGCGCACGAGTTCGCCGCCGAGCTCGGCGTGAGCAGCGAGGAGGTCGGCCTCGCTCTCCAGCGTGACGGCATGGGCGACGAGCCGGCCGCCCGGCGGCAGGCGGTTCGCCGACGCGGCGATCGTTTCGCGGGCGATGCCGCCGCCGAGAAAGATGGCGTCGGGCGCGGGCAAGTCGGCGAAGGCCGCCGGCGCGGCGCCGTCGACGAGTTTCAGCCCAGGGACTCCGAGCCGTGCGGCGTTCTGGGCGGCGAGCGCGCGCCGGTCCGCCCGGGGCTCGATGCCGATCGCGGCCGCCCGGTCGGCGGCGCGCATCCATTCGATCGCGACCGAGCCGCAGCCCGCGCCGACGTCCCAGAGGCGCGCGCCGGGATGGGGCGCGAGCTTCGCGATCGCGAGCGCACGGGCCTCGCGCTTGGTCATCTTGCCGTCGTGGACGAACGCCTCGTCGGGCAGGCCGGCGGCGCGCGGCAGCCAGTCGGCGTCCTGCCCGGCCACGCATTCGACCGCGAGCGTATGGAAGTCCGGCACCTCGGCCGACCAGGTCTCGGCCGTTCCGTCGAGTTGGCATTCGGCCGGCCCGCCCATATGGGCGACCGCGACCATGCGGCTCTCGCCAAAGCCGCGCGCGCGCAGCCATTCCGCGACGGCGGCGGGCGTGGTCCGGTCGTGCGCGAGAATCAGCAGCCGCGCACCGGGATGGACGTGGAGCGCGAGCGTCTCGAGCGGCCGGCCGTGAAGGGTCAGCATCGCTGTCCTGTCAAGGGGCCAGGCGAGACGGGCGGCGGCGAGCGAGAAGGCGGAAAGCCCCGGAATCACGATCATCTCGTCGGCCGGAACGTGCCGGGCGAGGGTCGTGCCGATGCCGAAATGCATGGGATCCCCGGTCGCGAGGACCGTGATTCGCCGTCCGCGGAGAGTCCCGATTCGTTCCACGAGAACGGACAGTGGACTCGGCCAGGCGATCCGCTCGCGACCGTCGGGCGGCACCATCGCGAGGTGGCGCTCGCCGCCGACGAGGATTTCCGCGTCGTCGACGAGCTGCCGCGCCGCCGGCGAAAGCCCCGCCAATCCGTCCTCGCCGATGCCGATGATCGACAGCCAGGGGGTCACGGGTCGTTCCCGTCGAGGATGAGGGCGTTCACCGCCGCGGCCGCCATCGCGCTTCCGCCGCGCCGGCCGGCGAGCGCGACGAACGGGATGCCGAGGCGGTTCTCGGCGAGCGCCTGCTTCGATTCGGCCGCGCCGACGAAGCCGACCGGAAAGCCGAGCACGAGGGCCGGCAGGGGCGCGCCTGCCGCGACGAGCTCGACGAGGCGGAACAGCGCCGTCGGCGCGTTGCCGACCGCGACGACGGCGCCGCCCAGCCTGCCACCGAGGCGCTCCATCCCGGCGGCCGTGCGCGTGCCGGCGACCGCCTCACCGGGGGGGCAGGCGTCGAGCGCCACCAGCACCTCGTTCCCGGGCGGCAGCCGGCTCGCCATGATGCCCGCGGCGACCATGCGGACGTCGCAGACGACCGGCGCGCCGGCCGCGAGCGCGGCGCGGCCCTTTTCCGCCGCGCCCGGCGAATAATGCAGGTCGGCGAGGATGTCGGTCATCCCGCAGGCGTGCACCACCCGCTCCGCGACCCGCGCCATCGCCGGGGAGAGGCCGCCCAGATCGCATTCCGCCCGGATGATCTCGAAGGAGCGGCGGCTGATCTCGGCCGGGTCGCGGACGTAGTCGAACATCTCAGCGCGGCTTCAGCGTGCGCGGCCCGAGCGGGTGGTCGGCATGCGGATAGGGATGGTGATGGTGGCCGTGATCTGCATGGGCATGGCCGTGGTCACGGGAATGGCCGTGGGCATGGTGATGCCCGTGATCGTGATCGTGATGATGGCCGTGACCGTGGTCGGGCGCGTCGGCGGGGCCCGTGCCGATCCCCTCGACGTGATGGTGGTGGCTCTCCTGCGGCAGGCCGACCTCGGCCTCGAAGCCGAGCACCTGGGTGCGGTACTTGCAGAGGCCGCAATTCATCCTGTTGTCGCCCGACAGGATCTCGTGGACGCGCTCGACGAAGGTGTCGACGACGAGCGGGTGGTCGGCGAGATAGGGCGCCTTGAGGAACTCGATGTCCTTGTGCCGCGCCGCCGCGTCGTCGGTCGCGGCGTAGATGCGGTCGACGAGGATGCCGGTGAACAGGAAGTAGGGGAACACCAGGATGCGCCGGAAGCCGAGCCGCGCCGCCTTGTCGAGCGCGGGGGCGACGAGCGGGAAGGTGACGCCGGAATAGGCGGTCTCAGCCCAGCCGAAGCCGAAGCCTTCCCACAGCATGCGCGTGACCTTGGCGACGTTCGAATTGGCGTCGGGGTCGGAGGCGCCGCGCCCGACCACGACGAGCAGCGTCTCGTGCGCCGGCACCTCGTCGGCCGCCGCCAGCGCTTCGCGGACCCGGTCGGCTGCGGCGGCGAGCATCTTCGGGTCGATGCCGAGGTCGCGGCCGTATTCGACGGCGAGGCCGGGATGGGCGGCCGCATAGGTGTTGAGGACGGAGGGGATGTCGTTCTTGGCGTGGCCGGCGGCGAAGAGCATGCCCGGCACCGCGAGCACGCGCGTGACGCCGGCGGCCCTCAGCCGGTCGAGCCCGTCGCGGATCACCGGCCGCGCGAATTCGAGATAGCCGTAATCGACCGGCCAGCCCGGGAAGCGGCCCTTCAGCCGCTCGGCGAGGGCGGCGAACTCGGCGACCGCCTTCTCGTCCCGGCTGCCATGCCCGCAGACCATGACGCCGAAGCGCTCCGGCGCATCGGCGGGGAACGGAACCGGGTGTGCCGCGTCGGGCATTGCGAGCCTCCGGGTCGTGCGCGAGGCTCGCCGCCGGCGGAGATGCCGCGGCTTCGCAAGACGGCCCCGGTTTGACCCCCTGTTTGGGTCGGTCGCAGCGGGATCGTTTCAGCCCCTCGTGGGACGACCATCCGCGGCGGGTCTAAGCGCCCGGCGCCGTCCGGTCAATCGCGCCGCCGTTGCAGGCGCGCGGCGGCAGCCCCACTCTCTGCGGAACGGAGCGGGAGGGACGCGGTCATGTACGAGCGGCGCGCGCATTGGGAGAACGTCTACCGGACGAAGGAGGAGACCGCCGTCAGCTGGTACCAGGAGCGTCCCGAGCGCTCGCTCGATCTCATCCGCCGGGCGGCGCCGGACGAGGCCGCGCCGATCCTCGATGTCGGCGGCGGCGCGTCGAGGCTCGTCGACGCCCTGCTCGCCGAGGGCCGTTCCGACGTGACGGTGCTCGACCTCTCGGAGGCCGCGCTCGCGCGCTCCAGGGCACGGCTCGGGCCGGAGGCGGATCGGGTCGGCTGGATCGCCGCCGACGTGACGCGCTGGCAGCCGGAGCGGCGCTGGGCCGTTTGGCACGACCGCGCCGTCTTCCACTTCCTCACCGAAAAGGCGGACCAGGACGCCTATCTGGCGACGCTGCGGGCGGCGACGGAGCCGGGCTCGGCGATCGTGATCGCGACCTTCGCGCCGGAGGGGCCGGAGCGCTGCAGCGGCCTGCCGGTCGAGCGCTACAGCGCGGAGACGCTCGCCGCGCGCTTCGGCGCCGAGTTCCGGCTCGAGGCGCAGGCGGCGGAGCGGCACGTCACGCCGGGCGGCAGCGTGCAGGCCTTCGCCTATGCCGTGCTGAGGCGGGGCTGACGCGGCCGGGCGCGGACGGCCCCCCTGTTCAGGCGCTGCCGCGGAGGTCCCGCATCCGCGCGACGAGGCCGGCCGTCGAGGAATCGAGGCCGGCAGCGGGGGCGCCGTCGCGCACGATCGGCAGCAGCCGGCTCGCCAGCGCCTTGCCGAGCTCCACGCCCCACTGGTCGAAGGAGTTCACGTCCCAGACCACGCCCTGCACGAAGACCTTGTGCTCGTAGAGCGCGATCAGCATGCCGAGGGTGAACGGGTCGAGCCGCCGGTAGAGGAGCGTGTTGGACGGCCGGTTGCCCGGGAACGCCTTGTGCGGGGCGAGCCGGTCGATCTCCGCCGCGCCGAGCCCGCTCTGCGCGAGCTCCGCCCGCGCCTCCTCCTCGGTCTTGCCGAAGGCGAGCGCCTCGCTCTGCGCGAGGCAGTTCGCGACGAGCTTGGCGTGATGGTCGCCGAGCGCCTCGTGCGGCTCGGCCGCGACCAGGAAGTCGCACGGGACGACGTCGGTGCCCTGGTGGAGGAGCTGGAAGAAGGCGTGCTGGCCGTTCGTGCCGGGCTCGCCCCAGACGACGGGGCCGGTCTCGTAGTCCACCGGACGGCCGTCGCGGGTCACGCGCTTGCCGTTCGATTCCATGTCGAGCTGCTGGAGGTGGGCCGCGAAGCGGGCGAGGCGCTGGTCGTAGGGCAGGATCGCCTGGCTCGCCATGCCGTGCACGTTGCGGTGCCAGATCCCGACGAGCGCCATCAGGACCGGCAGGTTCTGCGCGAGCGGCGCCGCCAGGAAGTGCTCGTCCATCGTCCGGCCGCCGGCGAGGAACCGCTCGAAATTGGCCGAGCCGATCGCGATCGCCACGGGCAGGCCGATCGCCGACCAGACGGAATAGCGGCCGCCGACCCAGTCCCAGAAGCCGAACACCCGGTCGGCGCTGATGCCGAAGCTCTCGACCGCCGCGAGGTTGGTCGAGATCGCCGCGAAATGGTCGGCCACGGCCTTGTCGCCGAGGGCGTCGGCGAGCCAGGCGCGGGCGGTGCCGGCATTGGTCATCGTCTCCGCGGTGGTGAAGGTCTTGGAGGCGATCAGGAAGAGGGTGCGCGCCGGATCGAGCGCAGCAAGCGTGTCGGCGATGTGCGCGCCGTCGACATTGGAGACGAAATGGACGCGCGGCCCGCCGCCGCGATAGGGCGCAAGCGCCGCAGCCGCCATTGCCGGGCCGAGATCGGAGCCGCCGATGCCAATGTTCACCACGTCGGCGAAGGCGAGGCCGGTCGCGCCGCGGATCGCGCCGGAGCGCACGGCCTCCGCGAAGGCGCCCATGCGATCGAGCACCTCGTGGACTGCCGGCACCACGTTCTCGCCGCCGACGCGGATGTCGGCGCCGCGGGCCGCGCGCAACGCGACATGGAGCACGGCGCGGCGTTCCGTGTTGTTGATCGCCTCGCCCGAGACCATCGCATGCCGCCGCTCCTCGACGCCGGCCGCCTCGGCGAGGGCGACGAGGAGCGGCACGGTTTCCGCCGTGACGAGGTTCTTGGAATAGTCGAGCGTCAGGCCGCCCGCCGAGGCCGAGAAGCGGGCGAAGCGGTCGGGGTCGCGCGCGAAGAGCTCCCTGAGCGTGGTGCCCGCCAGCGTGCGCCCGTGCTCGGCCAGCGCCTCGAGCGCCCGTCTCGCCTTGTCCTTCATGGTGCCCCCGGTGTCCACCGCGCTCTCTCTAGCACACGCGCGGCGCGCATCGGCAGACCCTCGGACGAACCCGCCGTCAGGCCGACGCGGCTCTCGCCGCTTCCGCGCGGTCGCGCTCTTCGGAGCGCTTCAGCGCCGGCCGCTCGGAGCAGCGTGCGACATAGGCCTCGAAGGCGGGCTTCTTCTCCACGGCGCCCGTCGCCATGCCCCAGCGCAGGCCGCCGCCGATCACGACGTCGGGCGCGGTGAAGCGGTCGCCCATGAGGAAGGGGCGGTCGCGGACCGCCGCCTCCAGGACGGCGAGCGTCGTGTCGGTATCGCCCCAGCCGAGCGCGCCGCGCGGCCCGCCTTCCCGCTTCAGCATGCGGTCGATGACGGCCGGCTCGAAGCAGGACGGGCCGAAGAACAGCCACTTGTAGTAGACGCCGCGGGCCGGCGTGCCGATCGGCACCGCCAGCCCCGCCTCCGGAAAGGCATCGGCGAGATAGGCGCAGATCGCGGCCGCCTCGGTGATGACCGTGCCCTGGTGGACGAGAGCGGGTACCTTCCCCATCGGGTTGACCGCGAGGTAGGCCGGCTCGCGCTGCTCGTCCCGCTCGGTGGAAAGCACCTTCACCTCGTACTCCGCGCCGACCTCCTCGAGCATCCAGAGCGCGAGCAGCGAGCGCGACGGCGAGATGTGGTAGAGCGTCAGGTCGACCATGTCGGTGTCTCTCCAGCGTGTGTGAAAACCTGCGAACGCGCCTCGGCGCGAGGTGTCAGCCGCGCATTCCGGTTGCCGACCGGGCGAGCCGCTCGATGCGCTTCCAGTCGCCGCCGGCGACCGCCTCCTTCGGCACCACCCAGCTGCCGCCGACGCAGACAACGTTCGGCAGAGCGAGGTAGGCCGGCGCGCTCTCCGCAGTGATTCCGCCCGTCGGGCAGAAGCGGATTGCGGGCAGCGGCTGCGCCAAGGCGGCGAGAAAAGCGCGCCCGCCTGCGGGTTCGGCGGGGAAGAACTTGAGGATCCCGAAGCCTTCGTCGAAGAGCGCCATCGCCTCGCTGGCCGTCGCCGCACCCGGCATCAGCGGAATGCCCGCCTCGCCCGCTGCATAGAGAAGAGCCGGCGTCGCCCCCGGCGAGACGGCGAAGCGTGCGCCCGCCTTCTCGGCCTCGGCGAACTGGGCCTCGCCGAGGACCGTGCCGGCGCCGACGATCGCGCCTTCCACTTCGGCTGCGATCGCGCGGATGGCATCCATCGCAGCCGCCGTGCGCAGCGTCACCTCGATCGCGGGCAGCCCGCCGGCGACGAGCGCGCGCGCCATCGGCACGGCGGCCAACGCGTCCTCCAGCACCACGACGGGAATGACGGGGGCGGCGCCGACGATCGGCCCGAGCGTTTCGACCTGCCTCATGCCTCGCCTCCGAAGGGGAAAATGCCTCCGCCCGCCTCGGCGGGGCCGGCGGTCGCGCGGAAGACCGCGAAGAGCTCGCGGCCCGTGCCTTGCGCGTTGCCGGAGAGATCCGCGGTCGCCGGTGACCGTGCCGCCCACTCGGCAGGATCGACGAGGGCGTCCAGCCGCCCGGCGGCCGCGTCCACGCGAATGACGTCGCCGTCGCGGACGAGCGCGATCGCCCCGCCGTCCGCCGCCTCCGGCGTGACATGGATCGCCGCCGGCACCTTGCCGGACGCCCCGGACATGCGCCCGTCCGTCACGAGGGCCACGGCATGGCCGCGGTCCTGCAGCACGCCGAGCGAGGGCGTGAGCTTGTGGAGCTCGGGCATGCCGTTCGCCTTCGGCCCCTGAAAGCGCACGACCGCGACGACATCGCCGTCGAGCGCGCCGGCCTTGAAGGCCGCGATCAGTTCGTCCTGCGAATGGAACACGCGGGCCGGCGCCTCCACGATTTGCCGGTCCGGCTTCACGGCGGAGGTCTTCATCACGGAGCGGCCGAGATTGCCGGCGAGGAGCCGGAGGCCGCCGGTCGGCTGGAACGGCGCGCCGGCCGGGCGGAGCACGTCGGCGTCATGGGTTTCGCGGGCCGCATCGACCCAGACGAGCCCGCCGTCCGGGGCGAGCCGCGCCTCCCGGCGATAGCCGCCGAGCCCGGTCCCCCAGACGGTGCGGACGTCTTCGTGAAGGAGGCCGGCGTCGAGCAGCTCGCCGATCAGGAAGCCCATGCCGCCCGCCGCCTGGAAATGGTTCACGTCGGCGCGCCCGTTCGGGTAGATCCGGGCGAGCAGCGGCACGACCTCCGACAGCGCGGCGAAATCGTCCCAGGTGATCTCGATGCCGGCCGCGCGCGCGATCGCCACGAGGTGCAGGGTGTGGTTGGTCGAGCCGCCGGTGGCGTGCAGGCCGACGATGCCGTTCACGATCGCCCGCTCGTCGACCACCTCGCCGACGGGCGTGTACTCGTTGCCGAGCGCGGTGATGGCGAGCGCCCGCCTCGCCGCCGCCCCCGTCAGCGCGTCGCGGAGCGGCGTGTTCGGGTTCACGAAGGACGCGCCGGGCAGGTGCAGGCCCATGATCTCCATCAGCATCTGGTTGGAGTTCGCGGTGCCGTAGAACGTGCAGGTGCCCGGGCCGTGATAGGACTGCGATTCCGCATCGAGGAGCTCGGCGCGACCGACCTTGCCTTCGGCGTAGAGCTGCCGGATGCGCGCCTTCTCGTCGTTCGGAAGGCCGCTCGGCATCGGGCCGGCCGGGACGAACACCGCCGGCAGATGGCCGAAGGCGAGAGCCCCGATCAGGAGCCCCGGCACGATCTTGTCGCAGACGCCGAGATAGACGGCGGCGTCGAACATCGCGTGCGAGAGCGCGATCCCGGTCGCCATCGCGATGGCGTCGCGGGAGAAGAGCGAAAGCTCCATGCCGCTCTGGCCCTGCGTGACCCCGTCGCACATCGCCGGCACGCCGCCGGCGACCTGGGCCACGCCGCCGGCCTCGTGCGCCGCGCGCCGGATCAGCTCGGGAAAGCGCTCGAACGGCTGATGCGCCGAGAGCATGTCGTTGTAGGCCGTCACGATCGCGAGGTTCGGCACGACGTCGCCGGCGAGCGCGCGCTTGTCGGAGGTCGAGCAGGCCGCGAAGGCGTGCGCGAGGTTGCCGCAGGCGAGCGTGCCGCGCCGCGGCGCCGCCTCGCGCGCTTGCGCGATACGGCCGAGATAGGCCTGCCGGCGCCGGGCGGAGCGCGCGGCGATGCGCCCGGTGACCGCAAGGATGTCGGAGCGTGGACTCATCGCCTTCTCCCGTTGCAGGCGTGCCGGACACGAAGGCGCCGCCGACCGGCCGTCACCCGCTGTCTTCGTGCCAGTTGCGCCCGTCGCGCTCGATGAGCGCGATGGCGGCGGACGGGCCCCATGTACCGGCTGTATACGGCCGCGGTGCGGCGCCCGAGCGCTCCCAGGCCTCCAGGATCGGGTCGATCCAGGCCCAGGCCGCCTCGACCTCGTCGCGGCGCATGAAGAGCGTCTGGTTGCCGCGGATCACGTCGAGCAGGAGGCGCTCGTAGGCATCCGGGTTGCGGGCCTGAAACGACGTCGCGAAGCTCATGTCGAGGGGGACGTGCCGCAGCCGCATGCCGCCGAGGCCGGGATCCTTGATCATGATCCACTGCTTCACGCCCTCGTCCGGCTGCAGGCGCAGCACCAGGCGGTTGGAATGAATGACGCCCGACCCTTTCGGGAAGATGGAATGCGGGATCGCCTTGAAGGCGACCACGATCTCCGAGACGCGGCTCGCCAGCCGCTTTCCGGTCCGGAGGTAGAACGGCACGCCGGCCCAGCGCCAGTTGCAGATCTCCGAGCGGATCGCCACGAAGGTCTCGGTCGCGCTTTCGGACCGGGCGATCTCGTCGCCATAGGCGACGACGGCGCCACCTTCCGACGCACCGGCGCGGTACTGGCCGCGGACGGTGCAGACGTCGATCTCGTCCTCGCCGATCGGCTTCAGCGCCCGCAGCACCTTCAGCTTCTCGTCGCGGACCGAGTTCGCGTCGAGCGAGTCCGGCGGCTCCATCGCGATCAGGCAGAGGAGCTGCAGGATGTGGTTCTGCACCATGTCTCGGAGCGCACCGGCGCTGTCGTAATAGCCCGCGCGGGAGCCGACGCCGATCGATTCGGCGACCGTGATCTGGACGTGGTCAATATGCGCGGAATTCCAGAGCGGCTCGTAGAGCGAGTTGCCGAAGCGCAGGACCATCAGGTTCTGCACGGTCTCCTTGCCGAGATAATGGTCGATCCGGAAGATCTGGTCCTCGGCGAACACGCTGCCGACCGCCTCGTTGACGGCGCGGGCCGTGGCAAGCGAGCTGCCGATCGGCTTCTCGATGACGAGGCGGGTGTTCGCCGTCACCAGCCGGTGGCGCCCGATGCCCGTGCAGATCTTGCCGAAGAGGTCCGGGCCGACCGCGAGGTAGAACGCGCGGATGCGGTCCTCCGCGCCGGCGAGGAACGCGGCGAGATCCTGCCAGCCGGCGTCCGCCTCGACGTCGACGGCGACGTGACTGACCATCGCGAGGAAAGCGTCGACCGCGCAGCCGTCGCTCTCCGCGCCGGGCAGGAACTCCTGAAGCGACGTCCGCACCGTCTCCCGGAAGGCCTCGTCCTCGCGGCGCGTCCGCGCGACGGCGACGATGCGCGAGCCCGGCGGGATCTGGCCGTCCTTGTGGCGCTGGTAGAGCGCCGGCAGCAGCTTCCGGCGCGCGAGGTCGCCGGTGCCCCCGAACACGACATAGTCGAACGGATCCACCGGGATGACGCGATGCGACATTGATCCTCCGTCGTCGGGCCGGCGACCCATCGCGCCCCCGCCATTGCAGCGGATGCAATCGGGTTGCCAGCCGTACCACGATGGGCGACAAGGATCACCCGCGGCCAAGCGCGGCGGGGAACTTTCCAGGTTAACGAACGTTGCGCGGCCGGGCTTCCGTTACCATCATCCCGCACTCGCCAGCCATCGTTCCTCATAGGGTCCGTTCATGTCGCTCGTCGCCAACACCGCACCGCACCTTCCCTATCTTCGCCGCTTCGCCCGCGCGCTGACCGGCGGCCAGAAGAGCGGGGACGCCTATGTGGTTTCGGTGCTCGAAGCGCTGGTCGAGGCGCCGGAATCCTTCAACGCCGACAACGACCCCCGCGTCGAGCTGTTCAAGGCGTTCTGCCAGTACTGGAACTCGGTGCCCGTCAACCTCGCCCGGACCGAGTACGATCCGGACGAGCTGCAGGGCACCGCGCGCCGCCTGGAGGCGATCACGCCGCTCGCGCGGCAGGCGTTCCTGCTGATGGCCGTGGAGGATTTCTCGGCCTCCGAGATCGCCTACGTGCTCGGCAAGAGCGAGAGCGAGGTCGCCGGGCTCATCGACCAGGCCGGGCGCGAGATCGCCCAGCAGGTGGCGACGGACGTCCTCATCATCGAGGACGAGCCGCTCATCGCGATGGACATCGAGACGCTCGTCAAGTCGCTCGGGCACCGCGTGACCGGGCTCGCCCGCACGCATGCCGAGGCGATCGAGGCGGTCGAGGCGCACCGCCCCGGCCTGGTGCTCGCCGACATCCAGCTCGCCGACGGCAGCTCGGGGCTGGAGGCGGTCAACGAGATGCTGCAGTCGATCTCCGTCCCGGTGGTCTTCATCACCGCCTACCCGGAACGCCTGCTCACCGGCGAGCGGCCGGAGCCCGCCTTCCTGATCACCAAGCCCTTCCAGCCCGAAACCGTGAAGGCGGTCATCAGCCAGGCGCTGTTCTTCGAACGGCGTGCAGGGCGCTGAGCGCGTTCGCGGCAAACGCGAGCCGGCGGATTCTTCTTGGAACTGGCGAGGCTTGGTGGCGTTTCCGCTGAAGTTCCAGAAGGAGTGGTCGCGTGGGTAGGAGCTTGGTGAGCTGGGACGCTGCGCCAAGGCCTGCCGGCCCGGCATTCGGATCGTCCCCGTGCCCGGCATGCCAGCGCCCGCTGCGTGCGGCCCTGCCGGGCCGTCGCACTTCACGCTCGGCGCGCGCAACAGTCGTTCTTTCCGTTCGCACCACGGCCGCCCGTCCGGGGTTGGCGGACATAGCCGGCCCGGATATCTAGCAAGCAAGGCTGGCGGCCCGCCGGCATCGGAAGTCATGGGATACGAGAATTCGACGCAGACCGAGCCGACCCGCACCGCCGACGACGCGGTCGCCGCCGGGCTCGGCCGTCGATTCGAGGCGGCCCTTCAGGGCTCCCAGATGACCATCTGCGGCCAGGATCGCGACGGCGTCTTCACCTGGGTCTTCAACCCGCCCGCCGGCGTGGACGGCGATGCGATCGTCGGGCGCGGCGAGCGCGAGGGGCTGTTCGGCACCGCCGCGGACACGCTCTCCCCGGCGCGGCAGGCGGTGCTGGCCACGGGGGAGCCGCGCAACGTGGAGGTGCGCACCAGCGACGAAGCTGGCCCGCACTGGTACGACGTCCGCATCCTCCCGCAGACGGACGGGAGCGGCGCGATCACCGGCACGATCCTGTCCGCCGTCGACGTCACGGAGCGCAAGGTCCACGAGGAGCATCTGCGGATCGTGCTGCGCGAGCTCGCGCACAGGTCCAAGAACCTGCTGGCCGTGATCCAGGGCATCGCCCGCCAGACCGCCGAAAGCACGAGTTCCACGCAGCAGTTCGTCAGCCGCTTCAACGGCCGGATCTATTCGCTGTCGCGCGCCCACGACGTCCTGACCGATGCCGACTGGCGCGGGGCGCGCATCTTCGACCTGGTGCGCTCGCAGGTGGCGCTCTACGCCGAGCCGCGGCTTTCCAGCATCCAGCTCGAGGGCGAGAACGGGTTCCTCCGGCCCAATGCGGCGCAATATCTCGGGCTGGCGCTGCACGAACTGACGACGAACGCCATCAAGTACGGGGCGCTGTCGGTCCCCGACGGCATCATCGCGGTGCGGTTCGATCGCAGTGCCGACGACCCCGAGCTCTACCGTTTCGCGTGGTCTGAAAGGAGCAGCGCGAGCATGCCTGAGCGCCCGCCCCGCGGGCGGAGCTTCGGGCTGCTGATGCTCTGCAACGTGGTCCCGACCTCCGTCAGCGGAACCGCGCAGCTTTCCTTCCGTCCGGAAGGGCTCGCTTACGAACTCGAGATCCCGAAGGCGCAGCTCGTGCCGTGAGCGGGGCGGGCGACGGGATCCCCTCGGCGGTTGACAGGGGTGGCGCAGGCCTGCTCTGCCGGGGCGGCACCCACGCGAATCCTCGCGGACCTTTCCATAGGGAGACCCGATGACCGACTGGCCCGTCCACGCCACCATCGACGGCCCGATCGTGATGATCGGCTTCGGCTCGATCGGCCGCGGCACGCTTCCGCTCATCCAGCGTCACTTCAGCTACGACCCGAAGCGCCTCGTCGTGATCGACCCCGACGACGGCCACCGTGCGATGCTGGACGCGCAGGGCATCCGCTTCGTCCACGAGGCGGTGACGCGCGAGAACTACCGCGCGCTCCTCACCCCGCTCCTGACCGACGGCCCCGGGCGCGGCTTCTGCGTCAATCTCTCCGTCGACACCTCCTCGCTCGACATCATGAAGCTCTGCCGCGCGCTGGGCGTGCTCTACATCGACACCGTCGTGGAGCCTTGGCCCGGATTCTACTTCGACACGAGCGCCGGTCCGGCGGCGCGCACCAATTATGCGCTCCGGGAGACGGTGCGCGCGGAGAAGCGCGCCAATCCGGGCGGCACGACCGCGGTGTCCTGCTGCGGCGCGAATCCGGGCATGGTGTCCTGGTTCGTGAAGCAGGCCCTCCTCGACCTCGCCGCCGAGCTGGGCGGCGGCCACCGCGAACCGGCCGCCGACGACCGGGCCGGCTGGGCGCGGCTGATGCGCGACCTCGGCGTGAAGGGCATCCACATCGCCGAACGGGACACGCAGCGCGTGAGCCATCCGAAGCCGATGAACGTGTTCTGGAACACCTGGTCGGTCGAGGGCTTCGTGTCGGAAGGCCTGCAGCCGGCGGAACTCGGCTGGGGCAGCCACGAACGCTGGATGCCCGACAACATGCGCGTCCAGGACGACCCAGCGGGCTGCCAAGCGGCGCGCTACATCCTCCAGCCCGGCGCCAACACGCGCGTGAGGACCTGGTGCCCGACGCCGGGGGCGCAGTTCGGCTTCCTGGTCACCCACAACGAAGCGGTCTCGATCGCCGACTACTACACGGTCGGCGCGGGCCTCGATCCGGAGTACCGCCCGACGGTCCACTATGCCTATCATCCGTGCAACGACGCCGTCCTTTCGCTGCACGAAATGTTCGGCCGGGCCGGCGCCGCGCAATCCGAGTTCCACGTCCTCGACGAGCACGAAATCGTGGACGGCATCGACGAGCTCGGCGTGCTCCTCTACGGGCACCCGCGCAACGCCTATTGGTACGGGTCGCAGCTCTCCATCGAGGAGACGCGCCTGATCGCGCCGTACCAGAATGCGACCGGGATGCAGGTCAGCTCGGCCGTGCTGGCGGGCATGGTCTGGGCGCTGGAGAACCCGCAGGCGGGCATCGTGGAGACGGACGAGATGGATTTCCGTCGTTGCCTCGACGTGCAGCGGCCGTATCTCGGCCCGGTCAAGGGCTATTACACCGACTGGACCCCCCTGACCGGCCGCCCCGGCCTGTTTCCGGAAGACATCGACCGGGAGGATCCCTGGCAGTTCAGGAACGTTCTCGTGCGCTGAGGGTTGTTTGCAGAAGCGGCGGAATGGGCATGTGATCGAGCCTGCGGCACTGCTTCACATGATGCGTCTAGTGCCCGGGCAGGTTCCGCTTGCGCGTGCGCTTGCCATCCAGTTTGCTGCGACATGATCGGAAGCTCGCCAGAACGACCTCCCCGGACGGGCGCCCTCGAACCGAACGAGGAGCGCTACCGTGCCCTGCTCGCGACCAACACGGCCCTGGTCTTCGTGACGGACCCGAGGGGCGCCGTCGTCGACTTCTGGGGCTGGGACGACCAGGCGTGCGAGTTCAGGGATACCCTCAAGGGCTTCCGCTGGCAGGACGCGCTGCATCCCGACGACCGCGCCCGCGTCGTCTCGACCTGGTTCCATGCCGTGCGGTCGGGCGCGTGCGATCCGTTCAGGTACCGCCTGAAGTCGCCCGACGGGAGCTACCGGTGGATGGTCACGCGGGCCGTCCCGCTCAGGGACGGCAACGGCAACATTCGGGAGTGGGTCGGCACGACGACCGACATTCACGAGCAGCACGACGCCGCCGATCGCCTTTCGCGCAACGAGGAGCGGCTGCGGGTGGCCGTCGATGCAACGGGGCTCGGCATCTGGGACTTCGACTACCGCACAGGCCAACGCTGGTGGTCCGACGGGAAGCGGGCGCTCCTGGGCATTCCGGATGGCGACCCGATCGGCCTCGAGGCGTTTCTGGCGCTCGTGCACCCCGACGACCGGGCCCGGCTCGACGCCGAAATCGCGCGGGTGTTCGATCCCGCCATCGGCAGGCTCGAGGCGGACTTCCGGATCCGACGCGCCGACGACGGCGCCGAACGGTGGCTGGCATCCTCGGGGCGCGCCTTCTTCGCTTCGGACGGAATGCTCCTGCGGATGATCGGCGTAGCCCGGGACGTGACCGGCCGCAAACGGGCCGAAGAGGCGGTCCGCTCGACGGAGCAACGGTTCCGGAAGGTCGCCTCATCATCGCCGAACGCCTGCGTCCTGTTCGACGAGGCCGGCAACGTGACCTTCTGGAACGAGGGCGCCGAGGGGACGTTCGGCTACACGCCGGAAGAAGCGGTCGGCCGGTCGGTGGAGCTGATCTTTCCGGGCGACCTGTCGGATCGCCTGACGACGATCGGCTCGGGCGACAAGGGGGAATTGCTGGAAACCGTCGGGCGGCACCGGAACGGCCGCGTGTTCCCGGTGGAAGCGACGGTGTCGAGCTGGCTCGAAGGGGGCCGGCGAAACTTCTGCATTCTCGCGCGCGACGTGACGGAACAGCGCGAGCAGCAGGAACGCCTTTTCCGGTTCGCCCATTACGACCAGCTGACCGGCCTTCCCAACCGGCGGCTCATCTGGTCGCGCATCTCGGACGCCCTGGACCGGGACACGCCCGGCGCCCTTCTCCTCGTCGACCTCAGCCGGTTCAAGGAGGTCAACGACAGCATGGGGCACGCCGGCGGCGACCGGCTCCTCGTCGAAGTCGCCGGCCGGCTTCGGGCCGCCGTCGCGGACCATGCGACCGTCGCCCGGCTCGGCGGCGACGAATTCGCGATCTGGCTGCCAGGGGCTTCCGAGCCGACCGCACTGGAAGGCGTCGTCGACGCCATCATGAAGAGCGTCGTCCGCCCCATCCGGATCGGGAGCCGGACGATCTCCGTGGGCGGAAGCGTCGGAACCGCGATCGCGCCGGAGCACGGGCGGACGATCGACGAGCTGATGCTCAACGCCGACCTCGCGCTCTATTCGGCAAAGGCCGACAGCTCGAGCAGCAGCAGGGTATTCTCGCCGGCGCTGCGGGCGGAGAAGGACGAGCGGCAGCGGCTGGAGCGGGAGCTTCGCACCGCACTGAAGCGCGGCGAGTTCGAACTGCACTACCAGCCCCAGGTGAGGCTCGGCAGCGGCGAGATCATCGGCGCGGAAGCGCTCATCCGCTGGCGGCATCCCGAACGCGGCCTCCTCGCGCCCGGCGTCTTTCTCCCGATCCTCAAGGCGCTGCCCATTGCGCAGGCGGTCGGGGACTGGACGATGGCCGAGGCGTGCAGGGAGGCGGCGCGGCTGCGCAGCAGCGGCGCCGGCATCCGCATGGCCGTGAACCTGTTCCAGGAGCAGTTCCGCGGAGGCCGGCTGGTCGAGGTGGTCGAGCAGGCGCTCGCGGCGAACGCCCTGCCGCCGGAATGCCTCGAGCTCGAGATCACGGAGACGATCCTGCTCGACGGCGACGAGACGATCCTCACGACCCTCAGCCGACTGCGCGACCTCGGCGTGCAGATCGCGTTCGACGATTACGGCACAGGCTACGCGTCGCTGAGCCTCCTGAAGAACTTTCCCCTGACCCGCCTGAAGATCGACCGAAGCTTCGTCCAGACGGTGATCGCCAGCAAGGGCGACATCGCCATCATCGACGCCGTCGTCCAGCTCGGCCGGAGCTTCGGGCTGGGCGTCATCGCGGAGGGGGTGGAGAACGCGATGCAGGAGCGCATCCTGCTCTCGCTCGGCTGCAGCGAGGCGCAGGGCTTCCTCTACAGCCCCGCCGTGCCGGCCGACGACCTGCTCGCGCTCCTCCTGCTGCAGGGCGAGCCTGCCAGCTGGCGGGGCGGCGCCCGCCACTACGCCTGAGGATCGCTCAGAGCATCTCGAGCGGGCGCTTCGCTCCGGGAGGCGGAAAGAACGCGTCGAGCTGCGCCGCCGTTTCCGGGCTGAGCGCGACGGCGCGGGCGGCGTGGTTCTCTTCCAGATGGGCGATCGACCCGGCCTTGGGGATCGCGATCACGTTCGGGTGCGCGAGGACGAAGGCGAGCGCGAGCTGCGCGGGCGCGATCCCCTCCGCCGCCGCCAGCCTGCGCAGCTCCGGGCGCACCAGGAGCCTGCCCTGCTCCACGGGTGAATAGGCCATGACAGGGATGCCCCGCCCGGCGCACCACGGCAGGAGGTCGAACTCCACGCCGCGACGGGTCAGATTGTAGAGGATCTGGTTCGTCGCCGGCCGCGCCCCGCCCGCGGCGGCGAGGTCCTCCATGTCGTCGACGTCGAAATTGCTGACGCCCCAGTGCCGGATCTTGCCCGCCGCCTGAAGGCGCGCGAACGCCTCGAGCGTCTCCTCGAGGGCAATGCGCCCGCGCCAATGGAGGAGGTAGAGGTCGATCCGGTCGGTGCGCAACCGGCGGAGGCTGGCGTCGCAGGCCGCAACCGCGCCGTCTCGCCCGGCGTTCTCCGGCATCACCTTGGAGACCAGGAAGACCTCGTCGCGCCGGCCCGCGACCGCCTCCCCGACGAGCTCCTCGGCCGCACCGTCGGCATACATCTCCGCCGTGTCGATCAGCGTCATGCCGAGATCGATGCCGCGCCCGAGGGAAGCGATCTCCTCGCTGCGCCGCCGGCGGTCCTCCGCCATGCCCCAGGTGCCCTGGCCGAGCGCCGGCACCGTCTCCCCCGAAGGAAGCCTCGCCATCCCGCTGGGCGCTGTCATGACGATACCCGACACTCCGAACAGCCGGCCCGATCAGCCGGCGAAGGAAACCCGATGGCCGCCGGCGAGGCGTCCAGACGTCTTCCGGTCTCGCCGGACGGAGCGTACACGCGAATCGCCCGGGCCGAAATAGTATGCCGGCTAAATCTTGTCGAGCGCCAGCGGCACGGCCGCATAGATGCCGGCGCGCAGCAGAAGTTCGGCCACCCGGCGCGGGCTCGCGCCGGTCTGCTCGTGGCGGGCTGCCAGGCGCCGGGCGACGGGCGCAACGTGAAGCACGCCGCCGGTCTCGATCGCCTCCGCGACCGCCTTGCGGATGTCGTCGAGCAGCGCGCTCTCCATCGCCAGTCTCCCCCCGCCCGCCCCGCCGCCGATTCGCGGAGACGGGCCTCGCGGTACCGGCACGGCGTGATCATAAGATGACGAGGGCGGCGGCGTGCGGCGTGACGTGCAGGACGGGTCAGGCGATCCGGACCACGAAGGCTGTGCCGGGATCGAGCCGCTCGTAGCGCACGTCGCCCTGCAGCTGGCGCGCCAGCCCCTCGACGATGCGGAAGCCGAGCGAGCGGCGCTTGCGCTCGTCGAAATCGGCCGGCAGGCCGACGCCGGTGTCCGACACGCGGAGCACGGCGCCGCCTTCCGGCGTCCGCACCAGTTTCACCTCGATCAGTCCGCCGTCCGGATAGGCGTATTTCAGGCCGTTCGTGACGAGCTCGTTCAGAACGAGGGCGATCGGGACGGCGCGGTCCATGCCGGTCTCGACCGGCTCCGCGTCGATTGCGATCCGGACGCCCGGCTTGGCGCTCGCCCGCTCGATGTCGCCGCAGAGCTCGGCGAGGTACAGATCGAGGCGGACGCTCTCGGTTGTCACGCCGGCATAGAGCCGCTCGTGCACGCCCGCGACGATCCGGATGCGCGACTGCGCCTCCTGGAACACCCTGCGCTGATCCGGGTCTGCGATCGCGGCGCTCTGCAGCGACAGCATGGAGGAGACGAGCTGCAGGCTGTTCTTGACCCGGTGGTTCACTTCGCGAAGCAGGATCTCCTTGGCGGCGAGCGCGCTGCGGAGCGCCGCGTCGGTATCCTTCCGCTCGGTGACGTCGAGGATGGTGCCGATCAGGCGGACCGGCTTGCGCGCCGCCTCGTCGTAGAGCATCTGACCGCTGCCCTGGACCCAGCGCACCGTTCCGTCCGGCCGCACGATGCGATGCTCGACGGCAAGCTCGCCGCCGCTCGCCGGGTCGAAGGTCGCCTGCACCGTGTCGCGCACGCGATCGCGGTCGGCCGGATGGAGGAGGTCCAGCCAGAGCTCGTAGGACGGCGCTTCTCCCGCCGAAAGACCGAGGATCTCGCACAGCCGCTCCGACCAGATCGTGCGGCCCGTGCCGATGTCCCAGTCCCAGATGCCGATCCCGGTCGCCTCGATGGCGAGGGCGAGGCGGCGGCGCTCCACTTCGGCCTCGGCGGCGCGGAGGTTCGCCTCGAGCGCCCGAAGCTCCGCCTCGCGCCGTGCGTGCACCTTCTCGGTGATGTCGATGGCGAGCGTGACGACGCCCTCCGTGTCGCCGGCCTCGCCGAGGAGCGGCAGGTGCGCCAGGTCCCAGTAGAGCGGGCGGCCGTTCTCCCCCATCTCCAGCATGACCTCGCGCAGGAGCGAGGGCTTCCCGCCCGACAGGACCGCGTCGCGGCCGGCGCCGCCGGCCTGGAAGGGATCCCGCAGGTCCGCGGCCGTGCTTCCCACCGGGTCCGCATCCTGGCGGCTCAACAGCTTCCGGTAGTAACGGTTGGCGTGCACGAACCGGTGCTCGGGCCCGACGGTCACGGCGATCGCGACCGGCAGCACCTCGATCAGCGTCCGCAACGCCTCGCCGCCCAGCGCGACGCCGGCCGCGCCGACTTCGATCCCGCGCAGCTCCCGTATCCACGGCAGCAGCGATCCCAAGGGCATGCCCCACGCCTCCCCGCCGCTCTGTTGTGACGGATCGCCGGACGCGGTCAACAGCAAAGTGGACGGTCGCCCGCCCGCCTGGATCAACGGTTCGGCATGATGAACGGATGCAACCGGAAATTGCACGCAGTCGCGTCGCGGTCAGTCCTCTTCCGCGTCGACCTTCTTCGGCTCCACCGACAGGAAGTCGGCAAAGGCCTCGAGCCCCTCGACGTGACTGCAGAAGATCTTGATGCCGACCATGATGGGGACCGCGATGAGCATGCCGACGATGCCCCACAGCCAGCCCCAGAAGGCGACCGCCAGAAACACCGCCACGGCATTCATGGCGAGGCGGCGGCCGACGATCATCGGCGTCAGGAACTGCCCCTCGATGGTCGTGCAGAGCAGGTAGACCGCGGGCGCGTAAAGGGCCTGCTGCAGGGTCGGGAATTCCATGATCGCCGCGAGCGCGACGGTGCCGACGCCGAGCAGGGCGCCGACATAGGGGATGAAGTTCGCAAGCGTGGCGAGCGTGCCCCACAAGACCGGGTTCGGCATGCCGACGGCCCACAGGCAGAGGCCGACGGCGACGCCGAGCCCGATATTGATGAGCGAGATCGTCAGGAGGTAGCGCGACAGCTCGCGCTCGATGTCGTGCGCGATCCGCATGGCCCGCTTCTTGTCCGTGAAGGAGGGCATGGCGCGCACGATCTTCACGTAGAAGAGATCGCCGGAGGCGAGCAGGAAGATGAGCAGGACGACGGCGAACACCGCCTTCGCCGCCAGGTCCGCCAGCCCTTCGGCGGCGCCCGACGCCAGGCCGGGCTCGCGGACGACGACTTCCTGCACGTCGTCCTGCGCCGGCTCCCGCTCGCCCTTGGTGAGCTTGTCGACCTGCTCGGAGGCCTGCTCGATCTGCTGCACGGGGTTGCGCAGCGAGCCGAGCTTCCGCTCCAGCTCGTAGCCGACGAGCGGCGCCTGTGCCATCCAGCGCCCGACCGGGTCGGAGAGGACGTAGGCGCCGGTTCCGATCCCGATGATGCCGGAGCCGACGAGGAGCGCGGCCGTGATGAAGGCCGGGACGCCGCGCCGCGAGGCGAAGCGCACGATCGGGCTCAGCACCAGCGCGAAGAGAAAAGCCAGCGCGACGGGCAGGAGGAAGCCCTTGGCGAGATAGAACAGGCCGGCGAGCAGGATGAAGAAGATGCCGACGACCGCCCAGCGCGGCGCGGCATGGGGCGTCTCCGCGACGACCTCGACCGGCGGCGTTTCAACCGGCGGGGCGGGCGCGGGGAGCGTGCTGTCGTTCAACGGTTCGGCCTGTTTGATCGAGACCGAGAATGCCCGGCCGGGCTGCACTGTTCCAGCAATCCGGAAACGAAGTTAAGTCCCTGCCGCCCCTCGCCTTCAGCGCCACCAGGCGAGCGGGTCGGCGCCGAACAACCTCAGATGCCCGTCCGCCACCAAGAGGGCGTAGGCGACGAGGCCGAGCGCCGCCCCCACTGCACTTCGGGTGGTGTAGAGGGGCGGCGCGCGGCCGGCGAGAAGCGCGGCGAAGGGAAGCGCCGACGTCCGGCGCGCCGCTTGCGACCAGGCGGCCTCGCCGAGCTTCTGCCGCGCGCGCCGGTCGGCGACGGCCATGCCGCGCCAGGCGAAGATTGCGAAGGCGCCGAAGAGCAGGACCGACACGAGGTCGCCATTGGCGACGAGGTGCGAGGCCGCCCACAGCAGGAAGGCCCACAGGAGCGGGTGGCGGGTGATCGCCAGCACGCCGCCGATCCGCGCCGCATCGGGCGCGCCGCGGAAACCGACGGACAGCGGATTCGGCTCGGCGAGCGCCGCCCCGAAGAGGGCGGAGGCGAACGGCATCACAATCAGCGGCACGGCCGCGGTGGCGGGCGAAGGCGGCCAGAGCTCGATGTAGGGCGCGCGCGCCGCGGCGAGGATGACCCAACCGAGGAGCACGAGCGAAAGGACGGCATAGAGGCCGATGTAGAGCGGCCGGCCGAGCGCCGCGATCAGGCGCCCGCGCAGGCCCGTCGCCGCCGGGATGACGTGGGCGAGCAGGAAGACGGCGATGGCGGCGACGAATTCGGTCATGGCGGGACGGGCAGGACGATGGCGACCCGCTCCTCTTATCCGCTCGCCCGCGTTTCGTCGCCTGCGCTTCAGCGCAGGTCGGCGCGCGGACCGGTCAGCACCTTCCAGTAGCCGACCGCGAACGTCAGGAACGCGCCGCTCCAGAGCGCCGCGCCGGCGGCAAGCAGCGCGGCGTAGCTCTCACCGGCGAAGGGGGCTGCGACCCGGAGCGCCGCACCGAGCGTCACCAGGACGTAGATCGCGACCGTCACGGGATCGGACGCGATCGGCCGGCCGGTATGGCCGAGCGATGCCCGCGTCATGACGGCGAGCGTCATCGTCGCGATCGCGCCGGCGGTGAGCGCATGGAGGGCGGCGCTGTGCGGCACGGCTCCCGGCGCCAGGATCGCCAGCCCGAGCAGCGCGAGCGCGAGCGCGAGCCAGAGATATCCGACATGAAGGATGAAGACGATCGGCTCCCGGACGGCGGCGATCCCTTGCCAGCGCGCGAGCCGGACCAGATGAACGGACCCGGCGGCGATCAGGAGCAGCGCAGTCCCCCGATGATCGGGCAGGACGACCCAGGAGGCGAGCGCGCCGACCGCCGCGACGAGCGCGATCCGGTCGACCGGGCCGAAGCTGCCGGGCAGGCGCGCGGCCTTCGCCCGCGCGAGCCAGTTGCGCGTGAAGCTCGGCACGATGCGGCCGCCGACGAGCGCGATCATGGTGGCGGCCACAGCCAGCGCGAGACGCTCGCTGAAGCCGGCAAGGTCGGGGACGATCCGGACCAAATGGTGGATCAGATTGGCCACGCCGAACAGCGTGATGAGGGCGGCGATCGGCAAGTTCCTGATGTTCTTGCCGGCCAGGATCTCGCGCCAGATGGCGAGCGCGAAGACGACAGGAAAGGCGAGGTCCACCGCCATGACGAGGTTCGGCCACGGCAGGAGGGCGACGGCGATGCGCCCGGCCAGCCAGAGCGCGACGAGGCCGGCCAACGGCGCGCCGCTGAGCGGCAGGCGGCCCGTCCAGTTGGGGACGGCGGTGAGCGCGAAGCCGGCGATGACCGCGGCGAGGTAGCCGTACAGCATCTCGTGGACGTGCCAGTCGAGGCCGGAGAACGGCCCGGGGGGCTCGGCGCCCGAGAAGTAGAGAAGGACCCAGATCGGCACGGAAAGCGCCGCCCAGAGCGCCGCGCCCAGGAAGAACGGCCGGAAGCCGTAACTCAGGATCGCCGGCGCCGACCGGCGACGGCCGCGCCGGTCGATGCTCGTGTCGCCTGCCGCGACCCGCGCCCGGGGCTGGGACCGGTCCGCGCCGCCCTTCGGCAGGTGCCCGGCGGCGTCCGACATGCTCATGCCAGATCTCCGAACCGGTCCGGCACCTCGATGCGGGCAAGGGCGGCGGCCGGCAGCGGCCGGACGGCCCTTGCGCTCGCCGCCGCCGCCCGCATCGCCCATGCCCCTTCGCTCGCCGCCCCCACGATGTCGTCGAAGAGCTGACGGAGTTCCTCGAAGGCGCTCGCATCGGGCTCGTCGGCCCTGATCTCCTCCAGCTCCGCGAGCAGCGTCACGGCCTGGTCGATCCGGCGGCGGCAGTCTCTGGCAGAGCGCAGATAGATTTCGCGGAGCTTGACCGGCTCGGCGGTCATGAAGCGGTCGAGCGCCACGTCGAGGGCGGCACGGCAACCGCAATCGAGCTCCACGTGCGATATCGTGCGTTTCAGGTCATGCAGCACGGCTTCGGCATCGACATCGAAGACGGCCCGGTCCTCGTGCCGGAACCGCCCGGGATAAGCTCCCAGCGCAGCAATCGTCATGGCCCTTCTCTCCGCACGAGAACGGCCGGCCCGCCGAAGCGGACCGGCCCACCGCTCCGCCCTATTGCCGGAGCATTCCGATCTTCTCATCGATCCCTTCGCGGAAGATGTCGGGCTGTTCCGGCCCTTCCACGACGAGCGTGCCCACCAGGCCGCGTGCGGCCCGCGAGAGCGCATGGTCGACGAGGACGTATTCGCCCGGCACTTCGAGCTTCAGGTCGACCGCCGCCGCACCGCCCGGAGGCACCGAGATGGTCTGGACGTCCTTGAGCGGCTCGCTCGTGAGCGAGGCAAGCGGGTAGGCCCTGTCGAAGATCTCCCCGATCACGTGGAAGCTGGAGGTCTTGTTCGGCCCGCCGACCCCGAAATAGATCCGGACCGTTTCACCGACTTTCGCCCTCAGCGCATTGTCGCCCGTGAGCGCCTCGGCGGCGCCGTTGAAGACGTAGTATTCCGGCTGCTCGTTCATCAGCTTGTCAAAGCTCTCGGTCAGGTGACCGGACGTGCCGAACGCCTCCTCGGTGTAGATCTCGCCCTGCATCACGTAGAATTCGCGATCAACCGGCGGCAGACCTTCGGCCGGCTCGACCAGGATCATGCCGTACATGCCGTTGGCGATGTGCGAGGCGGCCATCGGCACCGCGCAATGGTAGACGTAGAGGCCCGGGTTCAGCGCCTTGAACGTGAAGCCCTTGGTCTCGCCGGGCTCGGCCAGCGTGGCGTGACCGCCGCCGTGCAGGCCGGTCACCGCGTGGAAGTCCACGTTGTGCATCATGGCGCTGGTCTCGGCGTTGGTGAGCCGCACCTCGACGATGTCGCCGACCTTGACGCGGACGAGCGGACCCGGGACCTTGTGGTCGAAGGTCCAATAGGTATAGGTCGTGCCGTCGGCGAGCTGGCCGTCCAGCTCGACGGTCTCCAGATCGATCCTCACCGTCTCCGGCGCGCGCATGCCGAGCGGCGCGGGGAGATCGGTCGGCGCGCGGACGATGTTCGCGGCCGGGGCCTCTTCGGCCAGTGCGGGAACGGCTGCGCCAAGGGCTGCGGACGAGATTGCAGCTGCCGCGACGGTCGCGAGTAGAGCTGCGGGGGCTTTCATTTGAACTGTCCTTTCGACCGGGTCGATTTCGTCGTGGGGTCGTCTTACGACGCACGGCGGAAGGCCTCTTTGCGCTCCCGCAAACACGGTGTCCTATCCGGATCGCCTGCTCGCGCGTTGTCGCCCGGGCCGGTGCGGCCGCCGTCGAAGCGGCGCTGAGCGGGCCTGAGCAGCGAGGATCGGAACCATGGCAAAGCTCGACAGGACGCTGATCCGCAGCTTCGACCTCTTCCAGGCGATGGGCGACGCCGACCTCGACGCCATCCTCGCGACGGCGGAATCGCGCCTCGTCCCCAAGGGCGAGGCCGTGTTCGAGCAGGGCCAGCCGGCGGGAGAGTTCTTCGTGCTCCTGAACGGGCGCCTGAAGGTCATCCAGGTGACGCCGGACGGGCAGCAGATCGTGGTGCGCTTCGTCAGCCCGGGCGAGGTCTACGGCGTGGCGGTCGCGCTCGGACGGCCCGATTACCCGGGCACGGCCGTCGCGGTCGCGGAGAGCCTGACGCTCGCCTGGGCGTCGCAGCACTGGGACCTGCTCGTGGCCCGCGCCCCCCGGCTCGCGGTCAACACGCTGCAGACCGTCGGCACCCGGCTCCAGGAGGCGCATACGCGCATCCGCGAGATGGCGACGGAGGAGGTGGAGCGCCGGGTCGCCCATGCCGTGCTGCGCCTCGTGGAGCAGGCGGGCCGGAAGACGGACGGCGGCGTCCTCATCGACTTTCCCGTCTCGCGCCAGGACATCGCCGAGATGACCGGGACGACCCTCCACACGGTCAGCCGGATCCTCAGCGCCTGGGAAAGCAAGGGCCTCGTCGAGGGCGGCCGGCAGCGCATCCTCGTCCGCCAGCCGCACCAGCTCTTCCTGCTCGCGGAGCGCGGCGAACGGGCCTGACGCGCCGCGTCAGCCGCGGCTGACCTTCGCCGCGAAGACGTAGCCCACGCCGCGCACCGACTTGATGAGCGCCGGGCTCTGCGAATCGGGCTCGATCTTCTTGCGCAAGCGCGCGATCTGCGTGTCGATCGCGCGGTCGTAGGCGTTCCATTCGCGCCCGCGCGTGAGATCCATGAGGCGGTCGCGGTCGAGCACGCGGCCCGGATTGCGGACGAAGGCGCAGAGCAGCGAGAACTCGCCGGTCGTGAGCGGCACCTCCTCGCCGGCGGGATCGACCAGCTGCCGCCGCACCAGGTCGAGCGTCCAGCCTTCGAACGTGAACTGCTCCTCGGGGCGCTCCTCCTCCGCCGGCTTCGGCGCCGGGACGTCCTTCAGGCGCCGCAGCACGCTCTTCACGCGCGCCAGCACCTCGCGCAGATGGAAGGGCTTGGTGATGTAGTCGTCGGCGCCGATCTCCAGCCCCACGATGCGGTCCACGACATCGCCGCGGCCGGTGATGATGATGACGCCCGCCTTGCTCAGGCCGCGCAGGTCGCGCGCGAGCGTCAGCCCGTCCTCGTCCGGCAGGCCGAGATCGAGGAGGACCAGGTCGACGACGTGCTCCTCCAGATAGCTGCGCATCGCGGCACCGCCCTGCGCGCCGCCGACGCGAAAGCCCTCGTCGCCGAAATAGCGCGTGAGCATCTGCCGGATGCGCGGGTCGTCGTCGACGACCAGGATGTGCGGCCGTTCCTCTTGTGCTTCAGCCATTCCTCGTCCGCCCGCCCCCCGGGCTTGTAACACTCTGTCACGAACTAGCACGCTTTGTCGGGTCGACTGGCAATCGCGTGTGACACGGCCCGTGTTGATTGCGTGTGTCCGACGAACCGGAGACACGCCGATGACGACGAATATTTCCGCTCTGCCCGCCAGAGGCAATGCGACCGACCGCGCCTCCGGACTCCGGACGCTCTTCATGACTCAGAAGACGGAGACGGTCCATGCCGGCGAGGCGCTCGTCTGGCAGGGCGACGCCGCCGACGACGTCTTCGAGATCGTCGAGGGCGCGATGCGCATCTGCCGCATTCTCCCCGACGGCCGCCGCGCCATCCTGCGCTTCGTGTTCGCCGGCGAGGTGATCGGGCTGACCGAAGGCGAGGAATTCTCCTTCACGGCGGAGGCCATCACGACCGTCGCGGTGCGCCGCATGCGGCGCAGCCGGTTCGAGGCCGCGGTCGACGCCGACCCTGCGCTGCGGCGCGAGCATGTCGCCCTGATCTGCCAGGAGCTGACGGCCGCCCAGGAGCAGATGGTGCTGCTCGGACGCAAGAGCGCGGAAGAGCGGGTGGCGAGCTTCCTCGTCGCGATGATGCGCCGCGCCGGCCTCGACGACCGCTCGTGCGCGGCCTTCGATCTGCCGATGACCCGGCTCGACATGGCGGACTATCTCGGCCTGACCATCGAGACCGTGAGCCGCATCATGTCGAAGCTGTCCCGCAGCGGCGTCATCGCCGCGCAGGGCCGGCATCAGATCCGCGGCCGCAACGCCGCCGGCCTTCTCGCCATCGCCGCCGACGAATCCGCGCCGCGCGCGCTCGAGCGGCGCGCCGCCTGACGCGCCTAGCCGGCAGCCGCGCACGCGGCCGCCGCCTCGACCAGGCCGTCGAGCGTCTCCGCGAGGCGCGGCGGGCCGCCGAAGCGGACCCCGAGCGCCTCGAGCCCCGGGCAGGCCATCGTCACGGCCGGCGGCGCGCTGCGCGGCGGCACCGCCAGTTCCCTGCCGAGCCTCGCGGCGAGCATTTCCACGAGATCGGCATGGTCGACGACCATGTCGCTGCAATTGAAGGCGCGGCCGGCTATGCGCTCCGGCGCGGCCGTGGCGATCCGCCAGACCGCATCGGCGACGTCGCTGCCGTGCACTTCCGTCGCCGAGCGCGGTGGGAGCATCGCGCCGCCGGCGAGCGCCGCCGCGACGAGCGCGAACCATTTCGACCGTTCGACGGGCGCGATGAGCCCGTAGACGCCGGTTGGGCGGATCGCCGCGACGGGCCATCCCTCGCCGCGCCCGTAGGCCGAGACCACCGCCTCGAGCCCGGCCTTCACCGCGCCGTAATGCGTGTCCGGCATCAGGACGGCCTCGTCGCCGAGCTGGCCGGGCGGCCGGCGGTCGCCGAGCGCCGCCCGGCTGGAGAGGACGACCGCGCGCCCGACGCCCGACGCCCTGGCGGCCCCAAGCAGCCTTATGCTGCCGACGAGATTGGCCTCCTGGAATGCCGCAAGGTCATCGCCCTCGCCGCCCCTGTACCGGCTCGGAACGTGCTCCAGCGCACAGTGCACGAGGAGATCGCAGCCCGCCACGAGGCGCCTCATGGCGGGCTCGTCGCGGAGATCCCCGCGCAGCCACTCGGCCTCGGGGAAGAGGTCGGGGGGCGCGTCGCCGCGATGCCAGGCGCGCACATGCACGCCTTCGGCGAGGAGGCGCGCCGTCACGAACTGGCCGACATAGCCGGTCGCGCCGGTGACGGCTGCGATCACGCGCTCAGGTCCCGCCCCGTCTTGACCGGCCGCACGGGAAGGTCGTCGGGCGGGGGGGCGCCGTCGTGGAGCCGCCACCAGAGGTCGATCACCGGTTGCAGCAGATGCCGCTTCGGGTTCGCCTCCGCCCAGGGCTTCTCGTACTGGTAATGGACCACCCGGATGGCCTTCCACACCCACAGATCGGGAAGGTTGAAATAGACGTACTGCATTGTGTTGAAGGTGTAGGGCAGCTTGTGCCAGTCCGGAAAGAAGGCTTCGAGGAAGGTCTGGTCGGTGCGCCGCCAGAATATGCCCGGCCGGTCCAGGTAATCGATGAGCCTGTCATAGGTGGCGAGGCTCGGCTTTGCGACGAAGACGCCGGAATTCAGCCGATGGAAGTCGGCGAGTTCCTGGTAGAGGTTCGGCGCGCCGGCGAACTCGGGAAAGCCGAACAGCGTATCGATCGGCTTCACCACCACCGAATCGGCGTCGAGGAAGACGATCGTGTCGTATTCCTCGCGCTTCCAGAGCTCCAGCTTGCAGAAATTGTCGATCGGATCGTGGAAGGCCGGCTTGTTGCCCTTGTTGAAAGGGGCAGCGCGGTGGAGCGCCTCCCGGCTGTGCCGCTCGCGGAACGCGTCGGACAGGACCGGCTGCGCGACCGGGACGATGCGCGCGCCCTCCGCCGCGAGTTCGTCGAGCCGCTCCGCGCCCGGCGTGGCGAGGACGACGAAGTCGGCCTCGGTCTTCGTGTGCTTCAGCGAGCGGGCGAGCGCGAGCGCGCCCATGCCGTATTCGGCGTTCGTCACCAGGGTGGCGAAGGCGACGCCCGCGCGCCGGCGCGTCGCCGGGCGATGCCCGGCCGAACCGTGGTCCGGGGTGTCGTTCACGAAAGCCCCTCTGCGTTCATCCGGTCGTGGACGCGGCACACCATAGCGCGATCGCCGGCCCGGCGCGACGCGGGCGACGCGGCGTCACTCGGCGGGCGGGGCAAGCCGGGTCCGCACGTCCGGGGGAAGCTCGAGCACGGCGTCGATCGTCGTGCTCTGGACGAGCGATTGCAGCGCCGCCACCTCCTGGCGGATCTCGGCGAAGCGGTGGTCGATGGCGGCGCGATCGGGGCTCGGCTCCGCCGCCAGCCCGTTGATCTCGCGGCGGAGCGCCCGCAGGCGCGAAATGTGCCCCTCCGCCTCGCCTTCGACCGCGGCGAGGCGGGCGACGATGCGGTCGACGCTCGCCTCCGGCAGGCGCTCGGCGAAGGAGCGCAGCTCGAGCCGGAGCGGCCGGGACACCCGATGGGTGTCGTCGGCCGAGCGGAAGTAGCTCGTCGCAAGGATCCCGGCGAGCACGCCGTTGAGCGCCAGCGAAGCCGTCAGGACGACGAGCGGCCAGTTGATGCGCGTCCTCGACACCAGCCGCTCCGCCATCATCGCAGGTCGACCTCGTCCGGGCCGAAGACGAGGGAGTCGAGCAGGACGATCTCGGTCCCGCGCGGCGCCGGCGGGGCGATGGCGAGGTCGAGCACGCCGCCGACCACGAGGCCGGCCACGACCGCCGCGGCCGCGACAGGCCAGCGCAGCCGGCGCGTCGTCGCGGCGAGCGCATTCGCCCGCAGCCGCGCGACCGCCGCAGACCGGGTGATGGACCGGTCGCACGCCGCCCGGGTCGCATCGAGACGGCCGTCGAGGTCCCGCCAGGCTTCCCATTCGGCGCGGAGGGCGGGATCGCAAGCGAGCGCCGCATCGGCCTCCCGCGCGAGCCGCTCGTCGGGCCAGCGGGAGAGGTCGGCGCCGAAGCGCTCGAGCGCCTCGGAAAGGTCCGGACGGAGGTCGCGGGTCGTCATGACGCGCCCTCCCCGGCTCCGCCCTCCGGCGGGGAAAGCAGATCGCGCAGGCGGCGGCGCCCCCGCGCGAGGAGGGACTCGAACGCGTGCTCGCCGATCTCCATCACCTCGGCGGCTTCGGCCTGCCCAAGGTCCTGGAAGTGGTAGAGAAGGATGGCGGTCCGCTGCCGCTCGGGCAGGCAGGCGAGCGCCTGCTGGACGCCCGCGACGGCCTCGGCCCGCAGGATGGCGGCATCGGGCGAGGCCGCATCCTCGTCGGGCAGGTCCTCTGCCGCGGCGACATCCACGAAGCTGCGGCGCCGGCGCAGGCGGTCGACGGCCCCGTTATAGACGACGCGATGCAGCCAGGTCGACAGCCGTGCCTCCGCCCGCCAGCGCGGCGCGGCGCGCCACAGGCTGAGCATGGCGTCCTGCACGACGTCCTCGGCCTCCGCCTCGCTGCCGAGCAGCATCCTGGCGAAGCGGAGCAGGGCCGGGCCATGCAGGTCGATGAGACAGGCAAATGCGGCCTCGTCTCCGGCCGCGACGGCCTTCAGGCGCGCTGCATCGTCCGAGGCGTCCACCCGCTTCCTTTCCACCGCTCGTCCAGACCGCGCAAGCCGGCGACTATAGGCCGGCCGCAGCCGACGGGAATGCCGCAATGCGCCGCCATCCACCGGAGCGGCGCGGCCGAGCGCCCGCCGCACGCCGGCGACGGCGGGTGCGGGGAACCGGGGCCATGCGACCGCCGCCGTCATTCCGCCGCCTCCCGGAACGCCGGCGATCCGGCTGGCGCCAGGGCTTCGTCGGCCTCGGAGCGCAGCACCACCTCGCCGGAGCCGAGCGCGTGGCCGAGTTCCGCCTCGAGCCGGTCGGCTTCGGCCGAGCGCGGCTTGGAGAGGCCGGCGAGGAGCTGATAGGCGACCGGCGTGACGAACAGCGTCACGAAGGTGGCGAGCCCCAGCCCGCCGACGACGATCCAACCGAGCGCATGCCGCGCCTCGGCGCCGGCGCCGGAGGAGAGGACGAGCGGCACGCCGCCGAGCACGGTGGCGATCATGGTCATCACGACGGGCCGCAGGCGGATCCGGCAGCCTTCGCGGATGGCCGCGTGGACGCCCATTCCGCTTTCGCGCAGCTGGTTGGCGAACTCCACGATCAGGATGCCGTTCTTGGCCATGATGCCGACCAGCATCACGAGCCCGATCTGGCTGTAGATGTTGAGCGAACCGCCCGTGAGCACCATCGCGTAGATCGCCGCCGCGAGCCCGAACGGCACCGTAACCATGATGATGACGGCGCTGACGAAGCTCTCGAACTGGGCGGCGAGAACGAGGAGCACGACCAGGAGCGCAAAGGCGAAGGTGATCGCCATGCCACTCGACGTCTCGTCGAGCGCCGCCGCCTCGCCCATGAAGCGGATGCCCATCTCTGCCGGCAGCCGCTCGCGGGCGAGCGTCTCGACGGCGGCCATCGCCGAGCGGAGGTCCTGGCCTTCGGCAAGCGTGCCGACGAGCGGCACGGCCCGCCGCTGACCCTCGCGCGGCAGGTTCGGCGCGACGGCCGATTCGCGCACGCTGACGAAGGAGGAGAGCGGGACCATGCGCCCGCCGCCCGTGCGCACGAAGATGCCCTCCAGATCGGACGGATCGTTGATCGTGCCGTCCGGCGCCTCGACCCGGACCGGAATGGCGTCGCCGCCGACATAGAACTCGCCCATTTCGCGGCCCTCGAGCAGCGTCGCGAGCGTGGTGCCGAGCGAATCGACCGGGATGCCGAGATCGGCGGCGCGCTCGCGGTCGATGTCGAGCGAGAGCTGGGCCTGCGTGGTGTCGTAGGACAGGCGCGCCGTGTCGAAGGCCGGCAGGTCCTCCATCGCCAGGCGGAACGCCTCGGCCGCTTCCGCCAGCGCGTCGTAGTCGATGCCGGTGATCGCGAACTGCAGGCCCTGGCCGCCGCCGCGGATGCCGAGGCTGTTCGGCGAGCGCGCGAAGACCTGGACGCCGGGGATGTTCTGAAGCCGCCCGTTCAGCTCGCGCATGATCTCCTGCTGGCTGCGCTCGCGCGCCTTCCAGTCGGCGAGCGTCAGGACCACGAAGCCGGAATTGGTGTTGCCCCCCATGCCGGCGATCAGGAACATGTTGGTAGCCTCGCCGGCCTCGATGACGGGCAGCGCGGCCTCCTCCACGGCCCGGAGTTGGCTGTCCATGTAGTCGATCGTCACGCCCTGCGGCCCGCTGATGGAGATCGGCACGAAGCCGCGGTCCTCGCTCGGTGTGAGCTCCTCGGGAAGCGCGGCATAGGCCACGACGGCGCCGGCGGCGAAGAGGCCCGCAATGACGAGCACCACCAGCGGCGCGGCGAGCGCGGCGTCGAGGGTGCGCCGGTAGGCCGCCTCGCCCCACCCGCCGAGCGCCTCCATCATCCGCATCAGCGGGTTGCGGCTCGGCCCGTCGGCATGGAGCCCGGAAGGCATGAGCCGCGAGGTCAGCATCGGGCAGAGCGTCAGCGCGACGAAGCCGGACAGCGTCACCGCGAAGGCCATGACGAAGCCGAACTCCGAGAACAGGCGGCCGGCCGTGCCCTGGAAGAACGAGATCGGGATGAAGACGGCCGCGAGCGTGACCGTGGTGGAAACCACGGCGAAGAACACCTGCTTCGCCCCGAGCACCGCGGCCGCGCGCGGCCCCATGCCCATGCGGCGGTGCCGTTCGATGTTCTCCAGCACCACGATGGCATCGTCGACGACGAGCCCGGTGGCGAGCACGAAGGCGAGCAGCGTCAGGATGTTGATCGAGAAGCCCGCCAGATAGATCGCGGCCACCGTCCCGAGCAGCGCGATCGGCACCGTCACCGCCGGCACGATGGTCAGCCGGAGCGAGCGCAGGAACAGGAAGATGATGGCGATGACGATGACGATCGCCTCGCTGAGCGCCCGGACGACGGCATTCAGAGCGCCGCCGATGAAGGTCGCGTCGTTCGAGGTGATGCGGATGGAGACGCCCTCGGGCAGCGCCGCGTTGAGCTGCGCCACGGCCTCCTTCACGCCGTCCGAGATGTCGAGCGTGTTCGACTGGGCCTGCCGGATGATGCCGAGGCCGAGGCCGGTCTGGCCGTTGATGCGCAACACGCTCGAACGGTCGGCAGGGCCGAAGAAGACGTCCGCCACGTCGCCGACCCGGGTGCTGCGGTCGATGCGGATCGCCTCGACCTCCTCCGCGCTCGTGACGCTCGCATCGGCGCGCACCAGCAGCGAATGGTCTGCGCCGGTGAGGTTGCCGGCCGGCGCGTCGAGCGCCACGGTCGCGAGCGCGCTCGACAGGTCGGAGACGGCGAGCCCGCGCATGGCGAGCGCCTCGGGGTCGATGAGGACGCGGACGAGCGGCTCGCGCGCGCCGTAGGTGGAGACCTGCGCCACGCCCTCGACCGCCGAGAGCCGGTCGACGACGGTGTCCTCCACGAGCTTCGACAGATCCTCGATCCGCATGTCGGAGGCCGTCACGGCCAGCCGCATGATCGGGTCGGAATCGTCGTCGGCCTTCACGATCGAGAGGTCCTCGACCTGCTCCGGCAGCCTGCGCTGCACGTCGCCGACCGCGTCGCGGAGATCGTTCGCGGCCACGTTGATGTCCACGGAACTGTCGAACTCGACGACGATGCGGCTGCGGCCGGTGCGGCTGGTGGAGGAGATGTTCTTCACGCCGGGGACGCGCGCGGCCGCGCCTTCGAGGAGGCTCGTCACCTGCGTGTCGATCGATTCCGGCGAGGCGCCCTCGTAACTGGCCGTGATCGTGATCACCGGCCGGTCGACGTTCGGGAGCTCGCGGATCTCGACGCCGTTGAGGGCGGCAAGGCCCGCCACGATGATGAGGAGGTTGACGACGATCGTGAGCACGGGCCGGCGCACGCAGAGCGCCGACACGCCCTTGGTCGCCTCGATGATCCGTTCGCGGACGCTCTGGAGCCTGTCGCGCATGGCCGCCCCCTCAGCCCGGCGCCCGCTCGGCCGGCCGGCTCGCCGGCACCGGCGCATCCGAGCCGTGGGCGGTCGCGTCCTCGTCCGGCGCGGCGCGCGACGACGCCGGCGCGACGCGGCGGACGACGGCAACCTCCGCCCCATTCCGCAGGCGCTGGACGCCCTCGACCACCAGCAGATCCTCGGGCTCCACCTCCGCCTTCACCACGACGGTGTCGCTGCGGCGGCTGAGGATGGCGACGGGCACGCGCTCCACCTTCTCCCCGGCGAGGCGCCAGACGAACGAACCCTGCCGATCCCACTGGACGGACAGCGCGGGGACGGCCACCCGCTTCTCGCCTTCGAGCGCGATCGCGATGGCGACCGCCATTCCGGGCTTGATGCGACCCCCGCGGTTCTCGATCTCGGCTTCCATTCGGAGCGTGCGGGTCGCCGGGTCGATGCGGCTGTCCACCGCGGTGACGGCCCCGCCGAAGACTTCGCCGGGCAGCGCCCGGGCCGTGCCGCTGACCGCCGTGCCCCTGCCGATCCGGCCCGAGAAGCGTTCCGGGACCTCGAAGGAGATGACGATGCGCGACAGGTCGTCCAGCGTGGCGAGTTCGCTGCTCGTGGTCACGAGATCGCCGACGGAGACGTCGCTGAGGCCGGCCACGCCGCCGAACGGCGCCCGGATCGTGCGCTTGCGCTCCTCCAGTTCGGCGGTGCGAAGCTCGATCTCGGCGACCCTGACCGCGATCTCCGCATCCTGGAGGGCGACCTCGGAGATGTTCCTGGACTTGGCGAGCTGCTGGGCGCGGCTCAGCGCCGACTTCGCCTGCTCGAGCGCGATGCGGGCGCGCTCGACCGCGATCTCCTGGGTGCTCCGGTCGAGCTCGACCAGGACCTCGCCCTCGTCGACGGGCTCGCCGGGGCGAAAGAGGACCTTCTGCACGATGCCGGTGACTTCCGGCACGATCGTCACCGAACGGCCGGCCTTGGCGCTGCCGAGCGCGGTCACCTTCTCGCCGCCGCCGTCGAGCTCCGCCGCCGCGACCACCACGGGCGGTGCGCCGCCCGGGCCGCCGGGGCCCCTGCGCGGTGCACTCGCCTGAGACGCGGCGGAGGGCGCGCCGGCGGGGCTGGACTGCTCACCGGGCGTGACCGACGACAGCGCGGTGCGGATCGGCTCCACCGCCTCGGGGTTCGTCCACGCGTACCAGCCCGCCGCCGCGGCGGCGAGGATGATGAGCGAGAGGGCGAGCTGCTTCCATGCCGACATGAGCGGGGGCGGATCCTTGACGCTGCGAACCCCTTCAACGGCCGAGCCTTGCCGATCCGTCGAGGACAAAGAATGACATTTTCGTCATGTTGCACGAGTCCGCGGGAAATGCAGCAGAGCGCCGCGCACGCCATTGCCACGGGCGGAGCCGCGGCCTAACGACCTGCCCGTGACGCTGAAGGAACGCACCGCCGCCATTTCGCTGGCAGCCAGCCTGCTGCTGGCCATCGTGAAGCTCGGCCTCGGCCTCGCGATCGGCAGCCTGGCGCTGGTGACGGACGCGCTTCATTCCGCGACCGACTTCCTCGCCACGACGATCACCCTGCTCGCCGTCCGCTGGGGCGACCGCCCGCCCGACGAGTCCCACCCCTACGGGCACGCCAAGTTCGAGAGCGTGGCGGCGCTCGGCGAGGCGACCCTCCTGCTGCTCCTCGCCGGCGGCGTCACGGTGGAAGCCGTGCGCCGGCTCAGGGCGGATCACGACGTCCCGGACATCTCGTTCCTGCCGGTCGCCGTGCTCCTGGTCGAGATCGCCATCAACACCTGGCGCGCGCGGGCGCTGCTGAAGGTCGGGCGCGAGACGAAGAGCCCCGCGCTCCAGGCCGACGCGCTGCATTTCGCCTCGGACGTCTACAGCTCGCTGGCGGTCCTCGCCGGATTCGGCCTGATCGTGCTCGGCTTCGACTGGGGCGATTCCGCCGCGACGCTCGCCGTGGCGGCGCTCATCGCGATCCTCGCGCTGCGCCTCCTGCGCCGGACGGTGGACGAGCTGGTCGACAGCGCGCCGGCCGGCGTGGCCCGCACGCTCGAGGCGCGCACGCTCGCGCAGCCGGGCGTGGTGGGCGTCGAGTTCGTGCGGCTGCGGGCGGCGGGCGCGCAGCATTTCGTCGACATCGGCATCCAGGTCGCGCGCTCGCTGAACGTCGAGGAGGCCGCGGCCGTGAAGGAGCGCGTCGTGGCGACGGCGTGCGACCTGCTCGGGAAGGCCGAGGTCCTGGTGCAGTCGGTGCCGGTCTCGCCGAGCGACGAGACGATCCACGACCGCGTGCTGCTGGTGGCGCTGCGCGAGCGCGTGGCGGTCCACCACGTCACCGTCCACCATGTCGGCGACGCGCTGGCGATCGCCGTCGACGTCGAGGTCGACGGCCGGCTCTCGCTCGCCGAGGCGCATGCGGTCGCCGACCGGCTGGAGGATGCCATCCAGGCGGAGTTCGGCGAGGGCACCGAGATCGAGACCCATATCGAGCCGCTCGCCCCGGAGGTGCACGAGGCCGAACCCGGCTCGGAAGCGCTGCGCGCCGCCTTCGAGGCCGCGCTGCACGAAGCGGCCAACGCGAGCGAGGGCGTTTCGGAGATCCACAACGTGCGCCTGCGCCGGGCGCACAACGGGTACGTGCTGGTCGCGCATTGCCGGCTCGACCCGCACTGGACGGTGGACGAGGTGCACCGCCGCGTCGATGATCTCGAGCGGACCGTGCGCGAACGCAGGCCGGAGATCGCGCGGATCATCATCCACGCCGAGCCGCGCGGCGGGCCGGACGCGTCCTCCGACTGACGCCCGGTCGAGGAGCTCAGGCCGACAGCGCGCCCTTCAGGAAGGCGACGGTGCGGGACCAGGCGAGGTCCGCGGCGGCCTGATCGTAGCGCGCGGCGGAGGTGTCGTTGTTGAAGGCGTGGTTCGCGCCTTCGTAGACGTGGATCTCGTGCTCCACGCCCGCCGCCTTCAGCGCCTCCTCGTATTCGGGAATGCCGGCATTGATGCGCTCGTCGAGGCCGGCATAGTGGAGCAGCATGCGCGCCTTGATCCGCCCCGCCTCCGATGGATCGGGCGTGCGGCCGTAATAGGCGACGCCGGCGTCGAGCGCGTCGGAATGGATGGCGGTCTGGTTGACCATCGCCCCGCCCCAGCAGAAGCCGACCGCGCCGACCCGGCCGTTCGAGCGGTCGTGGCTCGCGAGGAACCCGACGGTCGCGACCGAATTGGCGACGGTCTGCGGCTGATCGAGGGCGGAGATCATCTCGCGCGCCCTGTCCTCGTCCTCGGGCGTGCCGCCGGCCGGCGCAAGGAAGTCGGGGGCGAGCGCGAGGAAGCCTTCCAGCGCGAGGCGGCGCGCGACGTCCCTGATGTGCCCGTTGAGGCCGCGATTCTCGTGGATGACGACGACGGCGGGAAGATCGCCCTGCGCGTCCGCCGGGGCGACCAGATAGCCGCTCATGGTGACGCCGTCGGCGCCGGGCCAGGTGATCGTCTCGGCCGCGACTCGGGCATCGTCGTCCGGGACGATTGCGGCGCGCGCCTGGTTCGCCTCGAGCAGCGGCACGATGGCATAGGCGGCCGCGGAGCCGCCGGCGACCGCCGCCAGCTTCTCGATGAAGCCGCGGCGGTCGAGGGTCAGGTGCGTGTATTCGTCGTAGAGGCGGATCATCTCCTGCGAGATCTTCGGCTTGTCGTTCACCGCTTTTCCTCCCGGCTTGCATGGCTTGGTGCCGGCGAGGATGGCGGCCTGCCACGCCCTCCGCAAATCACGCCGCCGACACGGATCAGTGAAGGCAGGAGCGCCGCGGCCGTTCGGCGATGTCCTGCACCACCGTGCGCGGCACCCGCATGAGCTTCAGGTTCTGCTCCGCCATCGCCTCGGCATAGGCGACGACCGGATGGATCGCGGCCTCGTGGCCATCCGGATCGATCAGCTGCCGCATCGCGTAGGCCAGGCAGTCAACATCCGCATTCTGGCTGGCGGAGAGCATGGCGAGCACGAAGCACTCGTCGCGGCAGATCTGCGGACAGGCGCCGGGGAAGCAGCGGACCGGGCATTGCGCATGGTCGCGCACCATGCTGACGAAGGTCGCCAGCCGCTCCACGAGGGCGCGCGCGGCCGGCACGCCGAGCGAACCGGCATGGAGGTTCCAGACCTCCTCCCAATGGCGCAGGTCGCCCGAGCAATAGCCGGCCATCCAGCCTCGGAAGCCCATCAGCACGAGCCGTTCCGGCACCCGGTCGAACAGCGCGACGGGGCGCTCGGAGAACTGCGAACCCGCCATCGGTCAGACGGCTCCCGGCCAGCGGGACCCAAGGGGAACCCGCCCGGTCCTCCGGGTCGACAGGATTCTCCGCGGCCGCGCCGCAGGCTCGCAACACACCATCGGATGCCTCCAAGGAAAGGGTTCAAGGCCCTGACATCAAAGGGGCGACGGCCGGAGGCCGCCGCGGTCGCGAAGTGTCCCCGAGCTCGAGCTCAAGTCAACAATTATGTTCTAGATTAGTTCTAAACTGGCCGCGGCTCCGCCGCGCCGCCTCAGCCGGACCTGCGCCTGAAGAGGGTGTTGTAGAAATCGAAGGCGGCCATGAGAACGCCGATCGCGCAGACGACCACGAGCGGCAGCAGCGGCACCTTCCAGACCAGGACGCCGAGGAACGCGCACAGGCCGAGGATGCCGACCAATGCGAAGATCCGGTCCATCATGACGAAGCTCCCATTGCGACCCCCTCACCGGCCTCCTGCGAGAGCCGCTCGACGAGCCAGTTCGCGGTGCGCAGCAAGCGCCCGTCATGGCCGCGGCGGCCGACGAGCTGGACGCCCATCGGCATTCCGTCCGGCCCTGCGAGAAGCGGCAGGGTGACCGCGGGCACCCCGCAATAGGTCCAGATCGTACAGAATGCGGGGCTGCCCGTCGATTGCAGCCCCTGCGGCGCTTCTCCCGGCGCCGCGGGGGTGACGATCGCGTCGAAGCGGTCAAACACCTGCTCGAGCAGCGCGTTCAGGAGTTCGATCCGGTCGATCGCCTCGGCGTAGTCGGTGGCCAGCACGGTGCGGCCTTCCTCGATCATGCCGCGCAGGCGCTCGCTGATCCGCTCCCATCCGCGCTCGGTGTAGCGGGCGTAGTTGCGGGCGATGTCGGCGAGCATGAGCGCGCCGTGCAGCCGGTGCGCCTCCGCAAAGGGCGCCGCGAGGTCGATCTCCACGATGTCGTCGCCGAGTTCGGCGCAGAGCTCCGCGAATGCGTCCGCCGTCCCGGGCTCCGCCTGATTCCAGACCGGGCCCTTCACGAAGGCGAGCGACGGCCGCACCGGCGGCCGGCTCGCTGCGAACTGCGAGAGGGCCGGCGGGGCAGCGAGCCTCGTCGCGCGGTCGCGCGGGTCGTGGCCGGCCACCGCGTCGCAGATCAGCGCTGCATCGGCGACGGAGCGCGCGAACACGCCGACGGCGTCGAGGATCGGCGACTGGACGAGGGCGCCGGCGCGCGAGATCATCCCGCGGCTCGGCTTGAAGCCGACGACGCCGCAGAACGCGGCGGGGCGGATGACGGACCCGTTGGTCTGCGTCCCGACGGCGAGCGGGACCATGCGCGCGGCCACCGCCGCCGCCGAGCCGGACGACGAGCCGCCGGGCGTCCGCTCCGGATCGTGGGGATTGCGCGTCGGGCCGGGCGAGTAGACGGCGAGCTCGGTCGTGACCGTCTTGCCGAGGATCACCGCGCCGGCCGCGCGAAGCCTCGCGACGACGGTCGCGTCCTCCTGAGGCCGGCGACCGGAATCGAGCACGGTGCCGTTCTCCGTCGGCATGTCGGCGGTGTCGATGATGTCCTTGATCCCGACCGGCACGCCGTGGAGCGCGCCGAGCGGCTGCCCGGTGGCGCGGTAGCGGTCGAGGAACTCCGCCTGCTTCAGCGCGTGATCGCGGTCGAGATGCGCGAAGGCGCACACCGCCGGCTCGCGCTCGCCGATCCGCTCGAGACAGGCCTCGACCAGCTCGACGGCGCGGATCTCGCCGCGCCCGATGCGGGCGCGCGCTTCCGAAGCGTCGAGGTCGGCGAGGGCGGCCTTCGCGGCCGGCCTTCTGCGGTCAGCGGCCATAGACAAGCGACGGCAGCCAATAGACCGTGGCGGGGAACACGTAGAGGATCACCATCGAGAAGATCACGAGGCCGAGATAGGGCATGCAGCCCTTGAAGATCTGCACGAGCTGCACGTGCGGTGGAGCTATCCCCTTGAGGTAGTAGGCCGACATCGCCATCGGCGGGGACAGGAACGAGGTCTGCAGGTTGAGCGCGATCAGGATGCCGAAGAAGAGCGGGTCGATGCCGAAATGGGCGACCAGCGGCAGGAAGATCGGCACGAAGATGATGATGATCTCCGACCATTCGAGCGGCCAGCCGAGCAGGAAGATGATGAGCTGCGCGATGATCAGGAACTGCAGCGGCGTGATGTCCATGCCGGTGACGAATTCCTTGATGAGGTGCTCGCCGCCGAGATAGGAGAACACGGACGCGAAGGTCCACGAGCCGACGAAGAGCCAGCAGACCATGGCCGAGGTGCGGACCGTCAGATAGACCGATTCCTGCAGCCGCTGCCAGGTGAGCGCGCGATACGCGGCGGCGAGGATGAGGCCGCCGAGCGCGCCGATGGCGGCGGCTTCCGAAGGCGTCGCCAGCCCGAACAGGATCGCGCCGAGCACCGACAGGATGAGCAGCGCGAGCGGGAAGAACGAGGTCAGCAGCATCATGAAGATCTGCCCGCCCGAGATCCCGGCCGTCTCCTCCTCCGAGATGGGCGGAGCGAGCTTCGGGTTCCGCCAGGCACGGAACACGACGTAGACCAGATAGAGCCCGGCGAGCATGAAGCCCGGGATCAGGGCACCGGCATAGAGGCGGACGATCGAGACGCCGGAGGTGGCGGCGTAGACGATCAGCATGATGGACGGCGGGATCAGGATGCCGAGCGTGCCGCCGGCGCAGATCACGCCTGCGGCGAAGCTCGTGTCGTAGCGGGCCCTCAGCATGGCCGGGAAGGCGAGGAGGCCCATGAGCGTGACGACCGCGCCGACGATGCCGGTCGCGGTGGCGAAGAGCGCGCAGGTGACGAGCGCGGCCACGGCGAGCGAGCCGGGCACCCGGCGGGAGGCGAGCTGCAGCGTGCTGAACAGCCGGCTGACGATGTTCGCGCGCTCGACCACGTAGCCCATGAACAGGAAGAGCGGCACCGCGGTCAGCACATCGTTCGCCATGACCGAATAGGTCTGGTTCACCAGGAGGTCGAAGACGCGGTTGTTGAGGAGCGCGCCGATCCAGGCGAACCAGTCCCCGAGGCTGCCGGGCTCGCTGTCGCCGAGCAGGCGCATGTAGATGCGGTTGGCGATCGCGGCGTCGTAATAGGCGTAGTAGCCGAAGCCCACCCCGAGCGCCATCAGCGTGAAGGCGATCGGAAAGCCGAGCATGATGATGAAGATGAAGATCCCCAGCATCATGATCGCGACCTGAGGATCTGTCATCGGGCAGGCCTCCGGCGCGGATCCGCGACAGGATCGTCGGGAAGGATGTCGGGAATTTCGACGTCGATCGCCTCGCCGCCATGGCCGAGGCGCTCACGCATGCCCTTCTCCAGCAGGAGCTTCTCGAGCTCCTGCACGTCCTGCGCATGGGGCGGCCACTCGCCGCTCCTGATGCAGATCACGCACCGGAAGACCTGCGCGATACCCTGCAGGAAGAGCAGAGCGCCGGCGACGACGATCACCGACTTGAACTGGAAGATCGGTATCCCGACCGGGCTCATGCTGCTGACTTCGAGATAGCGCCACGACCGCGAGGCATACTTCCAGCCCGCCACCATGAAGGCGATCACGCCGGGGAAGAAGAAGAGGAAATAGAGGACGAGCTCCACGGTCGCCTGCACGCGCGGGCGCCAGAGCCGGTAGACGACGTCGGCGCGCACATGGCCGTCGCGCGAAAGCGTGTAGGCGCCGGCCATCATGAACAGCGTGCCGTAGAGGATGTAGGTGAGGTCGAAGGCCCACACCGTCGGCCGGTTCAGCACGTAGCGGACGAAGACCTCGTAGCTCACGCCCAGCGTCATGATCATGATGCACCAGGCGAACGCCTTGCCCACCCAGGCGGACAGCTTGTCTGCAAAATTGATGTACGTGAGCATCCAAGCCTCGGCGCAGCCACTGCCAGGACCGGGCGCGAGCGCCCGGTCCGCAATCGGTCCCGCGGATCAGAACGTGATCTTGCCGGGGAAGTAGTGGTTGTAGGCCAGCTTGTAGTCCGGCGCGTTCATGAGGTCGAAGAAGACCACGCGCTCGGTCCACTCCTTCTGGCTGTCCATGATCTTCTGGTTGATCGAATCCTGGCCGAGCTGCTCGATCAGCTTGTCCCAGGCGGTGAGCTGGGCCTCGAGCACGGAAGTCGGCGTGCGGACGACGTTCACGCCGCCCTCCTGCAGCTTCTGCAGGTCCGAGGAGTACTGGTCCATGGCGAGCACGTAGTTCGACGTGCTCGCGGCCTCGACGGCGTACTGGAGGATCGCCTGGAGGTCGGGATCGAGGCTCTCGAAGCGGTCGCGGTTGAAGATGAACTCGAAGCTCTCGCTCGCCTGGTGGTACGAGGACAGCATGTAGTTTTTGGCCACGTCCTGCGCGCCGAAGCGCATGTCGGAGGTCGGGTTGTTGAACTCGAAGGCGTCGATCACACCGCGCTCCATCGCCGGCACGATCTCGCCGCCGGGAAGCTGGGTGACGCTCAGGCCCATGCTCTGCATGAGATCGGCGGCCAGCCCGACGGTGCGGTACTTGAGGCCGTTCATGTCCTGGGCGGACTTGACCTCGTTCTTGAACCAGCCGAGCGGCTGGGCCGGCATCGGGAAGCCGAAGAAGCCCACGATGTTGAGCCCGAGCACGTCCTGCGTCAGCTCGCGGTAGAGATCCGCGCCGCCGCCAGCATAGTACCAGGCCAGCATGTGCGCCGCGCTGCCGCCGAACACCGGTCCGGTGCCGAAGAAGGAGGCCGCCTTGTGCTTGCCGTACCAGTACACCGCCACCGTGTGGGCGCAGTCGATGATGCCGTCATGGCAGGCGTCCTGCACCTGGAAGGCGCCGACGACGGCGCCGGCCGGCAAGAGGTCGATGCGCAGCCGGTCGCCCGACATCTTGGCGACGCGGTCGCAATATTGCTGCGCCATCTCCTGGAAGACGTCCGACGCGGGCCAGGAGCTCTGCATCTTCAGCACGATCGGCGACTGCGCGGTGACGACGGCCGGAGCGGCGAGCGTGCCCGCGGCGGCGCCGGCGGCGAGCGCGCCGCCCTTCAGGAACTTGCGGCGGGATACACTCTGTGCGGTGTCTGACTTCACGGTTTCCTCCCTCAGGATTTGACTGCCCCCGACCGGCCGTTGGACCGGCCTGTTCATGCCCGGTCCGAAAACCTGAGCCTTGAAAGCAAGGGATCGCCTAGAACAGGCGGTTTGGCAAGAGCGACGACTTCAACTCAAATGAGCAATCCGCGATAGCGGCTTGGCGCGGCGCGGCACCATTCGCCTTTCGTAGCAGTCGCCCTGCCCGTGCCGATCCGGCTCAGTGATAGAAGTGCTGGTCCTCGACCTTGCCGCGGAAGACCCAATAGGAATAGGCGGTGTAGACGAGGATGATCGGGATCAGGATCGCCGTCCCGACCAGCAGGAAGCCGAGCGAGGCGTCCGGCGCCGCCGCCTGCCAGATCGTGACGGCGCCCGGCACGATGAAGGGGTAGAAGCTGATCCCGAGGCCGAGCAGCGAGAGGAAGAAGAGCGCCAGCGCGAGCAGGAAGGGCGGCCGCTCCTGGCGCTTGCCGAGCGCGGCGAGGAGCGCCACCGCAATGCCGATCACGAGCAGCGGGACCGGGGCGAGCAGCGCGAGGTTCGGCCAGGCGAACCACCGCTCCGCGACGAAGGGGCTCATCAGCGGCGTCCACAGGCTCACCACGCCGACGAAGGCGACCACGACGAGCGTCAGCGGGCGGGCGAAGCGGAACATGCGCTCCTGCAACTCGCCGCTCGTCTTGAGCAGGAGCCAGCAGGCCCCGAGCAGCGCATAGCCGGCGACGAGGGCGAGCCCGGTCGTCACGCTGAACGGCGAGAGCCAGTCCCACCAGCCGCCGGCATAGCTCCGGCCGGCGGTCTCGACGCCCTGCAGGATGGTCCCGAGCACGATCCCCTGCATGAAGGCCGCGACGTAGGAGCCGAGAACGAAGCCGGCGGTCCAGACCGGCCGGTGCCGCGGGTCGCGGTGGCGGAACTCGAAGGCGACGCCGCGGAAGATGAGCGCGAGGAGCATCGCGATGAGCGGCGCGTAGACGGCCGGCATCAGGATCGCGTAGGCGAGCGGGAAGGCCGCCATCAGCCCGCCGCCGCCGAGCACCAGCCAGGTCTCGTTGCCGTCCCACACTGGCGCGATCGATCCTATCATCCGCTCGCGCTCCTCGCTGGTGGCGACGAAGGGCGACAGGATGCCGACGCCGAGATCGAAGCCGTCGAGCACGACATAGGCGTAGACCGCGAAGGCGAGGATGAAGACCCAGACGAGGGCGAGATCCATCGCGGCCGCCTCAGTCGACGCCGTGGGTGGCCTGGACGGGCGTGATGCCCGCGGCGCGCTCGGGGCCCCTGATCTCCTCCTCCACAGCGATCTCCGGCGGCGTGGAGAACAGGCGGAGGAGGTACCAGATGCCCGCGCCGAACACGACGAAGTAGACCGCGACGAAGGCGAGGAGCGAGGCGCCGACCGCCGGCGCGGCGATCGGCGACACGGAATCGACCGTCCGCAGCAGCCCGTAGACCGTGAAGGGCTGCCGGCCGACCTCGGTGGTGATCCAGCCGGCGATGATCGCGACGAGCCCGCTCGGCCCCATGACCAGGCACCAGCGGTGGAAGCGCGGGGCCGCGAAGAGCGTGTGCTGCCAGCGCAGGTAAAGGCTGACGAGGCCCGTCGCCAGCATCAGGAAACCGATGCCGACCATCACGCGGAACCCCCAGAACACGTAAGGAAGGTTCGGCCAGTCCTCCTTCGGCCAGTGCTTCAGCCCGTTGAGCCTGCCGTCGAGCTCGTGGGTGAGGATCAGGCTGCCGAGCTTCGGCACGGCGAGCGCATAGCGGGTCGTCTCCGCCTCGGCATCGGGCCAGCCGAACAGATAGAGCGGCGCGCCCGTCACCTCGGCCTCGAAATGACCCTCCATCGCCGCCACCTTCGCCGGCTGGTGCTCGAGCGTATTCAGCCCGTGCAGGTCGCCGGCGACGATCTGGATCGGCGCCACGAGCGCCGCCATCCACATCGCCATCGAGAACATCGTGCGGACCTCCGGGCTCGCGCGGCCGCGCAGAAGGTGGAAGGCCGCCACCGCCGCGACCACGAACGCGGTCGCGAGATAGGTGGCGATCACCATGTGCACGAGGCGGTAGGGCATCGAGGGGTTGAAGATGATCGCGAGCCAGTCCTCGGGCACGAACTGGCCGAACTCGTTGATGGCGTGCCCCTGCGGCGTCTGCATCCAGCTGTTCACGACCAGGATCCAGAAGGCGGAGATCAGCGCGCCTGCGGCGACCAGCAGCGTGGCGGCGAAATGGACGAGCTTCGGCACGCGCCCGATCCCGAACAGCATGATGCCGAGGAAGCCCGCCTCCATGAAGAAGGCGGTCAGAACCTCGTAGCCCATGAGCGGCCCGATCACAGGACCGGCGCGGTCGGAAAAGGCGCTCCAGTTCGTCCCGAACTGGTAGCTCATCACGATGCCCGAGACGACGCCCATGCCGAAGGCCACGGCGAAGATCCTGACCCAGTAGCGGAAGAGGCGCATGTAGGCCTCCCGCCCCGTGACGAGCCAGAGGCCCTCCAGCACCGCGAGGTAGCTCCCGAGCCCGATGCTGAGGGCGGGGAACAGGATGTGGAAGGCCATCGTGAAGGCGAACTGGATGCGGGCGAGAACCACAGCGTCGAAGCCGTCGAACATCCCCGTCGCTCCCGCGTGAAGGCGCACCGCGCGGGCATGATGGACGCCTCACCGCCGCCTGCCAACCCCGCCGGCCGCGAGGTTGCGGCAGTACGCTCCGCCATCCGTGACCCGGACGTGCAAAAGGGTGCGCCCGCAAGCGCGCCCTCCTGTCTGGATTGGTCCGGTCAGGTCCGGCTGGTGCTGCCGAAGCCGCCGGCGCTTCCGGACGGGTTCGCACCGGAACCGGAAGCAGCGCTCGAGCCGGCCGAGGAGCCCGGCCCCGAGCCGCCGCTCGAATCGGAGGTCGGGGAGTCGGACGGCATGACCTTCTCCGCGGCGGCGCGCGCGGCACGCTCCGCCTTCTCGGCCAGCGTCAGGCCGGACTCGTCGTCCTTGCCGAACTCCGACTTCGCGGAGACGTAGGCCTCCTCCGCCATTTCCTTGCCGCGCTCCCATTGCTCGCGCGCCATGGCCTCGGCCTCGTGCTTCAGGTGATCCCGGTGCTCGCCGAGATACTCGTCCTCGACCTCGGTCGGCGGCAGGAGAGCGCCGATGGCCGCGCCGACGGCAACGCCGAGCGCGCCGACGACGAGCGGCTCCTGGTCGAGCACGTCGAGGAAGGTCCGGCGCGCGCGGCTGCCGTAATAGGCGGCGTTGCGGCTCGTCCAGTCATAGGCCTCATAGGCGGTGTCGCCGACATAGCGGCCGCCCGAAACCACGCCGTCACCGGCGTAGCGTGCGCCCGACGCGGCCGCACTGCCGGCCTGGTAGGCCCCGCTCGCCACCGTCTCTGCTGCGGAGCTCACGGCCTCGCCCACGCTGCTCGCAGCCGAGCCGACCGCCGAGGCGGCCGAGCCCACTGCGGAGGCCGCCGAACCGGCCGCCGAGCCGCCGGCGCGCAGGCCGGACTTCACGCCGCCGGTCACGCCCGAGGCGGCGGAGGACGCATGCTCGGCCACGGAGGACATCACGCCGCCACCGGCGCCGCGGCGCGACCCGTTGCCGTAACGGCGGTGATCCCCGTCGTCGGCGAAGGCTTCGGCATAGTCGCGGTAATCGACACCGCTCGGATAGGCGCCGCTGCCGCCGCCCGACTGGACGTAGTTCTTCGCGTAGCGCCGGCCCTGACGGTCGTCGCCGTCGTGCCGGAAGCGCCAATGCGGCACTTCCATGCTCGGCTGCCCGCGCCCCGACATCAGCCAAGCCAGGCCGACGCCCACCAGCATGAGCGGGATCGGATTCGCCTTCACCTGCGTGCCGAGATTGGACACCATCTCGCCGCCGCCGCTGTTCTGGAAGTAGCGTGCCGCCTCGTCCACCATCTGGCCGAGGGACATCTTGTCCTTGAGGGCCTCGACCGTGTCCTCGACATGAGCGCGGGTCATCTCGACCTCGCGTTCGATCTCTTCGGCTGACCTGTTCATCGTACCTGTTCCCTCACGAGCTCGGCATCCTTGCTAAGCTGATTTGCAGTCCGGTCGGGCGTGAGATTCGCGGCCTTCATCTGATCGGCGCCCTTCTTCAGGAGGACGACGCCGATGATTGCCACGACGACGCCGACGATGAGCGAGGCCCAGCCGGGATCCATGAGCTTGCTCAGGCCGATCACCAGCGCCTGCAGGAGGACCAGCAAGGCGGCCAGCAGGCAGATCCCGCCGGCGGCGAGCGAGCCCGCGCCGACCTGGACCTGCGTGATCTTGTCGGAGATCTCGGCTCGGATGAGCTGACCCTCCTTCCGGAACAGGGTCGACAGGTCCCGGGCGAGATCGCCCAGGAGCTGCGGGACCGAGCGCGGGTCGGAAAGGCCGGGCCGTGTCTCAGCGGGATGCGTCATTGGAGCCTCCGGTGGTCTTGCCCGGCGCGGTCGAACTGCTGCCGGTCGAACCGGACTTGTCCGGCGTCACGTTGGTGCCCGGCTCGCGAGCGACATCCGACCCGACGCCGCCCGCCTTGTGCGGGCCGGTCGCCGGGGACGATCCGGACGGCGGGCTGAAGCCGCCGGCGGAGCGCGACCCGCCGGCCGGGCTGTCGGAGCGGTGTGCGCCGCCGGCGCTGCTCGAGCCGGACAACCCGTCATTCACGCCCGTGGTCCGAGATCCGCTCGGCACGCTGCCGGCAGAGGACGACGAGGAGCCGAAGGACGAGGTGCCTTCACCGGTTCCGCCGCTCCGACCGGCGCCGCCGGAGAGCGGCGACCCCGAGGTTCCGGATGGCATGGAGGAGCCGGCGCCCATCGCGGGACCCAGTCCGGACCGCGCGGGCTGCAGGCTTCCGACGTGCGAGGACGAGCCCGCACCGCCGGAGCTGCTGCCCGAAGGCTGCGAATGGCCCGAGCTGGTGGCGCCCGCATAGGCCGCGCCCTCGCTGTAGTGCCGGGGCTGCGGGGTTCCGGCCATCCGGCCTCCGGCGGTGCCGTAGTCGAACTCGTGGCGCTGCTCCCGACGGCGACGCTCGCTCGACGCGACTGCGAAACGGCCGATCGCGACGCCGGCGAGCACCGCTCCGCCGATGAAGGCAGCCGGATTGCGGCGGCCGAAATCGCGCAGCGACCCGATCATGCCGTCGATGCTCCGGTCCGATAGCGAACGGGAGAGGCCCTCGACGCTCGACGCCGCTTCGCGGACGAGCCGCGACGCCATCGTCTGGTCGGCCTTGCTCAGCTCGTCGCTCGCCCGGCGGATCGCCGTGGCGAAGGTATCGAGCGTTCCGGCCGCGGCGTTCTTGTGCTCCTCGGCGGCGCCGAAAGCGCGCTCCTTGGCCGAGGACGCGAAGGAGGCCGCCTCTTCCGCGATGGCTTCCTTGCCGTGGCGCAGCCTGTCGCTGAGGACCTCGCCTTCGCGCCGGATCTGGCTGCGGACGGCATCGGCGTCGCGCTCGAACTCGCTCTTTCCACCGGCCCCGTGCGCGCCGCCCGCGCCGGATCCCTGCGTGCCCGCGCTTCCGGGCTTCGACCCGGAGGCGCCAGGCCCACCCATATTGCTAGCCATGTCTCACTCCCGGATTTCTGTTCTCAGCGAGCGCCAAGAAGCTGCAAGATAAAGAGGATGACGACCACGAGGCCGACCAAATAGATGATCGCGTGCAAAACCTGTCTCCCTGGACCCTCGTGTATCCGACGGAAACGTCTCTCGTCGGGAACCGGATTGTGAACAACACCGAGGCTGATCTGGTTCCGGCTAAACGCCGGGACCCGCAAAATAATCCGGGTCAACGGCCGGACGTGTCGGAACCTGGTCCGCTAAACTTTAGCTGTGTTTGAAGCATTGGGCGCGGGCACACGACAGACACGAGAGCACGCGCCGGCCGGCAGGACTCAGGCAGCGTCCGAATGCTCGATGTGCGCGTCCTGCAGAGCCCGTCCGTTCGGGCGGGACAGGTTGCGCGTGATGATCATCAGCTGCTCGGTCAGATCCCCGCGGAGCTCGACCTCCGCGAGCGCCTCCTCCTCCAGCCGCGACCAGATGCGTTCGATCTCGCGCACCTTCTCCTTCGCCTCGTCCGTCAGCGTGATGAAGGTCTTCCGGCGATCCGTGCTGGCGCCGTCGGTCTTGATCAGCCCGGAGGCGGAGAGACGGTTGACCATCTTCGTCACCGTCGGAGGTTGTATAGACAGGGCGGAAGCGGCCTCTCCCATGGTCAGGGAGCCCCGCTCGTCGAGCAGTTTGAGCAGATTGTCCTGGCCCGGGTAGAGCCCGACGCGAGACAACAGCTTCGCCGATCTCACCCTGTACGCTCGGGCAGCCTGCAGCAGTTCGAATGTGATCCTTGCGGTCATTCGCGGGACCTTGGCTTCAGCGATTTGCTGCTTTCCGTGGGATGGCTAACGGCCGATAAGCCGCGGGGTTCCGTTTCGGACCGGCGGACGAGGCCGCGGCGCGGGAGACGCCGCGGCGGACCCTCATGCCGCACGAAGAAGCGGTCGGCCGGGGTTATGCCGCCGGGCCATTGGCGCTATGGTGGCGCCGTGCCACCGCGAACCGACCATGGCCGCTCGCGGATCCGTTCTCCTCGCCAGGCGGCGGAGAATCGTTGAGCCGACGCAAGAGCGCGTGGAACTGAGGCGGCCCTGAATCTGTTCGCTCCTGAGGAGAACAAAGACACGCCACTCTAGGGGCGAGAGGGAGCGTCAATGTCTGCGCCGATGAAGCAGCCGCCGAACGGGCCGGCTTCGGACACCCAGAAGAAGCAGCGCCGGGGCCGGCTCGTCGTCGTTTCCAACCGTGTCGCCGACCTCTCTTCGGGGCTCCAGTCGGGCGGGCTCGCGGTCGCGGTCGGCGAAGCGCTCGCCAGTTCGGGCGGCGTGTGGTTCGGCTGGAGCGGCGAGCAGTACGAGGATGCCCGCCAGCGCGCGCCGGAAGTGACGCACTACGGCGACGTCCGCACCGCCACCGTCGCCCTCACCCCCGACGAGCACGAGGAGTACTATCTCGGCTTCGCCAACCGGTCGCTCTGGCCGCTGTTCCACTACCGGCTGGATCTCGCCGAGATGAGCGGCCATCTCGAGGCCTGCTATTTCTCCGTCAACAAGCGGTTCGCCGCGCAGCTCCGGCCCCTTCTGCAGGACGACGACATCCTGTGGGTGCACGACTACCATCTCATCCCGTTCGCGGCCTATCTCCGGCAGAAGCAGGTCGAGAACCTGATCGGCTTCTTCCTGCACATCCCGTTCCCGCCGCCGGAAATCATCGCGGCGCTGCCGCACCACAAGCAGTTCATGCGCACCTTCTTCGCCTACGACCTCGTGGGCTTCCAGACGGTCCGGGACCGGGAGAACTTCGCGCGCTATTGCGAGGAGCATCTCGACTGCCGGCGCTTGAACGACGGCCGGATCAAGGGCTTCGGCCGGACGATCTCGGTCGAGGCCTTCCCGATCGGCATCGACGCCGTGCAGTTCCGTGCGGAAGCGGAGAAGAACGCGCGCTCCGCCGACATGCGCGCGATGGCGCGCGGCACCGACAGCCGCAGCCTGATCATCGGCGTCGACCGGCTCGACTATTCCAAAGGTCTGCCGGAGCGGGTGCGCAGCGTCGAGGCATTGCTCGAGACCTATCCGCAATATCTCGGCAAGGTGCAGCTGGTGCAGATCGCGCCGCCGACCCGCGAAGGCGTCGACGCCTACGACAACATCCGGGAGGATCTGGAGCGCGCCGTCGGGCAGGTGAACGGCCGGTTCGGCGACCTCACCTGGTCGCCGGTCCGCTACATCCACCGCCCGGTGCCGCGGGCGGTGCTGGCGGGCCTCTTCCGCCGCAGCCGCGTCGGACTCGTCACGCCGCTGCGCGACGGCATGAACCTCGTCGCGAAGGAGTACGTAGCGGCGCAGGACCCCGACGATCCCGGCGTTCTCGTCCTGTCACAGTTCGCCGGCGCAGCCGAGCAGCTGGAAGAGGCGCTCATCATCAACCCGCACGACCCCCAGGATGTGGCGAATGCGATCAGGCGTGCACTCGAAATGCCGCTCGGCGAGCGGCGGGCCCGGCATGCGGCGCTGTGGGACAGCATCACCGCGCAGGACATCGGCTGGTGGCGCAACAGCTTCCTGGCAGCGCTCCGCTCCTCGCGAAGGCTGCCGGCAGCCGCGGCCAGACCCGCTCTGAGCGGCGACCCAATTGCCCCCGCCCGCTCCACCATCCGCTCCGAGACGATCCGATATGAAGATAAGCCCGACCCCGCAACCCTCTAGGACCGCCGACAGACCGACCACGCAAGACGCCGCAGACACCAGGAACCAGAGGCTGTTCGCGCTGGCCGCGAACAGGGTGGCGATCGAGTCGGTGGAGCCCGAGATCGACGGCGGGCGCTTCCCGGCCAAGGCGGTCGCCGGCGACCGCTTCGTCGTCGAGGCGGACATCTTCTGCGACGGCCACGACAAGATCGACGCCGCCCTCCTCCTCTGGCGCGAGGACCAGCAGGACTGGACCGAGGCGCCGATGGTCTTCGTGGACAACGACCGCTGGCGCGGCAGCGCCGTCCTCGAGGAGAACACCCGCTACCGCTACACGATCATCGCCTGGCGCGACCTCTTCGCCTCCTGGCGCGACGAGGTGTCGAAGAAGACGGCCGCGGGCCTCGATGTCACGCTCGAGCTCATCGAGGGCCGCGGGCTGATCGAGCGCACGCTCGAGGAGAGTGACCGGGTCGGCGAGCCGGACAGGCCCGTGCTGCAGCTGCTGCTGCGGCGGCTCACGCACGAGCTCGACGACGAATCGCTGCTCGCCGACCTGCTGGCGCCGGAGCTTGCCGCGATCATGAAGCGGGTCGGCCTGCGCACGAACCTCTCGCGCTATCCGAAGGAACTCGAGCTCGTCGTCGACCGGCGTGCGGCGGCCTTCAGCGCCTGGTACGAGCTGATGCCCCGCTCGATGTCCGACGATCCGGCCCGGCACGGCACCTTCGACGACGTCGTCGCCAAGCTTCCCTACGTCCGCGACCTCGGCTTCGACGTCCTCTATTTCCCGCCGATCCACCCGATCGGCCGCAAGAACCGGAAGGGCCGCAACAACAGCCTGACGGCGGCGGCCTCCGACCCGGGCAGCCCTTATGCGATCGGCTCGGATGAAGGCGGGCACGACGCCATCCATTCCGAGCTCGGCACGTTCGAGGACTTCGCGCGGCTCGTCTCGGCGGCACGCGAGCACGGCCTGGAGATCGCGCTCGACTTCGCGATCCAGTGCTCGCCGGACCATCCCTGGATCCGCGAGCACCCGGAATGGTTCGACTGGCGCCCCGACGGCACCATCAAGTTCGCCGAGAACCCGCCGAAGAAGTACGAGGACATCGTCAACGTCCACTTCTACCGCGGCGCGCTGCCCGGAATCTGGTACGCGCTGCGCGACGTGGTGCTGTTCTGGGTCGAGAGGGGCGTCCGGATCTTCCGCGTCGACAACCCGCATACCAAGCCGCTGCCGTTCTGGGAATGGATGATCCGCGACATCCAGGACCGCTATCCCGACGTCGTCTTCCTCGCCGAGGCGTTCACCCGCCCGAAGATGATGAAGCGGCTCGGCAAGGTCGGCTTCACCCAGTCCTATTCCTACTTCACCTGGCGCAACACGAAGCGGGAGCTGACGGAGTACCTGACCGAGCTGACGCGGACCGAGGCACGCCACGTCATGCGGCCGAACTTCTTCGTCAACACGCCGGACATCAACCCGTACTTCCTGCAGACGAGCGGCCGGGCCGGGTTCCGGACGCGCCTCGTGCTGGCCGCCTCGCTCGCCGGCAATTACGGCGTCTACAACGGCTTCGAGCTGTGCGAGGGGGAGGCCATTCCGGGCAAGGAAGAGTACCTCAATTCGGAGAAGTACGAGATCAAGGCCTGGGACTGGGACCGCCCGGGCCACATCCGCCCGGACATCCGCCTGATGAACCGGCTGCGGCGGCACCACCCCGCGCTGCAGCAGTTCGAGAACCTCACCTTCTACAACGCCTGGAACGACAACATTCTTTATTACGGCAAAATGACGCCGGCGAAGGACGACTTCCTGCTCTTCGCCGTCAACCTCGACCCGCACAATGCGCAGGGCGCGGACTTCGAGGTGCCGCTCTGGGAGTTCGGGCTTCCCGACGACGCCTCCATCACCGGCGAGGATCTCGTCACGGGCCAGCACTTCACCTGGCACGGCAAGGTCCAGCACGTTTGGCTCGACCCGCGCGAGCGGCCCTACGCGATCTGGCGTCTCGTCCCGCCGGGGGAGGCCGCCTGATGGACGTCAAGGCGAATGCGACAAGCGAGGCGGCCGAGGCCGCGGCGGCGGCCGGAGGGATCGAGCGCAGCGATCCCTACTGGTACAAGGACGCCGTCATCTACCAGCTGCACATCAAGGCGTTCTTCGACGGCAACAACGATGGAATTGGCGACTTCGAGGGCCTGTTCCAGAAGCTCGACTACGTCGAGAGCCTCGGCGTCAACACGATCTGGCTGCTGCCGTTCTATCCGTCGCCGCTGCGCGACGACGGCTACGACATCGCCGACTACCGCTCGATCAACCCGGCCTATGGCGACATGCGCGAATTCCGCCGCTTCGTCGCCGCCGCCCACAAGCGCGGCATCCGGGTGCTCACCGAGCTGGTCATCAATCACACCTCGGACCAGCATCCCTGGTTCCAGCGGGCGCGCACGGCCAAGCGCGGCTCCGCAGCGCGCAACTTCTACGTCTGGAGCGACACGGACGACCATTACCAGGGCACGCGGATCATCTTCCTCGACACCGAGAAGTCGAACTGGACCTGGGATCCGGTCGCGCAGCAATTCTTCTGGCACCGCTTCTATTCGCACCAGCCGGACCTGAACTTCGACAATCCGCGCGTGCTCGAGGAAGTCCTCAAGGTCATGCGCTACTGGCTGGACATGGGCGTCGACGGGCTGCGGCTGGACGCCATCCCCTACCTCGTCGAGCGCGACGGCACCAACAACGAGAACCTGCCGGAGACGCACGAGGTCCTGAAGAAGATCCGTGCCGAACTCGACGCCAAGTACCCGGACCGGATGCTGCTCGCCGAGGCCAACCAATGGCCGGAGGACACGCGCCCCTATTTCGGCGACGGCGACGAATGCCACATGGCGTTCCACTTCCCGCTGATGCCGCGCATGTACATGGCGGTCGCCCAGGAGGACCGCCATCCGATCACCGACATCATCCGCCAGACGCCGGAGATCCCCGACCCGGCGCAATGGGCGATCTTCCTGCGCAACCACGACGAGCTGACGCTCGAGATGGTGACGGAGGAGGAGCGGGACTATTTGTGGCGAACCTACGCCCGTGACGCCCGCGCCCGCATCAATCTCGGCATCCGCCGCCGGCTCGCGCCGCTCCTCGACAACGACCGGCGCAAGATCGAGCTGATGAACGCGCTGCTGATGTCGATGCCGGGCACGCCGGTCGTCTATTACGGCGACGAGCTCGGAATGGGCGACAATTACTATCTCGGCGACCGCGACGGCGTTCGGACCCCGATGCAATGGTCGGCAGACCGGAACGGCGGCTTCTCGCGCGCCAACCCGCAGCAGCTTTACCTGCCGCCGATCATGGATCCGGTCTACGGATTCGAGGCGGTCAACGTCGAGGCGCAACAGAACGAGGCCTCGTCGCTGCTCAACTGGATGCGGCGGCTCATTGCGGTCCGCAAGCAGCACAAGGCGTTCGGCCGCGGCACACTGTCCTTCCTCTACCCGCGCAACCGCAAGATCCTCGCCTATGTCCGCGAGTACCAGGACGAGCGCATCCTGTGCGTCTTCAACCTGGCCCGCTCGGCGCAGGCGGTCGAGCTCGACCTGTCGCAATGGCGCGGCGCCGTGCCGATCGAGCTTACGGGCCGGGCCGCGTTCCCGCCGCTCGGCGACCTGCCCTACATGCTGACGCTGCCGGCCTACGGCTTCTTCTGGTTCGTGCTGGCCGACGAGGCGGCGGCGCCCCGGTGGCACACGCCGGCGCCGGATCCGTTGCCCGAATTCGTGACCCTGACGGCGGCGGGCGGCAATCTCGACCGGGTGCTGGAGGGCCGCGAGCTCCGCCACCTGGAACAGGACGCGCTGCCCGAGTACCTCGCCCGCCAGCGCTGGTACGCCGGCAAGGGCGAGAAGATCGAGAGCGTGAAGGTGCGCTCGCTCGGCGAACTCGGCTCCGGCTACAGGCTCGGCCTCGTGGAGGTGGCGACCAGGCAGGGCGGCGCGCAGTGCTACTTCCTGCCCCTCACCGTCGGATGGGGGGAGAACCTGCTGCGGTTCGGCGCGCCGAAGCTCTCCTATACGCTCGCCAAGGTCCGCCACGGGCCGCGGATCGGCGCGCTCCTGGACGCCGCCAGCGACGAGGATTTCGCCCGCTGCGTCGTCACCGCCATGAAATGCGGGGCCGAGCACGCGGGGCCCGTCGGAACGATCCGCTGCGAGGGAACGGAGCGCCTGAGCACGATCGAGGATTTCGCTTCGGTGCGGCCGGTCGCCGTGGAGCAAAGCAACATCTCCATCATCCTCGGCGAGCAGGTGATGCTCAAGGTCTATCGCCGCATCCGCTACGGCGAGCAACCCGAACTGGAGATGGCGCGATTCCTGACGGAGGTGGCCGGCTTCCAGAACACGCCGGCCTATCTCGGCGCGGTGCACCATGTGCCCGGGGACGGGGAGCCGGCGGCGCTCGCATCGGCCTTCGCGTTCGTGCTCAACCAGGGCGATGCGTGGACGGTGATCGTCGAGGCGCTCGACCGGGAGCTCGACGATTTCGCCGTCAGAAGCGAGGGCGAAGGGGAGGCCGGAGCGCGGTTCTTCGGGTTCCCGCTCGATCTCGCGGGCATCCTCGGCCGGCGCACCGGCGAGATGCATGCGGCCCTCAGCACCGCGACGGACGATCCGGCCTTCGCGGCGGAGCCGGTGACGAAGGGCGACATCGAGCAATGGGTGGAGGATTCCCTCTGCGACGCGCGCGAGGCGCTCGACACGCTGGAGCGCGTGCGCACCAATCTGCCGGACTCCGCGCGCACCTTCGCGGAGCGGATCCTCGACGAACGGCTGGCCATCCTGGACGGCATAAACGCCCTGCGCGACATGGAGCCGGCCGGCAGCCGCATCCGCATCCACGGCGACTATCATCTCGGCCAGGTGCTCGTGGCGCAGGCCGACGTCATGATCATCGACTTCGAAGGGGAGCCGCAGCGCGGCCTCCACGAGCGCCGCGCGAAGTCGTCGCCGCTGCGCGACGTCGCCGGAATGCTGCGCTCGTTCGACTATGCGGCGTGGTCCACGCTCGACCGCTACCGCTCGCGCCACGGGGAGCCCAGCGAGGCGATCCGCAACCATGCCTTCGCCTGGCGCGACAAGGCCGTGCAGGACTTCCTGGCCGCCTATTGGACGAGCGTGGAAGGGGTGGCGACGGTGCCGCAGGACCAGGCGGCGCGGGAGCGGCTGCTCTCGCTCTTCCTGTCGCAGAAGGCCTTCTACGAGATCGCCTACGAGGCCGGGAACCGTCCCGGCTGGGTGTCCATTCCCGCCAGGGGTGTGCTCGACATCTACGAAACCAGGATGAACTCATGAGCGTTGCCGAAGCGACGACGGCGCTGTCGTGGAAGCCCGATCCACGGGGCATAGAGGCGCTCGTCCAGGGCCGCCACGGCGACCCGTTCGCTCTTCTCGGGATGCACGCGCGCGGCGGCGAGCCGCTCACGGTGCGCGTGTTCTGGCCGGGCGCGGAGACCGTGTGCGTCATCGACGCCAAGACGGGGAAGCAGTGCGCCGCGCTCGAGCTGCTGCACCCGTCGGGGTTCTTCGCCGGCCCCGTCTCCCGCCGCAGACAGGTGTTTCCGTACCGGCTGCGCCTCACGGCCGGCGACCGCACCTGGGAGGCGGAGGACCCTTACCGGTTCCCGCCGGTGCTCGGCGCGCTCGACGTCCACCTGATGGCCGAAGGCAGCCACCGGGAGATCTACGAGCGGCTCGGCGCCCATCCCATCACGCTCGAAGGCGTGCCGGGCGTCAGCTTCTCGGTCTGGGCCCCGAACGCCAAGCGCGTCAGCGTGGTCGGCGACTTCAACTTCTGGGACGGCCGCCGGCACCCGATGCGCAAGCGCGTCGAGGCCGGCGTCTGGGAGCTGTTCATCCCCGGCGTGGAGAAGGGCGCCCTCTACAAGTTCGAGATCCTCGGACCCGACGACCGGCTGCTGCCGCTCAAGGCGGACCCCGTGTCGTTCGCCCAGCAGCAGCCGCCCTCGACCGCCTCGATCGTCCACGGCCTCGTCGAGCGCGACTGGCAGGACAACGAATGGATGGCCGGCCGCCAGCGCCGGAACGCGCTGGACGCGCCGATCTCCATCTACGAGATCCATCTCGCCTCGTGGCGCCGCAAGGACGGCGACCGCATGATGAGCTACGACGAGATCGCGGACGAGCTGATCCCGTACCTCTGCGACATGGGTTTCACCCATGTCGAGTGCATGCCGGTCAGCGAATACCCGTTCTCCGGCTCCTGGGGCTACCAGCCGATCGGGCTCTTCGCGCCGACCAGCCGGCACGGCTCGCCCGAAGCCTTCGCGCGCTTCGTCGAGCGCCTGCACCAGGCCGGCATCGGCGTCATCATCGACTGGGTGCCGGCACATTTCCCGAGCGACGCCCACGGGCTCGCGAAGTTCGACGGCACGGCGCTCTACGAGCACGAGGATCCGCGGCTCGGGTTCCATCGCGACTGGAACACGCTGATCTACAATTTCGGCCGGCGCGAGGTCTCGAACTTCCTGCTGGCGAACGCGCTGTTCTGGCTGAAGCGCTTCCACGTCGACGCGCTGCGCGTCGATGCCGTCGCCTCCATGCTCTATCTCGACTACAGCCGCCAGCCGGGCGAATGGATCCCGAACGTCCACGGCGGCCGCGAGAACCTCGAGGCGATCGCGTTCCTGCGCAACCTGAACACGCGCGTCTTCGCCGATGCGCCCGGCTCCACCACGATGGCGGAGGAATCGACCGCCTGGCCGCAGGTGTCGCGGCCGGTCGACACGGGCGGGCTCGGCTTCGGCTACAAGTGGAACATGGGCTGGATGCACGACACGCTCCAGTACATGGAGAAGGAGCCGGTCCACCGCCGCTACCACCATCACCAGATGACGTTCGGCCTGCTCTACGCCTTCACGGAGAACTTCATCCTGCCGCTCAGCCACGACGAGGTCGTGCACGGCAAGGGCTCGCTCATCAACAAGATGCCGGGCGACCGCTGGCAGAAGTTCGCGAACCTGCGGGCCTATTACGCCTTCATGTGGACGCATCCCGGCAAGAAGCTGCTGTTCATGGGCGGCGAGTTCGGGCAGGAGCGGGAGTGGAGCCACGACCGTTCGCTCGACTGGCACCTCCTGTCCGACCCCTTCCATGCCGGGCTGAAGGGCCTCGTCGCCGATCTCAACAAGCTCTATCGCGGCAGCCGGGCGCTGCATGTCTTCGACACGGACGCGCGCGGCTTCGAGTGGATCGAGGCGAGCGATGCCGACCAGAGCGTCTTCGCCTATCTGCGCAAGGGCGGCCCGGAGGATCCGCCGGTGCTCGTCGTCTGCAACTTCACGCCGATCGTTCGCGAAGGCTTCCGGGTCGGCGTCCCGGCCGAGGGCGCGTGGATCGAGCGCCTCAACACCGATGCCTCGTTCTACGGCGGGTCCAATGTCGGGAACGGCGGGCTCGTCCACAGCGAGCCGGTGCCATGGCACGGGCGATCGCACTCGCTGAACCTCACCCTTCCCCCGCTCGCCACTCTCGTTCTAGAGCTCGCCCGCTAGGAGACGAAGCGCAGCATGGCGACCTATCGTGTCGAGCCGGGCTCGCCGCACCCGCTCGGGGCGACCTGGGACGGGTCGGGGGTGAACTTCGCGCTGTTCTCGGCCAATGCCGAGAAGGTCGAGCTCTGCCTCTTCGACCCGAAGGGAAAGCGCGAGATCGAGCGTATCGCGCTGCCCGAATATACGCACGAGGTCTGGCACGGCTACCTGCCGGACGTCGGGCCGGGCCAGCTCTACGGCTACCGCGTCCACGGCCCGTACGACCCGCGCCGCGGCCACCGCTTCAATCCGAACAAGCTGCTGATCGACCCCTACGCCAAGGAGCTCTACGGCGATCTGCGCTGGCATGACGCCCATTTCGGCTATCGCTTCGCCGCGCCGCGCGAGGACCTCACCTTCGACAAGCGCGATTCGGCTTTCGTCATGCCGAAGTCGGTGGTCATCGACACGGCCGTCACCTGGGGCGAGGACCGCAGGCCGCGCGTGCCCTGGTCGAAGACCATCATCTACGAGGCCCACGTGAAGGGCATGACGGCGCGCCATCCGGACCTGCCGGAGCAGGTGCGCGGTACGCTTGCGGGCCTAGCCGACCCGCGGGTCGTGGACCATCTCGTCAAGCTCGGGGTCACCGCAATCGAGCTCATGCCCGTCCAGGCCTTCTTCGACGACCGCTACCTCGTGAACCAGGGGCTCTCCAACTACTGGGGCTACAACACCATCAGCTATTTCTCGGTGGCGCCGCGCTACATCTCGCCGGGCGGCAACCTGCACGAGTTCAAGCTGATGGTGCGGCGCATGCACGCCGCCGGCATCGAGGTGTTCCTCGACGTCGTCTACAACCACACGGCGGAGGGCAACCATCTCGGGCCGACGCTCTCCTTCCGCGGCATCGACAATGCGAGCTACTACCTGCTCGGCCAGGACCCGCGCTTCTACTTCGACACGACGGGCTGCGGGAACACGGTGAACCTCCGCCATCCGCGCGTGCTGCAGATGGTGATGGATTCGCTGCGCTACTGGGTCGAGGAATGCCACGTCGACGGCTTCCGCTTCGACCTGGCGAGCTCGCTCGGGCGGGAGTACGACACCTTCGACCCGAACGCGGTGTTTCTCGACGCGCTGCGACAGGACCCGGTGCTCTCGCGCGCCAAGACGATCGCCGAGCCCTGGGACATCGGGCCGAACGGCTACCAGGTGGGCAATTTCCCGCCGGGCTGGGCGGAATGGAACGACCGCTACCGCGACGACGTCCGCAGCTACGTGAAGGGCGACCTCGGCCAGGTGCCCGCCTTCTCGCGGGCGCTGCTCGGCTCCTCCGACCTCTTCGAGAAGCGCGGGCGCAAGCCGTGGGCGAGCGTCAACTTCGTGACCGCCCATGACGGCTTCACGCTCAGCGACCTCTATGCCTACAACGAGAAGCACAACGAGGCGAACCTCGAGGCGAACCGCGACGGACACGACGACAACCGCAGCTGGAACTGCGGCGTCGAAGGGCCGACGGACGACGTCGCCATCCTCGACCTGCGCGACCGCATGCGGCGGAACGCGATGACGATCCTCATCGCCTCGCAGGGCACGCCGATGCTGCTGATGGGCGACGAGGTCGGCCGCACCCAATCCGGCAACAACAACGCCTATTGCCAGGACAACGAGATCGCCTGGCTGAAATGGGACGACCTCGACCCGCGCGACGAGGCGTTCTGCCGGTTCGTGCGCGGCCTCATCGCGATCAGGCGGGCGCAGCCGCTCCTGCGCCAGAACACGTATCTGCACGGCCAGCCGATCGACGCGCACGGCACGCGCAACGTGGTCTGGCTGAGGCCCGACGGCAAGGAGATGGACGTGCCGTCCTGGTCGAACCCGCATGCGCGGGTGATCGGCATGCTGCTTTGCGGCGAGACCGACCGCCTGCTCCTCGTGACCAACAGCTACCAGGGCGCGATACCGTTCCGGCTGCCGGGACCCGCGACCGCCGAAGCCTGGACGCTCCTCGTCGACACCGCCCGCGGCCTGATCGCGCCGGAGGAGGATGCCCGCCCGGCGGACAGTCAGATCACGCTCGAGGGCCGCTCCGTCCTCCTCTTCGGCGCCTCCGCTCCGACCCGCAGCATGGGATCATCCCTCCAATGACCGGATTCCGCTTCGAAACCAGCTGGGGTGCGCTTCCGCTCGATGGCGGCGGCGCGCGGTTCCGGATCTGGGCGCCGTCGCAGGCGACGATGGCGCTGCGCGCGGAGGAGCGCGGCGACGACCTGCCGATGCGCCGCGGCGAGGACGGCTGGTTCGAGATCGAGACCGACGCGGTGCCGGTCGACGGCGGCTACCGCTTCGTCCTGCCCGACGGCTTCGCCATTCCCGACCCGGCCGCGCGCGCGCAGATCGGCGACGTCCATGGCCCGAGCCGCCTCGTCGATCCGGCCGGCTACGCCTGGCGAAGCCCGGACTGGAAGGGCCGGCCGTGGGGGGAGACCGTCTTCTACGAGCTGCACACCGGCACCTTCACCGAGAAGGGCACCTTCGCGGGCATCGTCGAGAAGCTGGACCATCTCGCCGAGCTCGGCGTGACCGCGCTGGAAATCATGCCGATCGCCCAGTTCGGCGGCAACCGCGGCTGGGGCTATGACGGCGTCCTCCTCTACGCGCCGCATGTCGCCTATGGCGGGCCGGAGGGTCTGAAGGCGCTCGTCGACGCCGCGCACGAGCGCGGCCTGATGATGTTCCTCGACGTCGTCTACAACCATTTCGGGCCGGACGGCAGCTACCTGCACCTCTTCGCGCCCGAGTTCTTCCACCCCGAGCGGCAGACGCCCTGGGGCGGCGCGATCGCCTACGAGAAGCCGGCGGTGCGCAGCTTCTTCATCGAGAACGCGCTCTACTGGCTCGAGGAGTACCGTTTCGACGGCCTGCGGCTCGACGCCATCGACCAGATCGACGTGCACAGCGAGGAGCCGATCCTCGACGAGCTCGGCGCCGCGATCCGCGCCCGCGTCACCGACCGCCAGGTCCACCTCACGACGGAGGACGAACGCAACATCACCCGCCTCCATCAGCGCGACGAGGACGGCCGGCCGCGGCTCTACAGCGCGGAATGGAACGACGACTTCCACCACGTGGCGCACGTCATCGCGACCGGAGAGGGCGAGGGCTATTACGCCGACTACACGCGCGACCACGCCGCCAAGCTCGCCAGGGCGCTTTCGAGCGGCTTCGTCTACCAGGGCGAGCCGTCGGCCTACAAGGGCGGCGAGGCGCGCGGCGAGCCGAGCGCCTTCCTGCCGCCGACCGCCTTCGTGAACTTCCTCCAGAACCACGACCAGATCGGCAACCGCGCCTTCGCCGAGCGGCTCACCATGCTCGCGCCGGCGCGGGTGCTGGAGGTGCTCACCGCGATCCTGCTGCTCAGCCCCGCGATCCCCCTCCTCTACATGGGCGAGGAATGGGGCGAGACGCGCTCCTTCGCGTTCTTCACGGACTTCCACGGCGAGCTCGGCGACGCGGTCCGCGAGGGCCGCCGAAACGAGTTCAGGCAATGGCCGGAATTCGCCAGCGAGGAGAACCGCGCCCACATCCCGGACCCGAACGCGGAGAGCACGTTCCTGGCGTCGAAGATCGACTGGGATCTCCGCTTCGACCCGGCGCACGGGCGGCGGCTGGCCCTCTTCAAGCGCCTTCTGAAGCTGAGGCGCGAGGAGATCGCGCCCCGGCTCGCCGGCATCGCCGGCGAGTCCGGCGCCGCGACCATGCTGGGCGGCGACGCCTTCGCGGTGCGCTGGCGGATGGGCGACGGCTCCGTCCTGTCGCTCTACGCGAATTTCGAGCAGGAGCCCTGCGCGATCGCCGATCCGCCCGGCGGGCGCCTGCTCCACCAGTCCCGGCCCGGCACCGACGAGGCGCTTCGGGCGCGATCGCTGCCGCCCGTGTCCGCCGCATTCTACCTCGAACAGGGCGTGAAGGCGCTGCCCGGAACATGACTGCGCTGCTCGACCGCCTCGCAGAGCTCTACGGGATCGAGAGGACCTATCTCGGCATCGACGGAAGCCGGCACGAGGTGAGCGACGACGCCAGGCGGGCGACGCTCGAGGCGATGGGCGTTCCCGCCGGCACCGAAGCCGAGCTGCGCCGGGGGATCGACGAGGCCACGCCCGTCCATGTCGGCAGCATGGCAGCGCCGGAAGGGCCGCGGTGCTTCGTGCCGGACTGGCTGAAGGACGGCCGCACCTGGGGCATGACCTGCCAGCTCTACGCGCTGCGCTCCGACCGCAACTGGGGGATCGGCGATTTCGAGGATCTCGCGCGCCTCGCCGAGGCCGCGGCCCGCGAGGGTGCCGACCTGCTCGGCGTCAATCCGCTCCACGCGCTGTTCCTGTCCGAGGCGCGCCGCTGCAGCCCGTTCTCGCCCTCCAATCGCCAGTTCCTGAACCCGCTCTACATCGCCGTCGACAGGCTGGCGGGCGCAGAAGGGCTGGAGGTCGACGAGGCCGAGCTCGACGAGCTCCGCAGCGCGGACCACGTCCTCTACCCGCTCGTCGCGAAAGCGAAGCTGCGGGCGCTCGAGGAGCTCTTCGAGCGGTCGCAGGCGGATGCCTCGGCCGAGGAGGCATTCCAGGCCTTTCTCGCGCACCACGGGCAGTCCCTCTATCTCCACGCCCTGTTCGAGGCCATCTCGGAACGGATGGTGGCCGAGGGCCACTGGAGCGGCTGGCACACCTGGCCGGAGCCCTATCGCGACCATGCGGGCGAAACCGTCCGTGCCTTCGCGGAGGAGAACGCCGACCGGGTGACCTTCCATGCCTGGCTGCAGTTCGTCGCCGACCGGCAGCTCGCCGACGCGCAGCGCCGCGCGCGCGCCGCGGGCATGCGGATCGGCCTTTATGTCGACCTCGCGGTCGGCGTCGCGGCCGACGGATCGGCGACCTGGTCGGATCCCGAGCTCACGGTGCCGGACGCGCGGATCGGCGCCCCGCCCGACTATTTCAACGCCGCCGGCCAGGACTGGGGGATCGCGCCGCTTTCGCCGGCGACGCTGGAGAAGCGGCGCTTCGCGCCCTACCACGAGGCGCTCGACGACGTCGTGTGCCATGCCGGCGCGGTCCGCATCGACCACGCGATGAGCCTCTACCGGCTCTACTGGATCCCGGACCGGTTCTCCGCCAAGGACGGCGTCTATGTCCGCTACCCCTTCCCGGACCTCCTGCGCGGGCTCGCCGAAGTCTCCCAGGAGCGCCAAACCCTCGTCATCGGGGAGGACCTGGGCGTGGTGCCGGAGGGCTTCCGCGAGGTGATGGCGGCGATGGAGATCCACTCCTACCGGGTGTTCTTCTTCGAGCGCAGGAACGACCACTTCCTGCCGCCTTCCGCCTATCCCCAGGCCGCGATGGCCTGCATCTCGATCCACGACCTGCCGTCGCTCGCCGGCTGGTGGACCGGCAGGGATCTCGCCACGCGCGCCGAGATCGGCCTGATCGAACCCGCCAAGCTGCCGCGCGAGCGGGACGAGCGGGGGCACGACCGCCGGCGGGTCCTCGGCGCGCTCTCCGATGCCGGCCTGCTGCCCGAGGCGCTCGCCCCCGTCATGCGCGGCGAGGCCGAAGCGCCCGAAGAGCTGCCGCCCGAGCTCGCGGTCGCCCTCCATCGCTTCGTCGCCCGCACGCCTTCACGGCTCTTCGCCATTCCCGTCGACGACCTGATCGCCTCGCCGGACCAGGTGAACATCCCCGGCACCACGGACGAGCATCCGAACTGGCGGCAGAAGCTCCCCGTCCCGATCGAGCGGGTTGCCGACGTGCCGCTCTATCAGGCCATCTGCGCGGCCGTCCGAGAGGAAAGACCGAGAGCCGGATGAGCACGCCCACCGCGACCTACCGCCTGCAGTTCCGGAACGGCTTCGATTTCGAGAGGGCCGCCGGGCTCGCGCCCTATCTGGCGCGGCTCGGCGTCTCGCACGTCTACGCATCGCCCGTCTTCCGCGCGACGCCGGGCTCCACCCACGGCTACGACGTGGCGGATTTCGGCGAGATCGAGCCCGTCATCGGCGGAGAGCAGGGCTTCCGCGCCTTCGCCGCGGCCCTTCGGGCGGAGGGACTGGCGCTCATCCTCGACTTCGTCCCGAACCACATGGGCGCATCGTCCTTCAATCCCTGGTGGCGGGACGTGCTGGAATGGGGGCAGGCGAGCCGTTTCGCCGGCCATTTCGACATCGACTGGTCGGCCGCGAAGCTCGTCGTCCCGGCGCTCGGCGAGCCCTACGGAAAGGCGCTCGGCGACGGCCGGCTCGGCCTCGCGCTCGACCGCGCCGACGGCGGCATCTCCTTCTCCTATGACGACCTTCGCCTGCCCATCACGCCGCCCTCTTACGCGCGGGTGCTGGCCCGGCTCGACGCCGACTCCTTTCCGGAGCTCGCCCGCCGCTTCGCCATCGCCGATTCCGACACCGCGCCGGAATTGAAGGCCGAGCTCGCGCGCCTCGTCGGCGAAGGCCGCGCGGCGGCCGCGGTCGAGGAGGCGATCGAGGGCCTCGTCGCCGACCGCCAGGCGCTCCACGAGCTGCACGAGGCGCAGGCCTGGCGCCTCACCTACTGGCGCGCCGCGCGCGAGACCCTCACCTACCGCCGCTTCTTCGAGATCGCCGATCTCGTCGGCGTGAAGGTCGAGCGGCCGAAGGTGTTCGAGGACGTGCACGGGCTCCTGCTCGGCCTCGTCGCGGACGGATCGGTCGACGGCATCCGGCTCGACCACATCGACGGCCTCGCCGACCCGAAGTCGTACCTCGTCCGGCTGCAGGCCGCCATCGGGGCGGACGCGCCCTTCTGTCTCCTCGTCGAGAAGATCCTCGGCCCGGGCGAGACGCTGCGCGACGACTGGCCGGTTGCCGGTACGACGGGCTACGAGTTCATCACCGCGCTCGCCGGCCTCTTCGTCGAGCCGGCCAACCGGTCGGCAATGTCGGCCGCCTACGAGCGCTATCTCGACGCCCCGTGCGATTACGAGCGGATGGTGCTCGACACCAAGCGGCGCATCCTCGCCCGCAACCTCGCCGGCGAGCTGGAGTTCCTGCGCCAGCTCTGCGGCACGCTCGCCGCGCGCGATCCGGTCACCCGGGACATCGGCGGCGACAGCCTGCGCCGGGCGATCCTGGAGATCGCGGCCGCGCTGCCGGTCTACCGCACCTACGTCAATGTCGAGGGCGTCGCGCCGGAGGACGTTGCGCTGATCGAGAACGCGGTCGCGGCGGCCAAGGCGGGGCGCGAGGTCGAGGACGAGGGCGCGATCGACTTCATCGCCCGCATGCTCCGCCTCGACTTCGCCGATCCCGGCGACCAGGCGGCAGCGCTGGAATTCGCGGCGCGTTTCCAGCAGACGACCGGCCCGGTGATGGCGAAGGCGCTCGAGGACACCGTCTTCTACCGCTTCAACCGCCTAATCGCGCTCAACGAGGTCGGCGGCGAGCCCGACCATTTCGGCGCCGCGCCGGAAGCGTTTCACGCGGCCATGGCGACGCGGCTCGAGGACCAGCCGGGCGGGCTCAGCGCGACCGCCACCCACGATACCAAGCGCGGCGAGGATGCCCGCGCGCGGCTCTACGCGCTGAGCGAGATCCCGCAGCGCTGGTCCGCGGCGGCGGAGCGCTGGCGGATCGTGAACGCGGGGCTCCGCACCGCCTTCGACGACGGCACGGCGCCGGAGCCGGAGATGGAGTGGATGTTCTACCAGGCGCTTGCCGGCGCCTGGCCGTTCGGGCTGTCGCCTCGCGACGCGGAGGGCCTCGGCGCGCTCGCCGAGCGGATGGACGCCTACATGATCAAGGTCGTCCGCGAGGCGAAGCTGCGCACCAGCTGGACCACGCCCGCAATCGAGTACGAGGAGGCGGTGAGCCGCTTCGTTCGGCGCGCGCTCGATCCGGAACACTGGTTCGCCGCCGATTTCGTGACCGTCTGCGGCCCGATCTGGACGGCCGGGGCGCTGAACGGCCTTTCGCAGCTCGCGATGAAGCTCTGCGCGCCCGGCGTGCCGGACATCTACCAGGGGACGGAGATCTGGGACCTGAGCCTGGTCGACCCCGACAATCGCCGCCCGGTCGATTACGGCCTCCTCGAGCGCCGCCTGAACGCGATCGAGACGGATGCGACCGGCGGCAACCCGCTCGCCGACTGGCGCGACGGCACGCCGAAGCTCAGGCTGATGCGGCCCGGGCTGGCGCTGCGGCGCGAGAAGCCGTCGCTCTTCGCGGAAGGCGGCTACGTCCCGCTCGCGCTCGAGGGCGGGCATGCGGGCAAGGCGGTCGCCTTCGCACGGGTGTCCGGAGACGAGGCGGCGCTGGTCGTCGCGACGCGGCTCGCCTTCGACCTCCTCGCCGGGGCGGAGGAGCCGCTCGTGCCGCCGGAGGCGTGGGGCGACACCTGCGTGGTGCTGCCGGAGGGGCTCGCGGGCCGCGGCTTCCGCGACATCGTCACCGGCGCGGAGCATTCCGGCGACCGCCTGCGGCTCGCCGACGTGCTGGCGAGGATGCCCGCCGCGATCCTCAGGTGAGGAGCCGCACCAGCGCGAGCGAGAGGCCGGGGAAGAGGATCAGGATCGCGAGCCGGACGAAGTCGGCGGCGAGGAAGGGCATGACGCCGCGATAGATCCGCGTGATCGGGACGTCGCGGGCGATCGCGCTCACCACGAACACGTTGAGCCCGACCGGCGGGGCGGTCAGCCCGATGCCGACCACGACCAGCACCAGGATGCCGAACCAGATCGCCGTCTCGTCGCCGACGAGCCCGAAATCGAGCGCGGAGACGATCGGGAAGAACACCGGCAGGGTGAGCAGGATCATCGCCATCTCGTCCATCACCGCGCCGAGCACGATGTAGAAGAAGAGGAGCACCAGGAGCACGCCGTAGGCCGGCAGGCCGAGCCCGCTGACCCATTCCGCCGCCGCCGTCGGCAGCTGCGACAGGCCGAGGAAGCCGTTGAAGAACTCGGCGCCGAGCAGGACCAGGAAGATCATGCCGGAGGTCTCGGCGGTCTGGATCAGGCTGTCGCGGATTTCCCGCGGACCGAGCGTGCGCCGCAGGATTCCGACGAGGAGCGTCGACGCGGCGCCTACCGAGGCGCCCTCGGTCGGGGTGAAGATGCCGCCATAGATGCCGCCGACGACGAGCACCGCGATCAGCATGACCGGCCAGATCTCGGCGATCGCCGCAAGCGTCGCCCGGGCGCTTGCCCGCGCCGCCGCCGGCCCCGCCGAGGCGTCCCGGCGGACGACGATCGCCACCGTCGCGAGGTAGAGGCCGGTCGCGATCAGGCCGGGCACGAGCGCGGCCATGAAGAGCTTGGCGATGTTCTGCTCGGTCGAGATCGCATAGACGACGAGGATCACCGAGGGCGGGATCAGGATGCCGAGCGTGCCGCCGACGGCGCAGGTGCCGGTGGCGAGGCGGTCGGAATAGCCGTACTCCCTGAAGGCCGGCAGCGCGGCGCGGGACATGGTCGCGGTGGTCGCGACCGAGGAGCCGCAGATCGCGCCGAACATCGCCGACGCGACCACGGTCGCCATCGCGATGCCGCCGCGGAAATGCCCGACCAGCGCGTTCGCCGCGGCGAACAGCGAGCGCGACATGCCGGATCGCTCGGCGAAGGCGCCCATCAGGATGAAGAGCGGGATGACGGAGAGCGTGTAGTTGCTGAAGAGGTAGTAGGGCGTCGTCTTGACGAGATTGAGGAGCGGCATCGTGCCGGCGATCCACGCATAGCCGCCGGCTCCGACGACGAGCATGGCGAGCCCGACCGGCATGCGCAGCGCCATCAGCACGAGCATGGCGGCGAAGCCCCAGGCGGCGACGACCGGGCCGCTCACCGGCGCGGGTCCCGCGCGCGGCGGATCGCGACGAGCGCGGAGGCGAGCGCGAGGAAGCCGAGCGCGGCCGCGCCCGCCACCATCGCCCAGCCATAGGGGAGCTGCACCATCGGCGTCGTCATGCCGGAGCGGATCGTCTCGAAGGCGCCGATCGCGAGGCGCCAGGCGAGAAAGGCGGCGACGGCCGCGTAGACGAGCGCCCAGAAGGCGTCGATCAGCGCCACGGCCCGGCGCGAGGCGCGCGCGGTGAAGGCGTCGACCACGATGTTCTGGCCGTGGAGCTGGCAGAGCGGCAGGAACAGGAAGGCGGCGATCGCCGCCCCGACCTGCACCATCTCGAAATCGCCGTCGATCGCCCGGCCGAACAGCCAGCGCCCGAGCACGCTCGCGCTCACCATGAAGGCGACGGCGACGAGGACGAGCCCGCCGACCAGCGCGGCGGCGAAGGCGAGCGCCTCCACCCCGCGCTCGAGCGGCCGCCGGCGCCGGGGCGGCGGCGCGGAAGGCTCCGCGCCGGATCCCGCCCTCATGCGGCCTGGTCGTACTTGGCGACGAGCGCGCGCGCGTCCTCCAGCAGCGCCTCGCCCTCGATGCCCTTGCCCTTCACGTCGGCGAGCCAGGTGTCGATCACCGGCTTGGTGGCCTCGATCCACTTCGCCTTCTCGTCCTCGGCGAGCGTCAGGATGCGGTTGCCGCGCTGCTCCGCCATGGCGATCACCTCGGCGTTGAGGTCATCGAACATCTGGCCCGCCTTCTTCGCAGCCGCCTGGCCGGAATGCTCGTCGAGCACGGCGCGGAGATCGTCCGGCAGGCCCTCGTATTTCGGCTTGTTCATGGCGACGAGGAACGCCGTCGTGTAGAGCGTCGGCGTGCCGGGGATCTGGGTGTGGTTGCCGGTGAGCTCGTGGATCTTGACCGAGGGCACCACCTCCCACGGCACGACCGCGCCGTCGATGACGCCCTGGGCGAGCGCCTCGGGCACCTGCGGGACGGGCATGGAGACGACGGTGGCGCCGAGCGCCTTCAGCGCCTCGGCGGCGAGCCGGGTCGGCGAGCGGAGCTTCAGCCCCTTGAGGTCGGCCATCGTCTCGACCGGCCTCTTGGAATGGATGACGCCGTGATCCTGCGCCCAGACCACCAGCGGCCGGACCTCGCCGAGCTCGTCGGCGGCGCTCTTCTCGGCGAATTCCTGGATCGCCTGTGCGTTCACCACGCCGCGCTTCGCCGCCACGAAGGGCAGGTCGAAGGTCTCGAGCTTCGGGAAGCGCCCGGGCGTGTAGCCGGCCAGCGTCCAGACCATGTCGACGACGCCGTCGCGGGCCTGATCGAAGAGCTGCGGGGGCGCGCCGCCGAGCTGCATGGCCGGGAAGATCTGGATCTCGATGCGGCCGTCGGAGGCGGCCTTGAGCTCCTCGGCCCAGGGCGCGAGGAAGTGCTTGTGGACGTTGGAGACGGGCGGCAGGAAGTGGTGGAGCTTCAGCGTCACCTCGGCGGCGCGGGCGCGCGTCGCCTTCATGAGCGCGGGCGCGGCGAGCAGAGCGGCGCCTGACGCGAGGAACTTGCGGCGGTCGATCATCGGTCTCCTCCCCGGAGGTTCGTCTTCGGGCCCGGCGGCGACACGCATCCCCGGTTGCGGGGACATGCGACGTCCGGCCGCGCCTCCTGCCAGATAGCCGCGGGCCCGCTTGCTCCGCAACGCGATTCGCTTGACGCTTTTCGGGGGCGGGGGCGCGGCGGGATGGCGGCCGCAGCCGGGGCCGCAGCGCGCGGGCAGCCGCGGCTACGCTGCGCCTCCGGGCGCCTTGCGGGCGCGTGCCGGGCGGGCCGTCGCCCGCGCCTCGCGGTTGAGCGCCACCGCCGCACGGACGAGGACCTTCAGCGCCTCACCGTCGATCGTCTCGCCTTCGCGGATGTCGATTGCGCGGCGGGCATTGCCGTCGAGGCTCGCATTGAAGAGGCGCGCGGGATCGGGAAGCGAAGCGCCCCGGGCGAAGGTGAGCTTCACCTTGTCCCTGTAGACTTCGCCGGTGCAGACGATGCCGTCATGCTCCCAGACGGGCACGCCCGACGGGTTCGACGGCTTCCGCCACTTCACCGCTTCGACGATCTCCGGATCGGCTTCCCGGATCAGCCCGCGCACAAGCGCCAGCGCCTCGCCCCGCCAGTCGGGAAGCGAGGCAATGCGGGCATCGATGAGGGAGGTGGGAGAGGGATCCGCCGGCCCTTGCAATGCGTGTTCGTGCTGACTCATGTCGGAGAATTCCTCACATCCGCTCCCCCGGCAATTCGCTCGCCTGCTTCACCCAATCCGTGAAGCGCTCCTCGTCGAGCGGCTCGCCTTCGTGGAGGTGGAGGTAGCGCACGTCCTTCTGCCTGGAGCCTTCGGGCGGGAGGGGGTCGAGCGCCGCGCCGCGGAAGAAGGCGACCTTCACGTATTTCGCGAAGCAGTGGAAGCTCAGGAACCAGCCCTCGTCGTCGGCGCCGTAGAAGGGCGAGTTCCACTTCACGGCCTTGCGGACACCGGGGACGGCGCGGGTGACGAGCGCGTCGATGCGGCGCCCGACCTCCTGCTTCCAGCCGGGCATCGCGGCGATGTAGGCCGCGACCGGCGCGTCGCCGTAGCCCTTCGCGATCTGCGGATTGCCGCCGGAGAGGAGGACCGGGCCATCGCCTGCGGCGGCGGGCGGCGCCGATGCGGGCTTGCGCGGCCGGCGCGCCTTGGCGGCGCCGCCCTCCCCGGCCGCACCGCCCGCACCCCGCGCAGCGGCCTTCACCGGTTTCCCGGACTTCTCCCCGGCCATGTCTCCCTCCGCGCTTCGGCCCGCGAACCGTCGGAACGGATCATCGGCGATGCGGGCCGCGCGTCAACCCGGCGGCGACTGCCTCAGAGCGGCCAGACGAGGAGCAGCAGGGGGACGCTGACCACGACCACGACGATCTCGAGCGGCAGGCCGAGCTGCCAGTAATCGCCGAAGCGGAAGCCGCCGGGGCCGAGGATCAGCGTGTTGTTCTGGTGGCCGATTGGGGTCAGGAACGCGCAGGACGCGCCGACCGCCACCGCCATCAGGAAGGAATCGGCGTTGACGCCCAGCGCGGCGGCCGTGCCGATGGCGATCGGGCACATCACGGCGGCGGTCGCGGCGTTGTTCATCACGTCGGAGAGGAACATCGTCACCACCAGGATGAGGGTGAGCCCGGCGACGGCATGGCCCTGGACGACCGTATCGAGCAGGAAGCGCGCCACGAGGCCCGCGGCCCCGGTCGTCTCCATCGCGCCGGCGACCGGGATCAGCGCGCCGAGCAGGACGACCACCGACCAGTCGATCGCGTCGTAGACCCGGCGCGGCGGCACGGTCCCGAACGCCATGGAGGCGAGCGCGCCCATCGCGAAGGAGATCGCGGCCGGCACGAGGCCGAGGGCGGCGCCGCCCACCGCGCCGGCCATGATGAGGCTCGCAATGAGCGCCTTGCGTGGGTCCGGGATCCGCAGCGCGCGCTCGGCGAGCGGAACGCAGCCCATCTCCGCCGCGAACTCGGCAAGCGCCTCCGGCGGACCCTGCATGAGCAGCAGGTCGCCCGCCGCGATCCGGAGCGTGCGCAGCCGCGTCCGCACCCTCACGCCCTTGCGCGAGACCGCGAGGAGGTTGAGGCCGTAGCGGGTGCGCAGGCGCATGTCCGTCGCCGAGCGCCCGACGATGTCCGCCCGCGGCAGGACCACGAGCTCGCGCAGCACGATCTCCTCGGAAGCGGCGTTCCTCGCCTCCTTCGCGTCGCCGGCCTTCTTCTCACCGTTGCCGACCGGGGCCGTGGCACTTTCGGGTTCGGCCGGATCGGCCGCAAGCTCGCCCGCCGCCGCCACGGCCGCGGGCGTTTCCCGCTCCTCCTCGAGCTTGAGGTCGAGCGCGGAGAGCACCTCAGGGAGCGCGGCGGCCTCCGCCTCCAGCACGACGATGTCGCCGGCGGCGACCTGCCGCCCGCCATGCGGCGCGATCATCCGCACCTCGTTGCGCACCAGCCCGACGATCTGCGCGCGGGAATCGCCGATCGCGTCCTCGATCTCGCGGAGGGTCATGCCGACGGCGCGACTCTTCTCCGGCACCCGGGCCTCGGTGAAATAGGCGCCGGCCTCGAAGTCGCCGTCGGCCTGCTTGCGGGTGGCGGGCACCAGCCGCCAACCGATCAGCACGATGAAGGCGATGCCAGCCACCGCGACGGCGAGACCGACCGGGGTGAAGTCGAACATGCCGAAGCCGGCGACGCCGGTGCGGGCACGAAAGGCTGCCACGATGAGGTTCGGCGGCGTGCCGATCAGCGTCGTCATGCCGCCGAGGATCGTCCCGAAGGCGAGCGGCATCAGCACCCGCCCGGGCGGCAGGTCGAGCCGGCGCGCGAGCTGCACGGCGACCGGCATGAGGAGCGCCATCGCGCCGACATTGTTCATGAAGCCAGACATCGCGGCGCCGAGCCCGACCAGGGCGGCGAGGCTCAGCGTCGGGCCGGCCTCCTTCCTGAGGACGCGCCGGGCGATCGCATCGACGGCGCCGGAATTCTGCAGGCCCTGGCTCAGCACCAGCACGCAGGCGACCGTGATCACGGCGGGGTGGCCGAAGCCGGCGAAGGCCTCGCCGGGCTCCACCAGCCCGGCCAGCACGCAGGCGAGCAGCGCGCCGAGCGCGACCATGTCGTGGCGCCAGCGGCCCCACAGGAACATGGCGACGGTCGCTGCGAGGATGACAAGAATCAGGATCTGGGCGGTGCTCATCGACGCTCTTGATCATCCTGCCGGCGCGCAGGCAAGCGCAGGTTGCGGCAGGTCTGAAGCGCACCATGCTGCCGGCCGGACGCCGCCGTCAAAGGCGCGCGGCCGACGAAGGCGCATCCGCCCGAAGGGTGGCGCGGCCGCTCCGCCGATGGTGTAGGCTCGGGCTCGGGCTCGGTCGGGTCATTGGGGGAGCGGGAGGACGTATGGCGGATCACTGGCCCGAACTTCCCTATGGCGCGTGGCGGGAGACCTGTTCCGCGCTGCATCTCTACACGCAGATCCTCGGCAAGTACCGCCTCGCCCGCACGCCCTGGGTGAACCATTCCTGGCACGCCACCCTCTACGTCAACGCGCGCGGCTTCACCACGGGGCTCGTGCCGGACAAGGCGGCGGGGGTGGAGATCGTGCTCGACCTCGTCGGCCATGCCGTCACGGGGGCGACCACGGACGGCCGGACGGGCCGGTTCGACCTCGGGCCGATGTCCGTCGCCGCGTTCCACGCCCGCTTTCTCGATCTCCTGGCCACACTCGGGGCGACCACGGACTTCCACGGCCGGCCGAACGAGGTGGCGGACCCGATCCCGTTCGCGGCGGACACGGCGGAACGGCCCTACGACGCCGACGCTGCGAACCGCTTCTTCCGCGCCTGCGTCAGCGTGGAGCGGGTGCTCGCGCGATTCCGTACCGGCTTTCTCGGCAAGGTCAGCCCGGTCCACCTGTTCTGGGGCAGTTTCGACCTGGCGGTGACGCGCTTTTCGGGGCGGCGCGCGCCGCTTCATCCGGGCGGCATCCCGGCGCTGCCGGATGCGGTGACGTGCGAGGCCTACAGCCACGAGGTCTCCTCGGCCGGCTTCTGGCCGGGCGGGGGCCCCATCGACTACGCGGCCTTCTATTCCTACGCCTACCCGGCGCCGCCCGGCTTCGCCGAGGCGCGCGTCGCGCCCGAAGCGGCGCGCTTCGACACCGCGCTGGGCGAATTCCTGCTGCCCTACGACGCGGTGCGGCGGGCGAGCGACCCGGAGGCGGTGCTGACGGCGTTCCTGGAGAGCACGTACCACGCCGCCGCCGATCTCGGGCAATGGGACCGCGCGAGCCTCGAATGCGCGCCCGGCCTGCCGCGCCGGCCGCGGCCGTTGTGAGACGCAGCTGCCAACAGGAAGGCGGACATCATGGACATCGCCAAAGGCCAGGACCTCCCGATCGAGCGGGAGGAGGGCGAAAGCAAGGGCCGCTACGTGATGCGGCGCGACGGCGCCACGGCGGAACTGACCTATTCGCGGGCGGGCGCGCGCATGATCATCATCGATCATACGGGCGTCCCGGACGCCTTTCGCGGCCTCGGCGTCGGCGAGGCGCTGGTCCGCCGAGCGATCGAGGACGCCCGGGCGGAAGGGCGCACCGTCATCCCGCTCTGCCCGTTCGCGAAGGCACAGATCGAACGGCACCACGAATGGCAGGACGTGCTGCAGCGCTGACGCGCCGCGCCCGTTCCGGCCGCCCTCCCCGAGAGGCTGGCCGTCGGCGCCGACGGCCCTAAGGTAAGCGGACGGGCTGGAGAGGATATTCGATGACGACGATACTCGGCATTTCGGGAAGCCTCAGGAAGGCATCGCTGAACAGCGCCCTCCTGCGGGCGGCCGCGGAGCTGATGCCGGACGGCGCGACGCTCGACGCGGACGGGATCGCGGGCATCCCGCTCTATGACGGCGACGTTGAGGCGGCGGAGGGCATCCCGCCCGCCGTGGCGGCGCTGAAGGCGAAGCTCCGCGCCGCCGACGGGCTGCTCCTCGTCACGCCGGAATACAACAACTCGATTCCCGGACCCTTCAAGAACGCGATCGACTGGATGAGCCGCCCGCCGGGCGAGATCAAGGAGCATTTCGGCGACAAGCCGGTGGCCGTGATCGGCGCCTCGGGGGGATATTTCGGCACGACGCTGGCGCAGGCCGCCTGGCTCCCCGTGCTGCGCACGCTCGGCACCCGCCCCTGGTTCGGGGCCAAGCTGATGCTGCCGCGCGCGCAGACGCTCCTAAACGCGGAAGAGGAGCTCGCCGACCAGGCGACGCGCGAACGGCTCGCGGCGTTCCTGGCCGGCTTCGTCGCCTTCGCGAAGGGCTGACCGGCGGCGCCCGAGGCTCCGCCTAGCGGTTCTCGATGCGGCGGCGGAGACGCTCCTCATGCTCGGCGACTTCGGGCGTCACGGCGTCGCCGAAATCGGACATCTCGTAGAGCGGGCGGATCTCGATCTCGCTCGGGCCGGGCATCGGATTGGGGCAGCGCTTCACCCACTCGACCGCCTCGGCCATGTCCTTGACTTCCCAGAGCCAGTAGCCCGCGACGAGTTCCCGGGTCTCCGCGAACGGCCCGTCGATCACCGTGCGAGACGCGCCGTCGAAGGCGACGCGCTTGCCGTTCGACGAGGGCTTCAGGCCGTCGCCGGCGAGCATCACCCCGGCGTTCACCAGCTCCTCGTTGAACTTGCCCATCGCCTCGAACATTTCGGTCTCGGGCATCAGGCCGGCTTCCGAATCCTCGGTGGCCTTCACGAACACCATGACACGCATCGTCTCATCTCCTGTGCTTGACGGCAGGCCGAAGGGGCCTCCCTGCCACCACGACGAACGGACCCCCGCCGGATCGACATCGCTGCATCATTTTTTTCGGGCAGACATGCCCGGCGCGCCGGGAAGCAAATAACGACCATGTTCATGGACGTCGTGAGCCGGCGACATAGATTGCCAGACGGCGCGCATGTCCGCCGAGAGGCGAGGAGGAGCCGCATGAACACGCATACATCCGATTTCCGCAGCGTCTCGACCGCCGCCGCGGCGGAGGCGCTCGCCGCCCGCTTCGCGCGCGTGCGCGCCCAGTCCGAAGCCCTTGCCGCCCCGCTCGCTCCGGAAGACCAGGTCGTGCAGTCGATGCCCGACTGCAGCCCGACGAAATGGCACCTCGCCCATGTCAGCTGGTTCTTCGAAACCTTCCTGCTGGTGCCGCATCTCCCGGGCTACCAGGTCCGCCACCCGCAGTTCGCCTATCTCTTCAACTCCTATTACGAGGCGGCCGGGGCGCGCCACCCGCGCTTCGAGCGCGGGCTGGTCACCCGGCCGACCGTCGCCGAAGTGGCGCAGTACCGCGCCCATGTCACCGGGGCGATGGAGCGGCTCCTCGATCGCGTGGAGAGCGGCGCGGCCGCGGACCTCGTGCCGATCGTCGAGATCGGCATCAACCATGAGGAGCAGCACCAGGAGCTGATCCTCATGGACATCCTGAACCTCTTCTCGCGCAACCCGCTGAGGCCCGCCTATGCGGAGCGGAAGGAAGCGCCCGGCGCCGCGCCGCCCCTGCAATGGCACGCGTTCCCCGGCGGCATCCGGGAGATCGGGCATGACGGCAACGGCTTCGCCTATGACAATGAAGGGCCGCGGCACGAGGCCCTGCTCCGTCCGTTCCGGCTCGCCTCGCGCTGCGTGACCAACGCGGAGTGGCTCGCCTTCATGGAGGACGGCGGCTACCGCCGCCCCGATCTGTGGCTCGCGGACGGCTGGGCGACGGTGAACCGGGAAGGCTGGCGCGCGCCGCTCTATTGGGAGGAGGCGGACGGCGGCTGGCAGGCGATGACGCTCACCGGGCAGCATCCGGTCGAGCCCGACGCGCCGGTCTGCCACGTCTCCTTCTACGAGGCCGACGCCTATGCGCGCTGGGCCGGCAAGCGGCTTCCCTCGGAGGCGGAATGGGAAGTCGCCGCCGACGGCATCGCGGCGGCCGGCAACACGATGGGGAGCGGGTTCTTCCGCCCGCTTCCGGCGGGGCCGGTCGAAGGCGGGCCCGCGCAGATGTATGGCGACGTCTGGGAATGGACCGCGAGCTTCTACGGCGCCTATCCCGGCTACCGGCCCGCGCCGGGCGCGATCGGCGAGTACAACGGCAAGTTCATGTGCAACCAGATGGTGCTGCGCGGCGGCTGCTGCGCGACGCCCGACGGCCATGTCCGGCCGACCTACCGCAACTTCTTCTACCCGCACCAGCGCTGGCCCTTCGCCGGGCTGCGGCTCGCGGAGGACGCATGAGCGCCGCAGCACAGCGCGCGTACCGGCAAGCCGCCCGGGCGCCGGACGAACCCGACAACCGTTTTCTCCGCGACGTGCTCGACGGGCTCGCCCGACAGCAGAAGGCGATCCCGCCGAAATATTTCTACGACGCGGAAGGCTCGCGGCTCTTCGACGCGATCTGCGCGCTCGAGGAATATTATCCGACCCGGACGGAGATCGGCATCCTGTCGCGGCACGCTCGCGAGATCGCGGGGGCGATCGGACCCGGCGCCGTGCTCGTGGAGTTCGGGGCCGGATCGGCCGTGAAGGTCCGGCACATCCTCGACGCCGCGCGCGATCTCAGGGCGTTCGTGCCGATCGACATTTCGGGCGAGCACCTCATCGAGGCGAGCGGAGCGCTTGCGGCCGACTATCCCGGCCTCACCGTGCTGCCGGTCGTGGCCGACTTCACCGGCCCGCTCGCGCTCGACAGCATGCTGCCGGCAGGCCGCCGCGTCGGCTTCTTTCCCGGATCGACGATCGGCAATTTCGACCCGCCGGAGGCAAGCGCGCTCCTCGGGCGCTTCGCGGCCGCGCTCGGGCCGGGCGCCGGCCTCGTCATCGGCGTCGATCTCGAGAAGCCGGTGCCGGTGCTCGAGGCCGCCTATGACGACGCACGCGGCGTGACCGCCGCTTTCAATCTGAACCTGCTTGGGCGCATCAACCGGGAGCTCGGGGCCGACTTCGACCTGTCCGCCTTCGCGCATCGTGCCGTCTGGAACCCCGAAAGCCGGGCCGTCGAGATGCACCTCGTCGCCAGCCGCGCGCAGCGGGTGACGGTCGCCGGCCAGACGTTCGACTTCGCCGCCGGCGACACGATCCACACCGAGAGCTCCTACAAATACACCGTGCCCCGGTTCCATCGCATTGCAGAGGCGGCCGGCTGGCGCGCAGACCGCCTCTGGACCGATCCGGACCGCCTCTTCAGCCTGCACTACCTCACCACTTCGTAGTCCCTCCCGCGCCCGCCGGCGGAGCCCGGGCGCGCGTGCGGGCGCGCTTTACCGCCCAATGCGGCAGGCATAGAGTCCCTGCACAAGTCACGGTGCGCAGCGCCGAAGGGGGACGTCATGCCGGGTTTCGTCCGCGCGCTCATGGGCGCCATCGCGCTCGCCGCCGTCGTCGCGCTCCCCGCGAACGCCCAGGACCGCCGGATCGTGCTGACCGAGGGCGCGGACTACTTCGGCTCCGACTACGACGTCCGGAAGGGCATCAGCCTGGAGGATTGCCAAGCGGTCTGCATCGCCGAGAGCGAGTGCCAGGCCTTCACCTTCAACGCGCGCGCGGGCTGGTGCTTCCTCAAGAACGGCGTCGGCGAGCTGCGCGCGGTCACCGGGGCGGTCTCGGGTCGGATCGCGACGCCGCAGCCCTCCACGGTCGACCGCGAGGCGGTGCGCATCGCCGAGCTGAAGTTTCTGCCGCAAGCCTATGTCGACGAGGCCCGCCGGTTCCTCGGCGAGGACGCAGCCCACGCGCAGGGTCCGTTCGATGCCCTGGTCGCGAACGCCCGCAATGCGAGCGCCTCCGGCGACCAGGCGCGCGCGGCAACGCTCTACAGGGGCGCGCTGGCGCTCCAGCCGGAGCGGGTCGATCTCTGGATCGCCTATACGCGCGCCATGGCCGGCCAGCGCTCGCCCTTCTACGAGGCGCAGCAGGAGATCCTGCGGAACCGGACGGCCGGGGCAGTGAACGCCTACCTGCGCACCGAAACCGCTGCGGATCGGGGCGAGATCCTCGTCCTTCTCTCCGAGGCGCTGGCGGCGCGCGAGGCCTGGCGCCCCGCCATCGCGGCGCTTCGCGCGAGCCTTTCGCTCCGCGGCGACGCGAACCTCGCATCGCGGCTCGACGAGATGGTCGCGCAGCACGGCTTCCGCATCACCGAGCACCGCATCGAATCCGACGCGGCCGCTCCGCGCATCTGCCTCGTCTTCTCCGACGCCCTGCCTGCCGGCCGCGCCGATCTCCCGGATTTCATCCAGGTCGAGGGCGGAAGCGGGATCGCGGTCGAGGCCGAGGGCCAGCAGATCTGCATGGACGGCGTCGAGCACGGCGCCCGCTACCGGATCACCGCGCGGGCCGGCCTGCCCGCCGCCGACGGCGAGACGCTGTCGAAGACCGTCAGCCTCGACATCTACGTCCGCGACCGCGCGCCCGCCGTCCGCTTCCTCGGCAACGCCTACGTGCTGCCGGCCGGCGGCGACCCGACGATCCCCGTCGCCTCCGTCAACACGGACCGGATCGAGGCGACGCTCTACCGGATCGGCGACCGACAGCTCGCCCGCACCGTGGGCGACGGCCAGTTCCTCCGCCAGCTCTCCCGCTGGGAGGGCGACGAGCTCGCCGCGCGCACCGGCGCGGAGGTCTGGAAGGGCACCGTCGAGGTCCGCCGCGAGCTGAACCGGGAGGTGACGACCGCGATCCCCGTCGGCGACATCGCTCACGACCTCGAGAAGGGCGCCTACGTGCTGATCGCGCGCGCCGCCGAGGCCGCCGAGGAATGGGGCCCCGAGGCGACGCAATGGTTCATCGTCACCGATCTCGGCATCACCACGCTCGCCGGCAATGACGGTCTTCACGTCTTCGTCCGCTCGCTCGGCTCCGCGGCCGCGGCCGGGCAGGCGAAGATCCGGCTCGTCGCGCTCAACAACGAGATCCTCGGCGAGGCGGAAACCGACGCGGAAGGCCACGCCCGGCTGCCGCCCGGCCTCATGCGGGGCACCGGCGGCATGGCGCCCGCGCTCGTCGTGGCGGAGACCGGCGCCGGCGACTACAGCGTGCTCGACCTGACGCGGCCGGGCTTCGACCTGACCGACCGCGGCGTGGAGGGCCGGCCGCCGCCCGAGCCGCTCGACGTGTTCCTCGCCACCGAGCGCGGCGTCTACCGCGCCGGTGAGACGGTCCATGCGACGGCGCTCGTCCGCGACCCGCGCGCGGATGCCGTGACCGGGATTCCCCTCACCCTCGTCGTGACCCGCCCCGACGGCAAGGAGCAGCAGCGCATCGCACTCGCCGACCAGGGGCTCGGCGGCGCGCTGGCCGAGATCGGGCTTGCCCCGAACGCCATGCGCGGCGCGTGGCGGCTCGCCGTCCACGCCGATCCGAAGGCGAAGGCGCTGGCCGAGACGAGCGTGCTCGTCGAGGACTTCCAGCCCGAGCGGCTCGCCTTCGAACTCGCTTCGGATGCGGCCGTCCTCGATCCCGCCTCCCCGCCGGCGATCGAGCTCGACGCGCGCTTCCTCTACGGCGCGCCGGCCTCCGACCTCGAGGTCGAGGGCGAGACGCAGATCAAGGCGGGCGCGGCGCTCGCCGCCTTCCCCGGCTATCGGTTCGGGCTCGCCGGCGAGACGTTCGATCCCGTGACCGAGCCGTTCGAGGCAACGAGCACCGACGAGGACGGCCGCGCCGAAATCGAGCCGGCGATCCCGGCGATCCCCCGGACGAGCCGGCCGCTCGAAGCGGTCGTGAACGTCCGCGTGCTCGATCCGGGCGGCCGCCCGGTCGAGCGCTCGCTGACGCTGCCGGTGGCGAGCGGGGCGCCGCGCGTCGGCGTGCGCCCGCTTTTCGAGGACGCCGTCGAGGAGAACGCCACGGCGGGGTTCGACGCGATCCTGGTCGGGGCGGACGGCAACAGGGCCGCCGGCGAGGTCCGCTGGGAGCTGTTCCGGGTGCGCACCGACTTCCAGTGGTTCCGCACCGACGGGCGCTGGGACTACGAGACGACGAAGACCCGCACGCGCGCCGCGACAGGAACGGCCGAGACCGGGCCGGACGCGCCGGCGCGGATCGCGGCGGCCGTGGAATGGGGCGAGTACGAGATCGAGGTCTCCACGGCGGAAGGCGCGTTGCCCGCCTCCGTGAGCTTCGAGGCCGGCTGGTACGTGGCGCCGAAGGCGCTCGACACGCCCGAAGGGCTGAAGGTCTCGCTCGACCGGAGCGCCTACCGCGTCGGCGACACCGCGAAGGTGCACGTCGAATCGCGTGCGCCCGGGATGGGCCTCGTCATGGTGGTCGACGACCGCCTGATCGCCACAAGGGCCGTCACGCTCGGCGAGGGCGGCACGGAGGTCGAGCTGCCCGTCACGCGCGACTGGGGGCCGGGCGCCTACGTCACGGCGGTGCAGTACCGCGCGATGGACATCGACCAGCGGCGGATGCCGGCGCGCGCGCTCGGGCTCGCCTGGGCGGGCGTCGATCCCGGCGACCGCCGCCTCGACGTGCGTCTTTCGGCGGCCGAGACGGCGCGCCCGCGCCAGCCATTGGAGGTGGACCTCTCGATCCCGAACCTGGCCGCGGGAGAGGAGGCCTATGTCACGCTCGCCGCCGTCGACCTCGGCATCCTGAACCTGACCCGGTTCGAGACCCCTGCCCCGGACGCCTGGTATTTCGGGCAGCGGCGGCTCGGCGTGGCCTTCCGCGATCTCTACGGCCAGCTCATCGACCGCATGCAGGGCGCGCGCGGAACGGTCCGCAGCGGCGGGGACGGCGGCTTCCCCGCGCTGCAGGGCCCGCCCCCGACCGAGGCGCTGCTCGCCTGGCATTCCGGGATCGTGCGTGTCGGCGCCGACGGCCGCACCCGGTTCAGCGTGCCCGTCCCGGATTTCAACGGCACCGTGCGCCTGATGGCGATGGCCTGGACGAAGAGCGGGGTCGGCCACGGCGCGCGCGACGCGGTGCTGCGCGATCCGATCGTCGTTTCCGCCAGCTTGCCGCGCATCCTCGCGCCCGGCGACCGTTCGCGGCTCGCGCTCGACCTTCACGCCGTCGAGGACGTCGCCGGCGACGTCCGCGTCGCGGTGCGCGCCGAGGGCGACGCCGTGCGCCTCGACCCGGCGCATGCGAGCCGCGACCTGACGCTCGCCGCCGGCCAGCGCAGCACCGTTCTCGTGCCGCTCGCCGGGGCAGCCGCGGGCGACGCGGCGCTCACCGTCGCGCTCACTCTGCCGGACGGGCAAGTCCTGGAGAAGGCGCTGACCCTGCCGGTGCGCTACGGCGAGCCGCCGGTCGTGCGGGTCAGCCAGGCGCGGCTGGCGGACGATGCCCGCTTCAGCCTCGGCATGGACCTCTTTGACGGGCTCGTGCCTGAGACCGCCTCGGTGTTCCTTTCGGCGAGCGGAGCGGGCCCGCTCAACGTGCCCGCCATCGTGCGCGCGCTCGACCGCTACCCCTACGGATGCACCGAGCAGATCGCGAGCCGCGCGCTGCCGCTCCTCTATCTCGACGCGGTTTCGCTGAGGGTCGGCCTCGGGGGGGACCCGAACGCGCGCGGCCGGATCGAGCGCGCCATCGCCGGTATCCTCGCGAACCAGGCTTCTACCGGCGGGTTCGGGCTGTGGGGGCCGTCGTCTGACGATTTCTGGCTCGACGCCTATGTCACGGATTTCCTGACGCGGGCCAGGCAGGCGGCGTTCGCGGTGCCGGAGGAGGCGTTCGGCCTCGCCCTGGACAATCTGCGCAACCGCCTCGCCTACGCGCCCGATTTCGAAGCGGGCGGCGAGGACATCGCCTACGGGCTCTACGTGCTCGCTCGCAACGGCCGCGCGTCGATCGGCGACCTGCGCTATTACGCCGATACCAAGCTCGATGCCTTCGCGACGCCGCTCGCAAAGGCGCAGATCGGCGCGGCGCTCGCGCTCTACGGCGACCGGCTGCGCGCGGACACGGCGTTCCGCGCGGCGCTCGGCAGCCTCGATAGGGATCCGGCGAACGGCGGCTTTCGCGCCGATTACGGCACGCGCCTGCGCGACCGGGCGGCGGTGCTCACCCTCGCCTCCGAGGCGCAGAGCACGGTCGTCGACCTCGCTCGCCTTGCCGAGCAGGTCGGCGCCGAACGCGCCCGGGCCGCCCGCACCAGCACCCAGGAGGATGCCTGGTCGCTGCTCGCCGCCCACGCGCTTATGGATCGGGCCGTGCCGCTCCGCTTCCTGATCGACGGGCGCGAGGAAGAGGGCCCGCTCTTCCGGTCCATCCCGGCGGAGGCTGCCAGGGCGGAGCCCGTCGCCCTTGAGAACCGCTCCGGCCGCGCGGTCGATCTGGCGCTCGCGGTGCGCGGCGTACCGGCCCGCCCCGAGCCGGCCGGCGGGAACGGCTATGCCATCGAGCGCGCCTATTTCACGCTCGAAGGCGAGCCGGCGGACCCGGCGACGGTCGAACAGGGCGCGCGGCTCGTGACGGTCCTCACCGTCACCTCCAGCGAGGCGGGCGGCGCGCGCCTCCTCGTCGAGGATCCGCTGCCGGGCGGCTTCGAGATCGACAACCCGAACCTCATCGCGGCCGGCCAGGTGCCCTCCCTCGACGCCTTCGACGCGCCGGCGGAGACGAGCCACGTCGAGTTCCGCGCCGACCGCTTCGTCGCCGCCCTCGACAGCGCGCCGGACGGCCCGACCCGGTTCCAGCTCGCCTATGTCGTGCGTGCCGTCTCGCCGGGCCTGTTCGCCCACCCCGCCGCCCATGTCGAGGACATGTACCGGCCGGAGCGGCGGGCGCGGAGCGCGAGCGACATGGTCGAGGTGGTCGGGCCGCTGCGCTGAGCGGGCCCATGCGTTCGCCCGCCATCGGACCGACGATTCTTGCGGCCCTGACGCTCGCGGCGGGGCTGGCGGTCGGGGCGCCGCTCATGCTGAAGGCGCAGGTCGCCTCAATGCCGCTTCCCGCGGTCGCGCCGGCGGTCTCGACGGTCGTCCTCGACCGCTCCGGCCGCCTGCTCAGGCCGTTCGCCGTCGCCGACGGGCGCTGGCGTCTGCCGGTCGAGGCGGAGGACGTCGACCCCGGCTTCGTGCGCATGCTCCTCGCCTACGAGGATCGCCGGTTCGAACGCCATCGCGGCGTCGACCTGCGCGCGCTCGCCCGCGCCGGCTGGCAGCTCGCCACGCGCGGGCGGATCGTCTCGGGCGGCTCCACGCTCACGATGCAGGTAGCGCGGCTGCTGGACGGCGGCCCGACCCGGAGCGCCGCCGCCAAGCTCCGCCAGATCGTGACGGCGCTGGCGCTGGAGCGACGGCTCGGCAAGGCCGAGGTGCTGCGGCTCTACCTGACGCTCGCCCCCTATGGCGGAAACATCGAGGGGATCCGCGCCGCGTCCCTCGCCTGGCTCGGCAAGGAGCCGAAGCGGCTCACCCCGGCCGAGGCGGCGCTCCTGGTCGCCATCCCGCAGGCGCCGGAGGCACGCCGGCCCGACCGCGGCGCCGACGCGATCCGCGCCGCGCGGGACCGCGTCCTCGCCCGCGCCGCCGCGCTCGGCGCGATCGACACGGGCGATCTCGCCACCGCGCGCACCGAAGCCGTGCCGCAGCGACGCCGCCCCTTCCCCATGCTCGCCGCCCATGCCGCCGAACGCGCATTGCGGGAACGCCCCGGAGAACCGGTCCACCACCTCACGATCGAGGCGGGGCTGCAGGGCCGGCTGGAGGGGCTCGCGCGCGATCGTGCGGCCGCACTCTCCGACAGGGTGTCGGTCGCGATCCTCGCCGCCGACCACAGGACCGGCGAGATCCGCGCCTCGGTCGGCTCGTCCGACCTGCTCGACCTCGACCGCGGCGGCTTCCTCGACATGACACGGGCGGTACGCTCGCCGGGGTCGGCGCTGAAGCCGCTCATCTACGGACTGGCCTTCGAGCAGGGCATCGCGCATCCGGAGAGCCTCATCGAGGATCGCTCCACCGCCTTCGCAGGCTATGTCCCGGCGAATTTCGACCGCACGTTCCTCGGCACCGTCACCGTCCGGCGCGCGCTCCAGCTTTCGCTCAACGTGCCGGCCGTGCAATTGCTGGACGCGGTCGGACCCGCGCGGCTCGCGGCGCGCATGAGGCGGGCGGGCGCGGCGCCGGTCCTGTCCGATCTGTCCCCGCCCGGGCTCGCCATCGGCCTCGGCGGCGTCGGCGTGACGCTCACCGACCTCGTCGCGATCCATGCCGCGATTGCGCGCGGCGGCGAAGCCGTGGCCCTGCGCATCAGGCCCGACGAGGACCCGCTCCCGCCGGGCCGGCGCGTGCTCGAGGCGCGGGCGGCCTGGCAGGTCGGCTCGATCCTCGCCGGCGTTCCCCAACCCGGCGGCGCAAGCGGCGCCATCGCCTTCAAGACCGGGACGTCCTACGGCTACCGCGATGCCTGGGCGATCGGCTTCGACGGGCGCTACGTGGTGGGCGTCTGGGTCGGCCGGCCCGACGGCGAGCCGGTGCCGGGCCTCGTCGGCATCGACGCGGCCGCTCCCATCCTGATGGACGCCTTCGCCCGGATCGGCCAGCCGGCGCCGCTCCCGGCTGCGCCGCCCGGCGTGCTGGCGGCCAGCTCGGCCGGCCTGCCAGCGCCGCTCCGGCGCGTACGCGTGCCGCGCGGCGGCGGCCCCGCCTTGGTGCAGGGCCCGCAGATCGCATACCCGCCGGCCGGCGCAGAGATCGACCTCGGCGCCGGGCGAGGCGCTGCCGCCCCGCTCGCGCTGAAGGTGCGCGAGGGGCGCCCGCCCTATCTCTGGTTCGCCGACGGCACGCCGATCGGGACTTCCGATTTCGGGCGTGCCGTGACGTTCACGCCGCGCGAGCGCGGCTTCGTGGAACTGATGGTGATCGACGGCGCGGGCGCGGCCGCGCGCAGCCGGGTGTTCATCGACTGAACCCGCCGGCCGCGCTCAGTATTCCCGCTCGTAATAGATGCCGATCTTGGAGTTGCCCTCCGCACCCACCTGCGCGCGCGCCTTGATCTCGTCGGTGATCTCGAGGTCGACCGTCGCACGGCTCGATTCGGACGTCGTGCCCTGCTCCACGCCGAAATAAAGGTTCTCGCCGATATAGCGCCCGGCGCGCAGCGCCACGCCGCCCTGGGCATCGGTGACGACGTCGAGATCGTCGAGGCCCGTCGCGCTGCGCAGCCGGTCGAGGATGCCTGGACCACCGCTTCCCGCGAACTGCGCGGCCGCCGCGGCAAGCCGCGCAAGCTGGAACGGCGAGAGCTGGTCGACGCCGCGGCCGAACAGGACATAGGCGAGCACCTCGTCCTCCGGCAGCTCGGGAACCGAGGAGAACTGAACCTCCGGATCCGAGGCGACGCCGGTCACCGAGATGGTGACGGCGACCTCGCCGGCCTGCGTGGTGGCGGTGAAATCGAGCATCGGGTCGAAGTCCCCGGCGAAGGTCAGCGTGCCGCGGTCGAAGGTCAGGCGCTGCGTGAAGATATCGAACCGCCCGCGCCGAAGCGTGAAGGCGCCGTCGGTCCTGAGCGCCGACATCGGGCCGACGACCCGGAGCCGCCCGCCGAGCTCGGCGTCGAGGCCGCGCCCGCGCACGAAGATGCGCGCCGGCGCGTCGATCGTCAGATCGAGGTTCATGCCGCCGCCGGGGCTGCCGCTCGACGTGCCCTGCACGCGCTGCGCCCGCTCCAGCGTCGCCTCCACCGGCGGCGGCGCGTAGAGATGGATGACGTCGATGGCGACCGACCCGGCCGGCAGCTTCTCCGGGACGGTGATCTCGGCGCGCGCCACCCGCACGGTGCCGCCGACCGTCGGCCCCGCCGCGACCGTGCCCGTGACGGTCAGGTCGGCGTCGAAGGTCGCGACGACGAGGTTTTCGTCGACATAGCGGACGTTGCGCATCGTCGCGCTGATATCGACCGGGAAACCCGATCCCGCCGCGATGCCGACGGACCCGGAAGCCGTCAGCGTGCCGGCCGGCCCGCTCTGGGCGGTGAGCTGCCGGATCGTGATCTGGTTGCCCGTCAGCGCGGCGTCGAGGCTCAGGTTCCGAAGCACGATGCCGGTGTCGGGGTCCACGAAGCCGGCGCCGGCGGTGCGGATCGAGCCGGTGATCTCTGGCGCCGCGGCGGTGCCGCGCACGGCGACATCGACGGCGAGCGTGCCGGAAAGCTGCGCGCCGCGGTCGGCGAGCTGCTGGTTTGCGAGCGCGAGCGGCGCCGAACCGGTCACGGAAAGGTCGAGGCGGTTTCCGGCGGCGACGTCGACGCTGCCGGCGACGGCGAGCTCGATCCCGCCCGCGCCGGCGATCCGGCTGCGGAGCGCGAGGGCGCCGTCGGCGAAGCGGCCGTCCGCCGTCACGGCGAGCGGGCCGAGGCCCGCGTTCCGCGTCGCCGCGAGCGCCGCGGACTGCCAGTTCGCCTCGAAGGTGGCGACCGGGGCGGCGGGCGTCCCGGCGACCGTCACCGTGCCGGAGATCGCGCCCTCGGCCCCGAGGTCGCTGACGAAGCCGTTCGCGAGCGCCGCCGGCAGCGACTGGATCGCGACGGTGAGCGCCATCTGCCGGCCGTCCGCGCGCCCGTCGATGCGCAGGCTTCCGCCGCCCACCCGGAGCGTCGCCTGGTCGAACCGCGCGCCGCCGTCCTGTACGAGCACCGTTGTCGGCGCGGCGAGCATCGCCTGCAGCCCGGCGCCCTCGAAGCTGAAGGCGTCGAGCCGGATCGCGAGCGCCTCGCCCTGCGGCTCGAGCCTGGCGCGAAGCCTTGCCGAGCCGTCGGCGAGCGCGGCGTCCGCCTCGATCGCGGTGGCATTGCCCTCGCGCCGGGCGGTGCCGGAGAGGGTGCGGATCTCGGTCCCGCCGGCGACGACGTCACGGGCCGAGAAGCGCGCGTCGATGAGCGGCACGCCGAAGAGGTCCTCGGCGCTGCCGGAAATGTCCGCCGATCCGATCCGAGCCGTCTCGTACGTGACGTTGCGCATCGTGCCCTCGAAGCGGGCGGACTGCCGGCCTCCTTCCGCGGAGAGGTCGACCGCGAGCCGCACAGCCCCGCGGGCGTCGACGAGCAGGAGAGGCGCCACCTGAGCGATATCGGGTGAATCGACCGAGAGGCTGCCGGTCACCTCGCCCGAGGCGGCGAGCAGGAGGTCGCCCGCGATGCGGGTGCTGCCGGCGGTGACCCGGAGGTTCTCGATGCGGCGCGCACCGTTCTGCGCGGCGGCGAGCGTCGCGGCACCGTCGATGGCGACGCCGTCGAGATTGCCGGAAAGCGTCGCTGCGCCGTTCGTCTGCGGGCCGGCGACGACGCCGCGGAAGGTGGCGCGCGGATCCGCCAGCCGCCGTCCCATGAGCACGACGGACTCGCCGGTCAGCGTCGCGTCGACCGAGGGCGCCTCCGTCGTGCCGGTGACGCGGGCCGACAATGCGGCGGCGCCGGAAGCGCGGTCGCTGAGGGTGGCGAGATCGGCGACCCGGGCGTCGACCGTCAGGTCGAGCGCGGGATCCGCGACGGTGCCGGTCAGCGTCGCCGTTCCCGCGCCGCTCGCGACCGTGAAGGTCTGGAAGGTGAGCTTGCCGTCCTCGCCGCGGGCGATTCCGCCGGTCAGGGTGACGGTGCCCGCGACCAAGGGGTCGAGCGCGGCAATGCCGAGGTCCAGGTTGCTCGCCTCGCCTTCGAGGTTCAGCCCGAAGAGGCCGCCGGCCGGCCGCACGGTCCCGGTGCCCGCGATCCGTGCGGACCCGGCGAGGTCGCGGCCGGCGAGGCCGGAGAAGCGCGAAAGGTCCGTCGCCGAGAGCGTGTAGCGCCCGTCGAGCGCGGCGGCCGTCGCCGTTCCCGCGAAGCCTGCGGTGGCGCCGTCGAGGACGAGATCGAAGGCGGCGATGTCGACGGGCTGCCCCGACCGCCATGACCCTTGCGCGGTGAGGGTAAGGTCGTCGCCGAGCGCCTCCGCCACAGCCGGATCGGCCGGCGCCACGCCGCCGAGCGAGGCGTTCAGCCTGAAGGTGGCGGAGCGGCCGGCCGGGTTGGCGATGTCTGTCACCTGGCCGGTGCCGCTCGCCTGGAGCGAGGCGACGGAGCCGTACGCGGTGCGGACGTCGGCGCCGTCGAGGGAGAGCGTCCAGGGCGCCGTCCCGCCCGGTTCGAGGGAGGCGGCGAGCTGCAGGCGGCCGACGGTCGGCTCGCCGGGCAGGAACGGGATCGTGGTCGCACCCTGTGCGCCGATGTCGAGGCGCACCTCGCCCGCCTCCGGCACGTAATCGGCGGTGAGGCGGCCCTGCGCAGAGGCGCTGAGGCCCGGCGTCGTCAGGTCGGCGCGCGCGACGTCGAGACCGCCGCCTTCGCGGAGCAGAGCGTCGAGGCCGAGCCGGCTCTCGCCCTGCAGCAACGACGCGTACTCGGCCGGGGCGAAGGTGCCGAGCCGGCCGGTCACGTCCGCGACGAGGCGGTGCCCGCCATCGGCGGCCGCCACCCGGATGTCGCCGCCGAGGATGGGGCTGCCGTCCGATTCGAGCGACAGCCGGCCGCTCCAGTCGCTGAGCGGCCCCTCCCCGTCGAGCGAGAGCCCGATCGCCGGCCTGCCCGGCAGGTTGAGAAGGGTGGCGACGATGCCGCCCTGCGGCTCGGCGAGATCGAGCTCCGCGGTGAGCTCGTTCGCGTTCGGGTCGAGCCGCAGGTCCGCGGTCAGCATGCCGCCCGGGGAATCGTTGCGGGTGACGGCGAGCGAGGCCGCGATCACGTTCGATTCGATGTTGGCCGAGCCCTGCGCCGAGAGCACGGCCGACGTGCCGATCACGGGCTCGGAGACGACGATGTCCGGCAGCGACAGCGCGTCGACGCGCACGGAAACGGGCAGCGAGAACTCGCCGCCCGCGGCCGCTTCGGCTTCGCCCGGGGCGGGCCGGCGCAGCACCCTGACCGTCTCCGCCTCGAGCCGGTCGATGTCGACGATGCGCCGGAAGAGCGCGAGCCGGTTCCAGGTGACGGTGACGTTCTCGATCTCGATCCAGGAGCCCTGCGGATCGGAGAACGTCACCTCCGCGATGCGGACGGTCGAGGACAGCACGCCGTCGATGCCGCGGATGCGCACCTGCCGCTCGGGCGTCGAGAGCGAGCTCTCGAGGAAGCGCTCGAGCCGGGTCGTCTCCTCCTCCTCGGTCCCTTGCGCGAGCGCGACGGTGGCGGCGATCCCGCCGGCTGCGGCAAGAGCGAGGGTGGCGCGGAGAAGTCTGCCGGTCATGTCAGAACGCCTGCCCGAGGCCGAGATAGATCGCGAAGGCCGGATCGTCCTTGCCGCGATTCAATCCGCGCGCGACGTCGAGGCGGATCGGCCCGATCGAGGTGTGGTAGCGCAGGCCGAGGCCCGCCCCGATCACGGTCTGCTCGCCGAAATCCGGAAACGGGTCCTGGTAGGCGGCGCCGGCATCGACGAAGGGCACGATGCCGATCGTCTCGGTGATGCGCGCCCGCAGCTCGAGCGACGCCTCCCAGTAGGAGAGCCCGCCGGTCACCTCGTTGCCGAGCTTCGGCCCGACATTGCGGTAGGCGTAGCCGCGGATGGAGCCGCCGCCGCCGAGGAAGAACCGGCGGTCGGCCGGCACCTCGCGGATGTCCGCGCCGGGAATCGCGCCGAGCCCGACCCGGCCGGCAAGGATGAAGCGGTCGTCCTCGTCGAGCGAGAGGTAGGAGGCCGCGGTCGCGTTCAGCACGACGGCGGTGGCGTCGTTCCGGAGGTCGTGGAACGGCTCGACGGCGAAGCGCGCATGGACGCCCTCGGTCGGGTTCAGCTTGTCGTCGCGGCTGTCCCAGGTGAGGTGGGACGGCAGGCTGACGAGAAGGTAGTTGTTGATGCCGAAGGCGTCCTTGATCCGCGACCGCTCGACGAGGAGGCCCGTCTCTGCGGACAGCGGGTCGCTGAAGCGGTGCGACAGGGCGACCCGGCCGCTCACGCTGCGGCGTTCGTATGGATCGACATTGTCCTGCTGCGCGAGCGCGGCGAGCGTGACGTCGGTATCCGGCGTGAAGACTCCCGGCTTCACGAAGGTGGCGCCGACGCGGTAGGTGAGCTCGTCGTAGTCGCGGCTGCCGATCCGGCCGACCTGCGCGTCGAGGCGCAGCCGCTCGGCGCGGCCGAACAGGTTCCGGTGCATCCAGTAGGCTTCCACCGCGGCGCCGTCGACGGTCGAGTAGGACGCGCCGCCGCCGATCACGCGGCGCTTGCGCTCCGCCAGCGCGAACGTCACGGGCAGCCTGCCCATGGCGTCGAGGAACTCGCCCTCGCGGATCGAGACGCTGGAGAAGACCTGCAGGCGAAGGAGCCGGTCGCGGGCGTCCTGCAGCGTGTCGGGGTCGTATTCCTCGCCGGGCGTGAGACCGGTCTGCCGGACCACGAATTCCGGGTTCATGCGCTCGGTGCCGGTGACCGCGACCGTGCCGATCGGAGCCTCCGGACCGGGCCGGGCGACGATGGTCACGTCGACGATGTTGGTCGCATGGTCGGCGACAACCTCTCGGCTCTCGATCGCCGCCTTGGGGTGGCCGCGCTGCCGCCAGACGGTGACGATGCGCTGCTCTGCCGCGATGATCCGGCCCGAGCGCGCCGGGGCGCCGGGAACGAGCTCGAGATCGGCGAGGTCGAGATTCGCCTCTTCCTCGTCCGGGTCGAACGTCTCCGGCGCGCCCTGGATGCGGACCTGCCCGAAGGTGAAGAGCGGACCGGGATCGACGCTCACCGTGACGTCGACGGGATCCGGCAGCGGCTCGTCGAGCGCGATCGCCTCCGGCGCCCTGCCGCCGATCGTGATGCGGATCACGCCGCCATAGCGGGCCTCGCGGTAGAGCGCGGCGAGGATCCGGGCATAGTCGCCGCGCGCCCTCGCCAGGAGACCCGGCGTGCCCGGCGGCGCCCGGTCGCGCTCGGCGTAGAGGTTCGAGGCCGCCTGGAGCGAATTCCTGAGCGCCTCGTCGGTGACCTGGAAGTCGAGCGTGTAGGGCTGCGCATCGGGGACGGGCTCCGGCGCCTCCCGCCCGAAGAGCCGGCTGAAGAAGCCCTGGGCGGACGCCGAGCCGGGTGCGAGCGCCAGCCCCAGGCCGAGCGCCGCCATCGCAACGAGGCCCGCACGCATGACCGCCGCGCCGTTCTTGCACGGACTGCGGAAAGGGGAACGGCTGCCGGCCGGTCGGCGAGATGGGGTACGCTTCACTTCACCGCCTGTCTTCGACGCCGATTGGACGGCCGGCCGCCAGGGCAGCCGGCGCCGAGTATCGGATCGGGAAGCTTAACGGCTTCCTAGCGCCCGACCAACCGGTGGCCCCGTACGGTGGACGACCCGAGCGGAGGCTGTGCCCTTTCTGCACGTGCTGCGCCGGCTGTCGAAGTCACTCGCCCGCATAGAGGTCGCGATACGAGTCCCGCAGCGTGTTCTTCTGGATCTTGCCCATCGCGTTCCGCGGCAGCGCATCCACGATCAGCACGCGCTTCGGCACCTTGAACTTGGCGAGGACGGCGCCGAGCTGCGTCTGGATCGCCTTCTCGTCGAGCGCAGCGCCGGGCCGTGCCGCGACAACGCCGGTGACGCCCTCGCCGAAATCGCGGTGCGGCACGCCGATCACCGCCGATTCCGCGATGCCGGGGACGGCGTCGAGCGCGGCCTCGACCTCGGCCGGATAGACGTTGAAGCCGCCGGAAATGATGAGGTCCTTCGCCCGGCCGACGATCGTGACGTAGCCGTCGGGATCGACGAGTGCGAGGTCCCCGGTGACGAAGAAGCCGTCGTCGCGGAACTCCTCCTTCGTCTTCTCGGGGTTGCGCCAGTAGCCCTTGAAGACGTTCGGCCCGCGCACCTCGATCACGCCGACCGAGCCCTGCGGCAGCACCGCTCCGGTGTCCGGGTCGGCGATGCGGAGCTCGACGCCCGGCAGCGGAAACCCGACGGTGCCGGGCCGGCGCTCGCCGTCATAGGGGTTGGAGGTGTTCATCCCCGTCTCGGTCATGCCGTAGCGCTCGAGGATCGCATGGCCCGTTCGCTCGAAGAACTCCTTGTGCACCTCGGCCGAGAGCGGCGCGGAGCCGGAGATGAAGAGCCGCATGTGGCGGACGAGGTCGCGGTCGAAATCGGGGCGCGAGAGGAGGCGCGAGTAGAAGGTCGGCACGCCCATCATCGCGGTGGCCCGCGGCAGCAGCGCGACGACCTTCTCGAGATCGAAGCGCGGCAGGTAGATCATCGAGCCGCCGGCCAGCAGCAGCGTGTTGCTGGCGACGAAGAGGCCGTGCGTGTGGAAGATCGGAAGGGCGTGCAGGAGCACGTCGCCGGCGCTGAAGCGCCACGTCTCCACCAGCGCCTCCGCGTTCGAGTAGAGGTTCTCGTGCGTGAGCATCGCCCCCTTGGAGCGCCCGGTCGTACCGGAGGTGTAGAGGATCGCCGCAAGCTCGTCGCACGCGGCCTCGACATCGGCGAACGCCGCCGGCGCCGCCTCGACCGCGTCGGTGAGCGTGCCCTTGCCGTCCGGCCCGAGGGTCACGACCCGGGCGACGCCGGCGCCTTCGGCGATCGGGGCGAGCGCCGCCAGCCTGCCCGGATCGCAGACGAACACGGCAGGCTCGGCGTCGCGCAGGAAGTAATCGATCTCCGCGGGCGTATAGGCCGTGTTGAGCGGCAGGTAGACCGCGCCGGCGCGTACGGCGCCGAAATAGGCGAAGAGCGCCTCGACCGATTTCTCCGTCTGGACGGCGACGCGGTCGCCCTTGCCGACCCCCATCGCCCGGAGGGCGTTCGCCGCGCGCGCCGTGGCGGCGAGCATGTCGCCATAGCTGATCTGCGCGCCGTCGGCCGTGACGATGAAGGTCTTTTCGGGATCCGGGATGTTCCGGGTGAGGCGGGTGAAGAGATTGTCGCTCATGCCGTGACTGTCTGGGCTTCCATCGGGTTCCTGCTGCGCGCGAGGCGCGTGACGGGAGGGGACGCGGCCACCGTGCCGCTGTTGGCGTAGGATTCGTGGTTCCGCTCGATGTCCTCGAGCTTGTAGAGGTAATTGACCAGGAAGCCGTGGGCGCGGCGCAGGCCGTCGCGGCCGCGGTCGCCCATGAAGTTGATGCGTTCGAGCCGGGCCCCGTTGCCGAGATGGAACCGCGCCACCGGGTCGAGCGGCTTGCCGGCGCCGTTCCGCGCACGGGCGAGGTAATAGGCGGCGAGCTCGGTCAGGACGGGCTCCAGCCGCCGCAGGAGCGCCTCGTCCTGCCACCAGGTCTCGGCATCGAGCGCTGCGAGGAGATCGCCCGCCTCCGCGTCCACCAGCCCGTTCTCGCGCTGCCGCTCTCCGGCGAGCCAGGAAGCGAAGCCCGGCACCGGCGACAGCGTGACGAAGGTGCGGAGGTTCGGCAGCTCGCGCCGCAGGTCCTCGACGACCTGCTTGATGAGGAAGTTGCCGAACGAGACGCCGCGCAGCCCGGCCTGGCAATTCGAGATCGAATAGAACACGGCGGTGCGGGCGTCGGCGGGGCTCGTCGGCTCGCGCTCGGGCGACAGGATGGAGGCGATCGTCGCGGGCATGTCGACCGTCAGCGCCACCTCGACGAAGATCAGCGGCTCGTCCGCGAGCCGCGGATGGAAGAAGGCGTAGAGGCGCCGGTCGGGCGGATCGATCCGCCGGCGCAGGTCCTCCCAGTCGGAGATCTCGTGGACCGCCTCGTAGCGGATGATCTTGTCGAGGATCGCCGCCGGCGTCTGCCAGTCGATGCGGCGGGCCTCCAGGAAGCCGCGGTTGAACCACGACTGGAAGAGGTGCCGGAAGTCCATGTCGAGCCCGCGCAGATCCGGGTGGCTGCGCAGCGCCGCAAGGACATCCTCGCGCATACGGACAAGCTTGGCGGTGCCGCCAGGGGCGAGGTTCAGGCGGCGGATGAGTTCCTGCCGGCGCGGCTCGGCGGCGAGGTGCAGGCGCTCCAGCGCTTCCGGAGAGGGCGCCTCCCGGTATGCCTCCGCCGCCGCGACCGCCTCGTCGGCGTCGATGCCGAAGCGGTCGCAGAGCAGCCTGAAGAAGGCCACCCTGCCCTCCGGGTCGCGCGCCTCGTAGGCGCGCAGCATGCGGTCGGCGATGGCGACGCCCGAGGCCTCGCCGAGGCTCGAGTAGAGCGCCTCCGCCAGCTCCGCCAGATCGGCGCTGCCGTCGCCTTCCCCGCCGAAATCGAGCAGCCGGCGGCCGCGCTCGGCGATTGAGGCGAAGAGGTCCTGCAGGAATCCGGCCTGGTTCATCGCGCCGCCCCCATCATCGCGTTCGGCAGCCAGGTCGCGATCTCCGGGAAGATGCAGAGGATCACGATGCCGAGGATCATGCAGAAGACATAGGGCAGCGAACCCCTGAGGATCTGCCCGAGCGAGATGTCGGGCGCGATCCCGTTGATGACGTAGAGGTTCAGGCCGATCGGCGGCGTGATGAGGCCGATCTCCATGTTGATCGTCAGGATCACGGCGAACCAGTACGGGTCGAACCCGGCCTGCAGGATGATCGGCAGGAGGATTGGCGCGGTCATCAGAATGATGGCGACCGGGGGCAGGAAGCAGCCGGCCACCAGCAGGAAGACGTTGATGATCCCCAGCAGCACCCACCGGTTGATGTCGAGCGCCGCGATCCAGCCGGCGACCGACTGCGTGATGAAGAACGAGGAGAGGGTGAACGCGAAGAGCTCGGAGGCCGCGATGATCATCATGATCATCACGCTCTCCCTGAGCGAGTCGCCGAAGACCTTGCCGAGCGGACGCGGGTTCCACATGCGGTAGATGACGACGACGAGGATGATGCAGAGCACCGCGCCGACGCCGGCCGCCTCCGACGGCGTGGCGACGCCGCCGTAGAGCACCCAGAGCACGGCGACGATGATCGCCAGGAAGGGGAGCACCCGCGGCAGGGCCGCCATTTTCTCCCTGAGCGAGAAACGGCGCCGCATGTCGCCGAACCGGAAGCCGCGGCGCCGGCAGTCGATGATCGTCCAGGCCATGAAGATGGCCGTCAGCATGAAGCCCGGCAGGATGCCGGCCATGAAGAGCCGGCCGATCGAGGTCTCCGTCGCGATGCCGTAGATGATCATCGTCACCGACGGCGGGATGAGGATGCCGAGCGTGCCGCCGGCCGCGATGGAGCCGGCGGCGATCTCCTTCGGGTAGCCCCGGTTCACCATCTCCGGGATGCCCATCTTGCCGATGGCGGCGCATGTGGCGGGCGAGGAGCCGGAAAGCGCGGCGAAGATGGAGCAGGCGCCGAGATTGGAGAGGACGAGACCGCCCGGCACGCGGTTCAGCCAGCGGTCGAGCGCTTCGTAGAGGTCGCGCCCGGCCGGGCTGGAGGCGACGGCGGCGCCCATGACGATGAACATCGGGATCGACACCAGGCTGAAGCTCGCCAGCCCGGCGAAGAAGGTCTCGCCCAGTATGCCGAGCATGCCGGGGCCGAAGCCGAACAGGAGCGCGCCGATCGAGACGAGGCCGAGCGCGAAGGCGATCGGCATGCCGATCGCGATCCCCGCCAGAAGGGCACCGACGATGACCAGGCCGGCGACGAGAGGATCGTTCATCTGAGCTCGTCCCGCAGCTTGATCAGTTCGGCGACGTATTGCAGCGACAGGAGCCCGATGCCGAGCGGGAGCGGCAGAAGCGGGATCCAGAGCGGCAGCGCCCAGACCGTCGCGGTGGTCCAGTTGCGCGACCAGGCCTCCTCGAAGTGCACCCAGCCCGACCACGCCAGGAGCGCACAGAACACCAGGCTGAGGAAGCCCGAGAGCGCCTCCAGCGCGACCCGACCGCGGGTGCCGAGCGCGTTCGGCAGGAGATCGACGTTCACGTGCCCCTTCTGCAGGAGCACATAGGACGAGCCGAGGAAGGTGGCCGCGACGATCGAATAGACCACGAACTCCGTCTGCCAGACCGTCGAGGCGCGGAGGAAGTAGCGCATCGCGACCATCTGGCAGACGACCAGGAGAGCCGCGACGAGCAGCCCGACCGAAACGAGGCCGGCCGCGCGGGACAATGCGCTTACGACGCGAACATAGGTGTGCATGAAGCCGAAGCCCCCGCCGGCGGCACCGGCCAGACGACGATGTGGGACCGCCCGCAGCCGGGCGGCCCCCCTTCGCTCACTCGACGGCGAGCGCCTTCTCGATCAGCTCCTTGCCGCCGGGGACGTTCTCCGAGAAGTGCTTGTAGGAGCTTTCCTGAGCCACCTTCAGCCAGGCGTCGTAGTCCTCCTTCGACATCTCGACCACCTCGACGTTGTTCTGCTTGAACACGTCGATCATCTCCTGGTCGATCTTCTGGGCCTCCTCGACGAAGAAGTCCTCCGCCACCTGCCCGGCGTCCATGAGCGCCTTCTGCTGCTCGGGCGTCAGCTTGTCGAAGCTCGACTTGGCCATCAGGATCGGCTCGTACATGAACCAGATCGCGTTCTCGCCGGGCGCGGTCAGGCACTTCACCTGCTCGTAGAGGCGGTAGGAGACGAACGAGCCGGACGAGGTGTTGGTGGCGTCGAGCACGCCGGTCTGCATGCCGGTGTAGATTTCCGACGACGGCATCGAGGAAATCGACGCGCCGGCCGCTGCCAGCATCTGCTCGAAGGCCGGACCCGCCGCGCGCGTGACCTGGCCCTTGATCGTGTCCGGCGACGTGATGCAGCCCTTCTTGGAGGCGAAGGCGCCCGCGAGCCAGGCATCGGAGACGACGATGACGCCCTCGTCCTCGATCAGCTTCTTGATGTCCTGCATGAAATCGGAATCGTTCATGCGCTGCGCACGCTCGTGATTGCGCACGAGGCCCGGCATCAGGGTCGCCGAGAATTGCGGAATGCGGCCGGAGGCGTAGTCGAGCGGGAAGGCCGACATGTCGAGCTGGCCCCGGGTCAGCGCGCCCCATTGGTCGTTCGGCTTGAAGAGCGAGGCATTGCCGAAGACCTGGATCGCGAGGCCGACATTCGCCTTCTCGACCTCGCGGGCGATGATCTGCACCATCTCGTCGCGCACGTCGCCCTTGCCCGTCGGCCACTGGTGCGACGCCCTGAGCGTGGTCTGCGCCTCGGCCACCCCGACGAATGCGGTCGCGGCGATCAGGCCGTACAGAATTCCGCGTCTCATCATTGATCCTCCCGTGATCTTGTTTGCAGCTTCAGCGGCGGAGCTTGCACGGACAGCGCGGAGCGGTCAAGTTTGCATACAATCGCCGAGGCCCTGTATGCTTCCGGCGGGAGGAGCCATGGCCCGCAACCGCCGCACGATCGATCTCAGCGACGCCATCGAACAGGACATCGTGACGGGACGGTACCCGCCCGGGACCCATCTCGACGAGATCACGCTCGCCCGACGGTTCTCGGTCTCGCGGACGCCGATCCGCGAGGCGCTGCGCCGGCTCGGGGCAGCCGGATTCGTGACCATCCAGCCCAACCGCGGCGCCTTCGTCGCGGAGATCGGCCCGGCCGCGCTCCTCGAGATGCTCGAGGTGATGGCGGAGTTCGAGAGCCTGTGCGCCCGGCTTGCGGCGCGGCGCATCAACGACCAGCAGCGCGGGCTGTTGCTGGAGGCCCATCGCGCCTGCGAAAGCGCGCTGAAATCCGGCGACGCCGACGCGTATTATTACGAGAACGAGCGCTTTCACCGGGCGATCTACGCGGCGAGCGGCAACGCCTTCCTCGCCGACCAGGCGCGTGCGCTCCATACGCGGCTGAAGCCTTACCGGCGCCTGCAGCTTCGCGTCACGGGTCGGCTGCGCTCCTCCTTCGACGAGCATGAAGGCGTGGTGGAGGCGATTCTGGCCGGCGATGCGGCGACCGCTTCGGAGCGGCTCCGCGCGCATGTCCTCATCCAGGGCGAGCGGTTCAGCGATTTCCTGGCGGCGGTCGCGGCGGCGACGGAGGAAAGCCGCCGGAGCTCCTGGCGGACGGAGCCCGCTCAGACCCAGCCGCCGTCCACGACATAGCTCTGGCTGGTGATGCCGGCGGAATCGTCGGCGGCCAGGAAGAGGACGAGGCGGGCCACGTCGTCGGGCTGCAGCTTCCGCTGCAGGCACTGACGCGCGTAGATCTCCGCCTCGCCTTCGGGCGTCAGCCATTTCTCGATCTGCCGTCTGGTCATGATCCAGCCGGGGACCACCGAGTTCACGCGGATGTTCAGGGGGCCGAAGTCGCGGGCGAGCGAACGCGTCAGGCCTACGACCGCCGACTTCGCGGTGGTGTAGCACGGCATGCCGCCGCGGCCGATCATCCACGAGGCGGAGCCCATGTTCACGATGGCGCCGCCGCCCGCCTTTTCCATGTCGCCATGAACCGCCTGCGAGGCGAAGAACTGGTGCTTCAGGTTGGTGGCGAAGCGCTCGTCCCAATATTCGGGCGTGACCGCATCGATCGCGTGGCGGTCGTCCCGGGCGGCATTGTTGACGAGCACGGTGATGGGCCCGAGGCGGGTGCGGACGGCGTCGATCGCCTTGCGGAGCGCCGCGATGTCCCGCACGTCGCAGGGTTCGAAGCAGAGCGTCGCCTTCGGCAGCGCCGCATGCAGCACCTCGGCCGCGCCGGCATCGATGTCGAGGAACCCGATCTTCGCCTGCTGGTCGGCAAAGTGCCGGACGATGGAGGCGCCGATCCCGGTGGCGCCGCCCGTGACCAGCACGGTTCGGCCGGCGAGGCTCGGATATCTCGCGGTCTGCATCGTGCCCTCCACGGCTCAAGCTAGCATGGAGTGTTCGGCACAGGGCAAGCGCCGGTGCCGAGCGGCGCCGCGCTGCAGTTCCCGCCGGCGGCCGGCGGAAGGAACACAATTCTACTTAGCGCCGCCTAAATGGTCAACCGTTCTGCGACACGGGAGGACAGGCGGGCAAAATAGAACGGAATGCTCAAGCGAGGCTCGGCACTCTTCATGCAAGCAGACCGGCTCACCGTGTTTCCGGCCTTCCACAAGGTGACGGAGGGCGTCGTCCTCGTCGTCGGCGATGGTGCCGAGACGGCAGCCAAGGTCCGCCTGCTCTCCGAGACCACCGCTCGGATCAGGGTCGTCGCGCCTGCGCCCGAAGCCGACCTGGCGGTCCTGCTCGGGGCGGACCAGATCGAGCACCGCGCCCGCGGTTTCGACGCCGCCGACCTGGAGGGCGCCGTCCTCGCCTTTGCCGCGAGCGGCGATGCGGCGTGCGACCGCGCCGTCGTGGCGGCGGCGCGGGCGAGCCGGGTCCCGGTGAACGCCGTCGACCAGCCGGATCTCTGCGACTTTTTCACGCCGGCGCTCGTCAACCGCGCGCCCGTCGCCGTTGCGATCACCTCCACCGGCGCCGGCCCCGTGCTCGCCCAGAAGATCCGCGCCCGCATCGAGGCCATGCTGCCGCTTCGCCTTGGCGCCCTCGCCGCACTCGCCGAGAGCTTCAGGCCGGCGGCGGAGCGTGTGCTGCCGAAGGGACAGGTGCGGCGCCGGTTCTGGGCAGAATTCTTCGACGGAATCGTCTCAGAAGCGACGCTGGCCGGGCGGGCGGACGAGGCGCGGCGGTTCGCATCGAAGCTTCTCAACCAGCCGGATTCCGAGCCCGAGGGCTTCGTCTGGCTCGTCGGCGCCGGCCCGGGCGCAGCCGACCTCCTCACGCTGCGCGCCCAGCGCATCCTCGGCGAGGCCGACGTGATCGTGCACGACGCGCTCGTGCCGGACGCCGTCATCGCCATGGGCCGGCGCGACGCGCGCCGCATTCCCGTCGGCAAGCGCAAGGGCGCGCACAGCGCGTCCCACGCGGAGATCGAGGCGGTTCTGGTCCGGGAGGCGAAGGCCGGCCGCCGTGTCGTGCGCCTGAAGGGCGGCGACCCCCTCGTCTTCGGCCGCGCGGGGGAGGAGATCGCGGCGCTGCGCGAGGCCGGGGTGCCGTTCGCGATCATCCCCGGCGTGACGTCCGCTCTCGCGGCGGCGGCGGAAGCGGCGATCCCGCTGACGCTGCGCGGCACCGCCTCGGCGCTGGTCCTTGCCATCGGTCACGATTCCGGCGGCGCAACGCCGCCCGACTGGGCGGAAAGCGCGCGATCGGGCGCGACGCTCGCGATCTACATGGGCCGGAGCGTCGCCGGCGACGTCGCCGCGCGCCTCCTGGAAGCCGGCCTGTCCCGTGCGACCCCCGTCGCCGTGGTGGAGAACGCCAGCCTGCCCGCGCAGCGCCTCCTCGCCGGCACGCTCGCCGAGCTTCCCCGCCTCGCCGAGCGGGACGACCTCACCGGGCCGACCCTCATCTTCGTCGGGGACGCGGTGGCGGCTGCCGGCCTCGCCGGCGCGGAACCGCTGTCCGCACCCTCCGTCCTCGCCGCCTGAGGGAAGCCGCCATGCCCAAGCCCATCCTCCAGATCGTCACCGCCAACCGGCTGGCCGACGGCCGCGTCGTCTTCCTCGCGCCGTCCGGCTGGTCCCGGGCCATCCACGCTGTGCTGGTCCTGGAGAGCACGGCAGCCGTCGAGGCCGCGCTTGCCCGCGCCGAGCGCGACGCGGCGGCGAACCACGTCGTCGACGTCTACGCCGTCGACGTCCGGCGGGACGGACCCCGCATCGTGCCGGCCCGCCTGCGGGAGCGCATCCGCGTCACCGGGCCGACGGCCGGGAATTCGATAAGTGCGCCGCGCAACCAGGCCGCCTGAGGAGCTTCACCCCCGTGTACCGCTACGATGAATTCGACCATGCCTTCGTGCACGAGCGGGTCGCCCAGTTCCGCGACCAGGTCGGCCGGCGCCTCGCCGGCGACATTTCGGAGGAGCAGTTCAAGCCGCTCCGGCTGCAGAACGGTGTCTACCTGCAGCTCCATTCCTACATGCTGCGGATCGCGGTTCCCTACGGCACGCTGTCGACGCGGCAGATGCGGCGGCTCGCCGAGATCGGCCGGCGCTGGGACAAGGGCTACGGCCATTTCACCACGCGCCAGAACCTGCAGTACCATTGGCCGCGGCTCGAGGACGTGCCGGACATCCTCGCAGCCCTCGCCGAAGTGGAGATGCACTGCATCCAGACCTCCGGCAACTGCATCCGCAACGTCACCGCCGACCACTTCGCCGGCGTGGCGGCCGACGAGATCGCCGATCCGCGGCCCTATGCCGAGATCCTCCGGCAATGGTCGTCGATCCACCCGGAATTCCTGTTCCTGCCCCGCAAGTTCAAGGTCGCGGTGACGGGCGCGCCGGCCGACCGCGCCGCCATCCAGTTCCACGACATCGGATACGAGTTGAAGCGGGATGCGTCCGGCGCGCTGGGCTTCGCGGTGTGGGTCGGCGGCGGCATGGGGCGCACGCCGATGATCGCGCACGAGGTGCGCGACTTCCTGCCGGAGGCGGACCTCCTCGCCTATACGGAGGCGATCCTGCGCGTCTACAACCTGCACGGCCGGCGCGACAACAAGTTCAAGGCGCGGCTCAAGATCCTCGTTCACGAAGCCGGCGCGGAGACGATCCGCGAAGAGATCGAGCACGAGTTCGCCGCCATCCGCGGCGGCGTGCTCCGGCTGCCCGACGAGGAGGTCCGCCGCATCGCCGCCTATTTCGCGCCCCCCAGCTATGCGTCCCGTGCCCCCCGGTCGGCGGCGACGGAGCAGGCCCGCGCCGCAAATGCCGGGTTCGACCGCTGGGTCAGGAACAACGTCGCGGCGCACAAGGTGCCGGGCTACGCCATCGCGACCATCGCGCTGAAGGCGATCGGGGCCGTGCCGGGTGACGCCACGTCCGAGCAGATGGACGCGGTCGCCGATCTCGCCGACCGATATTCCTGCGGCGAGATCCGGGTCAGCCACGAGCAGAACCTCGTGCTCCCGCATGTCGCGCTCGACGACCTCAAGCCGCTCTACGATGGGCTCGCGGCGGCCGGGCTCGCGAGCGCCAATGCGGGCCTCGTCAGCGACATCATCGCCTGCCCCGGCCTCGACTATTGCGCGCTCGCCAACGCGCGGTCGATCCCGATAGCACAGCGCATCGCCGAACGGCTGGCGGACGAGAGGCGGCAGGAGGCGGTCGGGCCGCTGAAGATCAAGATCTCCGGCTGCATCAACGCCTGCGGCCATCACCATGCCGGCCACATCGGCATCCTCGGCGTCGACCGGAAGGGAGAGGAGTTCTACCAGATCACGCTCGGCGGCTCCGGCGCGGAGGACGCCTCGATCGGCGAGATCGTGGGCCGGGGCTTTTCGACCGAGGAGATCGTCGACGCTGTCGAGACGATCGTCGACACCTATGTCGCGCACCGGGCGGATGCTGCGGAGCCTTTCCTCGACGCCTACCGCCGCCTCGGGCCGGCGCCGTTCAAGGAGGCGCTCTATGGCAGCGCGTGATGCGGTCGCCCGCTTCGTCGACCCGACGGAAGCCGCGGCGGACGCGCTCGCGGAGCGCTACCTGCCCTGGCGCACCCGCGACGTTCTCGCCGACTTCCTGCAGGTCCGGCTTCCCGGCAACGCCGCCCTCGTCTCGAGCTTCGGCGCGGATTCCGCGGTTCTCCTGCACCTCGTGGCTTCCATCGACCATGCCGTCCCGGTGATCTTCATCGACACCGGCAAGCTGTTCGCGTCCACGAAGGAATACCGGGACGCGCTCGTCGCACGTCTCGGCCTCAGCGACGTGCGCGTGGCGCGGCCGAGCCCGATCGCGCTGGCCGAGGCGGACCGCTCGTCGGACCTCTGGCTGCGCGATCCCGACAGCTGCTGCGGGATCCGGAAGGTCGCGCCGCTCGCCCGCGCGCTCGCCCCGTTCGAGGGCTGGGTTTCGGGCCGGAAGCGCCATCAGGGCGGGCTCCGGCAGGCGCTCCCCCTCGTCGAAGCGGACGGCCGCAGGCTGAAGCTCAATCCGCTCGCGGCGTGGTCGGCCGACGACGTCGCGACCTACCGCCGCCTGCACGATCTGCCGGAGCACCCGCTCGTGGCTGACGGCTACCGGTCGATCGGCTGCATGCCTTGCACCGAGAGGGTCGCGTCCGGCGAAGGCGACCGCAACGGGCGCTGGCGCGGCACCGGCAAGACGGAGTGCGGCATCCATCTCGGGCTCGCCGCCTGGCAGAACGACGGGAGCGGAATCTGATGAGCGAAACGGCGGGGCCGGTCTGGAGGAGCGGGGCGTTTCACGATGACGAGTGGCTCGCCGTGGGGCCCGAGGAGGCGCTTCCCGGCGACGGCCGCGCGATCCTCGTTCCGCTCGCCCGATTCCTGGCCGAGCCCGGGCCGTGCCTGCAGCCCGAGGCGGCGGTGGGCGTCGTCGTCGCGCCCGGCGAGGACGTCCGGCCGCTCGCCCCCCATCTCGGCGGCCTCGCGCTCATCGCGCTCGCCTTCCCGAAGTTTTCCGACGGCCGCAACTATTCGGCCGCCCGGCTGCTGCGCGAGCGGTACGGCTATGCGGGCGAACTGCGCGCCGTCGGCGAGATCCTGCTCGACCAGATCCCGCTCATGCGGCGCTGCGGGATCGACAGCTACGCGGTCGCACACGGGCCGACCCGCCGTGCGCTCGCCGCCGGCCATTCCGCCGAGGTCCGCCGCTACTACCAGCCCGCCGGCGACGCGGAGGTGCCGGCCGGCACGCGCCCCTGGGCGAGGCTCCCCGCCGCCCGGCATCCGGAGACGACGCGATGAGCAGAGTCCGGACCGCGGCAATCGCCGACGATGCGTACGAGGACGCCCCCGTCCTCCTCGTGACGGGGCGCGACGGCATCGAGCACAGGCTTCCGGCGGTCGAGGGCTGGCGCGTCATGGAGGTGATCCGGGAGTGGGGCCTCGACATCAAGGCGGAATGCGGCGGGGCCTGCGCCTGCGCCACCTGTCACGTCCACGTCGATCCGCAATGGGCCGACCGGCTGCCGCCGCCGAGCGAGGAGGAGATCGACCGGCTCGACGAGGCCTTCGACGTGCGGGAGGAATCCCGGCTCGCCTGCCAGCTGCTCGTCACGGCCGAGATCGACGGGCTGCGGCTCCGCCTCGCCCCCGGCACCGAGCGCTAGCCGTCCGGCGGCGCGGGCGACCGATTCCTGAACCACCCGGCCCCTTTCGCGTTATCCTGATCCGGCTGAAGACATGGAGGGCGGCGTGACGGAACACATCTACAAGGTGGTGGAACTGGTCGGCTCGTCGGAGACGAGCATCGAGGATGCCATCCAGTCGGCGGTTGGCCGCGCTTCGGCCACCCTCCGGCACCTCCGCTGGTTCGAGGTCGTGGAGACGCGCGGCCACATCGAGGACGGGCGCGTCAGCCATTACCAGGTGCACCTGAAGGTCGGCTTCACGCTGGAGGAATCCGACCAAGTTTGACGCGGCGGGCCGGGTTTTTCCGCGGCCGCGCCTTCGGGCGGCTCAGGACGCCAGGGCTCTCCGGCTCGACCCGGCGCGGGCGTTGCCGCCCGCCAGCCGAAGCAGGTCTTCGAGCTCGCGCGCGCGGTGAAGCGCGGTGTGCGCGGCCATGACGCGGCTGCGCGCGGCGCGCGCGATCCGCATCCGGTCCGTCTCGGACGTCCTGGCGAGGATGCCGGCCATGTCCGCCGTTCCCTCGGCGACCAGGATCTCACTGCCGATCGCGAAGAAGGCGTCGAGGCCTTCCCACCAATCGCTGACGATCGGCACCCCGCAGGCGGCGGCCTCGAACAGGCGCACGCTCGGCGAATAGCCGGCCGCGCGCATGTCGGCACGGGTCACGTTCAGCGTGAAGTCCTGGCCGCAATAGAAGCGGGCGTGCTCGGTCGGCGGCAGATGCGGCACGTGCTCGACGTTTGCCGGCCAGCCGAGCCCATCCGGATATTGCGGCCCCGCGATCACGAAGGCGTCGCGCGGCATCAGGCGCGCAGGCTCCACGAGGAGAGCGTCGAGCGTCGGCTGGCGGTCGACGGAATAGGTGCCGAGATAGCCGAGGCGCCAGCGGCGCGGCACCGGCACCGGCGCGTGAACGTCCGGGTCGACCGCGCAATAGAGCGGCGCCGCCCGCGGGCTGCCCATCGCCTCCAGCCGCTCCAGCGTGGGGCCGCCCGTAAAGGACAGATAGAGGTCGTAGCGGCGGACGAGTTCGGGCGTCAGGTACTCCTCGTCGCCCCGGGCGAGCTTGGCGAGCGTCACCGGCGTGTCGATGTCGTAGAACGCAACCGGCCCCTCGGCGGTCGCGATCGCCCAGTCGCCGACCTGCACGCCGTCCGGGACGTATGAGCCCACGATCACGGCGTCCGCCTCTCGCACCGCGGCATGGCCGGCCTGCTGCAGGTCATCGAAATCGCGATAGAGGACGGTCCGGCAGTAGAGCGGGTCGGGCAGGTCGCGGTTGCCGGCGTACCAGGGCACGTCGCGCTCGAAGAACGTCACGCGGTGCCCGCGCCGGGCGAGGTTCTTGACGAGCCCGCGATAGGTGGTCGCGTGGCCGTTGCCCCAGGAGGAGGTGATCGAGAGCCCGAGGACGACGATGTCGGCCATCACACCGCCTCGCGCAGGAAGTCGCGGCCCTCGAGCGCCGCCTCGACCTCCGCCGCCCGGTGCGCGTAGGTGTGGCTGGCGAGCACGCGGCGGCGCGCGGCGTCGCCGATCGAGCGCGCCCGCTCCGGGTCGAGGGCGCGCAGATGGCCGGCCACCTCCGCCCCGTCGGAGGCGAGCAGGATCTCGGCACCCGGCTCCAGGAACGCCTCGATGCCGTCCCAACGGTCGGACAGGATGCAGGCGCCCGCGCCGGCCGCCTCGAAAATGCGGGTCGGCGGCGACGCGCCGTAGCGCGCCATGCTCTCGCGGTTGATGTTGAGGACCGCGAGCGCGGACGCGTTCAGCGCGTTGTGGTCGCGCGTGTAGACGTGGCCGACATAGTCGATGTTCGCGCTCATCGGCTTGTCCGCCCAGCCGCTGCCGCCTAGCAGGAACCGGCGGTCCGGCAGCGCCGCGGCGGGGGCGAGGAAGAATTCCTCAACGCGCGCCTCGCGATCGGGCAGGCGGTTTCCGAGGAAGGCGAGGTCGACGGCGAAGCGCTCCACCTTCTCCACGGGATGGTGCGTCTCGGGGTCGAGGGCGTTGTAGACCGGCATGCAGAGCCGCGCACCGAGCTTGCGGTAGGCGTTCACCACGGCGTCCCCGCCGCCATAGGTGAAGACGGCGTCATAGCCCGGCACCTGGCGGCGCAGCGGATCGGAGGGGTCGGCGGCGATCGAATCGAGGGTCGCCGGGGCGTCGACGTCCCAGAGGATGGCGATCCGGTCGGGCCGGCGCATCTGGAGGACGGCCTCCTCCAACTCGCGGTCCAGCACGCCGACGCCGGAGAACTTCACGATCACGTCGGCACCGGCCGCGCCCGCGAGCGCACCGGCCAGTCCCGCCTCGTCGGGCTGGAACACCGTCACCTTCGCCCAGTCGGGATCGTCCATGTCGCGGTGGGCCTGGCGCTCGAAGGCGTCGGGCTCGAAGAACGCGATCGCGTGCCCGCGCGCTGCGAGCGCCTTCAGGAGCCCGCGATAATAGGTGGCGGCGCCGTTCCAGTAGGCGGAGACGAGGCTGGAACCGAAGAAGGCGAAGCGCATCAGGCGGATTCCCGCATTGACGTTGTCTGGGATGTGAGGAGGCCGTGTATCGCGAGGAGGTCGCGGGCGCGGTGGTCGCAGGTATGGCGCGCCAGGACGGCGGCGAGGCCGGTCCGGCGGAGGCTCGCCGCCAAGTCGCGATCCTCCAGCACCGCGCGCATGTGCGCCGTCATCTCCGCGCCGTTCCGCGCCATCAGGAAGGCGCCCTCCGGGAAAAGCCCCTCGCTGTCCCGCCAAGGCGCGCTGACGAGCGGGATGCCGCAGGCGAGCGCCTCGAAGACGCGGATGGTGGGAATTCCGGGAAGCGCCTCGGCATAAGGCCGGCGCGGCACGTGGACGGTCAGCCGGTGGCGGGCGAACACCTCCGGCACGGCATGGTTGGCGAGCCAGCCGCGATAGGCGATACCGCGCGCCGCGAGCTCCGCTCTTGCCGTTTTCGGGTAGCGCACGCCGTAGACGTTCGTCTCAAGCCCGAGCGCCTCGACCGGATCGAGCAGGTAGGTTCGGATCTCGTCGCTGCGCTCCTCGTCGCCCCAATTGCCGACCCAGACGACGTCGCCGTCGCGGGAGCCGGCCGGCATCGGCCGGAAGAGCCGCGTATCGGCGGCCTCGTGCCAGGTCCAGACGCGGTCGGCCCAGCCGCGCTGCCTGTAGATCTCGCCGATCGCCTCGCCGAAGGCGAGCACGCCGTCATAGCCGGAGAGATCGAACCGGCTCATCTCATCCGGCTTGGTTACGGCGCGATGATGCGTGTCGTGGAAGAGCAGCACGAAGCCCGCCCCGCGGGCACGCAGGCGGCCGAGCCCGTTCACCAGGCCGGGATCGTTCCACTCGTGGACGATCACGAGGTCCGCGCCATCGACGAGCGCGCCCAGGTCCGCCTCCGCCGGGTCGTAGAGCACCGGGCGAAGCCGCGGGAACGCCGCCTCGAAGCCGCGGAGCGCTTCGGGGCCGTGATCGGCCAGGAGGTTCGCCCGGCTCCAACCGTCGGCCGGCTCAAGGACCGTCACCCGATGCCCCAGCCCCTGCAGCGCCGTCACGACCCCGCGCAGGAAATGGGCGTTGCCGTTGTTCCAGCACGAGGCGAGCGCGTTGACGAAGAAGACGACCTTCATGCGATCGCCTGCACGGGCACGGCCTGCACCGCCGGGCCGGTCCGCGCATCCAGGAGCTCGCGATAGACAGCAAAATAGGCCCGCCCCATGCGATCGGCCGTATAGCGCTCGGCGCGCAGGCGGGCTGCGCGCCCCAGCGCGGCCGCCGTAGTGGGATCCTCGAAGAGCGCCTCGAGTTCACGGCGGAGGCGCACCGGATCGTCCGGCGGGACGAAACGCGCGGCGCCGTCCCAAAGCTCGCGGAAGGTGGAAATTCCGGACAGGACGAGCGCGCAGCCGGACAAGGCGGCTTCGAGGACGGCGAGGCCGAACGGCTCGTAGCGCGCGGGCGAGACGAAGATCGCCGCCTCCGACATGCGTGCGGCGAGGTCGCCGGGCGCGAGCCGCCCGAGATCGATCAGCGGTGCGCATTCGATGGCGCCGCCCTCCGGGCCGGCCGCCGCGCCGGCGACTGCCACGGGATAGGGAAGGTCGCGGGCGGCATCGCGCAGGAGCGCGATGTTCTTCGCCTCGTCCCAGAGGCGGCCGGCGGCGAGCGCGATCGAGCGCTTCTCCGCGGCCCGGTAGAGGGCCGGGTCGCGCCCGTTCCAGATGACGCGGCTGCGCCGCGGCGCGCCATGCCGCGCCTCGACGTCGGCGAGGAAGCGGGCGGTCGGCGCCACGAGGACGTCGGCCGCCGCGATGCCGTCCGAAACCCGGCGTTCGTATGCCCGCCAGACCGGCGGGAGGTCGTCGCCGCGGCAGGCCTGCCACCAGGACGAGACGCAGGAATGCGCGACGCAAACGACCGGGGCGGAGAACGGCAGGGCGGCCTGCGCGAAGCCGTTGACGTGGACGAGGTCAGGATGCTGCTCCGACTCGATGTCCAGGAGGAGTTCGCCGGCGAGCTTCAGGTCCTCCTCGCAATCGTCCATCCATTCGAGGCGGAGATCCGTCCCGATCAGCGAAAGGTTCGGGATGAGCGACGCCTCGTGGGCCTGGTCGAGAGACGGCTTGCCGCCCATCACCACGAGCGTCACCTCGACGTTCCGGACGGCGAGCTGGCGCGTCAGCTCAAGCGCATAGGCCCAGACGCCGCCGACGCAATCGGCGGTCATGAGCACGCGCTTCGGGCGCGCCCTCACGGGGAGACGCCCGGCATCGGAGGCGGGCTCACGCGGAGAGCTCCCGCGCCACCTCGCGGGGGCGCGGCTCGGCCGCCCGCGCGGGGAAGGCGGCGGCAAGCCATCTCGCGAGCCTCCCGAGCCCCTCCCGCACGTCGATCTCCGCCCGCCAGCCGCAGGCCTTCGTCAGGGCGGAGGTGTCGGAGACGTACCAGGGCTGGTCCCCGGGACGCCACGCGTCGAAGCCCACTTCGGGCTCGAACCCGGTTTCCGCGGCGATGAGGGCGAGGAGCTCGCGCAGGCTCACCGTGTTGTCCGGGCCGCCGCCGAGGTTGAAGACCTGGCCCGCCACGGCATGGATGTCGGAGAGTGCGGCGAGGTAGGCGTTCACCGCATCGTCGACATAGAGGATGTCGCGCACCTGGTAGCCGTCGCCGAAGATGGTGATCGGGTGACCGCCCAACGCGGAAATGAGGAAGTGCGCGACCCAGCCCTGGTCCTCGGTCCCGAACTGGCGCGGGCCGTAGAGGCAGCTCATCCGGAACACCACGGTCTTCAGGCCGAAGACGCGCGCATAGTCGAGGACGTACTGGTCGGCGACCCCCTTGGAACAGCCATAGGGGCTGTGGAAGGAGAGCGGCGTGGCCTCGTCGAGCCCGGCGGGAAAGGACGGATCGGCCGGCACGTAGCGGTCGCCCCGCCGCACCATAGCGTCGAGGTCTATGAGCTTGCCGTAGACCTTGTTCGTGGAGGCGAAGAGGACCGGGGCCTCAGGAGCGCGCCGGCGGACCGCCTCCAGCACGTTCAGCGTGCCCCTCGCATTGGCTTCGAAATCGCCGACCGGATCGGCCACGCTGGTCGTGACGGCGACCTGGGCGGCGAGGTGGACCACCGCCTTCGCGCCGGCCACCGCTTCGTCGACGGCATCGGCGTCGCGCACGTCGGCCCGGATCGCGGCGACGTTCTTCGGGTGGCGCTGCCGCAGCCAGTCGAGGTTCTCGGCGACGCGGCCCCGGGACAGATTGTCGAAGACGACGACCTGTTCGCCGCGCCCGGCGAGACGGTCGACGAGGTTGCTGCCGAGGAACCCGGCTCCGCCCGTCACCAGGACCGGGGACGGCCCGACACGGATCGCAGGCTTCCCGAGCCGACCGAGATCGTCCGCGTGCCCGTTGCTGTTCGTCCTGCCATTGCGCGCCGGAGCCGAGCCCGGTTGTTCGGGACTTTGCATCGCTTCCTCGGTCGATCCGTTGGTCTTCATGCCTACGCCACGAGCCCGCGGCGGGAGAGCTCCTCCGTTGCCTGATCGATGCGGTCGACCGCCACCTGGCCGGCCAGCCATTCGGCGAGCTCGGCGATCCCCTGTTCGAACGCGATGCTTGGCTCGTAGCCGAGCAGGTCCCGCGCGAGCGATATGTCGGCGAAGCAATGGCGGATGTCGCCGGCCCGGTACTTGCCGACCACGTGCGGGCTGAGATGCATCTTGCCGGTGGCGCGCGCCAGTTCCTGCGCCACGTCGAGAACGGTGCGGCTCCGGCCGGAGCCGACGTTGATCGCCATGCCGTTCGCCTTCGGCGATTCGATCGCCAGGCGGCAGGCGCGTGCGACGTCGCGAACGTGGACGAAGTCCCGCTTTTGCCCCCCGTCCTCGAAGATCATCGGGGGCCGGTCGTTGAGGAAGCGGGAGCCGAAGATGGCGAGCACGCCCGTATAGGGGTTCGAAAGCGCCTGGTTCGGCCCGTAGACGTTGAAGAAGCGGAGCGCGACCGCCTCGCGATCGTAGGCGCGGCCGAAGATGAGTGTCATCCGCTCCTGGTCGAACTTGTTGAGGGCGTAGATCGAGCTGAGCGAGGGATGCTTGGTTTCCGGCGTCGGGACGGGCTCCAGGATCTCCCCCGCCTCGGTCCGCAGCTCCCACTGGCCGGCCCGGAGCTGCTCGAGCGGGCGCTCCTCGGGCTCCACCAGGCGATCGCCGGCGCGGGCGAGGCCCTCGCCGTAGATGCTCATGGACGAGGCGACCATCACCCTGCCGACTTCGCTTTCCGCCAGTGCTTCCAGGAGCACCGCGGTGCCGATGTCGTTGATGGCGGTGTAGCGTTCGATTTCGTACATGCTCTGCCCGACGCCGACGGCGGCGGCGAGGTGGCAGACCGTATCGACCCCCTTCAGGGCGCGGCTCACGCAGTCGCGGTCGCGGACATCGCCGACGATGAGCTCGGCATCGGCGGAGAGATAGGCGGGCGGGCGGCCGTCGGGATGGACCTGGGGCGTGAGGTTGTCGAGGATGCGGACCGTATAGCCGGTCTCGAGCAGTTCCTGGGCAAGATGCGCGCCTATGAACCCGGCGCCGCCGGTGACCAGTACCGTCTTCTTCACGTACACCCCCACTGACGTTCCGAAACGCTGCAGTGCAACGTAAGTTCCCGCTGATGTAGCATTTTCCAAGTTCCCGAACATTTCCCCGGCGAATTGGTTCCCCGGATCGCCGGGAGCGGGGCTGCCGGATCGCGTCTTCCATGACCGGCCCCGGACGGTCTATGGTCGCTCAGGAGAAGAGGAAGCCGCATGTTTCGCAAGTCCGTAGAGGTTGCCGCCATCGCTCTTCTCCTGTCCGCGACCGGCGGCGCGGAGGCCGCGGGGGATGCCGCCAGCGGCAAGGCGATCGCGGAACGCTGGTGTGCGAGCTGTCACGTCGTCGGCCCCGAGCAGGCGACCGCGATGGCCGACGTTCCGAGCTTCGGCGCGATCGTCGAACGCTCGAAGGGGGAACTCGGCTGGCTCGAGGGCTTCCTGGCCGATCCGCATCCGATGATGCCGGACATGAGCCTGACGCGGCAGGAGATCCGGGATCTCGCCGCCTATATCGGAAGCCTCGACTGACCTCACTGGAAGTTGCGGCCTTTCGGCATGCCGGAGGCCGCGGTGCGGGCGAGGTGCTCGGCGTCGGAGAGAAGCTCCGGAGCGTCGCGCAGCATGCGGGCGAGCCGGGAATGCGGCTTCGCCTTGTGCGCCATGTCGGCGATCGGGCGGCGCACCTCGTCGGCGTGCGCCATCCCGCCGGCCCCGATCGGGACGTCGGAAAGATGGGCGAGGAGCGGGGTCAGGTCCTCGACCTGCTCGGCGACGACGTGGATCACGCCCTGATCCGACTGCAGCCGGCCAGAGACCGCGAGAAAGCGGGCGCCGAGAACGAGCGCACGGTAGCGCTCGAACACTTTCGGCCAGACGATGACGTTGGCGACGCCGGTCTCGTCCTCGAGCGTGGCGAAGATCACGCCCTTGGCGGAGCCCGGGCGCTGCCGGACGAGGACGAGGCCGGCGACCGTCACGCGCCGCCCGCTCCGGAGGCTCGGTAGGCTCGCCGACGGCAGGATGCCCCCGGCCTGGAGGCGCTCCCGCAGGAAGCCGACCGGATGGGCCTTCAGGGACATACCGATCGCCCGGTAATCGTTCACGACATGCTCGCCAGCCGGCATCGCCGGCAAGGTCATTTCGGGCTCGGCGCCCGCCGCATCCGCCTCGCGCGCGAAGAGCGGCAGGTGCCCGGGCGCCGCGGCATCGAGCGCCTTCACCTGCCAGAGCGCGGCGCGGCGATCGAGGCCGATCGAGCGGAAGGCGTCCGCCTCCGCCAGCCGTTCGAGCGCCGCCCGGCCGATGCCGGCCCGCAGCCAGAGATCGCGGACGCTCAGGTAGCCCGCACCCCGCCCGGCAACGATCCGCGCGACGTCCGCCTCCCGGATGCCCTTGATCTGCCGGAACCCGAGCCGCACCGCGCAACGCGTCCGGATCGCGGCGGCCTGTTCGGCGTAGCGGGAATGGATGCGGCCGGAGCCCGGCGCGAGGGGGCCGGACGGCGGGGCCTCCTCACGCGCCGCCTCCAGCGTCGCGTCCCAGTGCGAGCGGTTCACGTCGACCTCCCGGACCGCCACGCCGTGCTCGCGTGCGTCGCGGACGATCTGGGCGGGGGCATAGAAGCCCATCGGCTGCGCGTTGAGGAGGGCGGCGCAGAAGACGTCCGGATAATGGCATTTCAGCCAGGCGGAGGTGTAGACGAGGAGCGCGAAGCTCGCCGCGTGGCTCTCCGGGAAGCCGTACTCGCCGAAGCCCTCGATCTGGTGGAAGCAGTGCTCGGCGAAGGCGCGGTCGTAGCCGCGCACGACCATGCCCTCCACCATCTTCTGCTGAAAGGTGTGGATCGTGCCGACGCGGCGGAAGGTCGCCATGGCGCGGCGGAGCTTGTCGGCCTCGCCCGGCGTGAACTTCGCGGCCTCGATGGCGATCCGCATCGCCTGCTCCTGAAAGAGCGGCACGCCGAGCGTCTTGCCGAGCACCTTCTCCAGCTCGTCCGGCGGACCGTGCTCCGGCGCGGGGCGCGGATAGGAGACCGCCTCCTGCCCCTGCCTGCGGCGGAGATAGGGATGCACCATGTCGCCCTGGATCGGGCCGGGCCGGACGATCGCCACCTCGATGACGAGATCGTAGAAGGTCCGCGGACGGAGCCGCGGCAGCATGGTCATCTGCGCCCGGCTCTCGATCTGGAAGACGCCGATCGTGTCGGCGCGGCAGATCATATCGTAGACGGCCGGGTCCTCGGAGGGAATCGCAGAAAGGCCCAGGCGCTCGCCGTAATGGTCCGCCAGGAGATCGAGGCCCTTGCGCATGCAGGTCAGCATGCCGAGCGCGAGCACGTCGACCTTGAGGATGCCGAGCGCGTCGAGATCGTCCTTGTCCCATTCGATGATCGTCCGCCCGTCCATCGCCGAGTTGAGCACCGGCACGACCTCGTCGACGCGGCCGCGCGTCATCACGAAGCCGCCGACATGCTGGGAGAGGTGGCGCGGGAAGCCGATGATCTGGCGGGACAAATCGAGGACCTGGGCGATGCGGCGGTCGGCCGGGTCGAGCCCGGCGCGCCTGGCGTCCTCGCCGTCGACGCCGGAAGCCGACCAGCCCCAGAGATTGCCCGCGAGCGCGCCGACGGCGTCGGCGGAGAGGCCGAAGGCCTTCCCGACCTCGCGCGCGGCGGACCGGCCGCGATAGGTGATGACGGTGGCGGCGATCGCGGCGCGGTCGCGGCCGTATTTCTCGTAGATGTACCGGATCACCTCCTCGCGCCGCTCGTGCTCGAAATCGACGTCGATGTCGGGCGGCTCGCGGCGCTCCGGCGAGATGAAGCGCTCGAACAGGAGGTCGCCGCGCTCGGGGTCGACCTCGGTGATGCCGAGCGCGAAGCAGACCGCGGAGTTGGCGGCCGAGCCGCGGCCCTGGCAGAGGATGCCTTGCGAGCGGGCGAAGCGGACGATGTCCCAGACCGTCAGGAAATAGGGCGCATATTCGAGGTCCCTGATGAGCGCGAATTCGTGCTCCATCGCGGCCTTCACCTTGTCCGGCACGCCGGCCGGATAGCGCTCGGCGGCGCCGAGCCAGGCGAGCCGGACGAGCTCGTCGAAGGGCGTCGCGCTCTCGCCCGCCGATTCCAGCGGGTATTCGTAGCGCAGCTCGTCGAGCGAGAAGGCGAGGCGTTCCAGGAGGCGGACGGATTCCGCGACCGCATCGGGAGCGTCGGCGAAGAGGCGGGCCATCGTCGCGCCGCCCTTCAGGTGCCGCTCGGCATTGGCCTCAAGCCGCCGGCCGGCATTCTCCAGCGTCACGTGCTCGCGGATGCAGGTCAGCACGTCCTGGAGCCGGCGCCGCTCCGGCGCATGGTAGAGCACGTCGCCGAGCGCCAGGAGCGGCACGCCGTAACGTCCGGCGAGCGCCGCCGCCTGCGCGATCCGCCGTCTGTCGTCGCCGCGATAGCGGCAGCTCGCCCCGAGCCGCACATGGCCGGGAAACGCCTCCGCGAGCGCGGCGAGCGTGGCTTCGAGCGGGCCGGCAAGGCCGCTCCTTCCTTCGGCCGCGCCGATCCGGCGCCCCGGCAGGACTGCCATCTCCAGGCCTTCGCCCCATTCCAGGAGATCGGGCAGATCGATGAGGCATTCGCCCTTCCTGCCCCTCAGATTGCCGGCGGAGAGAAGGCGGCAGAGGCGGCCGTAGGCGGCGCGGCCGGCCGGCCAGACAGCGATGTCGGGCGTGCCGTCGCGGAAGACGAGCCGGCAGCCGACGGCGAAGCGGATACCGGCGTCCCTGGCGGCGAGATGGCCGCGCACCACGCCGGCGAGCGTGTTGCGGTCGGCGATGGCGAAGCCCGCGAGACCGAGCGCCGCCGCGCCGGCGGCGATCTCCTCGGGATGGGAGGCGCCTTCCAGGAAGGAGAAGCTCGAAGCGGAAAGCAGCTCCGCATAGGCGGGCGCACCCCCCGGCCGCCGCCGGAATCCCGCCGCCTTCCCACCCGGGGAAGGCATGGGAAGGACGGGGCGATTGGACGGCGGCTTCTCGGGCATGGCACGATCCGGGAGAGGATCGTTCTCATTATGTTCCGACCGCCCGGCGAGTCAATCGGGGGCCGGCGGCTTCAGTCCCGCGCCTCATCGATGCCGCGCCCACCGGATCTGCGTCTGCGCGCGCATCGGCCATGGGCTCAGGAGCGGTCACGTGACCGCTCCTCCCGTCGCGCGCAGGGCTATTCTAGCTCGCGGTATATTCCTTCGACTTGAAAGACAGGTGCGCCACGGCGGCGGGCCTGTCGGCGAGCTTGCGAATGTTGCCCCAGGTATTCTTGTAGTTCGGGATGATCAGCTCGTTGACACCCGCGTTCACGACGTTTCCCTGCACGCCGGTCGGATAACCGAAGACCATGAAGGTTTCCCCCCGGCGAGCGGTCGGGGTCGGGTAAGCCATCGCCTGGGTCGAACCCGTGTCGTTCCAGACCTCCACAAGATCGCCTTCGGCCACTCGGATTTCGGCCATGTCGTCGGGGTGCATCTCGATGAACGGGTAGGGCCAGCGATCCATGACGAGATCGTTGTCCTTGTCGAGATAGGCCGACTGCCAGACCATGTTCGCCCGGCCGTTGTTGATGAGGTAGGGGTAGCTCGCCTGTTGCTCCTCCTTCCCCTCGGCCTGAAACCCCGTCCACTCCGCGATGCAGAAGAGCGCGCGCCCGTCCTCCGTGCCGAACCGCCCATCCTCGTAGAGGCGCTTCGTCCCGACGATCTGCCCGTCCTTGTAGTCGGTCGCCGGTTCCTGGAAGCCGTTGGTACCCATCGCGCGCAGGCGGTCGTAGGTGACGTGCTCGCCCCCCGCCGCGTGTTGATGGTAGCCGTCCATGAAGACGTCTTCCTCGGTTTGCCAGTCGAAGCCCTTGAACCGGTCGCCATAGGCGTCGTCGCCCATATCGCGCAGCACCCGCTCCATATTGTTGGCGATGCGGGCGGCGATGATGGCGTCGCCCATCGCCTGGCCGGGCGGATCCATGTACTTCTCGGTCAGCCGCATCCGCCGCTCGCCGTTCATCGACGTCAGGTCGATCTCGCCCGAGGTGGCCGCCGGCAGGATCACGTGCGCCGCCGCGGCGATCGAGGTTGGCACGATATCCACGTCCACGACGAACAGGCCGCCATCGTCGATGGCTGCGACGATGGCATCGACCAGCGCTTCGCGATCACCCCAAGGGACCGCGTTCATCGCATTCTTCACGCGGTCGCTGCGCTCCTTGTAGATGCGCTTGAACTCCATGGCATTGAGCGTCGTCTTGTAATTGTCGCAGCCCCAGATGTGGTGGACCGCCCCCTCGCCGTTGATGAGGAGCCGGTCGACATAGGGCGCGGGCCGGCCGATATGGCCGTCGCTGGGGCGGACATAGCCCTCCTGATGCCCGCCGAGGCGCACGACGCCGCCGCCTGGCCGCCCAACATTGCCGGTGGCCAGCGCGAGATTCACCAGCGCGCCGTTCGTGCGGTAGTTGTCGTTGCCCCAGATCAGGCCCTTCTCATAGGAGAACATGGTCCTCCGGCGGGAGCCGTCGCTCTTGGGCTCGGCGATCCAGCGCGCCGCCTTTTCGATGTCCTCGGCCGAGAGGCCGGTGATCTCGGCCGCCTCCTCGAGGCTCGTGCGGTTGCGAGAGACCGCATCGGCAAAGGTCGAGAGCGGCGCAGGCTGGCCGCGGGTCGACGGCTTGCGCGGCAGCATCTGCGACTGGTCCGCAGCCTCGCCCGCCGAAGGCGTCAGCGCCGTGTGCTCGTCGATGAACGCCTGGTCGACCCAGCCTTTCTCGACGATGTGGGTGAAGAGCGCGTTCAGCAGCACCATGTCGGTGCCGGGCTTCACCGCCAGGTGCAGGACGTTCTCCGCTCCGGCCTCGACCTCGCAGGCATTGACGCTGACGGTCCGGCGCGGGTCGACGAACACGATGCGGCCCGCCGCATGCTCCTCGCCGGGGAGTTCCCTTCGCTTGAGTGCCAGCGACGTCCCGCGCAGGTTCGGTATCCAGTGGTTGAGGAAGTAGTTGGTCTGGGCCTCGAGCGGGTTGGCGCCCACGACGAAGATCGTGTCGGCGAGCTGCGCGTCCTCGTAGCAATTGTTGAGCTCGCCAACGCCCATGTCGCGGCTCGCATGGACCTCGGAATTGTAGGCGGGGCGGTTGTGAATGCGGATATTCCGCACCTTCATCGCCTCGAAATAGAGCTTGCCGGTGCCCCAGGTGAACTCGTAGCCGCCGCCAGCGCCGCCGTGGTCGGCGCAGGAGACGACCAGCGCGTCCTCGCCGCGATCCTTGACGATCCGCGCCGTCACCCGCGCCACGAGGTCGAGCGCATCGTCCCAGCTCGTCGGCTGCAACTGGCCGTAGCGCCAGACGAGCGGGTCCGTGAGGCGCTGCTGCTGCGTCTGTCGCGCAGTCGAGTAGCTCATCTCCGCCATCCGTCCGCCGCGCGGCGAGGCGAGCCCGGAGTTCACGACGCAGTCGTAGTCCGGCTTGATGACAAGGTGGACGTCCTGCCCATCCTGCTTGACCAGATTGTACATGGACGGCGTGTACCACGCCTTGCTCTCGCCCGGCTGCTGCCGGGAAAGGTCGACCCCGAAGGCGTTCTCGCCGGGGGCGGTGCCACCCTGCCGGTTCGCCGGCCAGCTGTAGGCGTGATAGCCGCAGCCGACGATACAGTAGTGGCAGACCACGTTGTGGCGTGTCGCATCCGCAGGCGGGATCGGCAGGCGGTCAATCTGTCGCTTGTATGCCATTGTCCCCTCCCTCAGACCACGTTCGAGACGCGGCCGTAGAGCAACTCGTCGACACCTTCTCCGTAGATGTCGCCCTTGTCGTCGACGCGAAGCGCGAATTGCGGGAGGTTCTGCGTCGCCTGTCCCCAGACCTGCTGGCCGCCCTTCTCGACGTCGAAGCGCGAGTAATGGCCAGGGCAGTTCAGGGTCCGATCGCCGGCGTTGTACATCAAGCCGAAGCCCTTGTGCGGGCAGACGGTCGAGAACGCGACGATGTCGCCGTCGGGCCCGGCGCCACCCTCGACCCGCTGGCCGAGCTTGAGGAGAACACCGGGGCTGTCGGCGTCGGGATAGGAGATGTCGAAAGGCTCGTTCTCGCTGAGGTCGGCGACATTGGCGAGCCGGTTCGACGGGTATTCCACCCGAGCCAGCGAGGGCTGCGCCCGGGCGGGCGCAGCTGCGAAGGGTGCCGCCGCGGCGGCTCCGGCGACGAGACTCCCGCGCAGGAACTGGCGCCGGCCGACATCGACCAGTTTTCGACAATGCATCTTTCCCTCCCCGAGCCGGATCGCAGCCTTGCAGCGTTGGCAGACCGCCGCCTGACAGGCATTCCGCGACCCAGCACGAGAAGAGTACGCCCACAATGCAGCATGTCAACGAAGGCGATTCGATCCCAGCAGGGGCAGTGCCAAGTATCGACTGATCGCAAGAAGCTATCTTTTATAAGACATCTCTTATGTCTTGTGGTTCGCGAGATGCGAGAATGGGCGTCCAGTGCCATTGCGACGCCTGGAAGTTCTTCTTCCGTCGACCGCGACCGGACTTTCAGCCTTGCCTCGGCAGCCGCGTGCACAGGACGGTCGGCCGAGCCTCGCGCGCATCCGTCGCACCCGTAACGAAGGCCCTCCGAGCCAGGCACCGGGGTCGAGAACCGAGCGGGGCTCGACCGGGGCGGCCCCGGCTTCAGTCGCCGGCACCGCGGCGCTTCGTGGCGAGCCCCAGCGCGATCCCGAGCGCGATGCCGATGCCGATGCCGATCCCGATGCTGTCGAGCAGCAGCCCGATCGCCACGCCGATCGCGACGCCGATGCCCAGATTGAGCGGCATGCTTCCCCTCATCTGCCGAACGCGGCGCCGACCGGCCCTGCCGCCCCTTCCGAAAGACGCGGCGCAGCGACAGCCGGAAAGCGCCGCTCCATCAGCCCTCCAGCCCCTCGAAGAGCGCCGTGGAGAGATAGCGCTCGGCGAAGGAGGGGATGATGACGACGATGTTCTTGCCGGCGAATTCCGGCCGGCTCCCGACCTTCACGGCGGCCGCGATCGCCGCGCCGGAGGAGATGCCGACCGGAATGCCTTCCAGGCGCGCCGCAAGGCGGGCGAACTCGAAGGCCTCGTCGTTCGAGACCGTGACGACCTCGTCGTACACCGAGGTGTCGAGCACCTTCGGCGCGAAGCCGGCGCCGATACCCTGGATCTTGTGCGGCCCCGGATTGCCGCCGGAGAGCACCGGGCTGTCCGTCGGTTCGACAGCGACGACGTGCAGGCCGGGCCTGCGCGGCTTCAGCACCTGGCCGACGCCCGTGATCGTGCCGCCCGTTCCGATGCCGGAGACGAACACGTCGATCTCGCCGTCGGTGTCGTTCCAGATTTCCTCGGCGGTCGTCCGCCGATGGATCTCGGGGTTCGCAGGATTCTCGAACTGCTGCGGGATGACGGAATTCGGGATCTCGGCCTTGAGCTCCTCGGCCTTCGCGATCGCCCCCTTCATGCCCTTCGCGCCCTCGGTCAGGACGAGGTCGGCGCCGAACAGGCGCAGCATCTTGCGGCGCTCCACCGACATCGTCTCCGGCATGACGAGGATCAGCCGGTAGCCCTTGGCGGCGGCCGCGAAGGCGAGCGCGATGCCGGTATTGCCCGATGTCGGCTCGATCAGCGTCGTCTCGCCGGGTCGGATGCGGCCGTCGCGCTCGAGCGCCTCGATCATGGCGACGCCGATGCGGTCCTTGACGCTCGCGATCGGGTTGAAGAACTCGAGCTTGGCGAGGAGGTGCGCCTTCACCCCCTTGTCGCGCGCGATCTTGTCGAGACGGACGATGGGCGTGTCGCCGATCGTCTCGGTGATGGAATCGTAGATCCGGCCGCGCCCGGGCCGGTGCTCGGGCTGCGTCTCGATCCGACGGGCAGCTTCGCTCATGGGAGCCTCCTTGGGCCTGCGTTCGGGGAACATTAGGTCGGGACCCCGCCCGGGGCGAGCGCAGCCGTCACGGCGGGGGCGCGCAGAAGAGCATCCGATTTCCAATCGGCCCGTCCGAGTGGAACAGAATTGCGCCTAGCCGCCAAGACCCGTCGAGCCGAAGCCGCCGGCGCCGCGTTCCGTCGCATCGAGATCGAGAACCTCGACCAGCTCCGCGCGGGTGACCGGGGCGAAGACGAGCTGCGCGATCCGCATGCCGCGGGCGATCTCCACGGGCTCTTCGCCGAGATTGACGAGACCGACCATGACCTCGCCCCGATAGTCGCTGTCGATCGTACCTGGCGCGTTCACCACGGTGACGCCGTGGCGCACGGCGAGCCCCGAGCGGGGGCGCACCTGGCCTTCGTAGCCGTCCGGAATCGCCATCGCCAGCCCGGTCGGGACGAGGTGACGGGCACCCGGGGCAAGGCTGACCGGCGCCTCGGCGGGAACGGCGGCGCAGAGATCGAGCCCGGCCGCCCCGGCGCTCTGGTAGCGCGGGAGCCCGATCCCCTGCCCGTGCGGCAGGACGGCGATCGCGACCTTCAGGCTCAAGCCGCGCCTCCCGGCCCGCCGGCCTGCATGAAATGCGCGGCGATCCGCTCCACGAGCGCCCGGGCGACCCCGTCCTTCGGCATCTCGGGCCAGTCCTCGACGCCCGCTTTCGTCACGAGGTGCACCCGGTTCCGCTCGCCGCCCATGATCCCGGTCTCCGGCGACACGTCGTTCGCCACGATCCAGTCGCAGCCCTTGCGCTCGAGCTTGGACTGCGCGTTCGCCAGAAGGTCTTGCGTCTCCGCCGCGAAGCCGACCACGAGCGCGGGCCGGCGGGGGCCGCGGGAAATCGTGGCGAGGATGTCCGGGTTCTCCACCAGGTGGAGTGCGGGCGGCCCCTCGCCCGCCTTCTTGATCTTTTCGGCGCTCTCCCCGGCGGCGCGCCAGTCGGCGACCGCGGCCGCCATCACCGCGACATCGGCAGGCAGGGCCGCCTCGACGGCCGCCAGCATCTCGCGTGCGGTTTCCACGCCCACCACCGCGACCCCGGCCGGCGGAGCGATGCCGACCGGCCCGCTGACGAGCGTGACGTCCGCGCCTGCCTCTGCGAGCGCGGCGGCGATCGCGTGGCCCTGCCGCCCGGACGAGCGGTTTGCGATGTAGCGGACCGGGTCGATCGGCTCGTGCGTCGGCCCGGACGTGACGATCGCGCGGCGCCCGGAGAGCGGCCCCCTGCCTTCGGCGAAGAACGCCTCGGCGGCGGCGACGATCGCCAGCGGCTCGGCCATGCGCCCGAGCCCCGCTTCGTTGCGCTCCGCCATCTCGCCCGCCTCCGGCCCGACGAAGCGCACGCCGTCGGCCCGGAGCTGGCGCACGTTGCGGGCAGTCGCCGGATGACCCCACATGGCCGGGTTCATGGCGGGGGCGACCAGCACCGGACGCGTCGCCGCGAGGAGGACGGCGGAGGCGAGATCGTCGGCGAGGCCATGCGCCATCTTCGCCATCAGGTCGGCGGTCGCGGGGGCGACGACGATGAGGTCGGCCTCGCGCGACAGGCGGATGTGGCCGATGTCGTGCTCCGCCTCGCGGTCCCAGAGGTCGGTGAGCACCCGATCGTGGGCGAGCGCCTGCGCCGCCATCGGCGTGACGAAGCGCGTAGCCGCCTCGGTCATCACCACGCGCACCGTTGCGCCGCGCTCCTTCAGCCGGCGGATGAGGTCGAGTGCCTTGTAGGCGGCGATGCCGCCAGAGATCACGAGGAGGATTCGCTTTGACCGAAGGACGCTCAAGGCCCGCTCCCGAACTGCCGCGCCGGCACTATAGACATGCTGCAACCGCGCGCGAGGCCGTCAGCCGCGGATGAGGGCGGAAAGGCTCGCCACCAGCGCGATCACGGCGATCAGCCACAAGGCCATCCGGTTCCAGCGCGTGTTGCGGGCGACCTCCTTGCCGATGCCGCGGATCGTCTCGTCGTCGAGCTTCAGGCCGTTGCCGGTGGACGCCTCGAGGTTCTCGCTGATGCGGTCGAAGCGGCGCGCGAGCGCCGGCATCTGCCGCGCGATCCGCCCGACCGCCGAGAGCCCGTCCGCGAACTCCGTCACGACGCCGTGGGGGCCGACGAAGCGCTGCACCCATTCCGACACGACCGGCTCGGCCGCCGACCACATGTCGAATTCGGGATCGAGCCGGCGCGCCACGCCTTCCACGACGACCATCGTCTTCTGCAGCAGGATGAGCTCCGGCCGCGTCTGCATGTCGAAGATCTCGGTGATCTCGAAGAGGAGCGTGAGGAGCTTCGCCATCGAGATGTCGCTCGCCCGATGGCCGTGGATCGGCTCGCCGATGGCACGGAGCGCCTGCGCGAAGTCCTCGACCGAATGGATCGCCGGCACGTAGCCGGCCTCGAAATGGACCTCGGCGATCCGCAGGTAGTCGCGCCTGATGAAGCCGTAGAGGATTTCGGCGAGGAACTTCCGTTCCTTGTAGCCGATCCGCCCCATGATCCCGAGATCGACCGCGACGATCCGGCCGTCCGGGTCGACGAACAGGTTCCCCTCGTGCATGTCGGCGTGGAAGAAGCCGTCGCGGAGCGCGTGGCGCAGGAAGGACTGGATGACCGTGACGGCGAGCCGGCGCCGGTCGTGCCCCGCCGCCTCGATCCGCGCGACGTCGCGGAGCTTGATGCCGTCGATCCATTCGGTGACGAGGACGTCGCGGCCGGTCAGGTCCCAGGCGAGGGCCGGCAGGCGGAAATCCGTCTCCTCGCGCACGTTCTCCGCCATCTCGGAGATCGCGGCGGCCTCGAGGCGCAGGTCCATCTCCAGCACGACGCTTCGGTGCAGCGTCTCGACGACGGCCAGCGGCTTCAGCCGCCGGGTCTCCGGCGCATGCCGCTCGATGGCGCGCGCGGCCGAATAGAAGGCCGAGAGGTCGCGCGCGAAACGGCCCCGGACGTCGGGCCGCAGGACCTTGACGGCGACCGTCTCCTCGCCCTCCGGCCGCACCACCACCGCCTTGTGCACCTGCGCGATGGAGGCGGCGGCGACCGGCTCGGAGAAGGACAGGAAGACGGCGTCCACGGGCCGACCGAGATTGGCGGCGACGATCGCCCGCGCCTGCGCTGTCGGGAAGGGCGGCATCTCGTCCTTCAGGCCGGAGAGCGTGTCGGCGAGCTCGGCCCCGACGATGTCCGGCCGAGTGGCGAGGAACTGGCCGAGCTTCACATAGGACGGGCCCAACCGGTTGAGCGCTTCGGAGAGCTGCCGGCCGCGCGCGGCATCGTCGAGGCCGCGGCGCTCCAGCAACCGTGCAAGCCTCACCCCGCGCACGGCCGGGGGCGGCAGGTCCTCCTCGGCCATGAACGAGAACAGGCCCGCCCGGGCGAGGACGAAGCCGGCGCGGGCGAGCCGCAGGGCGTTCAGCACGCGCCGGGGCCTCAGAGCTTCCAGCCGGAATGCATCGCCGCGATGCCGCCGGAGAGGTTCCGGTACTGCACGCGCTCGAAACCGGCCCGCCTGAGCCTGTCGGCGAACTGCTCCTGGTTCGGGAAGGTCCGGATCGATTCCACCAGGTACTGGTAAGCCTCGCGGTCGCCGGTCACGACCTGCCCGATTGCCGGGATCACGTTGAAGGAATATGCGTCGTAGAGGCGGTCGAGCATGGGCACCGCCGCTGCCGAGAATTCCAGGCAGACGAAGCGGCCGCCATGCTTCAGCACCCTGAAGATTTCGCGGAGCGCGACGTCGATGCGCGGCACGTTGCGGATCCCGAAGGCGATGGTGCAGGCGTCGAAGCTGCCGTCGGCGAACGGAAGCGATTCCGCGTTCGCCTCCACGAACCGGATCTTCAGCTCGCGCTTCTCCGCGCGCTCCCGGCCGACGGCGAGCATGGAGCCGTTGATGTCGGCGACGGTCACGTCGGCGAGCCCGTGCGAGCGTTCGACGATACGGGTCGCGATGTCGCCGGTGCCGCCGGCAAGGTCGAGCACGGCCCACGGGCGCCCCCGGCGCGGCACGCCGAGCCAGGCGACCGCCGCGTCCTTCCAGACCCGGTGCATGCCGCCCGACATCAGGTCGTTCATCAGGTCGTAGCGGCGGGCGACGGTGTGGAAGACCTCGTCGACGAGGCCCTGCTTGTCGGTGAGCGGAACGCCCCGGAAGCCGAAATTCGTCGTGTCGGACATGCTCTCGTCGGTTTGCTGTAGGCGCGCGGCGGGACCATATCGGAACGGGCCGCGTTCCGCCACCGAAGGGCCCGCTGGAGATCGTCCCGGATGCCGGAACTGCCGGAAGTGGAAACCGTCCGCCGCGGGCTTGCGCCGGCCGTCGAGGGATCGACGATTGGGCGGGTCGAGCTTCGGCGCCCGGACCTGCGGTTCCCCTTCCCGCAGGGGTTCCGCGAAGGGCTGGAGGGGCGCACCGTGAGGGCCCTCGGGCGCCGGGCGAAATACCTTCTCGGGCATCTCGACGACGGGGCCACGCTCGTCATGCATCTCGGCATGTCGGGCTCGTTCCGCGTCGCGGACGGAACGACCGCGGCCGATGCGTTCCACTTTCCGAGGCGCAAGGACGAGCGCCACGACCACGTCCTCTTCCGTCTCTCGAGCGGCGACGCGATCATCTACAACGACCCGCGGCGCTTCGGCTTCATGACGCTGGTCGAACCGGGCGCCCTGGACCGGCACCCCCTTTTCGCGAGGCTCGGGCTCGAGCCGATGCCGGGCGTCCTCACGGGCGAGGCGCTCGCCGCGCGCTTCGCCGGCCGCACGACGTCCCTGAAGGCGGCGCTCCTCGACCAGAGCGTCGTCGCCGGGCTCGGCAACATCTACGTCTCGGAGGCGCTCTGGCGGGCGCGCCTTTCGCCGCGACGGAGCGCGGGGTCGCTCGTCCGCCGGGACGGCAGCCCTTCGGAACGGCTCGTCCGCCTGACGGAGGCGATCTGCGACGTGATCGCCGACGCGGTCGCCGCTGGCGGCTCGTCGCTGCGCGACTACGTCCGCGCCGACGGCTCGCTCGGCATGTTCCAGCACGCCTTCCGCGTCTACGACCGCGAGCACGAGGCCTGCCCGCGTCCGGGCTGCCGGGGCACCGTCAAGCGGCTCGTCCAGACCGGGCGATCCACCTTCTTCTGCCCCGTCTGCCAGGGCTGAGGCGCCTCCGCGCTGCGGGCCAGCTTTGGTTGAAATTCCGTGACGATTCGATTCGCAATTCGCATTGAAATCGGGGAACACTGCAGCTCTGGCGCGAACGGGTCCGCGAGCGGCCCGGCGCGATGGGGGGTGCATGCCGCACGAGCCGCACGGGCCGGCGCATGGCGGGCGCATGGCGCCGGCGGCCTTCGGGCCGGAGCGGCCCCCCATGCGCGCGCCTACTCCCGCGCTTGCCATTCCATCCGCGAACCGTGCCGTCGCGGCGATGCCGCGACGGTTCGCGCCGCCGCCCCTGCTCCGGATCTCGCCGCGCGCCGTCATACTCGCCGAACGGCTGGCATCGCTGCGGGGAACCTCCGCGGCAGACGAGTTGCTCTCCGCCCGCAGCTTCCGGCGCGACGCCTACTGGCGGGCGCTGGCCGGGCAGCTCGGCGTCGGCTTCATGGACAGCCTCGAGGGCGCGGCGCCCGATCCGGCGGCGGCGCCTCCGCCGTCGGAAGCCCTGCGCCGGGCGGAAGCGGCGATGATCCTCGCCGAGGGGATGCCGACGATGGTGCTCGCACCCGGCGGGGAGAGCCTGGCCGCGCTCGCCGGGCACCTCAACCTCCGCCCCGAGCTCCGCGCCCGCGTGCGGGTCGCCCCGCCCGAGGCGATCCGCGCCTTCCTGCTGCGGACGCACGCGCATCGGCTCCTGCACCTGGCGACCTACCGCCTGGCGCGCGCCATGCCGCTTTGCTCGGCAAGCCGCGTCCCGTCCGCCCAAGGCAGGCGCGACTGGCTCTGGGCCATCTTCGCCGGCGGGATGGCTGGCCTCGGCGCCTTTCCCGCAGAGACGGGCCTGGTCTTCTCGCTCCTCCTCTCGCTGGCCTTCCTGAACTCGGTGACATGGAAGCTCGCGGCCGCCTGCTGCCCGCCCGCCCCCGAAGGGCGCTCGCCGGTGCCGCTGAAGGATGCGGATCTGCCGTCCTATTCCGTCATGGTGCCTCTCTACCGGGAAAGCGCCGTCCTGCCCGCGCTGGTGCGGAACCTCGAGGCCCTCCGCTATCCGCGCTCCAAGCTGCAGGTCGTGCTGATCGTCGAGGCCGACGACATGGAGACAGCCGATGCCCTCGCCGCGCTCGTGCTGCCGCCGCACTTCGAGGTGGTGAAGGTGCCGCCGGCCGAGCCGCGCACCAAGCCGAAGGCGCTCGTCTTCGCCCTCCCGCTCGCCCGCGGCAATTGCGTTGCCGTATTCGACGCCGAGGACCGGCCGGAGCGCGACCAGCTCAGGACGGCGGCGGCGGCGCTGGCGGCTGATCCGCGCCTCGGCTGCGTTCAGGCGAGCCTCGTGCCCGAGAACCGGGACAGCTGGTTCGCCCGGATGTTCGCAATGGAGTATGCGGCGAACTTCGAGGTCCTGCTGCCCGCGCTCGCGCACTGGCGCGTGCCGCTTCCGCTCGGGGGCACGTCGAACCACTTCCCGCGCCACATTCTGCAGCGGGTCGGCGCGTGGGATCCGTTCAACGTGACGGAGGACGCCGATCTCGGGATCCGGCTCGCCCGGTTCGGCTATCGCACCGGCGTGATCCGCTCGCGCACCTTCGAGGAAGCGCCGGTCCGGTTCTCCCAATGGCTGCCGCAGCGGCGGCGCCGGATCAAGGGCTGGATCCAGACGGCGGTCGTCGCCATGGCGGAAGGCACGCCGAAGGCGCGGCGGCTGTCCTTCCGAGACGCGCTCGCGGTCCATGCCGTCGTGACCGGGGCCATTCTCGGGCTGCTGTTCTTCCCGCTGTCGTTCCTCGCCGCGGCCAACGCATCGTACTGGCTCCTGGTCATGGAGGACTCCCTCGGCCCGGTTGCCTGGATGCTGCTCGGGATCTCACTCTGGAACGGCTTCGCCCTGGCGGCGGGAAGCGCGGTGGGCGCAGCGCGCGGGCTGAAGCGGGCGGGCGCCTCCGGCCTCGTCCGACTCATCCCGACTCTGCCCGCCTATTGGATGCTGATGTCCTTCGCCGCCTGGCAGGCGCTCTGGCAGTACCTCACCAAGCCGTTCACCTGGGAGAAGACGCAGCACGGGGTCTCCACGTCCCGCAACGCGGGTTCACCGGGTGTCGCGTGACGGCCCAAGCGGCGCTTCAGAACGCGACCGCCTGGCCGTCCTTGCGCGGGTCCGAGCCGGCGACGTAGCCGCCCTCGATGCGCGCGACGAGCTGGGCGCCGCCGAAGCCGAAGGCGAGATCCGGCGTCTGCATCGCCACCCGATGCCCGCGCCGGCCGAGTTCCTCGAGCGTCCGCGGCTGGAGCCCCGGCTCCACAGCGACTTCGAGGCCGGCCATGTAGCGCCAGCGCGGGGCGTCCACCGCCGTTTGAGGGTCCTGGCCCCAGATCTGCGTCCTGAGCACCATCTGCAGATGGCCCTGCGCCTGCATCGCGCCGCCCATCACGCCGAAGCTCATCAGCGGCACGCTCTCCCGCATCAGGAAGCCCGGGATGATCGTGTGGAACGGCCGCTTGCGCGGGCCGACCTCGTTCGGGTGGCCGGGCTGGAGCGTGAAGCCGGAGCCGCGGTTCTGCAGGCTGATGCCGGTTCCCGGCACGACCACGCCTGAGCCGAAGCCGGCATAGTTCGACTGGATGTAGGAGACCATCATGCCCGCCTCGTCGGCGGCGGAGAGATAGACCGTACCGCCCCGCTTCGGGGCGCCGGGGCCGAAGACCTGCGCCCGCGCCGGGTCGATCAGCCGCGCGCGCTCGGCGAGATAGGCCGGGTCGAGGAGATGGCCCACCGTCACCTCGCGCATGAAGGCCAGGTCGGCCACGTGCGCGTGCACGTCGGCAAAGGCGAGCTTCATCGCCTCGATCTCGAGATGAAGCGCGTCTGCGGCGTCCGGATCGGGCCCGAGATCGAGACGGCCCAGGATGCCGAGCGCGATCAGCGCCGCGATGCCCTGGCCGTTCGGCGGGATCTCGTGGAGCGCTGGCCCGCGGAAATCCTGCGCGATCGTCCCGCACCAGTCCGCTTCGTGCGCGGCGAGGTCCTCGGCGGAGAGCGCGGCGCCGTGCGCGGCAGCGAACGCCGCGACCGCCTCGCCGAGAGGTCCGCGATAGAACGCCTCGCCCTCGCTCTCCGCGATGAGGCGCAGCGACCGCGCCAGCGCATCGCAGCGGAAGAGCTCGCCGGCGGCCGGGGCGCGGCCCTCCGGCATGAAGGCCTCGGCGAAGCCCGGCTGCCGCCCGAGCAGGGCCGCGCCGCGCCGCCAGACCTCGGCGAGGATGGGGGTGACGTGGAAGCCGCGCTCGGCATAGGCGACGGCCGGCTCGAAGAGCGCCGCGAAGGGCAGCCGCCCGAAGCGGCGGGAGAGCGCGACCCAAGCCGACACAGCGCCGGGCACGGTCACGGTCTCCCAGCCCGCCTCCGGCATCGCCTGCCGCCCGGTGAAACGCTCGGGCGTCCAGCCGGCGGGCGAACGGCCCGAGGCGTTCAGGCCGTGCAGGTCCTGCCCGTCCCACAGGATGCAGAAGGCGTCCGATCCGAGCCCGTTGCCGGTCGGCTCGACGACGACGAGCGCGATCGCCGCCGCGAGCGCGGCATCGACCGCATTGCCGCCGCGCTCCAGCATGCGAAGCCCCGCCTGCGCCGCGAGCGGATGCGAGGTGGCGACGACGTTCCGGCCGAAGACCGGGGAGCGCCGCGAGGGGTAGAGCGGTTCGTGGCGGAAGTTCACGGGACGCGGCCCTTCCCTGAAGCTTGCAAGAAACGCGGCAGAAGCGCTGCCAACGGAACGGCGCGCGTGCCCGGGGCAGAGAAATCAGGGCGGGGGTGGCCGCGCGCCCTCACACGTCGAGGTTCGCCACCGACAGGGCGTTCGCCTGGATGAACTCGCGGCGCGGCTCGACCTCGTCGCCCATCAGCTTGGTGAAGATGTCGTCGGCCTCGTCGACCTCGCGGATCCGGACCTGCAGGAGCGATCGGACGTTCGGGTCGAGCGTCGTCTCCCAGAGCTGCTCCGGGTTCATTTCGCCCAGGCCCTTGTAGCGCTGCATGGAGATGCCCTTGCGGCCGTAGGCGAGGATCGTTTCCAGCAGGTCGCGCGGCCCGTAGATCGGCGTCTCCTCGCCCTTGCGGCGCAGCATGGCAGGCTCGCGGTAGAGGCTGCGGAGCGAGTCCTCGTGGGCGTCGAGGCGGCGCGCGTCGGCGGAGGCCATCAAGGCCGGGTCGATGGCGGCGACCTCGGTCACGCCGCGCACGACGCGCTCGAAGGTCAGGCCGCTCTCGTCGCTGAAGGCGCCGGTCCAGCCGCGTTCCGTCTCGTCGGCCAGCACGTCGAGCCGCCGGGCGATGTACTCGGCCGCGGCGGTGCCCTGCTCCGGATTGTCCAGCAGCGCCGGGTCGAGCGCGCCGGCGATCGCCGCCTGCTCGATGACGCTCCGGTTGTAGCGGGAATGCATGCCCTCGATGATGCCGCGGATCTGCCGCGCCTCGTCGACGATGGCGCGCAGATCCTGCCCGCCCCGCTCCTCGCCGGTGGAGAGCGTCAGCACGGCATCCTCGATGCCGCCCGCCGCGAGGTAGTCCTCCAGCGCGCGCTCGTCCTTCAGGTACTGCTCCGACTTGCCGCGCGTGACTTTGTAGAGCGGCGGCTGGGCGATGTAGAGGTGGCCGCGCTCGAACAGTTCCGGCATCTGGCGGAAGAAGAAGGTCAGGAGCAGCGTGCGGATGTGGGCGCCGTCGACGTCGGCGTCCGTCATGATGATGACCTTGTGGTAGCGCAGCTTGTCGGGATTGAACTCCTCCTTGCCGATGCCCGTGCCGAGCGCGGTGATGAGGGTCCCGATCTCCTGGCTGGAGAGCATCTTGTCGAAGCGGGCACGCTCGACGTTGAGGATCTTGCCGCGCAGCGGCAGCACCGCCTGGAAGGCGCGGTTGCGTCCCTGCTTGGCCGATCCGCCTGCCGAATCGCCCTCCACCAGGAAGAGCTCGGAGGCGGCGGGATCGCGCTCCTGGCAGTCCGCGAGCTTGCCCGGCAGCGAGGCCATGTCGAGCGCGCCCTTGCGGCGCGTCAGGTCGCGCGCCCGGCGGGCGGCCTCGCGCGCGGCGGCGGCTTCGGCGACCTTGCCGGCGATGATGCGGCCCTCAGCCGGATGCTCCTCCAGCCACGTCCCGAGCGCCTCGTTGATCGCGTTCTCGACGACGGGGCGGACTTCCGAGGAGACGAGCTTGTCCTTGGTCTGGGAGGAGAATTTCGGGTCCGGCACCTTGACGGAGAGGACGCAGGTTAGGCCCTCGCGGCAGTCCTCGCCGGTCAGCGAGACCTTCTCGCGCTTGGTCACGCCCGAGGCCTCCGCATAGCCGGTGACCTGACGCGTCAGCGCGCCGCGGAAGCCGGCGAGATGCGTGCCGCCGTCGCGCTGCGGAATGTTGTTCGTGAAGCAGAGCACGTTCTCGTGGTAGGTGTCGTTCCACCACAGCGCCGCCTCGACGGTGATGCCGTCGCGCTCGGCCTTCAGCGCGATCGGCTGCGCGATGAGCGGCTTCTTGGCGCGGTCGAGGAACCGGACGAAGGCCTGCAGTCCGCCGTCGTAGCGCATCTCCTCGCGCTTCTCGTCGGGTCCCCGCCGGTCCGTCAGCACGATCGCCACGCCGGAATTCAGGAAGGCGAGCTCACGCAGGCGATGCTCCAGCGTCGCATAGTCGAAATCGACCATGGTGAAGGTCTTGGGCGAGGGCATGAAGGTCACCTGCGTGCCCTTCCGCCCGTCCGCCGGACCCGTGACCCTCAGCGGCGCGACCGCCACGCCGTCCTCGAAGCGCATCTCGTGGCGCCGGCCGGCGCGCCAGACGACGAGATCCAGCCAGGTCGAGAGCGCGTTCACGACCGAGACGCCGACGCCATGCAGGCCGCCCGAGACCTTGTAGGAATTCTGGTCGAACTTCCCGCCGGCATGGAGCTGGGTCATGATGACCTCGGCGGCCGAGACGCCCTCCTCGGGATGGATGTCGGTCGGGATGCCGCGGCCGTCGTCGCTCACCGTGACGGAGCCCTCGGCGTTCAGGATCACCTCGACATGGCTCGCATGGCCGGCGAGCGCCTCGTCGATGGCATTGTCGACGACCTCGTACACCATGTGGTGCAGCCCGGAGCCGTCGTCCGTGTCGCCGATATACATGCCCGGCCGCTTGCGCACGGCGTCGAGGCCCTTCAGGACCTTGATGGAGCCGGCCCCGTACTCGTCGGGTGCGCCGGAATCGATGGCGTTCGTATCGTCGGACATGAGACTCGGGATGCGGTTGCCGGGTCACTTATAGATGGTGTCGACGTGAACGCAATTGAAGGCGAGAACGGGCCGGAAGTGCGCCCTATCCGGCCCGATCCACGCCATTTTCGCGCATGACGGCGCCGTTCGCGACACGGTAGACGGCGCCGGTGCCGGGCAGGTCCCGGAAGAGCAGCGGGTCGGTGCCGGTCATCAGCGCCTGGCCGCCGAGCGCATGGAGCCTCTCGAACAGCGCAGCGCGGCGGTTCTCGTCGAGGTGGGCTGCGATCTCGTCGAGGAGCAGGACCGGAACGAGGCCGCTCGTCGCCGCCACGAGTTCCGCATGGGCGAGGATCAGGCCGATCAGCAGGGCCTTCTGCTCGCCGGTGGAGGACAGCGCCGCCGCGACACCCTTCTCGGCGAAGAGCACGTCGAGATCGGTGCGGTGCGGCCCGAAGAGGGTTCGCCTGGCGGCGCGGTCGCGGCCGCGGCCGTCGCGAAGCGCCTGCCGGTAGGCGAGTTCGGCCTGGGCGGCGGAGCGGCCTTCGAGGAGCGGCTCGAACTCGCCCTGCAGCGAGAGGCCCGCGGCCGGAAAGGCGGACTCCGCCGCCCGGCCCGCGATGCGGGCAGAAAGGAGCGCGACGGTTTCGGCGCGCGCAAGGGCGATGGCGACGCCGCGCGCGGCGAGTTCCGCCTCCACGGCGTCGAGCCAGGACGGCGCGGCGGCGTCCTCGATGAGGCGGTTCCGACTGGTCAGCAGCCGCTCGAACTCGCGCGAACGCCGACCGTGATCCGGATCCACGCTGAGGACGAGACGGTCGAGAAAGCGCCGGCGATCCCCCGCCGGACCGGTGAAGAGGCCGTCCATCGCCGGCGTGATCCACAGGATGCGAAGATATTCGAGGAGAGCCTCGGCGGACGGCGCCGGCTCGCCCTCGATCCGGACGATCCGGCCCTGATCTGCGGAGCCCGGGGCCGGCCGCTCCCAGCCGGTGCCGAGCCGGACGTCGCGCGCCCCGCTGCGCAGGGTCGCAGCGACCGCCCAGCGGTCGCCACCGCCCAGCCGGATCAGTTCCTCGTAGGCGGCCCGCCGCAGTCCCCGGCCCGGCGTGAGCAGCGAGACCGCTTCCAGCAGGTTCGTCTTGCCGGCGCCGTTCGGCCCGACGAACGCCATCAGCCGGCTCCCGACGGCGAGGGACAGCGTCTCGTAATTGCGGAAATCGGTGAGCCTGAGCGAGCCGAGCGTGACGGGTTCCGGCCCGGAAGGACCCTCGTCGGCCGGATCAGACACGCATCGGCATCAGGACGTAGAGCGCGTCGGCGTTGCCCTTGTCCTGGATCAGGGTGGGCGATCCGGGGTCGGCCAGGCGGAACTCCGCCTCGTCGCTCGTCAGCTGCGCCGCGATGTCGAGCAGGTAGCGCGAGTTGAAGCCGATTTCGAGCGGCTCCGAATCGTAGCCGACCGGCAGCTCGTCCGTGGCGCTGCCGGAATCCGGATTGTTGACCGCGAGCACCATGCGGTCCTCGGAGAGGCTGAGCTTCACGGCTCGCCCCCGGTCGGCCGAGATGGTCGAGACCCGGTCGACGGCGCGCTCGAAATCCGCCTTCTCCAGCGTCAGGATCTTGTCGTTCCCCTTCGGGATCACGCGCTCGTAATCCGGGAAGGTCCCGTCGATCAGCTTCGAGGTCAGAACGATGTCGCCGACGGCGAGCCGGATCTTGCCGTCGGAGAGCGAGACCGACACCTCCGCATCGGGGTCCTCGAGGAGCTTCTGGATCTCGCCGACGGTCTTGCGCGGGACGATGATGCCGGGCATGCCCTCGCTCCCCGCCGGCGCCGGGGCCTCCGCCTTGGCGAGGCGGTGGCCGTCGGTCGCCACCGCCCGCAGGCGCGCCTCCCCGCCGCTGCCAACCACGTGGAAGTAGATCCCGTTCAGGTAATAGCGGGTCTCCTCGGTGGAGATCGCGAACTGCGTGCGGTCGATCAGGCGCTTCAGGAGCTGCGCCGGGACGGTGAAGGCGACCGGGAGCTCGCCGGCGTTGAGATCGGGGAAATCGGCGTCCGGCAGCATCTGGAGCGAGAAGCGCGTGCGGCCTGCCTTGAGCGACATCGTGGCGCCTTCGCTGGTGTCGAGCACGACCTCGGCGCCGTCCGGCAGCTTGCGGACGATGTCGTAGAGCATGTGGGCGGGCACCGTGGTGGAGCCCGCCTGGTCGACGCGGGCCGGAGCCCGGTCGACGATCTCCATGTCGAGGTCGGTGGCCTTCAGCGCCAGCGCCTCCCCCTCCGCCCGCAGCAGCACGTTGGCGAGGATCGGAATGGTGTTGCGCCGCTCGACCACGCGGTGGACGTGGTTCAGCGCCCTCAGGAGGTTTGCGCGTTCGATCGTAACCTTCATGACGAACCAATTCCGATGGAGGAGACTGCGCCAGCCCGGCGCAAGGACCGCGAAACTTGACGCGGCGAGGCCGAAAACACAAGAGCCGGAAGGCGCCGCCGTGACCCCCGGGAGGTGGGGAGGCGCGCCTTCCGGCCTTGGAGGCACCGCCCCGGAGGCGGCGCCGTCCGTCCCGCGGCTCAATCCTGGATGAGGCGCTTCAGGAGCTCGATCTCCTGGGCAAGCGTCTCGTCCGCGGAGGCCAGTTCCTCGACCTTGCGAACGGCGTGGAGCACGGTCGTGTGGTCCCTGCCGCCGAAGCGCTTGCCGATCTCGGGGAAGGAGCGCGGCGTCATCGTCTTGGCGAGGTACATGGCGATCTGGCGCGGCCGCACGATGGCCCGCGTGCGCCGGGCGGAGAGGAGATCGTGTTTCGAGACGTTGAAATGGCTCGAGACCACCTTCTGGATGTCCTCGATCTTGATCCGCTTCGGCTCGCGCATGTTCACGAGATCGGCGATCGCGATCTCCGCCAGCGGCACCGTGACCGGCACGTCCGAGAACTCGGCCCTGCAGATCAGCCGGTTGAGCGCGCCGTCGAGGTCGCGGCCATTGGTGGTGACGGTCTGCGCCACGTAGTCGAGGACGGCGTCCGGAATGCGCAGCGCGGGATTGCGTTCGCGCGCGGCCTCAAAGCGCGCGGCGAGGATGCGGCGCCTGAGGTCGAAATCAGGGGCCGCGATGCCGACGGCGACGCCGCCCTTCAGCCGCGAGCGCACGCGCTCGTCGATGTCGAGCTCCGCCGGCGGCCGGTCCGCCGCCACGACCACCTGCTTTGCGCTGTCGAGCAGGGCATTGAGCATGTGGCAGAATTCCTGCTGGACCGATTTTCCGGTCAGGAACTGCATGTCGTCGATCAGCAGGATGTCGATCGCCCGCAGTCGCTCCTTGAAGTCGATGGTGTTGCGGTCCTTGAGCGAGGCGACGAACTGGGTCGTGAACCGCTCCACGGTGAGATAGAGGGTGCGCCGGCGGGCGTCCGTCGAGCGCGCTCCGTTGGCGATCGCCTGCAGCAGGTGCGACTTTCCGAGCCCGACCGAGGCATGGATGTAGAGCGGGTTGTAGGCCGGGGAACTGCCCTCCGGCGACAGCGCGACGGCGCGCGCCGCACGATAGGCGACGTCGTTGGAGCGCCCCTCGCAGAAGCTGGCGAAGCTCAGGCGCCCGTCGAGCGGCGAACCGGCGAAGCGATCCGCGGCTGCGGGCTGCGGCGCCTGCCCGCGATCGTCCTCCTCCCGCGCCGAAGGTGGCGGCGCAATTGTTGCCTCGTCGCCATTGACCACGCGCAGCGCGCTTCGCTGGACGACGTCCACCCGCAGGACGCCCGCATCCTCCTCGCGCCAGAGCTGCAGGATCCGCTCGCCGTAATGCGACTTGATCCAGCCCTTCAGGAAGACGGTCGGAACCGAAAGGCGAACCACCCCTGCCGAGGTCGCCTGATAATCGACCCGCGCGAACCATGAAGTGAAGACGTCCTCACCGAGTTCGGCCCTCAGCCGGCTTCGGACCCGGTCCCAGCTTCGGTCCCCGGCGACCGATCCCGAACCTATGCCATTGCCCCTCTGGACGTCCGTGAGCGACTTCTCTTCAAGCGCCGCACCAGTCAACATTCCGCATGCCTCCGCAATTCGATCCGCATCGACGCATTTACTGAAACTCAAGACTGCACCCAGGGCAGTCCGGACGCCTTCCAGCCTTCCACCGTCCCGCGGTGTCCGCTGCCGTCGCGGCCGCCCTCGAACCCGCCCGCGACGTTGAAGCACCTGGCGTAACCCGCGCGCGTCATCGCAACCGCGGCCGAGGCGCTCCGGCCTCCCGACCGGCAGAGGAAATAGATCGGCGTGTCGCGGTTCGCCGCGAGCGCGGAGAGCGCGCTCTCGAGCTGTCCCACGAACTGCGCGTTCGGCGTTCCGCCCGGGAAAGACTGCCACTCGACGCGCAACGGCTCCCGCCCGACCGCGGAGAGATCCGGAACGCCGACGAAGGCCCACTCCGCCGTGGTCCGGACATCCACCAGGACCGCCTTGCGGTCCTGTTCGAATGCCCTCCACGTCTCTTCCGGACTGACGTCCCCCGCATAGGTTGCAACAGCCATCACGCAATAATCTCCCGTTGCTGCCGAATAAAATTCGGCAACAGACTACTCAACCGACAGTTTGAGCAAAGCGACAGCCACAAAGGGCAAGTCGCCGGTGTCAGCCCCCCGCGGAGATCCTGGAGAGAAACTCCAACCTGCCTGAGTGACAAGACGCCCGGACTTCGCCGCGCCGGAAACCGATCTTCATGTCGACTTCCAGACCCCCGTTTCGTGTTTGTTTTGGCAGGTCGCCTCCGACCCCCGCAACATAGCAAAGCGCGCGGCAGGGGCAACTCCTTGACAGCCCCGATCGGGACGCACGGAGGCATCACCGCGGAGCGAGGAGTTCAGACAATTGGACCGTTTCGGTGCAAACCATTGTGAGTCCGCGACTCGGGACCGGGCCGGGGGCCGCGAGCATGACCGAAGCGCCACGCGCTAATTTTTTGTCGGCCCGGGGATTGACTCGCCACCATTGCCACAAAGTTGCGACCCCTCCCTTCGCGGGGTTGGTAAGACATTGACGCAGCGGGGAAAACTCTGTCGTGAAACTGCAAACAGACTCGGCCGTTAGGAATCGCTTAACGGGGCCGTGGCCGCCTCGCCGAGTACCGTGGAGAACAGATGCGCGGTGCTTGCAAAAACGAAAAACCCCGGCCGCGAGGACCGGGGTTCATGATTCAGACCGGGTGCCGGTTCAGGCGAGCGCGTTCACCCGATGCGCCAGGCGCGACACCTTGCGGGACGCCGTGTTGCGATGGACGACACCCTTCGTCGCGGCCTTCATGATCTGGGGCTGCGCGGCCTCGAGGGCGCTGCGCGCGGCGTCCTTGTCGCCGGAGGCGATCGCCTCCTCGACCTTGCGCACGAAGGTGCGCATCCGCGTGCGCGGAACCTTGTTGGTTGCCGTGCGGCGCGCGATCTTGCGCGCGGCCTTCTTGGCCGAGGGTGTATTCGCCATTCCTGTTCCGCCGTTCAGCTGTCTCGTCGAGGGTGCGGGCACCAAGGCGCCCGGCGTCGGGCGTTCCGATCGCCAACGGCGATCGCGGCCGCCGCGACCGCACATTCGCCCGTTCTATAGGTATCCGTTCGGACCGCGTCAAGAACAGAGGCTCAGCGGTTCCGGAAATGGGGCTCCCGCTTCTCGAGGAACGCGGCCATGCCTTCCTTCTGGTCGGCCGTGGCGAACAGTGCGTGGAAGATGCGCCGTTCGAAGCGCGCGCCTTCAGAGAGGGTCGTCTCGTAGGCGCGGTTGACCGCCTCCTTGGCTGCCGTCACGGCGGGCATGGAGAACGAGGCGATCCGTTGCGCGGCGCGGAGCGCCTCCTCGACGAGAACGCCGCTTTCCACGACGCGCGAGACGAGCCCGCACCGTTCCGCCTCGGCCGCATCCATCATGCGGCCCGTCAGGACCATCTCCATGGCCTTCGACTTGCCGATCGAGCGCGCCAGCCGCTGCGTTCCGCCGGCCCCGGGGATCACGCCCAGGGTGATCTCCGGCAGCCCGAACTTCGCGTTCTCGGCCGCCAGGATGAAGTCGCACATCATGGCGAGTTCGCAGCCGCCACCGAGCGCGTAGCCGGCGACCGCCGCAATCATCGGCTTCCGGCGCTGCCCCACTCTGTCCCAGCTGCCGAGGAAATCGGTGCGATAGGCTGTCACGGAATCGAGCGTCGACATCTCCTTGATGTCGGCACCCGCGGCGAAGGCGCGCTCCGACCCGGTGACGACGATCGCCCCGATCTGCTCGTCGGCATCGAGCTCGTCGAGCGCGTCGTTGAGTTCGGCGACGAGCTCGCTCGACAGCGCGTTGAGCGCCTTCGGCCGATTGAGGGTGACCAGCCCGACACGGCCGCGCCGCTCCAGCCTTATCGTTTCGTACGCCATCTCACGTTCCCTCGGTATCCTCGTTCACCACCGTCGCGATCCGCCACGTCCCGTCCTGCAGGATCAGCAGGTAATGGCAGCGGAACGCGTGGACGACTTCCCCGTCCTGCGCCTCCTGGCGCCAGTCGACCGTCACGAACGCCGAGTTGCCGCTCGTGTTCAGGGCCCGGACCTGCGGGATCATCACCACGATGCCGGCTTCGTCGAAGACGTCGATCAGCGCGTCGGCGTTCTCCTCGATCTCGTCGGCGTCCTCGAAGACGTGGCCGTCGCCGAGCTGCCAGATCACCGCCGGATAGGCGAAGAAGCCGGCCACCGCCTCGGCATCGGCGTCGTCGAAAGCCGCCGCATAACCCCGGAGGAGTTCATTGATCGCCTGCTCGGCCGATCCTTCGGACACGCTCACACCCCCGCCCGCTGCACCGGTTCCGATCACGTCACTCCGGCATGCGAAACGTCAAGTATGCCGGCGCACGGCCGGCGCGCAACGCCTTCGCCTCGTAGCGCGTGCCGGGCCATCCCGCCCACGGGCAGCGCCAATCGTCGGCGGTTTCGGCCGTCCAGCGCAGCCCTCCGTGCGCCTGAACCGCGGCCAGGGTCCAGTCGACGTAGGCGGCCGCGTCGCTGGCGAAGCGGAAGCGCCCGCCGGGGACGAGCAAACGGCAGATGCGGTCGAGATTGCGCGCGTTCACGAAGCGTCGCTTCGCGTGGCGGCGTTTCGGCCAGGGATCAGGGTAGAGCAAGTCGACCTCGCCGAGCGTGTGCGGCGGCAGCCAGTCGAGGAGCGGGACGGCATCGTCGTCGTAGAGCCTGACGTTCCGCAGCCCATCCTCGCCGACCGCCTGCACCCCCTTCGCGAAGGCTGCGACGAACGGCTCGATGCCGACGAAGCCGACCGTCGGGTTGGCGCGGGCCTGGGCGATCAGGTGCTCGCCGCCGCCGATGCCGATCTCCAGCCGCACCTCGTCCACAGGGTGGGGAAAGAGATCCGCCGCCCGCGCGGGCGGCGGCGCGTTCGGGTCCAGCCTCAGCGCCGGAAGATAGGCGGAAAGCGCGGCCTGCTGGGCAGGCTTGAGGGGCTTTCCCCTGCGGCGGCCGAAGAAGGCACCGCCGCGCCCAATCTCATCGATCAGAGCGCATCCTCGATCGCGTCGACCAGGTCGACCCGCTCCCAGGAGAAGCCGCCGTCCTCGTCCGGCTCGCGCCCGAAATGGCCGTAGGCGGAGGTGCGCGCATAGATCGGCCGGTTCAGCTTGAGATGCTGCCGGATCCCGCGCGGCGACAGGTCCATCACCTTCGCCAGCGCCCGCTCCAGCGCGGCCTCGTCGACCTTGGCGGTGTCCTGCGTGTCGACATAGATCGACAGCGGCTGGGCGACGCCGATCGCATAGGAGAGCTGGATGGTGCAGCGATCGGCGAAGCCGCCGGCGACGACGTTCTTCGCGAGGTAGCGCGCGGCATAGGCGGCCGAACGGTCGACCTTGGTCGGGTCCTTGCCGGAAAACGCGCCGCCGCCATGCGGGGCCGAGCCGCCATAGGTGTCGACGATGATCTTGCGCCCGGTCAGGCCGCAATCCCCGTCGGGCCCGCCGATCACGAACTTGCCCGTCGGATTCACGTGCCAGACGGTGTCGTTGCTGATCCAGCTCTCGGGCAGCACCTCGCGGATGTAGGGCTCCACCATCCGGCGGACGTCCGAGGACTCCAACGTGTCGTCGAGATGCTGCGTGGAGAGCACGATCGACGAGACCGCCACCGGCTGCCCGTCGCGGTACTCCACCGTCACCTGCGACTTCGAATCCGGGCCGAGGCCCTTCTCCTCGCCGCTGTGGCGAGCCTCCGCCAGCCGGCGCAGGATCTTGTGCGCGTAGAGGATCGGCGCGGGCATGAGCTCCGGCGTCTCCCGGCAGGCATAGCCGAACATGATGCCCTGGTCGCCGGCGCCCTCGTCCTTGTTCTCGCGGCTGTCGACGCCCTGGGCGATGTCCGCCGACTGCTCGTGCAGGAGCACGTCGATCTGGCAGTTCTCCCAGTGGAATCCTTCCTGCTCGTAGCCGATGTCCCGGATCGCGGCGCGTGCGAGGCTCTCGACGCGGGCAGCGTCGACCTCGTCCGACCCCCGCACCTCGCCCGCGATCACGACGCGGTTGGTGGTGGCCAGGGTTTCGCAGCCGACGCGCGCCTCCGAGAAGGCGCCGAGATGGGCATCGACGACCATGTCGGAGATCCGGTCGCAGACCTTGTCCGGGTGTCCCTCGGACACGGACTCGCTGGTGAAGTGGTAGTTCCGACGCGCCATAAGGTGAGGTCCCGGATCAGTGATGGCAGGAACCGATGCAGCCACGGGAGAAGGTGCATGCAATCGGGCGCGGGACTGTTGCCCCGCAGTTCTCCCAGCGTCAAGAGTTTCGCGTTCCGACGCGACGATCAGCCCGATTCGTCGTGAGCGAGCGACCGGACGAGGTCGATCACCTTGCGGCGGACCTTGGCGTCGCGGATGCGGGCGAAGGCCCTGTTCAGTTCGAGCCCCTCCGACGTCGTCAGGAATTCCATCACGAAGTCCTGCGCCCCGTCCTCGCGCATGCCGTCGGGCTCCCCCGCCTGCGGGGCATCCGGGAAGAAGTAGGAGACCGGCACGTCGAGGACGGTCGAAAGCTGCTGGAGGCGGCTGGCGCCGATCCGGTTCGTGCCCTTCTCGTACTTCTGGATCTGCTGGAAGGTGATGCCGAGCCGTTCGCCGAGCTTCTCCTGACTGAGGCCGAGCATTTTCCGCCGCATGCGCACGCGGCTGCCGACATACACGTCGGTCGGGTTCGGGCGCTTGCCCGAACGTTCTGCGACATCACTCACAAGAAGCCCCTCGGAAGCGATCGACCCAGCTCCAGCGGCCTCCGACGGGAGGAGCGCCGACGAGAAATCTGTCCGGCCGAGCAGTCCGGTCACGATGATATGCCGGCTAGATTAAGTCAATCAACGTACGGAAGAGCGGCGCCGTCGGCCGAACCCTGCAAAGATGACAAAAAACGAAAGGATTGTCAGCAGGATCCATCCGCCCCACGCCGAGTAGGCGGTCGGCGAACCCGCCCGTGGAAGCGGGGCGTCCACAACCGCAGGCTCGCCGAGCGTCGAGCGCCGGACCACGCGCCCGAACGGGTCGACGACGGCCGAAACTCCCGTATTCGCGGCCCTTATGAGCGGCAGCCCTTCCTCGACCGCCCGCACGCGCGCCTGGTGGAAATGCTGCCACGGCCCGACGGTGCGGCCGAACCAGGCGTCGTTCGTGACGTTCAGCAGGAAGCCGGGGCGAGGACCGTCAGGCAGGACGGCGCCGGGGAAGATGATCTCGTAGCAGATCAGCGGAGCAAACGGCGGGGCGGACGGAAGCAGCATGGAGCGGCGGAAGCGGCCGGCCTCGAAGCCGCCGGGAAGCCTGGTCAGCTGCTCGATCCCAAGGCCCTCGAGCAGGCGCTGCATCGGCAGGTACTCCCCGAAAGGGACGAGGTGGACCTTGTCGTAGGCATCCGCGATGACGCCCCGGTCGTCGATCACGTAGATGCTGTTGAAGACCCGCCTTGCCTCTCCCGTATCGTCCACCCGAGCGGCACCGGTCACGAGGGTCGCGCCTGCCGGCAGGAGGTCGCCGATCTGCGCGAGCACAGACGGCTCCCGGGTCAGCACGAAGGGGAACGCGGATTCCGGCCAGACCAGCAGCGTGTCCTGCGACAGAGCGTCCCCGCTCCGGGACAGCTCGAGATAGGCGTCCATGACCGAGAGCCGGTTCTCGGGCCGCCACTTCTGTGCCTGGTCGATGGCCGGCTGCACGATCCGGACCTGCACGTCCGGGACGGCGCCGGGCTCGCCATTCGCCAGCCGCACCAGCCCGAACAGCGCGAGACCGCCGACCGCGAGGACGCCGAAAGCGGGCAGGACGAGATGCCGGCGCGCTCCCGCGGCGGGCGCCATCGCGGCGGGCGCCGCGAAGATGGCGACGGCGAGGACGTTCAGGGCCGGAACGCCGAAAAGCGCGGCCGATTGCATCATCGGCTCGCCCGCGGTGAGCGCGTAGCCGATCGCGTTCCATGGAAAGCCGGTGAAGAGCGTCGCCCTCAGCCACTCCGAGACACCGAGACCCGCGGCAAGCGCGAAGATGCGCGCGGGCGAGTCCGACCAGGCCAGCCGCGCGAGCACGGCGCCGACGCCCCAGAACAGCGCGAGCCCCGCCGGCAGCGCCACCACCGCGAACGGCATCATCCAGCCGAACACGTCGGCCTCCACCAGGAACGCGGCGCCGATCCACCACAGGCCTGCGAGGAAATAGCCGAACCCGAACCACCATCCCGCCGCGAACGCCGGCAAATAGCGGCGCGTGAAGCCCACCCTGGCCGGCACGGCGCCGTCCAGAAGCCAGACCAGAATGGGCAGGGTGAGCCATAGGACGGGAAAGATGAAGAAGGGCGGCTGGGCGAGCGCAGAAGCCGCGCCGGCGCCGAAAGCCGCCAGGCGCCTGCGCCAGCCCCAAGACAGCACGACCCAGTCCGCCAGCCGATCCATCAGCGCCGTCGATTCGCTGCCGCCCAGCCCTTGCTGACGGACTCGATGGGCAAGATCAAGCGGCGTCGGCGTCACTTCGGCGGCCGGTGACGACGGTTTCCCTCACCTCACCCGCCTCGCGTGCGACCTTCTGCCGTGCCCGCGGCACGATCTTGCGGCGTTCCCGGATCCGGATCCGCTTGATGCGCCGGGGATCGGCGTCGAGGATCTCGAACTCGTAGCCCTCGACCGCGTGAACGATCTCGCCGCGCACAGGAATGCGACCCGTTGCGGCGAAGACGAGCCCGCCCACGGTCTCGACGTCCTCGTGGTCGGGGCCGGGACGGAAGCCGGCGCCGATCACCGCCCGGGCGTCCTCGATCGAGGTGCGGGCGTCGGCCACGAAAACCCCTTCCGCGACCTTCACGACCGTCGGCTCTTCGTCGAGGTCGTACTCGTCCTCGATCTCGCCGACGATGATCTCGACGATGTCCTCGATCGAGACCAGGCCATCGGTGCCGCCGTACTCGTCGATGACGAGCGCGATCTGCGTCCGGCTCGCCTGCATCCGCTCCAGCAGCAACCGCGCCGGCATGGAGGGCGGCACGAAGAGGAGCGGCCGGACGAGGCCGGCGCCGGTGAGGCTCGCGTTGAGGTCGACGGCCGTGAGGTCGCCGACGTCCGGAGGCTCGCCGTCGCTCCCCTTGCCGGAGCCGAAGGCGGTGTCGGTGATCCAGGCCATCACATCCTTGATGTGGACCATGCCGACCGGATCGTCGAGCGTCTCCCGGTAGACGGGCATGCGGCTGTGGCCGGCGCCGCGGAATGCGCGCAGCGCGCGCCAGACCGACCACTCGGCGTCCAGCGCCTCGATGTCGGCGCGCGGGACCATGACGTCGTCGACGCGCATGTCGCCGAGCCGCAGGATCGCGCGCAGCATCGCGCGCTCCTCGGGCGAGAAGCTCGCGCCGCTCGCCTCGTCCTCCGCAATCACGTCCTCGATCTCGCTGCGCGCGGAACCGTTGCCGCGCCGGAACAGCCCGCGGAGGGCCGACCTCAGCCGGTCGGGCAAAGGATCATGGGCGCCGGCGTCGGAAACGGCGCCGGCCGCGTCGGGACTTCGATAGGGGTCGTCGGTCATCTCTCAGAGGAGGCCATGTAGGGATCGGGTATTCCCAGCCGGGCTAGCGCGATCCGCTCGAGCGCTTCCATCCGCTCCGCTTCGTCGTCGTCCTCGTGATCGTGGCCGAGGAGGTGGAGAATACCGTGCACGATCAGGTGCGAAATATGGTGCTCGAGCGGCTTTCGTGCAAGCGCCGCTTCGCGCCTGACCGTCTCTGCGGCCAGGACGACGTCGCCGAGGAGCGGACCGCCACCCTGCGGGAACGAGAGCACGTTGGTCGGCGTGGGCTTGCCGCGCCAGCGCCCGTTCAGCACCTGGATGGCGGCATCGTCGGTGAAGAGAAGGCTCAGCTCGGCGCCTTCCGGCACCGGTTCACCGGCTGCGGCGAGGGCGGCGCCGGCGGCCTTCGCGGCGAGCGTTTCGAGGGCACCGGCCTCCGGCCAGTCGCCCGCTTCGACGGCGACGTCCAGCGCGACGCCCGGTTGCCCGTCGGGATCCATCTAGTCGGTCCGCCGCCCCGACGCGGGCGGCTGGCGCTCGTAGGCGGCCACGATGCGCTGCACGAGGGCATGACGGACGACATCCTCGCCCTTGAAGCGCGTCACGGCGATCCCCTCGACACCCTCCAGGAGCGCGGTCGCCTCGACGAGGCCGGAGACCTCGCCCGGCCTGAGGTCGATCTGCGTCGGGTCACCGGTGACGATCATCTTGGAGCCTTCGCCGAGGCGGGTGAGGAACATCTTCATCTGCATGGAGGTCGCATTCTGCGCCTCGTCGAGGATGATCGCGGCATGGGCGAGCGTGCGGCCGCGCATGAAGGCGAGCGGCGCGATCTCGATCGCCCCCGACTGGAGGCCGCGCTCCACGCGCTCCGACGCCATCATGTCGTAGAGCGCGTCGTAGAGCGGCCGCAGATAGGGATCGACCTTCTCCTTCATGTCGCCGGGCAGGAACCCCAGCCGCTCGCCGGCCTCGACCGCCGGCCGCGACAGGATGATCCGGTCGACCTCCCCGCGCTCAAGCATCGCGGCGGCGAAGGCGACGGCGAGATAGGTCTTGCCGGTGCCGGCCGGCCCCGTGCCGAAGACGAGCTCGCAGCGATCCATCGCCCGGATGTAGGCATCCTGGGTGAAGGTGCGCGCGGAGACCGACTTCTTCCGGGTCGAGATGCGGGCGAGGCGCATCCTGCTCGATTCGTCGAGGGTCGGGAGCGAGAGCTGGGCCTCCGCGATCTCCGCCATGCGGAGTGCGCCCTCGACGTCGCCCTTGGCGAGTTCGTGCCCTTCCAGCAGCCGGTCGTAGAGCGACTCCAGGACGCGGCGGGCCTGGCCGACGGCGCCGGCGCTGCCGGAAAGCGTGACCATGTTGCCGCGCGCCCGCGCATCCACGCCGAGCCGCTTCTCCACCAGCGCGAGGTTCTGGTCGAATTCGCCGTACAGGGCGCTGGCGAGGCGGTTGTTCTCGAAGACGAGGTCGATCCGCTGGTTCGCAGGTCCGGCGGCGGTTGCGCCGGTGCTGCCGCGCGGTGGCATCAGGCGGTGGCCCTCATCGGTTCCCGATTCTCCTCGAACGCCCCGAACAGGCTGTTCGATCCGATCTCCACGATCCGGACGGGGACGATCGTACCGATCATCTCCGCCGGTGCATCCACCTGCACGGCCTGCAGCCAGGGCGAGCGCCCGATGATCTGACCGGGGCGGCGGCCGGGCTTCTCCAGAAGGACGTCCACGACGCGGCCGCGCATGGTGCCGTTGAATGCCTTCTGCTGGCGCTCGAGCAGGGCCTGCAGCCGGGTCAGCCGCTCGCTCTTCACCGCCTCGGGCACATGGGCCGCGGCCTCCGCGGCGGGCGTTCCCGGGCGCGGGCTGTACTTGAAGGAATAGGCCTGGGCGTAACCGACCGCCTCGACCAGTCTCAGCGTGTCCTCGAAGTCGTCGTCCGTCTCACCCGGAAAGCCGACGATGAAGTCGCCCGACAGAGCGAGGTCGGGCCGCGCCGCCCGCAGCCGGTCGATGATCCGGAAGTAGTCGTCGCGCCGGTGACGCCGGTTCATGGCCTTCAGGATCCGGTCGGACCCCGACTGGACCGGCAGGTGCAGGTAGGGCATCAGTGCCGGCAGGTCCCGGTGCGCCGCGATCAGGTCGTCGCCCATGTCGCGGGGATGGCTCGTCGTGTAGCGCAGCCGCTCCAAACCCGGAACGTCCGAAAGACGCTCCAGCAGGCGGGCGAGCGACCACCTGCCCCCCGGCGCCTCGCCGGAATAGGCGTTGACGTTCTGGCCGAGCAGCGTGATCTCGCGGACGCCCTGGGCGGCGAGGCGCTCCGCCTCCTCCACGATGCGCCCGGCGGGCCGGGAGACCTCCGCCCCGCGCGTGTAGGGCACCACGCAGAAGGTGCAGAACTTGTCGCAGCCCTCCTGGACGGTGAGGAAGGCGGTCACGCTCCGGCTCGTGCGGGCGGAGCCGACCGGGGGCATGTGGTCGAACTTGTTCTCGGCCGGGAACTCGGTCTCCACCGCGTGGCCGTCGCGCGCGGCGCGCTGCAGGATCGCCGGCAGGCGGTGATAGCTCTGCGGCCCGACGACGACGTCCACGGCCGGCGCGCGCGCGACGATCTCCTCGCCCTCGGCCTGCGCCACGCAGCCAGCGACGGCGATCTTCATCTCGCGGCCGGCGGCGCGTGCCGCATTCTTCATCTGGCGGATGCGGCCGAGCTCGGAATAGACCTTCTCGGCGGCCTTCTCGCGGATGTGGCAGGTGTTCAGCAGCACGAGGTCGGCGCCCTCCGCCGTCTCGGTGACCTCATAGCCGTCGCGCGCCAGGACGTCCGCCATACGACCGGAATCGTACACGTTCATCTGGCAGCCATAGGTCTTGATGAAGACTGTCTTTGCCTCGGCCATCGAGGACGGCGCCGCATTCCCTGGGAGAACCTCTTCCCCGGTCTAAAGGAATCGTGCGTCGGCCGCTAGAGGCGCTTTTCGTCGCCGTCTTCCGCCGCCGGTCGAGATCACCGCGCTCGACCGAAATCGCGGGCTTTCCAGCGGATGGCGCTTTGACACGTCCACAATTGAATGCAGAATTCCGGAACCGGCCATTCAAGGTTGCCGGACAGCAAGACCATCAAGGGAGGAGATCGCATGTCCATCAGCAGGCGTTTCGGACTGGTGCTCGGAGCCGCGGCGGCTCTGGCGCTCGCGCCGATCGTGATGTCGCCGGCCTCGGCGCAGACGAAGGACATCACGGTCGTCCTCCCTAACCCCTCGGCCCTCAACGTATGGCCGATGCACGTCGCCATCGGCGAGGGCTACATGGAGGAAGAAGGCCTCAACCTCACCGTTCAGGCCGTAGACGGATCGTCCCAGGTGCTGCAGGCCATGGCTGCCGGCCAGGCGCAGATCGGCCTGCCCGGGCCTGCCCCGCTGCTCGCAGCACGCGCCCGCGGCGAGGACGTCGTCTTCATCTACAACCTCAATCCGAAGAGCATCTTCGGCATCGTGGTCCGCGAGGAATCCGAATACCAGCAGCCGGCGGATCTCAAGGGCAAGACGATCGGCGTCGGCACGGCCGACGGCGCCGAGGTCGGGTTCGCGCGCGCCATCCTCACCGACGCCGGGCTGAAGGAAGGCGACGACTACACCTTCCTGCCGGTCGGCGACGGCGGCACCGCGGCGGCGGCCTTCGAGCGCGGCGACGTCGACGCCTATGCCGCGGCGACGAGCGACGCGGCGATCATGACCACCCGCGGCCTGAAGCTGCGCGAGATCACGCCGGACGCGTTCAAGGGCTTCTTCGGCAACGGCTACGCCGTTCTCCGCTCCTACATGGAGGAGAACCGGGACGTGGTGGAGGGCTTCGGCCGCGCCCTGGTGCGCGGGACGAAGTTCGGCATGGACCCCGCCAACCGCGAGAAGGTGCTGGAGCATGCCAAGACCGGCAATCCGCAGGAAGGCGAGGACACCGCGCTCGCCAACGCACTCTTCGACCAGCTGCTCGTGAAGATGGACATCGGCGACCAGGCCGAAGGCTACGGCTACCAGCCGCAGGAGAACTGGGAGAACTGGCAGGAGACGCTGATCGCCTCCGGCGACCTGAAGGAGCAGCAGGACCTCGGCCAGGCCTTCACGAACGAATTCGTCGAGACCTGGAACAAGGACGGCCAGTGATGGCGACCGCTGCAGCGCGTCCTGCAGCACAGCCGGCCGGCCCTGGAGGTCGGCCGGTCTACGAGTTGCGGGGCGTGAGCAAGTCGTTCCCGCGCCGCAACGTCCGCGCGCTCGACCGGGTCGACCTCGTCCTGCGCGAAGGCAGCTTCTCGTCCATCATCGGACCGAGTGGCTGCGGAAAGTCGACGTTGCTGAAGATCATGGCGGGCGTGCAGCCGCCGTCGGAAGGCAGCGTGATCCTGGAGGGCGCCCCGGTGACCGGCCCTCGCCGGGACATCGGCATGATGTTCCAGCAGGCGACCCTCTTCCCTTGGCGGACCACGATCGAGAACGTCGTCCTGCCCATCGAGATCCGGGACGGCAGGTCCGCGGCGCGGGCCAAGCACGGCGCCGCGCGCGAGCTGCTGGAGCTGGTCGGGCTGAAGGGCTTCGAGCAGGTCTACCCGAACGAGCTCTCCGGCGGCATGGCACAACGCGCGGCGATCTGCCGGATGCTCGTCACCGAGCCCGCCGTCCTTCTCCTCGACGAGCCGTTCAGCGCACTCGACGAGCTGTCGCGCGACTTCATGAACATGGAGCTGCAGCGCATCTGCCTGGAGCGGAACGCGACGGCCTTCCTCGTCACCCATTCCATCCCGGAGGCGGTCATCCTTTCCGACCTCGTCTACGTGATGTCGCCGCGGCCCGGCCGCTTCATCGATGCCGTGGAGGTCGACCTGCCCCGCCCGCGCACGCTCCACATGATGACGGAGCCGAAATTCGGCGAGCTCGTCGACCGCATCCGCGAGCAGCTCGGCCAGGGAGGCGTGCTGTGACGGACGCCGCCGCCGCGCACGAGGAGCAGATCTACGAGGACACCGTCTGGGCCGACGAGGAATCCTGGGTCGACCGGATCCCGCGCTCCGTCGCGATGGCCGCCATATTCATCGCGTTCGTCGGCATCTGGCAGGCCGTCTACTCGTTCGGCCTCGTCTCCCGCATCATCCTGCCCTCGCCCTGGGAGACCGCGGTCGAGATCTATGCCGTCGGCGCCAACATGCTGAGCGGCGGCTATCTCCTCTCCGCCTTCTGGGTGACGACGCAGGAGGTGCTGATCGGATTCCTCATCGCCGTCGCGATCGGCTTCAGCCTCGGCGTGCTGGTCGGCGAAACCAGGCTCGGGGAGCGCGCGGTTCTGCCCTACCTCGTCGCGATCGACACGATGCCTAAGGTGGCGTTCGCGCCGATCTTCATCTCCTGGCTCGGCTTCGGCATCTCGTCGAAGGTTGCGCTCGCCGCCTTCATCGCCACCTTCCCCGTCGTCGTCGGCACGGCGGCCGGGCTCCATGCGGCGGACGAGAACGCGCGCATGCTGTTCAAGACGATGGGCGCGAGCCGGCTGCAGACGCTCATCAAGCTCAAGATCCCGACCGGACTGCCGCACCTCTTCACGGGCTTGAAGATCGCGGCGATCGGCGTCGTCGCCGGCGCGATCACCGCGGAATTCGTGGGCGGCGGCCAGGGCTTCGGCCACCTCATCCGCACCGCGTCCTCGCAGCTCAGCACACCGCGCGTCTTCGCCCTGATCATCTACCTGTCGCTGCTCGGGCTCGCGACCTTCTGGAGCGTGGTCTGGATCCAGCGCCGCTTCGTGTTCTGGCACAAGGATGGGACCAGGGCGGGCATGCCCGGCGAGTAGCCGGGCCCGCGGCCCTGCCATCGACGCCCTTGCCCGTGCGGCTTTGCCATGCGCGGCCCGCGGGGATTGACCTGCCTCAAGGAGGGCCGCGCCGGAGCCTGCGACAAGGCCTTCACACACGGCTGCGAGGAACCGACCGATGACACCCGAATTCGTTCTGCCCCTGAAGGAAGCGAGCTCCGCCGACGTCGGCCGCGTGGGCGGCAAGAACGCCTCGCTCGGCGAGATGATCGGGACGCTTTCCGCCGGCGGCATCCGCGTGCCGGACGGATTCGCGACGACGGCCGACGCCTACCGTACCTATGTCGCGGAGAACGGCATCGAGGGGCGCATGCGCGCCGCCCTCGACGACTTCCGCAGCGGGAGCCGGACGCTCCAGGAGACGGGCGCCGCGATCCGGCGGCTCTTCCTCGACGGCGCCTTTCCGGAGCCGATCGCCGCCGCCATCAGGCAGGCATATGCCGAGCTCTGCCGCGACAGCGGCCGCGACGCCGTCGCGGTGGCGGTGCGGTCGAGCGCGACGGCCGAGGACCTGCCGGAAGCGAGCTTCGCCGGCCAGCAGGAGACGTTCCTGAACGTCCACGGCGAGGGCGAGGTGCTCGACGCCTGCCGCCGCTGCTACGCCTCCCTCTTCACGGACCGCGCGATCAGCTATCGCGAGACGCGCGGCTTCGACCACATGCAGGTCGCGCTGTCGGTCGGCGTCCAGGTCATGGTGCGCTCCGACCTCGCCGGCTCGGGCGTCATGTTCTCGATCGACACGGAGACCGGCTTTCCCGGCGCAGTCGTGATCAGCGCGGCCTGGGGCCTCGGCGAGACCGTCGTCCAGGGAACCGTCAATCCCGACAAGTACGTCGTCTTCAAGCCGCTCCTGGAGCGGCCCGGGCTCACGCCCATCATCGAGAAGGCGCTCGGCGACAAGGCCAACAAGATGGTCTACGCGCAGGGCGGCGGCGGGCGCACCAAGCTCGTCCGCACCCCCGGCGCCGAGCGGCGCGCCTTCGTGCTCTCCGACGCGGAGATACTCCAGCTCGCCCGCTGGGCGGTGACGATCGAGCGCCATTACGGCCGCCCGATGGACATGGAATGGGCGAAGGACGGCGAGACGGGCGAGCTCGCTATCGTGCAGGCGCGCCCCGAGACGGTCCAGGCGCTGAAGCATGCCGACGCGATCAAGGCCTACCGCCTCAAGGACAAGGGCAAGGTGCTCGTCACGGGGGCGGCGGTTGGCGAGGCGATCGCGGCCGGCGACGTCTGCGTCATCCGCGACGTGGCGGAGATCCAGCGGTTCCGGCCGGGCGCGATCCTGGTGACCGAGGCGACGGATCCCGACTGGGTCCCGATCATGAAGTCGGCGTCGGGAATCATCACCGACCAGGGCGGCACGACGAGCCATGCCGCCATCGTCTCGCGCGAGCTTGGCGTGCCGGCGATCGTCGGCACGCGCACGGGCACTTCGGTGCTCGCCGACGGGCAGGCGATCACGCTCTCCTGCGCGGAGGGCGACGAGGGCTACGTCTACGAGGGCGCGCTCGCCTTCGAGGAGATCGAGATCGATCTGAAGGACCTGCCGCCGACGCGCACGCAGATGATGCTGAACATCGCGAGCCCGGCGGCAGCCTTCCGCTGGTGGCGGCTCCCGGCCGCCGGCATCGGCCTCGCGCGCATGGAATTCATCATCAACAACGTCATCAAGATCCACCCGATGGCGCTCGTCCATTTCGACGCGGTCACGGACGAGGCCGCGCGCCGGCAGATCGCGGATGTCACGCGGGGCTACGCGGACAAGACCGCCTATTTCGTCGACACGCTCGCCCGGGGCATCGCGAAGATCGCGGCGCCGTCCTATCCGCACCCGGTGATCGTGCGGATGAGCGACTTCAAGAGCAACGAATACGCCCATCTCGTCGGCGGGGCGGGTTTCGAGCCGCAGGAGGAGAACCCGATGATCGGGCTCCGCGGCGCGTCGCGCTACTACAGCCCGCGCTACCGCGAGGGCTTCGCGCTGGAATGCCGGGCGATCCGCAAGGTGCGCGAGGAGATCGGCCTCGACAACCTGATCGTGATGGTGCCGTTCTGCCGGACCCCGAAGGAGGCCGACCAGGTGCTCGCCGTCATGGCCGAGAACGGGCTGAGGCGCGGCGAGAACGGCCTGGAGGTCTACGTCATGTGCGAGATCCCGTCGAACGTGGTGCTCGCGGAGGAATTCGCCGCCCGCTTCGACGGCTTCTCGATCGGCTCGAACGACCTCACGCAGCTCCTCCTCGGCGTCGACCGCGATTCCGCCGAGCTCGCCGCCCTCTTCGACGAGCGCGACGAGGCCGTGAAGCGGACGATCGCCGACGTCATCCGCCGCGCGCGGGCCGCCGGCACCAAGATCGGCATCTGCGGACAGGCACCGAGCGACCACCCCGACTTCGCCGCCTTCCTGGTCGAGCAGGGCATCGACTCCATCTCGCTCAACCCCGACAGCTTCGTCGGCACGGTCCGCACCGTCGCCGACATGGAGGAACGGCTGTCGGCGCCGAAGCAGAGCGCGCGGGCGTAAGCCCGCGGCTTGCCGGCAGGAATTGCGCACGCGCCCCGGCTGCCTTCCGATCGGCGCCTGCCGGCTTCCGGCATCCGCGCCGATCCGCTAGGTTCCCGCCCGAGCGGGGGACGCGTGAAGCAGTACCAGACGATCATCCAGGTCATCGGAGCGCTGCTCGCCGTCCTCGGGGCGACGATGCTCCTGCCCGCGCTCATCGACTTCCAGGACGCCAATCCCGAATGGCGCGTCTTCGCGCTCTCCGCGGCGGTGACGGCGGGGACGGGCCTCCTCCTCTTCCTCAGCACGCGGACGGTGGAGCGCTCCACGCTGCGCCTGAAGCAGGCGTTCCTGCTCACCGCGGCGGTCTGGACCGTGATCCCGGTCTTCGGCGCGATCCCGTTCCTCGGGCTCGGCATCGGCTATGCCGACGCCTTCTTCGAATCGGCCTCCGGCTTCACCACGACGGGCGGCACGGTGCTGGTGGGGCTCGACGAGCTTCCCCGCGGCGTCCTCCTCTGGCGGGCGGTCCTGCAATGGATCGGCGGCGTCGGCATCATCGTCTTCGCGATGGTGCTCCTGCCCTTCCTCGGCGTCGGCGGGATGCAGCTCTTCCGCGCCGAGAGCTCGGACCGTTCGGAGAAGGTGCTCGCGCGCTCTTCCGACATCGTGGCGTGGATCATCGCGATCTACTGCATCCTGACCGGCCTGTGCACCTTCGCCTATGCCGGGACCGCGATGACCTTCTTCGACGCGCTCGCCCATGCCATGACGACGGTGGCGACCGGCGGCTTCTCGACCCACGACGCCTCGTTCGGGCACTTCCGGAGCGCCGCGGTGGAGTGGATCGCGATCGGGTTCATGATCATCGGCGCGCTCCCGATGGTGGTCCTGATCGCCGCCGCCCGCGGCGAGGTGAGGCGCTTCGTCCGGGAACCGCAGGTCCTGTGGTTCCTGACCTTCCTGCTGGCGACCTCCTTCCTCACCGGCGTCTGGCTCTCGCTCATGCGGGGGATCGAGTTCGCGGAGGCGTTCCGTCTGGTCGCCTTCAACGTCGTCTCGGTCGTGACGACGACCGGCTACGCCACCGTCGACTACACGCTGTGGGGGCCGTTCGCGGTCATCCTCTTCTTCGTCCTGACCTTCATCGGCGGCTGCACGGGCTCGACCTCCGGCGGGATCAAGGTCTACCGCTTCATCATCCTCGTCCAGGTGATCAAGCGGCAGTTCCGCATGCTCGCCAATCCCTCCCGCCTGGAGACCCTCAAATACGGCGGCACCCGCATTCCCGACGACGTCCCGCCCTCGGTGCTCGCCTTCCTGACGCTTTACGTCGCCTCCATTGCGGTGGTGGCGCTGATCCTCGCTCTGCTCGGGCTGGACTTCCTGACGGCGCTCTCCTCGGCCGCAACGGCGATCTCGAATGTCGGCCCGGGCCTCGGGGAAATCGTGGGACCGGCCGGCAACTTCTCGACCCTGCCCGATACGGCGAAGGTCGTGATGGGCCTCGCCATGATCCTGGGTCGCCTGGAACTCTTCACCATCCTGATCCTGCTCGATCCCGGCTTCTGGCGCTGGTGAGGGGACGGGCGGGCGCGAGAGTGACCAGTTCGCATCGTAGAACGAGTCCGTTGCCCTAGGTT
>NZ_JBQYEX010000005.1:0-188973 GCF_052655945.1 Faunimonas sp. B44 | reverse complement strand
TAACTGCGCCTTGCCGGCGCGCCCTCCCAATCGTTCTACTCGTAGGTCGGGAACCGCAAAGATGCCAGAGATGGGGCGGATCCCGACCCGTCTCCCACCGCCACGGCTCGGCAGCGTCGATTGGCAGGCCAAAGGACGACGAGGCGCCCCGACGCGATCGTCCTCGACTGTGGATCAGTGAAGCTGGCTTTCGACAGCCTCCGCTGGCTGGAAGCATGCCAAGGCGGTAGTCCCCTCGGGGTCAGCCCGCTCCGATCTCCTCCGGCGCCTTTTCGAGCGGATCCGAACGGCGGGGAGAACCGGCGCCGACTCCGGCCGGTACCTTCCAGGCCAGCTGGTTCATGGCTGATCAAAGTTGCGCGTGCATGTCCCGGAACAGCCGAGGCGTCATGCCGAACCGTCGCTCGAATGCCTCCGAGAATCGTGCGGCCGGCGAGAGGCCGACCCGCGCCGCGACCGACTTCAGCGAGAGCCCTCGCGACAGCAGCATCCGTGCGGCGTCGAGCCGCGCCGTCTCGACGAAACGCGCGGGCGTCATCCCGGTCGCGGTGCGGAACTTCCGGTGGAAGGTGCGCTCCGTCAGGCAGGCCCGGGCGGCCAGCGCCTTCACGTCGATCGGCGCGTCCAGGTTCGCCTGGATCCAGCCGATCAGGTCGGCGAACGGGCTTTCGCCTTGCGCCTGCGCGCGAAGGACCGGGCTGAACTGCGACTGATAGCCGGGCCGCCGGGCGTAGAGGACCAGACGCTTGGCGACTTGCCCCGCGATCGCCTGGTCGAGGTCGCGTGCGACCATGGCCAACGCCATGTCGATGCCCGTCGTCACGCCGGCGGAGGTCCAGAGGCGGCCGTCGACCACGTAGAGGGCATCGGGGTCGACCTCGACCTGAGGGAACGCCTTGGCGAAGGGGTCGCAGGCGTCCCAGTGGGTGGCCACGCGGCGACCGTCGAGAAGCCCCAGCGCCGCGAGGACGAACCCGCCGCTGCAGACCGACCCGAACCGCTCGGCCGCGCGGGCCAGCGCCGGAAGCGCCGCCCGCAGGGCCGGATCGGCGACGGCCGGCAGAAGCCGCTCCTTCTCGGCGCCCGCGATCAGGACCGTTTGGATGTCACCTGGCGCCACCTCGCCGATCGGTAGCGTCCCGACCGCGATGCCGCTGCTGCTTTGGACCGCTCCGCCGGCGGCGGAGACGAGGGTGGACTCGTAGAACGACGGCCGTTCCTGCCCGGTGAGAACGCGGTTGGCGCCGGTGAAGACCGAAACCGGCCCCGCTATGTCGAGAAGCTCGAAGCCCGGATAGACGATGAAGGCGACGCGGTGCATTGGCAGGATTTACCACTTCATTGTCATTTCCGCCATCTCTGGACGCGCCTAGTCTGGATCGGTCGCCGCCGTCCACGGCCCAGGAGGATCCCAGCCATGCCGAAGAGAAGGGTCATAGTGACCGCGCTGGCGGCGGCGGTCCTCGCGCCTCTCGGTTTCGGAGCCTGGGTCTGGACCCTGCCGCCAGACGCGGCGCCGGTCACGACCGCAGCGCCGCCGGAGGAGGAGGCCGACGCCCTGCTCGCTTCCCTCCGCCCGCCGAAGCGGGCGCGGCCGGTCATCGCGGTCATCGGCCTCAACGACGCGACCGAGACCACCGATTACCTGATGCCGACCGGCATCCTCAGGCGCGCCGATGTCGCCGACGTGGTCATGGTGGCGACCGGCCCCGGGCCGGTGCGGCTCTACCCCGCGCTCCGCGTCGAGCCCGACATGACCACCGCGGACTTCGATGCGGCCTATCCGAAAGGCGCGGACTACGTGATCGTCCCCGCGATGAGCCGCGACGACGACCCGGACGTGCTGGCCTGGCTGCAGAGGCAGGCGGCCGGCGGCGCGACCATCGTCGGCATCTGTGCCGGCGCCAAGGTGGTCGGCGCCGCAGGCCTGCTCGATGGCCGGCGCGCGACGACGCACTGGTACTATGTCGACGAGATGCTGGGGCGCAGCCCCACCATCCAATATGTTGCCGACCGGCGCATTGTGGCCGACGAGAATATCGTGACCACCACCGGCATCTCAGCCTCGATGCCTATGACGCTGACCCTGATCGAGGCCATCGGCGGCCGCGAGACCGCCCAATCGGTCGCGCGCGCGATCGGGCTCGAGCGGTGGGATGCGCGCCACGCGAGCGCGGCGTTCAAGGTCACGCGCCGCTTCGCGACGACGGTCCTGGTCAACAGAGCGATATTCTGGCGGCACGAGGACCTCGGCATCCGCCTCGAGCCGGGCATGGACGAGGCATCGCTGGCGCTGATGGCCGATGCCTGGTCCCGGACCTACCGCTCCGACGCCGTGACGCTCGCAGCCTCGGCAGAGGCCGTCGCGACGGCAAACGGCATTCGTGTCGTGCCGGATCGGATTGCGACGGACTGGCCCGCGGACCGGAGGCTCTCGACCTTGCCCAACGAGCCGCCGTCGGCGACGCTGGAACGCGCGCTTCGGGCTATCGCCGGACGCTACGGCGAGCGCACGAGGCAGATGGTCGCCATGCAGCTCGAGTATCCGCAATGATCGTCGAGCACGGACAGTGGCCATCACCGGGGAGCAACCGCATCCCGCGCGGGTGCGGGCCCCAACCCTTCAGAACAGAGGAGAGACGAGAATGACCGACCTCGTGACCTGCCTGTGGTTCGATCACGGCGAAGCGAAGAAGGCGGCTGAGTTCTACGCCGCGACCTTCCCCGACAGCCGCGTCGACAGGGTCAATGCTTCGCCGGCGGATTATCCGGGAGGCAGTGAGGGCGACGAGCTGACGGTGGAGTTCACCGTGCTCGGCCGCAAGTTCGTCGGCCTCAATGGCGGCCCGATCTTCACGCCGAACGAATCCGTCTCCTTCATGGTCATCACCGAAGACCAGGACGAGACCGATCGCTACTGGAATGCGATCGTCGGCAACGGCGGCAAGGACAGCGCTTGCGGCTGGTGCAAGGACCGCTGGGGCCATTCCTGGCAGATCACGCCGAGGCTGCTGCTCGACCTGACGACGGGTTCCGACCCGGACGCGGCCAAGCGGGCGTTCGAGGCGATGTTGACGATGCGCAAGATCGACATCGCGACGATCCAAGCCGCGGCAGAGGCAAGCTGACCGGAACCGATGACAACCGAGACCTCCGAGGACGGGCGCCGCGATATGGGCGGCCGAACTGGCGCACGGCGAAGGTGCCGAAAGGATCTACCTCGTCGAGCCGACCGGCCCGCTCGAGGACGACCCCAATGTCACCGACAAGAAGTTTCGAGGAAATCCGACCAAGTCGTTCCGGTCACGCCATCCGCTGCGCGTGGCCGGCGAAGTGAAGAAGTGGGAGGGTCACTCGAAGGAAGCGGTCGCCGCCATGAAGGCGGCGCTCGAGAAGTTGAAGAGGCAGGGCGTCGTTCCCATCGACGACTGAAAGGAGACGGGCGGGGCATGCTTGACAGCCGAACCAGCGGACAGCAAATTGAATGCATAATACGTAATTAAAAAGGAGCCACGGGTGGAAGACCTTGCGGCATGTCGGGCGCGAGAACTGCGCGCCTTGATCGGACGCAAGGCCCTGTCCCCGGTGGAGCTCTTCGACGCCTGCGTCGCGCGGATCGAGCGAACTGACCCCGCCGTCAACGCCGTCGTCGCCCGCGATTTCGAGCGCGGGCGGGAGCAGGCCAAGCGGGCGGAGGCCGCCCAGATGGCAGGCGGGCCGCTCGGGCTCCTGCACGGCCTGCCGGTCGCGGTGAAGGACCTGACGGCGACGGAAGGGCTCGCCACCACCTGGGGCTCATTGGTCTACAAGGACCATCGTCCAGACCGGGACGAATTGCTGGTGCGCCGCATCAAAGCGGCGGGCGGCATCGTCATCGGCAAGACGAACACGCCGGAATTCGGCGCCGGAGCGAACACGGTGAACCGCGTCTACGGCGCCACCGTCAATCCGTTCGATCCGCGCCTGTCTTGCGCCGGGTCGTCCGGCGGCTCGGCGGCGGCGCTCGCTGCCGGCATGGTCCCGCTCGCCACCGGCTCGGACATGGGCGGCAGCCTGCGCACGCCGGCCGCCTTCTGCGGCGTCGTCGGCCACCGCCCGTCGCCGGGCACGGTGCCGAGCGACGCCCGCCGCTATGGCTGGTCGCCGCTCTCCGTCGACGGCCCGATGGCGCGGGACGTGCGCGACGCGGCCCTGCTCCTGGCGGCGCTGGCGGGGCCCGATGCCGCCGATCCGCTGTCGCTCGAACTCGACCCCGGCCGCTTTGCCGCGCTGTCCGACCGTGATCTCGGAAGCCTGCGCGTCGCGTTCTCGGCCGATCTCGGCAGCGCCACGGTTTCGAAGACAATCCGCGACCACTTCGCCGTGGTGGCGGAGCGGCTGGAGCCCCTGTTCGGCCGGGCGGAGTGGCGCGATCCCGACCTGGGCGACGTGCACCGCACCTTCGACGCGCTCCGGGCGGCGAATTTCGCCCACGCCTACGGCGACTACATCCACCGGCATCGCGACCGCGCCGGGCCGAACGTCATCCGCAACACGGAATTCGCGCACGCGCTTTCTGTCGCCGACATCGGCCGGGCCCATGCCGAGCAGACGGCGCTCTTCCGGCGCTTCCAAAGCTTCTTCGAAGACTTCGACCTGCTGATCTGCCCGGCCGCCGCCGTCGAGCCGTTCCCGGTCGAGGACGTCTTCGTCGCCGAGATCGACGGCCGGCGGCTGTCGAGCTACATCGAGTGGATTTCGGTCACCTACGCGGTAACGCTGACCACGCATCCCGCGACGGTCGTTCCTTGCGGCCTCAGCCCGGCCGGCCTGCCGTTCGGAATTCAGATCGTCGGACGGCGGCACGATGATTTCGGGACGCTCGCCGCTGCCGCCGCGATCGAGGCCGCTTTGGCCGGCGATCCGGAATACTGCCGGCCGATCCCCGACCTCCACCGCCTGCTCAGCCGGCAGGACGGGCTCGCCGGCCGGATCCCGGCGGCACTCGAGGCACACGTCGCCAAGGCGGAAGGTTAGTCCATGCGTGTCGCCGATATCCGCGTCAGCCTGCACAAGATCGAGACCCGCCTGCCGCTGGTGGACAAGCCGGCCGGCGAGAGCACCCGCGTCGTCTGCGAAATCGAGACCGACGAGGGCCATGTCGGCGTCGGCATGGCGGCGCGCTTCCTGCTGCACGGCGTGGCGGCCGCGCTCGTCGACGACCTCTTCCCGGCGATCAAGGGGATGGACCCGCGCGATCTGGAAGCGATTCACGCGCGGCTCCATCCGCTCGTCTCCGAGCGCGGCCGGATGTCCGGCATCAACCTCGCCGCGCTCGCCTGCATAGACCTGGCGCTGTGGGACATTATCGGCCAGGCGAGCGAAAGGACGGTGGCGCAGCTCCTCGGCGGCCACCGCGACTACGCCGACGTCTACGTCACCTACGGCTTCGGCGCCTATGACGAGGACCAGCTCGTCGAGCTCGGCCGCAGCCTCATGGCGGACGGCCACAGCCGGCTGAAGGTGCTCGTCGGCGTCGCCAAGGGCGGCTATCAGGAGGATGCGCGCCGCGTGCGCCGCGTCCGGAAGGAGCTCGGCGACGAGCTCGTCCTCGCCATCGACGCCAACGAGAGCCTGGGGCTGGAGGAGGCGACACAGCTCTGCGGCCTGATCGAGGACCTCGACATCGCCTGGTTCGAGGATCCGCTGCGCGCCAACGACGCGCGCGACATGGCGATGCTGCGCAAGAGGACGCGGATCCCCCTGTCAGCCGGCCAGATGGACGGCCATTCCAACCGCTTCCGCGAATGGCTCGAGCACGAGGCCATCGACATCTTCATGCCGAACAGCCTCTACAACGGTGGCATGACCGAGACGCGGCGGGTCGCGCATCTCGCCCAGATCTACAACCGCCCGCTCTCCGACGCCGGCGGCGGCGGCATCTACTGCCTGCACCACGTCGCGGGCTTCCGGAACGGCACGCTCGCCGAATGCCATCTCGGCGTCGAGCAGGTGGAGCGGGCGATCTTCCTGGACGCGCCGCAGCCGGAGAACGGGCGTCTCAAGGTGCCGGACCGGCCGGGCTTCGGCGTGCGGCTCGACCGCGACATGCTCAAGGATACCCGCCTGAGGGCCTGAGGGAACAGGTTCGACAACGCTGCGGGAGCAGAGGGAGGAAGCAGAGATGAAGAAGATGATGTCGGTGCTTTTGGCCGGCGCGCTGGCGGTCAGCCTGTCCGCTCTCGCGTCCGGGACGGCTTCCGCGCAGGCGCTGAAGCTGCGCATCTCGGGCGAGAACCCGCTGACCGGGCTCGACCTGCAGATGGCGCAGCGCTTCGCGGAGAACCTCGAGGCCGAGCTGGGGGACAATTTCGACCACGAGTTTTTCCATACGCAGGCGCTCGGCAACGAGGTCGTCCACCTGCAGATGATCCGCACGGGCCAGATCGACGTCTATCCAATGGGGTCGGACGCCGTTCAGCTCGACACGAAATGGGCCGTCTTCGACATGCCGTTCCTGTTCAGCGACCGCGAGGACGTGGCGCGGCTGCTCGACGGGGAGATCGGCGAGGAACTGCGCCGGTCCATGCGCGAGAAAGCCGGGCTGGAGGTGCTCGCCTTCGGCGAGATCGGCTTCCGGGTCATCACCAACAATGTGCGCCCGATCGTCGTCCCCGGCGATCTGCGCGGCGTCCGCCTCCGCGTGCCCGGGAGCGAGACGCGGGTGCTCACCTTCCAGACCTATGGCGCGTCGCCGGTGACGATGAACCTCGGCGAGCTCTACCTCGCCCTCCAGCAGGGTACGGTCGACGGGCAGGAGAACCCGCTCGCCGGCACCGTCAACCGCTCCTTCCACGAAGTGCAGAAATACGTCTCCCTGTCCAACCACGTGTACACCCCGGTGACGCTGGTGATGAATGCGCGCAAATACGATTCGCTCACCGACGAGCAGAAGGAGGCCGTGAAGCGGGCGGCGCAGGAGGCTGCGGAGTATACTCGCCAGCTGGGCGTCGAGGCCGACGAGGCGCTGCTCAAGAGGCTGCGCGACGAGGGCCGGGTCGAGATCAACGAGATCGATCTCGCGGCCTTCCAGGAAGCCTCGAAGCCGATCTGGGAGAAGATCGGCGAGACGGCCGGCGCCGACTTCACCAAGCGCGTCGTCGAGGCGGCCCAGCAATAGACGGCTGCAAGTAGGCCCGTCAGCACCTGGAGCACCGGATGGCGTCGCCACCGACCGAGAACCCGCCGGGCCGTGGTGACGCGCCGGCGACCGACGACCTCGCCGCTCAGCTTGATCAGGCCACCCGCGAAGCGGATCTGGTCAAGCTCGATGACGGGACGTGGTTCGACCGGGCGGCGAACAGCCTCGTCGAGGTTGCGGGCGCCGCCGTCCTGGTCACCATCGTCGGCCTGGTGTTCGGCAATGCCGTATCCCGCTACGGCCTCGGCCATGCCGCGATCTGGGCCGACGAACTGGTGATCGCGCTGATGCCCTGGCTGGCGATGTGCGGCATGTTCCTGTCCGTACGCCGCCGCCAGATCATCCGGATCGACGTCCTCGTCGACAAGCTCCCCCCGCAGATCCGGAAGCTGACGCGGCTCTTCGCCGACCTCCTCTCCGCCGCGGTCTTCGGCTACCTCGCGATCCTCGCATTCGACTATGTCAGCCTGTTCGGATCCGACCGCACGATCTATCTGCGCATCCAGACCGGCTGGTTCACCTCGGCAATGCTGATCGGATCGGCGCTTGCCGCGCTCGCCTTCCTCGCCGATTTCGTTCGGCAATGGCGCGAGCGGCCTCGAATGCCGGAGGCGCGCCGGTGACGGGCGCGCTGATCACGATCGTTCTGCTCCTCGGCCTGCTGGCGCTCGGCGTGCCGATGATCGCGGCGCTGATGACCGCCGTGATGGTCAGCTTCATCTTCGCCGGCCAGTGGCTCCTCATCGTGCCGCAGTCGATGGTCTCCGGCATGAGCACCTTCACGCTCATAGCGCTGCCGATGTTCGTGCTTGCCGGTGTCACGATGAACGCCGGAGGGATCTCCGGCCGGCTCTTCGAGTTCGCCCGCGCCCTGGTGGGGTGGCTGAAGGGCGGACTGGCTCACGTCAACGTGCTGACCAGCATGTTCTTCGGCGGCATGATCGGGTCCTCCACCGCCGATCTTGCGGGCAGCGGTTCGATCCTCATTCCCGCGATGAAGAAGGAGGGCTACTCCGCCGAGATATCCGCAGCCGTCAGCGCGTCTTCGTCCGGCGTCGGTCCCCTGATCCCGCCCAGCTCGCCGATGATCCTCTATTCGGCAGTGACGGGCGTCTCGCTGGGCACCCTCTTCCTCGCCGGCCTGATCCCCGGAATCCTGCTCGGCGGCGCCTTCATGCTGCTGGTCGCCTTCCTCGCCCAACGCAAGGGCTGGCGCAAGCACGGCTCCTTCTCGCTGCGGGAGATCTGGCGGTCGGGCCTGCGCGCGTCCCTCGCCTTCGGCATGCCGGCGATCATTATCGGCGGGCTCGTCCTCGGCGTCTTCACCCCGTCCGAGGGCGGCGCGTTCGGCGCCGTCTATGCGATCGTGATCTCGGTCTTCGTCTACCGGACGCTCGGCCTTCGCGACCTTTACCGGGTGCTCGTCAGCGCCGTGCAGACGACGGGCGAACTGCTCCTCATCGTCAGCCTCTCCTTCGCCTTCGGTGCGAGCCTGTCGAGCGCTCACGTCCCGCAGATGCTCGCCTCCATGATCGACGTGCTAACGATCGGCGACGGCATGTACATGAAGCTGCTCGCGTTGATGGTGCTCGCCATCATCGCCGGCATGTTCCTAGACCCGCTGATCCCGGTGCTGGTTCCGGTCATCCTGCCGACCTTGGTCGCCTTCAACGTCGACCTCGTCCATTTTGGCACGCTCATGGTGATGGCAGTGATCATCGGCCAGCTCACGCCGCCGATGGCCATCGCGCTGATCATCACGAGCCGGATCGCCGAGGTCGATCAGATCAAGATCCTGCGCGCCAACATGCCGTTCTTCGTCCTCATCATCCTCTTCACGCTCCTGCTGATGGCGGTGCCGGGCCTCGCGACCTGGCTGCCCACCGTCGCGATGAACTGACACCGAGCCGAGATGACCGCCAGCACCTCCACCACCTACGTCGCCAATGACGGCGCCGCCTACGAGCGCTTCATCGGCCGCTGGACCGCCCGCCTGTCCGAAGCGGTGCTCGACCGCGTCGGAGACCCGCCGCCCGGCCGGCTCCTCGACGTCGGCGCAGGCACCGGGAGCATGGCGTTCGCGCTCCGCCGCCGCTATCCGGAGCGGTCGATCACCGCCACGGACGTGTCGCCGGCCTACCTCGCCTATGCCCGCGGACGGCCCGAGGCGGAGGGAGTGGCGTTCGTCGAGGACGATCTCTGCCGCTCCGCGCTGCCGGACGGCGCGTTCGCCGCAGCCTATGCGGTGCTGGTGCTGAACTTCGTCGGCGACGCGCTTGCGGCGGCGCGTGAGATGAAGCGCCTCTGCCGGAGCGGCGGCACGGCGGTGGCCGCCGGTTGGGATTTCCGCGGCGGCCTCACCTACCAGCGCCTCCTCTGGGACACCGCCTCGGTGCTCGACGGCAAGGCGGCGGCGATCCGGGACAGGCTCTTCGCCAGCCCGCTCGCCCTGCCGGACGGCATGACCAACCTGTTGCGCGAGGCCGGCTTCGCCGCCGTCCGCCGCGACGAGGCGACCATCCGCATGGACTTCGCCGACTTCGCCGACTTCTGGGAGCCGCTGCTCGGCGGCCAGGGGCCGGTCGGCGGCTACGTGGCCGCGCTGGCGCCGGAGGAGCGGTCGCGCATCGGCGAGGCGGTGCGGCGCGCCTTTCTCACCGGTGCGCCCGACGGGCCGCGCTCGCTCACCGCCACCGCCTGGGTGGTCACCGGGACCGCCTGAACGGCCGCGAAGAGAGGAGATCGATGTCGATCCGCGAACGAATTGGAGTGGATGTCGGCCGCAAGCTCAGCGTCGAGGACGCGATCCGCTGGGCGGCCGGCCATGAGGTCCGCTATCTCGATGTGCAGACGGACCTGGAGCCGAATGCGCTTGAGACGATCCAGGCCCGCGCGCCGGGGATCCGGCGGCTCCTGGAGGAAACCGGCGTCGAGCTGGGGCTCCACACCCTGTCGGGAGTCAACATCGCCGAAATATCGCCCTTCATGCGCAAGGCCGCCGACGATTACCTCAGGGCTTACACCGACATGGCCGCCGCCACCGGAGCGGGCTGGGTCATCGTTCACGCCGGCTACCACTTCACCGACGATTACGCGGTACGACGCGACGCGGCCCTTGAGCGCCTGGCGCGGGCCGTCGACCATGCGGAAAGGATGGGCGTCCTGCTCCTCCTGGAGAACCCGAACAGGGAGCCGGCGCAGGCGGAAGTGAAGTATCTCGGCGCGACGATCGAAGAGTGCCTGTTCTACTTCGACCGGCTGCCGTCGCCGGCCCTCGGCTTCGCCTTCACCGCCAACCACGCCCATCTCTGGCCGGACGGCGTGCAGGGCTTCATCGACGCGCTCGACTTCACCCGCTGCCGCGAGGTGCGCCTCGCCGACTGCCGGGGCACCGTGGAAGAGCATCTCCAGCCGGGAGACGGAACGATGGATTTCGGCGCGCTGTTCGCCCGGCTGGAGCGCGACGGCTTCCGCGGGCATTACATGAACCAGTTCGGATCGCTCGACGACATGCTGCGCGGGCGAGACCACATCGTCGAGCGCGCGAGGGAAGCCGGCGTCGCCTGAGCCGAGTGCCGACTACCAGAAGCCGGAGCGGCCGCTGAGGAGGGACTGCTTCAGGAGACCGGCGCGCGAGACGCCGAGCGCCGCGAGTTCCTCGTCGCTGCGGGCGAGGAGCGGCGTGGCGACCGCCGCGTCGGCCTGCGGGCTCGCGTTGGAGACGAGGAAGGCGAACGCCGTCCGGATCCGGCTCGGTGCGCCGGCCGGGTGAGCCTGAAAGGCGGCCGGGTTCGTCGAAGGTGCGTAAGCCATTGCGTCGACCAATATATTGGACGCACCCGAATTAGGCGTGAGCATCACGCTGCGGTAGGCCTGCGATCGCATGGCTGCCTTGCAGGGAACGGGTGATCGCGGCGTCTGCACCGGAATCGCCAGAAACAGGAGGTGCCCAGACGAGCGGCACGGCCGGAAGACCGTCGCGAAGGGGAGGGTCAAGGCACGGTCGCCGGCCAAAGCACCGTCAGAAGGGCCCGCTGTGATCGGCATGGCGCCCCGGCGCATCCCGTGCGGCGGGCGGCCATTGCCGCCGAGCGGCCGCCCGGCAACCATGTCATCGTGCAATGTCGGCCGCTCGGAACGAGCGGATCCGACTCCTGCCGTTCCAGGATGGCGTATGATCAGGTTCACACGGCCGAGAGCGCCGGCCAAAGGTGGTTCTGCACGGAAGCGGAAGCGCAGGACGCCGGAGGCGGTATGGCGAACATGAGCGCGAACACACTGGGTTCTTCGGTCGATCAGACGGGCAGAGTCTTCCGGTGCCGTGGCCTCACGGTGGCCGCCCTCCTGCGTTTGCTCCCATTGCTGGTCCTCCCCGTCGGCCTGAGCGTGTCAGCAGCCGAGCCGTTCCGCATCGCTCTTCCGCTCGAGTGCGAAGTTGGCCGCACCTGCTATCTTCAGAGCACGCCAGATCTGGATTCCGGGCCAGGCGTAGCGGACAGCTATTGCGGCTCCGCCAGCTATGACGGCCACGAAGGGACCGACATCCGCGTGCCAAGCATGAAGGATGCGATGGGAACGGCGGTCTTGGCGCCGGCCGCGGGTACGGTATTGCGGGCGCGCGACGGCGAACCGGACGTTCTGGTGGAGACGTCCGATGCACGCGCGGCGGTGCGCGACCGGGAGTGCGGCAACGGGCTCGTCATCGATCACGGCGCGGGCTGGCAGACGCAGCTCTGCCATCTCGCCCGCGGCTCACTCCTCGTGCAGCCGGGTGAACAGGTTGATACGGGCGACCCGGTTGGACGGGTCGGCGCCTCCGGCCTCACCCAGTTCCCGCACGTGCATATTTCGGTGCGCAAGGAGGGCGTGGAACTGGACCCGGCCACTGGCCGTCCGCTCGGCACGCCTTGCGCGGATGGCGGAGCCCCACTGTGGGACGTGGACCTGGCGGGTAGGTTGGCTGCGAGCCGAACCGCCGTCATCGGGATCGGGCTGGCAGCTGGACCCGTGGATGGGGCCGCCTTGCGGGCGCAGGGTCCGCCCCCATGGCCTCAGCGCGATTCACCGGCGACAGTGTTGTGGGGCTGGGCAATCAACCTGCAAGCCGGCGACCAGCTGATGCTTCGGCTGGAGGGACCGGAAGGTCCGTTTGCCGATCACAAGGGCGATCCGCTCGACCGGAGCAAGGCCGACTACGTCGGCTATGCCGGGCGCCGGCTCCCGCCAGGTCCCGGCACCTGGGTCGGCACGGTGACCATTGTCCGCAACGGCCAGCCCCTCGCCACCCGGACCGAGCTGTTCACGGTCCGGTAGGCGGACCCGTTCGCTCCCAGAATGCGACGAGGGCTCTGAACGCCCGACGACCTCGCTGCCTTCCTCGTCTCCGCTCCTGGACTAGCGTCCTCGCGCGCCGCAAGGCGTCCCGCGAACTCGGCAAGACGGTGATGGTGCTGCACGACATCAACATGGCGTCCGCCGGCTGCGACTCGATCGTCGTCATGAAAGACGGCCGGAATCATGACCTCCACGCTCCTCAGCCGGTCTATGAGACGAAGGTGACGGTGCAGGACTTTTCCGGCCGGCTGGTGGCCACCTGTTAGACTTGGAGACAAGCTCAGCGTCGTGCTCGTCGCCATCTTCGCGGCGCTGTTCCTCGGCGAGACGCTGTCGGCAGCGAACTGGACCGGCGTGATGCTCATCGCTGCCGAAGCCGTGCTGGTCGGCTACCGGGGCTGACCTGCGTGCCACCTGTTGAACGTGCGGCAACACCGGACGCCTCGAAAGGTTTCGGTCAGACCTGCATCGATCGATACGGGCCCCGCCCCGATGCAAATGCCGGAGATCTCGCCCGCCTCCAGCCGCAGGTTCAGAGGCGCGCGCCGGCAAGGCCCGCCGGCGCCCTCAGCCGCTTGAAGAGCTTCAGAGGGGATCGGTCCTACGGGCTCACTCCATCGATCGCCTTCATCAGCATCGCCCTGACCTTGCCGGCCGTATCCGCCAAGCCGGGGTTCTGCACCGCCTGCATGGAGGCCACGGGATCCACCGCCGCTATTTCCGCCAGTTCGGGGGCAAGCCCCTGAACGATCACGTTGCAAGGCAGCATCGTCCCGATCTTGTCCTCGGCCTGAAGCGCCCGGTGCGCCATCTGCGGATTGCATGCGCCGAGGATGCGGTACGGCCGGAAATCGACGCCGATCTTCTTCTTCAGAGTGGCCGCCACGTCGATGTCGCTCAAGACGCCGAAGCCCTCGGCCTGAAGCGAGGCGATCGTCCGTTCGACGGCTTCTTGAAACGGCATTTCTACGGTACGCGCGTGGTAGTAGGTCATCACCGTCCTCCATCTCGCACTGACGCGGGATCGTTCCGGCAATCCACGGGCGCGCCCGAGGTTCCTGACGCGCCGTGCAAGTCTCATCGCGAGCATTCGGAGCTTCGTCGAAGACTTGCCGACAGGACGCAGTCCGGCGCGAACCCTTCCAGGACCGTCGGATCACGCGCGCGTGAGGTCCGGATGGCTGCATTCTGATCGAACGGAAAGTCTGCTAGTCTTCGTGCATGGGAGGCCGGCTCGAAATCCGCGTGCTCGGCGAGTTCGCCGTGACCCGCGACGGCGAGCCCGTTCCTATGCCGCCATCCAAGAAGACCCGAGCGCTGCTCGCGTATCTCGCGGTCACCGGGAAGCCCCACCGACGGGAGCGGCTCTGCGAACTATTCTGGGACATCCCCGACGATCCCCGCGGGGCGCTCAGATGGAGCCTGTCCAAGCTCCGCCAGGTGCTCGGCGAGCAGGCCGAAAGGCTGCAGGCGGACCGGAACAGCGTGGCGTTCGCGGCTGACGGGATCGATCTCGACTACGGCGCCATCCTGGCGCTCGGAGCCGAATACGAGCACACGGAACTCGACCGGCTCGAGCACGCCGCGTCGCTCTTTCGCGGGCGCTTCATCGAGGATCTGGCGCTGACGCGTTGCGATACCTTCGAGGCCTGGCGCATCGCACTCTCGGACGAGATGGAGCTGGCGCGCCTCCGGCTGCTGCGCACCCTCGTGGAGCGGCTCGCGCACGATCCGCTGCGCGTCCTGCCTCATGCGCACATGCTGCACCAGCTCGCGCCCGACGACGAGGCAATCGCCCGCCGCGTGGCGGAACTGAGCGCCGCGGCCCGCCAAAGTGCAACCTCCGGCGCCCGGCCGCTTGCCGCGGCGCACGCTGCAACGGACGAGCCGGACCGGGGCATCTCGGCGGACAGTTCCGACCGATCGTCCATCCGCTCCTGCAAGACCCGCGACGGCGTGCGCCTCGCTTACGCGGCAACCGGCGCCGGGCCGCCCATCATCAAGGCGGCGAACTGGATGTCGCATCTCCAGTACGACCAGGACAGCCCGGTCTGGCGCCACTGGATCCGGGGCCTCGCCGAATGCAATGAGCTGATCCGCTACGACGCCCGCGGCAACGGCCTGTCGCAATGGGACGTCGCGGACCTGTCTTTCGAGGCGATGGTCGCGGACCTCGAGAGCATCGTCGATGCGGCCGGCCATCGCCGCTTCTGGCTCCTCGGCATCTCGCAGGGCTGTGCCATCTCCGTCGCGTACGCGGTGCGTCACCCCGAGCGCGTGTGCGGGCTCATCCTCTATGGCGGCTACGTCAAGGGCTGGCGGGCACGTGGCGACCCGCACGAGATTGCCCGCCGGGAGGCCATGGGTACGCTGATCCGGGAGGGCTGGGGCCAGCAGAGCCCCGTGTTCCGGCAGATCTTCACCTCGCTGTTCGTTCCCGGGGCAAGCCAGGAGCAGATGGACTGGTTCAACGAGCTGCAGCGGCTCTCCGTGTCGCCGGAGATCGCCGCCCGCCTGCACGAGGCTTTCGGGGACATCGACGTGAGCGCGCTGCTTGCCCAGGTCGGGGTGCCGACGCTCGTCCTGCACTGTGCGGACGACTGCGTCTCGCCGCTGGCAGCCGGGAAGGCATTCGCGGAGGGCATACCGGACGCGCGCTTCGTGGAGCTCCACGGCAGCAACCACATCATGCTCGATCAGGAGCCCGCCTTCGCCCGGTTTCTCGAGGAGGTGAGGTCGTTCACGGCAGTGGATCAGGGGCCCGCTGCCGATCGGTCTCCCTCAGCGGACCAATACGAAATGCGGAGGCAGGTGACGGTGATAACGGCCGAGCTGATCAGTCCGCTTCAAGCCTTCGAATTTCTCGATCCGGAGGCGGGCTCCGAGCTCGGTCCGATCGTCGAGGCGCTCGTCGAAACCATCCGGGCGCACCAGGGGATGATCCTGGCTAGCGGAGACGGCTGCATCACGGCAGCCTTCGGGGCATACGGATCGACGGAAGCGCACGCCTATCTCGCCTGCCGGGCGGCCCTCGCCGCCCAGGCCGTCGTCGCGGCTCGATCGGAGGGCCGCGCCCGCTTGCGCATCGGCATCGATGTCGGCGACGTCCTGGTGCGCAGACGGAGCGATGCCGACGATAAGCCTTGCGAACTGACGGGCGCGCCGCCCCGGATCGCCGCGCAGCTGATGCGGTCGCTGCGCCGGGGGATCATCGCGGCCACCGCGCGCGCGCGGGAGGCTGCCGGCGGATACGTCACGATGGAGGCGCTCGACCGGTCCGAGCACCAGTTGTTCAGTGCAGGCGCACGGGTGTTCCGTCTGATCGGCGAGAACAGCGCGCTCTCCCGGTGGCACCTGCGTGCAAACCAGGGTCTGACGGCCCTGACCGGGCGCGATACCGAACTGCGGCTCCTCAAGCAGGCCTGGCAGCGGGTGCGCGAGGGAAGCGGGCAGACGATCGCGGTGATCGGAGAGCCTGGAATCGGCAAGTCGCGGCTGACGCACGAATTCATCGGCATGCCCGAAGTGGCCGATTTCACCGTGCTGGAAAGCGGCGCTCTGGAGCTCGACGCGAACCTGAGCTTTGGCTTCGTGAAGAAGCTGATCGGCAACGCCTGCAGCATCGGGGACAGGGCCTCGGCCGCCGCCGCGCTGGAGAGGCTGGAGGCAAAGACCGCCCAGCTGGAACTCGATCCGCGCCTGAAGCCGGCGCTCGCCTCCGTGCTTGACCTCCCGGTGGCCTGCGCCGAATGGCCATCGCTGGATGGCGGGGAGCGCCGCCGACGCATTCGCGAGGCCGTCCGCGCATTCCTCGCGGCCGAGAGTCTGCGCCGGCCGATGGTCGTTCTGCTGGAGGACCTCCACTGGATCGACGGCGAGAGCGAGGGCGTGGTGGCGCGGCTCACCGAAGCGAACAGCGCCTGCCGGATCCTGCTCCTGGCGACCTGCCGGCCGGGCTACGCCGCCGAATGGCTGCAGAAGCGCTTCGTTCAGCAGATTTCGCTCCAGCCGCTCGGGATGCGCGATTCGGAGGCATTCCTCGACCGGCTGCTCGGGAGCGATGCGGGGCTCGAAGCGGTGAAGGAGCTCGTCATCGAACGCGCCGACGGCGTACCGCTCTTCATGGAAGAGTGGGTCCGCAGCCTCGTCGACAGCGGGCGGGTGGTGCGCGCGGCCGACGGCTTCCGTCTGGCTGGGGAACCCGACGACATTCAGATCCCGGCATCGGTCCAGTCCGTGATCGCAAGCCGCATGGCAAGGCTGGAGCGGCAGGACCTCGTGATGATCCAGTCTGCTGCGGTCGTCGGTAGGGACGTGCCGAGGGTCTTGCTCGAGGCGGTGCTGGGCTGGCCGCCGGATGTGTTCGAGGGCTGTCTGGAACGGCTCAAGCACTTGGAGTTCCTGTTCGAGCTCCAGAGCTTCCCGGTCGTGGAGTATACCTTCAAGCATGCCCTAACCCACCGGGCCGCATACGAGTCGATGACCTCCGAAGCCCGGCGGGGCCTGCACCGGGAGGTGTTGCGGGCCATCAAGTCGATGAACCCGCCCCACGGAAAGCTGGGCACGGAATCGCTCGCGGAGCATGCGATGCGAGCGGAGGAATGGCGGGAGGCGGCGGATTACTCGATCCTCGCGGCCGACCGCGCGATCGAGCGGTCGGCCTATCAGAGCGCGGCCAGCTTCCTCGAGAATGCCGCGTGCGCACTGGACAGGCTGCCGGATGATCCTGAGCGGATGCGACAGGCCATCGACGTCCGAACCCGCATGCGTCCCGTCTACGACGCCACCGGCGCCTTCGCGAAGGCGGTCGCTCGTCTGGACGAGGCGCAGGCGATCGCCACGCAACTCCAGGATTCCGAGCGGCTGATCGAGATCCTGATCCATCAGAGCTACATCAACAGCTCGCACGGGCGCATCGAGCGGGCTGTAGCGACGGCCGACGAGCTGAAGGAGCTGGCGCAGGCGGAAGGCGTCGCGCGCTATGTTGCCGAGGCGGACCTCGCCGCGGCGCAGGCCTTCCTGATGCGGGCACAGGCGCGCGAGGCCCTGGCCAGACTGGAGCCGCACAGGACGAACTTCACCGTCGACTGGCGGCACGACCGCTTCGGGCTGCTCGGGACGCGGTCGGTCTGGTACCTCGGCCATGTCGCGCAGGCCAAGGCGCTGCTCGGCGATTTCGCTGGAGCGGACGGCGCCGCGTCGGAGGCCGAACGCGTCGCGATCGAAGTGAACCGCCCCTTCGACCTGCTCGCGGCCAGGTACTCCGCCGCCATCGTGGCGGTCGTGCGCGGTCCGGACGAAGCGTTTCTCCTCCGCTTCAGGAACCTCGTCTCCGACGATCACACCGAGGCGGCCGCAAGTTTCCGGCCCTGGCTCCTCGCCGTGCTCGGCCACGCGGAGTATCAATGCGGCCTGTTCCCGGAAGCGGAGCGAACGCTGTGCGAGGCGCTGGCCCAGAGCGCGCGTCTCGACCTGCCGCAATTCGAGATCTACACGAGCGCCGTCCTCGCCTGTGCCCGCGCCGGCCAGGGTGGCGAAGCCGGTCGCGGGGATCTGAAGCGCGCGCTTGCCGCCGCGCGCGGCCAGAACGACGTCTGGATCGAGGCCACGACGCTTCGCGCGCTCGCGCAGGCGGTTGACGATAGCGAAGCGATCCCGCTGCTGCGGACGGCCTGCGAGGTGACGGAGCGGGCCGGGCACCGGCCGGAATTCGCCCGCTCGAAGAGGCAGCTTGCAACGGCCCTCGCGCGCACCGGACAGGATGGCGCCGCGCGGATGCTCGCGGATGCGATGTCGCTGTTCCGACAGATGGGGATGCCGGAGCCGCGGTCGGCGGAGCGGCAGCCGGAGGCGAGTGCCCGGCCTGCCGCCTGAGGTCAGGCCGGGACCTGCGTGACAATGTAGGCGCGACGGGCCCTGAAGTCCGCGAGGATCTCTTCGCGGTCCTCCGGTGCGAACCGGAGCTCCACAAGGGATTCCTCGAAGAGCCGGATCATCTCGTCGAAGGTGCGCCCGTCGATCTCGAGATGGGCGTGGATGTCCCTCAGCTCGGCATTGGAGTAGCTCGCCGGCCCTCCCATGACTGAGGAGACGAACTTCGCCTGGTGCTCGACCAGGCGGCGCATGTCGACGGCCGCGAAATACGGCGCAAGCCGTTCAGAAGCGAGGACGCGGTCATAGAAGGCCATGACGAGTTCCGTCACGAGCGGAAGCCCCCCGTATCTCTGGAACATCGTGTCCTTCATGCGCGGCCGGCCGGTCCGTGGGCACGTTCGCCCCTTTCTTGCCAGCCGGACCGGCGGGCTTCAACCGCTCGAGGCGTGTACGGCCGCCTTCCCTCACGCGGCTTCCGCCGATTGCGCGCCCGGATGTCCGAGCTCGGCACCCGCCACAGCCGCCACTATCCGCTCCGCGACCTCGGCGGCATGCGTGACCGGACCCATGTGTCCTGCGCCACGAAGGACGTCCAGCCGCCCGCGCGGCAGGAGCCGCACCAGCCCGTCCGCAACGACCGCGGTGGGCAGCGGCGCATGTTCCCCGCGCATGACGAGGGCCGGGAATCCGAAACGGCGGTAGACGGGTTCGGGCGTGGTCTCCTCGAGGAGCGCCCGAAAGTCGAGCGCGGCCTTCGGCACGTAGGCAGCCAGCGCCTGCTGCCGCTCCGGCTTCATCGCGTCCCACGCGCCGGCGCCGTTCCAGTAGTCGACGAAGTGCCGGGCGGCCAAGTGATAGGCGCCGGTGAGGAGCCCGTCCTCGACGGTGGCCGCCACAGCGCGGATCTCCCGCCCCGCCTCCGCGCCGGCCGGGCCGAGCCGCGCCAGCAGGTGGAATGCGGACGGCTCGTAGAGAGAAAGGCTCGCGATCCGATGCGGCCTGAGCGCGGCGACCTTGAGCGCCACGCCGCCGCCATAGGAATGGCCGACGAGGTGGACCTCGTCCGGCCATGCGTCGATCAGCCCGAGCGCCGGCTCCGCTTCCTCGGCGAGCGAGAAGGGCCGCGTGCCTGGCCAGTGCCGATTCCCGGAGGCACCATAGAGGTCCGGCGCGACGATCTCGCACGCGCCTGCGGCCGCCTCTTCGAGCTGCCGCCATTGGCGGCCGGATCCGCCCGAGCAATGGAAGGCAACGATGAGCGGCCTCCGGCCGCGGATCGCAGGCATCGGATCATGCCCCCGGCTGGTGGGGCGACCGGCGCACGGATTCCGCGGCGGACCGGCCGTGGAACACCACGTGGTCGATCTCCGACCGGCGGATCCCGATATCGGCCAGCATGTGGTCCGGCATGCTCTGCAGCAGCCGGCGGTCCCGGTGGGCGCGTACGAGGCGCGAGACCAACCCGAAGACGCTGGCGAGAGCAGGCAACAGGCGCGGCAGAGCGGGGAGGCGCCCGGCGGCGCTGTTGGCGATGACGTTCATATCGGCTTCTCCTCTTGTGCGGGATACGTCCCGGTGCGGAGGCGAGATGCACCGCCGCCATGAGTTTCAGCGTTGGAGCGAGCGTTCGAACGGCTTGCCGACCGTGGAATCGTCGGTGGAGGAAGGGCCGCAGACCCGGTGCGCGCCTTGCATGGCGAGGGTGCCGGCGCGATGACCACGCGCCCGGCGTGGCGCCGGGCGCTCCCCTCGAAAGCCCGTCATCAGGAGAGTGCGCCCGCCGTGCCGAAGGCGGGGGCGGACACGCCCCGCCTTTCGCGCGCAAAGAGCCCGAGGACGGTCAGATTGGCGGCGCCGGCAGCGACTGCCGATCCGAACGCGAGCGCGTAGTCCCCGGTCCAGTCGAACATCAGGCCGCCGGCATAGCCGCCCGCGCCCATGCCCAGCCAGGCCATGAATCCTACGATTCCCGTCACCCTTCCCAGGACGGCGGGCGGGACCGACTCGCGAACGAGGAGCAGCAGGCCGGTCATGTTGCCGGCGAATCCGATCCCGAAGACAAGGGCAACCGGCACGAGAACGATCATCGCGCTGCTCGGAACGAACCAGAAGACGCTCACCGTCTGCACCACCGACGCAAGGGCGTAGGCGGGAAGCGCGCCGGTCCGGTCGGCCAGCATGCCGAACGCGATGCGCCCTCCGGCGCCGATCGCCATCATGGCGAACAGCAGGGCGGCGCCGGTCGACGCCGGCTGACCGCTGCCGCAAACGAGCGGCACGACATGGACGAGCGGCACGGCCATGCAGAAGCAGCAGAAGAAGCCGGCCGCGGAGATCCATGCGGTGCTCGCCGGGACGGACATCCTCCAACGCCCTTCGGAAGTGCCCGCGGCAGGCCTCGAACCGCCTTGTGGAGGGCGAAGGACGGTCGCCATCGCCGGCACGAGGGCTGCGAGATAGACTGCGCCAAGGACGGCATAGGCCTCGCGCCAGCCGAGGCCCGAGATGAGCGGTTCGGCGAGCAGCGGCACGACGCCCTGCCCGAGCGCGCCCCCGGCGGTCACGATGCCGATCGCCAGCCCCCGCCGGCGATCGAACCACAGGCCGACGGCTGCCACGAGCGGCGTATAGAGACAGGCGAAGCCGGCGAGGCCGAGAAGCAGGGCGATCACGTAGAGCTCGAGGAGAGTTTCCATCCGTCCCGCCGCAAAGAGCCCGAGCCCGAGCACGACCGCGCCGGCCACGAGGACCGTGCGCAGGTGGCGCGTGTCCGCCAGCCCGCCCCAGAGCAGCCCTCCGGCCGCCATTCCAACGGTCATCAGCGTGTAAGCCAGCGATACGTCGGCCCGCGACCATCCGAACTCCGCCTCGAGCGGCGCCATGAAGACGGCGAAGCTCGAGACCACGCCGAAGCCGAGGCCTAGGCCGAGCGTGGCCGCGGCGAGGATCCACCAAGCCCGCGCGTCGCGCGCGCCGGGCTCGGCCGGGCTCGGATCGGTTGCTGGAACGTTCGAATTCATGATTGGGCACTCCCTTGCGATGAAGCGCACGTTCACCGACGGCCATGAGCGCGAGCATTGGATCGCGCGGCTGTTTTCGTGGGGGAGCGTGGTATTCTCGAACTGCTGCAGACCACGACCCGAAAAGGGCGGCCCCGAGGAGCCGCCCTTCGTCAGGCCCGATCACGCCGCGCGCGGCTGAATCCATTTCGGCAGGTAGGAATGCGGATCGATCCGCTGCCGCGGGTCGAATGCAACGCCGGCCTCCTGGAGAAACGCCAGCAAACGGCCATCGCGGTAGGCATCCATGGTTTCCGTGCAGCCGCCGACATGGCGCCCGCCGACGAAGACCTGCGGGATGGTCGGCGAGCCGGTTCTGGCCCGCAGCACCTTCCGGATCTCGCCGCCGAGGTCGTCCGCCTGAAACGCCACGGAATCGAGGTCGACGGATCGGTACGCGATCCCCGCCGCCGCGAACATCTTCCGCAGCGACCAGCAGAAGTCGCACCATTCGAGCGCGAAGATGACGACGGGCTGGGCGCGATCCGTCAGGGCTGCGTCGACAAGGGCGACGGCGGCCGGGCTCGCGTCCGCGATCTGTCGCTCGGGCTGCCGGGCCGCCGCCGGCACGGCCGGATCGAACCGGAACCGCGGCGTGGAGCGCGAGATGGCGAGTTCGTCCTCGTCCATGTCGAGCGGTATGCCGTCGAAGAGCGGCGTGCTGAGATAGCGCTCTCCCGTGTCGGGCAGCATGCAGAGCGCGGTGCTCCCGGCCGGCGAGGAAGCGAGGACCTCGAGCGCGCCGGCGAGCGTCGCGCCGGCTGAGATTCCGACGAAGATGCCTTCCTTGCGGGCGAGGTCACGGGACAGGCGAATCGCATCGGCGCCGTTGACCGGGACGATCCCGTCGATCAGCCCTGCGTCAACGGCATCCTCAACGAGCTTCGGCACGAAGTCCGGGCTCCAGCCCTGCATGGGATGAGGCCGGAAGTTCGGATGGCTCACGGGCGGGCCGCCTTCGGGGGATTCCGGCTGCGCGATTCCGCTCGCAAGTACCCTGGAATTGTCCGGCTCGCAGACGATGATCTTCGTCTCCGGCCTTTCCCGCCTCAGGACGCCGGCCACCCCCTTCAGGGTCCCGCCCGTGCCGGCGCCGGTTACGAAATAGTCGAGCCGCTCGCCCCGGAAGTCGGCCAGGATCTCCTGTGCGGTCGTGCGGGCATGCACGGCCGCATTCGCCTCGTTCTCGAACTGACGGCAGAGGAACCAACCGTGCTTCTCGGCGAGTTCCACCGCCTTGGCGAGCATGCCCGTCCCCTTCTCGGAAGCCGGCGTCAGCACCACCTTCGCGCCCAGGAACCGCATGAGCCGGCGGCGCTCGACGCTGAAGCTTTCAGCCATCACGACGACGAGCGGATAGCCCTTCTGGGCGCAGACCATTGCCAGGCCGATCCCGGTGTTTCCGCTCGTCGCCTCGATGACCGTCTGGCCCGCCTTGAGGCGGCCGCTGCGCTCGGCGTCCTCGATGATGCCGAGGGCCAGCCGATCCTTCACCGAACCCATCGGGTTGAAGGATTCGATCTTGGCGAAGAGCCGGGTGCCCGACGGCGCCAGGCGATTGATCCGGACGACCGGCGTCGCGCCGACCGTCTCCAGGATGTTTGCGTGAAGTCCAGCCATTGTTCGGCTCCCCTCCTTGCCCGGCATTGCGCCGCGTCACGCCACCTTGCGGCCGGCGACCGGCGCCGGCAGCGGGCCGCGCACCCCCTCGTTCCGCCTGAAGGCGACGATCTCCGCCGACGGCGCGACGCCCGCCATCAGCGCGGGGTAGTTGGCGAGCTTCCTGACATGGGCGAGCACCTCTGCCCTCGATGGCCCGCGGAGCACGTCCGCCCAGCGCGTCGATCCGCTCGCCGTCTCGATTCCGAATGAGGCATGCATGGTCTGGTCTCCTCTCGCATGGCAGCCGATCCGGCCGCCCGAGGCCATGCAGTCCTCCCCGGCGGTTGGCGCGAGCGTTTGAGGAGCCGTGTTTAAGCCATCCCGCACCGTTTTATTTCCGGTGCTCCGGGGCCGAGCTTCCGGATTCCTGCCTCTCGCCGCGCACCGAATCGGGGGCGGGCGGGCGGCCGGCCGCGCGCGCCGCGGCGGCGAAGGCGCCGCCGGATGGCGGCGCCTTCACCTCATGACGATTTCGCCAGATAATCGCCGAGGCGGACCGACTCGGCCCCGGGCACGCGCTTTCGGGCGAATTCCGCCCTGCGCCCGAAGGGCGCCGTGGCGTCGATCGCGAGGCGTCCCCAATGGTCCTTCATCGGATCGCGATAGAAGCCCGGCACGTCGGGCAGGACGAAGGCGCGCCCGTCGGCGCGGCCGCGCGTGAGATATGCCCACCAGACATCGTCGAAATCGCCGATGTCGATGTCCTCGTCGACGGCGAAGACGGTCTTGTTCCAGTCGTGGTTGGCCCCGATCGCGGTCATCAGCACCTGACGGGCGTGGCCTTCGTAGGCGGGCTCCATCTTCACGACCGTGCTCATCGTGAAGGGCGTGCAGGCGACGTCGATGATGCCGCGGAGGTTGGCGCCGATGAGCGCCTGGTAGGTGCGGGTGGCGACGGCGAGCTCGAGGAGGCGCAGGTCCTCGGGCGAGCCGCACAGGATGGCGTGACAGAGCGCGCCGGGCCGCGCCACGACGGCCGTGACCTCGAAGACGTGGTTGTCGCCGATCTCGACGTAGTAGCCCATGAACTCGCCGAAGGGCCCCTCCGGGCGGCGCACGCCGGGCAGGATGCGGCCCTCGATGACGATCTCGGTCTCGGCAGGCACGTCCAGCGCTACGGTGCGGCAGCGGCGGAGCGGCAGCGGGCTGCCGGCGATCCTTGCCGCGGCTTCCATCTCGTCCTCGTCATGGGCGAGCGGGGCGGCGGCGGCGAGGACGAGCGGCGGCGGCGCGCCGATCAGGATGGCGGCCTCGAGCGCCTCCCCCTTTGCCTCCGCCTTCGCCTGGTACTGCGTCAGATGGTGCGAGCTGCCGAGCCGGATACGCAATTCGTCGTCGCCGATGACCTGGCAGCGGTGGAAGGAGAGGTTCGCGACGCCCGTCCCGGGCTCCTTCGCCAGGAAGATGCCCGCGGTGATGTAGGGCCCCCCGTCGCGCTCCGAATAGGTGATCGCGGGCAGGTCCGAGAGCCGGATCTCCTCCAGCCCGGCCGGCTCCTCGACGAGGCGCGGGGGCGCTCCGGCCGTGCGCATCAGCTCCGCCCAGCGCCGGCAGAAGGACTCCTCCGCCCCGATCATCGCCATCAGCCGCGCGCGGCTGCCGAAGAGATTGGTGACGACGGGGAAGCGCGACCCGGCGACCTTGCGGAAGAGGAGCGGGGCGTCGCTCTCCTTCTGCGAAGCCGCCGTCACGGCGGCGAGCTCGAAGCGGCCGGAGACTTCGCGCTCGACGACGCGAACCTCCTCCTCGCGAAGCAGGCGCTCGACGGTGGACCGCATGCCGGACGCCTCCCCGCGATCGTGCCTCAGCCGCCGTGCACCCGGCTGGCCTTGGCCCTGATCGCCTCGGGGATGGCCAGGCCGGCGGCCTTCGCGGCATCGGCGTTGAGCTGGATCTCGAAGATCTCCGCCTCGACCGGCACGATGGCGCCCGCATCGGCGCCGAGGAGCACGGGCACGGCCGCCTTCTTCGCCCAGTCGACGCCGTTCTGGTACTGATCCTGCGCCAGCGCCGCGATCGCGCCGCGCTCGACCGCCTGCACGTCGAAGGAGAACCAGGGCAGCCCGGCCTCCTCGGCCGTCTTGACGATCGCCTCGTAGGCTGACGCGACGGTGTTGTCCTGCAGCGTCACCAGCGCATCGACCTTGCCGACGAGCGACTGGACCGCGGTGAGGACCTCGGCGCTCGACGTCACGGGCGCCTCGACCCAGACCATGCCCCGCTTCTCGGCCTCCTCCCTGGCGAGCTTGTTGAGCGCTTCCGAGTTCGACTCGCCGGAATTGTAGAGGGTGCCGACCCTCTTCATGCCCGGCGCGATGGCCGTGAAGATGTCGAAGTTCCGTCCCACGGGCGGCACCGTGTAGAAGCCCGTCACGTTGCTGCCCGTCGGCTGGTCGGCGGTTTCCACGACGCCGGCCTGGACGGGATTGGTCACGCAGCCGAACACCACCGGAATGCCGGAATCACGTGCGGCGCGAATCGTGGCGAGCACCACCGGGGTGGTGCACGGGGCGAGCAGATCCACCTTTCCGGCGATGAAGCGCTCGGCGATGCTGCGGGCGGTGCCGACGTCGCCCTGGGCGTTCTGGTATTCCAGGACGAGGTTCTTGCCTTCCTCGAAACCCGCCTCCTTGAGGCCGTCGAGGAATCCCTGCCGCGTCGCGTTGAGCGCCGGATGGTCGACGATCTGCGAGAAGCCGATCGTGTAGGTGCGGCCCGGCTCCGGGGTGCCCTGCGCCGCGGCAGGCGGCGCCCATGCCGAAAAACCCGCCACCGCCAGCACGACCGCCACGGCCGTGCGGCCGGCAGCAAAAGGCATCCGTCTCATTGCGCGCATTTTCCCCTCCTTTGAAGAAGCTGTCATTGCCGTGTCATGCCGTCAGCAGCACGCGGTCCTCGACGAGGTCGGCATGGCTCACCTCGTGGAACCTGTCGACCAGCATCTTGACCGTGAGCGCGGCCTTCTCCGCCCCACCGACGTCCAGCACGATGCGGCCGCCATGCATCATCAGCAGGCGGTTCCCCCACCTTATCGCGTCCTGCATGTTATGGGTGATCATGAGCGTGGTGAGCTGCCTCTCCGTGACCAGCCGGTCGGTGAGATTCATTACCGCCGCCGCCGTCTTCGGGTCGAGGGCGGCGAGATGCTCGTCGAGGAGCAGGAGCCGGGAGCCCGAAAGGGTCGCCATCAGGAGCGCGAGGGCCTGCCGCTGCCCGCCCGACAGGAGCCCGACGCGGGACGCCAGCCGATCCTCCAGCCCGAGCCCGATCGGCGCGAGCGCGTCGCGGAAGCGCCGGCGGGCATCGGCGCCGAGCGCGAGGCGCAGCCCGCGCCGCCGGCCCCGGCGCTCGGCCATCGCGAGGTTCTCCTCGATGGTCATGCCGGCGCAGGTGCTCTCGTTCGGATCCTGGGCGATCCGGCCGATCGTCGCCGCGCGCCGCCAAGGCGAACGGCGGGTGATCTCGCTCCCCTCCAGGAGGATCCGCCCCTCGTCCGGGATGACGAAGCCGGCGATCGCCTTGATCATGGTCGACTTGCCGGCCCCGTTCGACCCGATCACGGTGACGAAGTCGCGGGGTGCGATCGCGAGGTCGAGGCCGCGGAGCGCGCGCACCTCGTTCGGCGTGCCGCGCATATAGAACTTCGACACCCGCTCAAGCGTCAGCATGGCGGCCCTCACCGCAGGAACCGGGGACGGAAGCGCGGGATGGCAAGCGCCATCAGCAGCAGCGCAGCGGTGACGAGCCTGAGGTCGACCGGCTCCAGCCCGACCCGCAGCGCGAGGGCGACCAGGAGGCGGTAGATCACGACGCCGACGATCGCCGCCAGGACCCAGGTCAGGATCCCGCGGTCGCCGAAGATCGCCTCCCCGATCAGCACCGCGGCGGCCCCCGTCACCAGGATGCCGATGCCCATGCCGATGTCGGCGAAGCCGTGATTCTGGGCGACGAGCGCGCCGGACACGGCGATAAACGCGTTGGAGAGCGCGAGGCCGACCATCTTGGTGCGGTCGGTGTCGACGCCGAGCGACAGGATCATCGGCTCGTTCTGTCCCGTAGCGCGCACTGCCAGCCCGAGATCGGTGGAGAAGAACCAGACGAGGAGCGCACCGGCGGCCACGAGCAGGATGAAGGCGACGAGGATGGTGGTGTAGACGTTCTCGCGCCAGCCGAGGCCGAATTGATTGAGCCAGTCGACGGCTTCGCCGAAAACCGTCGGCTCGCGCAGGAGCGGGATGTTGGCCCGTCCCATGATCCTGAGATTGATCGAGTAGAGCGCGGTCATCACCACGATGCCGGCGATGATGTTGTTGATCCTGAGCTTGGTGTGGATGAGCGCCGTCACGACACCGGCGACCGCCCCGGCGAGCGCGGCCGCAAGCGTGGCGTTCGCCGGATGGAAGCCGGCGACGAGCAGCGAGGCAGCTACGGCACCGCCGAGCGGGTAGCTGCCTTCAGCCGTGAGGTCCGGGAAGCGGAAGAAGCGGAAGGTGATGAGGACGCCGAGGCCGAGGAACCCGAAAAGGAAGCCCTGCTCCAGCATGTTGAGGCCGAGCGCCTGCAATTGTGCAGCCAAGACGATCGATTCCCTGCTCAGCCCGGCGGCGGACGCTAGTGAGCGCGACGGGGCCGGTCAAGCCGGCGGGGTTCGTCCGGCACGCCGGCTCAGCGGCTCGCCGAGCGCGGGTTCAGCGCATCGTTGAGGCCGTCGCCCATCAAGTTGACGCCGAGCGTGGTGAGGAAGAGCGCGAAGCCCGGGAACGCAGCCATCCACCAGGCGCGGTTGAAGAAGTCCTGCGCGTTGTGGAGCATGATCCCCCAACTCATCGCGTTCGGGTCGCCCAGGCCGAGGAAGCTCAGGCTCGCCTCGAGCAGGATCGCCCCGGAGATCTGCAGCGTGGCGTTGACGACAATCGGCGGCAGCGCGTTCGGCAGGATCTCGCGCACGATCAGGTCGAAGTTCGACATGCCGAGGGCGCGCGCGGCCTCAACGAATTCGCGTTCGCGCAACGCCAGGAACTCGGCGCGCAGCAGCCGCGCCGTCGCCGGCCAGTTGAGCACGCCGATGATGAAGATGATGCTCCAGACGCTCGCGCCGAACAGCGCGATGATGACGATCGCCAGGAAGAACTGGGGCAGCACCTGGAACATCTCGGTGAGCCGCATCAGGAGCGTGTCGACCCGGCCGCTGAAGAAGCCGGCGGTCGCGCCGATCAGGATGCCGATCGACGTCGAGGTGAGCACCGAGAAGAACCCGACGAGGAGCGACACGCGCGTCCCGTAGATGACGTTGCTGAAGACGTCCGTGCCGAGGCTGTCGGTGCCGAAGAGATGGTCGCCGCCGGGCGGCTGGAACGAGGCACCCATGTCGAGATGGCCGTAGGGCGCGAGCAGCGGCGCGAAGATGCCGACGAAGACGAAGACCGTCGTCACCGCGAGCCCGAACAGCGCGGCGCGGTTGCGCCGGAAGCGCCGCCACAGGCCGAGCCCCGGCCGCCGCCGCGCCGGCGCGGCGGGCCCCGGCGCCGCGGGCAGGCTACTGATAGCGGATGCGGGGGTCGAGGAGAGCATAGAGCAGGTCCGCGATGAGGTTGCCGACGATCACCACCACGCTGATGAAGATGAACATGCCCATCAGCAGCGGATAGTCGCGGGCGTGGATGGCGTCGAAGGTGAGGCGGCCGAGCCCCGGCCACGCGAACACCGTCTCGGTCAGCACGGCGCCGGCGATCAGCGTGGGAAGATGGAGGCTCACCACCGTCACGACCGGAATGAGGGCGTTCCTCAGCGCGTGCTTGAAGAGCACGCTGCGCTCGGAGAGCCCCTTCGCCCGCGCGACCTTGATGTATTCCTGCCCGATCACCTCGATCATGCTGCTCCGGGTCAGCCGCAGGATGAGCGCGATGTTCGGCAGCGCGAGCGTCAGCGCCGGCAGGACGAGATGGTGCGCGACGTCGAGCACGTGGGCGAAGCCGGTATAGCCGTGCCGGATACTGATCATCCCCTGGATCGGGAACCAGTCGAGCCGATAGGCGACGGTGAGGATCAGCATCTGGCCGAGCCAGAACAGCGGGATGGCGAAGGCGGCGAGCGAGAAGATCGTGATGCCGCGGTCGAGCAGCGAGTTCGGCCGCCGCGCCGAGATGACGCCGAGATAGATGCCGACCGCGATCGCGACGACGTATTGCGTTCCCATGAGCAGCAGCGTCGCCGGCAGCCGGTCGAGGATCAGCGCGAGGACGGGGGTGTTGCGGATGTAGGAGAAGCCGAAGTTCCCGGTCATCACCTCCAGGATGTACTTGCCGAGCTGGATGTAGAGCGGCTGGTCGAGCCCCATCTCCCGGCGGAGCCGGTCGATGAACTCCTGGCTCACGCTGGCATCGCCGATGATGTAGTCGGTCGGCTCGCCGGGGGCGGCATGGATCAGCGCGAAGATAATGGTGATCGCGCCGAGCATCAGCGGTATCGAGTAGATCACGCGCTTGATGAGATAGGCTCCGAGCGACATCCCGGCTCCGTTCGGATTTCAGCGGCGATGAGGGGCGGCGCCGCCGCCCCTCGGGCTTCTCACTCGGTCCAGCCGACGAGGTCGTACGGGCCGTACTGCGTCGGTTCGGCCGGCAGGCCGGTCAGCTTGGCGTTGAAGGCGATCGGGTAGAGCCGGTCCCAGATCCAGAGGTGCGGGACGTCCTCGGCGAGGATCTTCTGCGCCTCGTGATAGAGGGCGACGCGCTTCGGCTCGTCGCTCTCCTTGGCCGCTTCGGCGAAGATCTCGTCGAGCTTCGGGTTGCAGTAGCCCGATGCGTTGCGGGCGAAGAGCGGCTCGATGTTGCGGCAGACATAGAGCCGCTCGGTGCCGATCGCGGGGTCCGGACCAGTCGAGAAGCTGCCCATCGTGATGTCGAAGTCCCATTGCTTGAAGGACTTTTCGCGCCAGGCGTTGGAATCGAGCGGCTCGATCTTCAGGTCGATGCCGATCCTGGCGAGGTGGAGCCGCATCAGCTTGGCCGTATCGTCCATCGGCCCTTCCTTGACGTCGTAGCTGACCCGGATCCCGAAGCGCTTGCCGTCCGCGCCCTTCGGATAGCCGGCGGCGTCGAGCATCTCCTCCGCCTTCGCCGGGTCATAGGGGTACTGCCGCACGTCGCCCGTATAGAAGATCGTCTGCTCGGACGAGATCGGGCCGGTGGAGACGCGGCCGAACCCGAAGCCCGCCTTCTCCAGGATCTCCTCGCGGTTGATCGCGTAATAGAGCGCCTGCCGCACTTCCTTCTTGCTGAGCGGCTCTTTGCGGTTGTTGATGAATCCCATGTACTCGCCGGCGATCTGGCGCGGCGCGATGGTGATCTTCACCGACGCGACGTCCTTGAGCCGCTCCACGTCGGACAGCGAGATCGCGTAATAGGGCATGTAGTCGATCTCGCCCTTCTCGAGCGCCAGCGCGCGCGCCGCCTCGTTGGGGATGATCTGGAACACGAGCCGGTCGAGATGGGGCTGACCCTTCAGGTGGAAGTCGGCGTACTTCTCGAGCACGATGTGGCTGCCGCGCACGTACTCCTTGAAGACGAACGGGCCGGTGCCGACCGGATTGAAGCTCGCCGGGTTCTGCCGCGGGTCGCCGCCCTCGAAGATGTGCTTGGGCAGGATCGTGGAGCTGTTGAAGTAGGTCAGGCCGCGGAGCAGCGGCGGATAGGCGTATTTCAGGTGGAACACGACGGTGTGGTCGTCGACCGCCTCGATCCGCTCCACCGCCTCGAGCAGGCCCGAGGCCGGTCCGTTATACTCCTTGTTGATGTTCCACAGGCTCCAGGCGATGTCCTCGGCCGTGAACGGCGTGCCGTCGTGCCACTTGATGTCCTTGAACAGGTGGAACGTGTAGGTCTTGCCGTCCTCCGAAATGTCCCAAGATTCGGCCAGATAGGGCTGCACCTGTCCCTCGGTGTCCTGGCGCACGATCGTGCTGTAGAACTGGCCGGAGAGGTTGCTGGTCGAAATGTCGGTGACGATGCCGGCATTGAGCGAGTCCGGGTCGCCCGGCAGGGCGACGACCATCGTGCCGCCCTCCTTGATCTTCGGCGCCTGCGCGAAGGACGGCGTCGTCCCGACGGCGAGCGCGACGGCCGCGACCCCGAGCGAGCGGCGAAGCGCCCGCGCGAAGGCTCGGTGATGCCCGTGAGTTTCTGGCTTCATTCCCACACTCCCTCCTTGGTGGACAAGGCGGCCGGTGCCGGCATGTGCCGGGCAGCCGCTGGCGGCGCCGTGCCCCTTGCCGGGGGAACGGCCTCGATCGGGAAATGGCAGGCGGCCTGGTGCGCGATGCCCGCGACGGCGGCGAGCGGCGGCGCGACCCGCGTGCACAGCTCCTGGCGCCGCGGGCACCTGGGATGGAAGGTGCAGCCGGATGGCGGGTTGCTCGACGACGGCACGTCGCCCGGCAGCACGATCCGCTGCGCCTTCGCGCCCGGGCGCGGCCGCGGCACCGCCGAGAGCAGGGCCTCGGTATAGGGATGGCGCGGCCGCGCGTAGAGCTCGGCGGCGGGCGCAAGCTCCACGATCCGCCCGAGATACATGACGCCGACCCGGTCGCTGATGTGGCGGACGACGCCGAGATCGTGGGAGATGAAGAGGTAGGTGAGGCCAAAGCGGCGCTGCAGCGAGACGAGAAGGTTGAGGATCTGCGCCTGGATCGAGACGTCGAGCGCGGACACGGGCTCGTCGGCGACGATCAGCTGCGGTTCGAGGGCGAGGGCGCGGGCGAGCGAGATGCGCTGGCGCTGGCCGCCGCTGAATTCATGCGGATAGCGGTCGGCGTGCTCGGGCCGAAGCCCCACCACGTCGATGAGGGCGCGCACGCGCTCCTCGCGCTCCGCCTGGCCGTAAAGGCCGTGCACCCGGTAGCCTTCGGCGATGATGGAGCCAACACGCTTGCGCGGGTTCAGTGAGGAATAGGGGTCCTGGAATACGATCTGCATCTTGCGGCGCAGGCGCCGCAGGGCGCCGCCGTCGGCCTTCAGCACGTCCTCGCCCTCGAACAGGACACAGCCTGCGCTCGGCTCCTGGAGCCGCAGGATGCAGCGGCCGAGGGTGGTCTTGCCACAGCCGGACTCTCCGACGAGGCCGACCGTCTCGCCCTTCCCCACCGCGAGGTCCACGCCGTCGACCGCCTTCACGGTTCCGGCATTGCGGCCGAACGGGCCGCCGGATACGGGAAAGTGCTTCTTCAGCCCTTCGACGCGGAGGAGCGGCCCGTCAGACATGCAGCCAGCACCTCACCTCGTGACCGCCGCCCATCGCGACCAGCGGCGGTTCCTCGGCCCGGCAGCGCTCGTGCGCCCGCGGGCAGCGCTCCTGAAAGGCGCAGCCCGCCGGCAGATGCGCGAGGCTCGGTACCGTGCCGGGAATGGCCGGGAGCATCCGGTCCTCGACGTCGCGGTCGAGGTCCGGGATCGTCGCCATCAGACCGATCGTGTACGGATGGAGCGGATCGTCGAAGAGGGTCCCCACGTCGGCATGCTCGACGATCTGGCCGGCATACATGACGGCGACCCGCTCGGCCGTCTCCGCCACCACGCCGAGATCGTGCGTGATGAGCAGGATGGCGGCGCCGAAATCCTCCTTCAGGCTCTGCATGAGCTCGAGGATCTGCGCCTGGATGGTGACGTCGAGGGCCGTGGTCGGCTCGTCCGCCACCACCAGCTTCGGGCCGCAGGAGAGCGCCATCGCGATCATGACGCGCTGGCGCATGCCGCCGGAGAGCTCGTGCGGGTACTGCGAGAGACGGCGCCGGGGGTCCGAGATCCCGACCTTGCGCAGGAGCGACTCCACCTCGGCGAGCGCCTCCTTCGACGAAAGGCCGCGATGGAGCCGGATCACCTCGGCGATCTGGTCCCCGATCCTGATGACGGGATTGAGGGCCGTCATCGGCTCCTGGAAGATCATGGCGATGCCGTTGCCGCGGATCTTCCGCATCTCCTCCTCGGGAAGGCGCGCGAGGTCGCGCCCCTCGAAGAAGATGCTGCCCGCGGCAATGCGACCGCTGGGGCCCGGCACGAGGCGGAGGATGGACAGTGCGGTGACGCTTTTCCCGCTGCCGGATTCGCCGACCACGGCGAGCGTCTCGGCTCGCCCGATCGCGAGGTCGATCCCGCGCACCGACTTGACCACCCCTTCGCTCGTATCGAAATAGGTGTGGAGGCCGGCGATCTCGAGGACCGGGGTTCCTGCGGAGGGCATGGGCGCCGCCACCTGTCCGCTGCCTCGCCCCTCAGTCCTCGCCGACTTCGGTCTTCTTGTATTCGACCCGCGTGGAGTCGCTCAGCTGGACCCGCCACCCGTCGGGATCGCGCAGCAGCACGTTGCGCCGGCCCGTCGACGGCGAGGGATGGGGCGGCTTGTAGAAGGTGGTGATGCCCTTGGCGACCAGATCCTCGTAGGTCTTGTCGATGTCGATGACCTTGAACGAGATGTGGTTGATGCCCGGGTTCTCTTCCCCGATCACCGTGTGGATCTCGAAGATCGGCTGGTTCTCCCCGGGCAGCTGCATCTCGGCAGAACCGCCGTGATGCTCGGTCCGGCTGAGGAGCTTGAATCCGAGCTTCTTGTAGAATTCCACGAACTCGTCCACGTCGCGAACGATCAACTCGATGTGGTCGATGCCTACGATCATGCTGGCTCTCCGCCCGAAGATTATTGTCGCGTGTCGACAATCGGCATAAATAGAAGCCCTGTCAACGCCGGGGGAATCGGATTTTGACGATGCTGGAGCTACCCGAGCGGCAGTCGCTCGCCGACGTCATCTGCGAGCGGCTGGAACACATGATCCTTTCGGGCGTGCTGAAGCCCGGCCAGCCGATCAACGAGAAGGCGCTCAGCGACAGCAACGGCCTCAGCCGCGCGCCGATCCGGGAGGCCTGCCGCCGGCTCGAGCAGGCGGGGCTTGTCGAGATCATCGTCAACCGCGGCGCCTACGTAAGGACGATCTCGCGCCGGACGGCCGAAGAGCTTTGCGAGATCCGGGTGGTGCTCGCGATCCATGCCGGTCGGCTCGCGGCGGCGGCCTTCACGAAGCCGCGCGTGGCCGAGCTCAAGCGCACGATGCAGGCCATCGAAACGGCGGCGCGCGACGGCGACCTTGCCGCCTTCTACCGCCTCAACCACGATTTCCACATGGCCATCATCGAGGCCGCCGGCAACCGGCGGCTCGCCGAGATCTACACCGGCATCAACAAGGAGCTGAACCTCTTCCGCTGGCGCGCCTTCCAGGGCGCGCCGGGCCTCGACGATTCCGTGTCGGCGCACCGGGCCATCGTCGCCGCACTCGAAGCCGGCGATGCGGACGCGCTCGTCGCCACTGTCGAGGCACACCTTCGAGCCGCAAACAAGCGGCTGATGGATTGCGGGATCGAGGACGATTAGCGCCGGGGGTAGCGTTTGCATCGGCTTCGGGCAGCCGTCGCTGCCGGGTGCCGATTGACACCGCGGCCGAATGCCTGATCGACTCTCTCGTTCGACGGAGGAGGCGCACATGCCCGCAAGCGTGAAAGAGATGATCGAGGCCGCGAATGCGGCGGTGCCCCGGATCACGCCCGCCGAAGCCAGGGCCATGATCGCTCGGGGCGACGCGCTGGTCGTGGACGTTCGCGATGCGCCGGAGGTCGAGAAGACCGGCAAGGTCGCCGGTGCGGTTCACGTGTCGCGCGGCATGCTCGAGTTCAGGGCCGATCCGGAGACGCCGTACCACGACAAGGCGTTCGACAAGCAGAAGGCGATCATCGTCTATTGCGCCTCCGGCGGCCGCTCGGCCCTGAGCGGGAAGGCGCTGAAGGATCTCGGATACGACAAGGTCTACAATCTCGGCGCCTTCAAGGATTGGGCGGAAAGCGGCGGCGAGGTCGAACGGCCAATCGACACCGGCATGTAGCGCAGCGGCGCGTCGGCAGCGTGCATGGGCAACCCGTGATCGTATTCGCTGCGTCCGGGCGCCCGTCCGCTCCAGGACCGCGGTCGGCTTCTATTCCGGCCGCGGGGCGTTATGGGGCACCGCTTCGCGGGACCTGTCCTTGAAGAGCGGGACCAGCACGAACTGGACGAGCGGAATGAGCACCGCTCCGACCAGCAATCCGAACAGTCCGGACGCGGCCGCGGCGACGATCCATTCCACGGCGCCTGCGATCGCAGGGAGGGCGTGGCCCGCGGTCGCCGCCACAGCATGGATGCCGTGTGCGATGGAAGCGAGGCCGTACTGCTCCAGCCCGTGGATGATGATCCCGCCGCCGACCCAGATCATGGCCGCAGTGCCGATCGCGGCGAGGACACGCAGGAAGACCGGCATGCCCACGACGAGGCCGCGACCGAGCGCCTGGGTCACCGGGCGGAACATGCGGTCGGCCCGGGATGCCTCGCCTTCGCTCCGCCCGAGCCGCGCGAGCGAAAGCAGACGGGAAACCGGCCGGTCGCTGCGGGCAAGCGCAACGCCGGCATCATCCGCCTTCACGATGAGGGCCACGCCGCCATAGACGAGCCCCGTGATCCCGATCCCGACCGCCGCCAGGATCGCCGCCTGAACCAGCAGCGACCCGTCGGGCACGGTGGCGAGCGTGATCGCCATGATCTCGGCCGACAGGATGAAATCCGTCTTGATCGCGCCGCTGACCTTCTTGTCCTCGGCCGCCTTGGGATCGTCCGCCGTCGCCCCGACCGCCTCCTCATGGTGATGCGCCGCGTGCGGCGAAATCGCTTCGTAGACCTTTTCGGCACCCTCATAGGCGAGGTAGGCGCCGCCGAGCATAAGAAGCGGCGTGATCGCCCACGGCGCCACCAGGCTCAGAAGGAGCGCGGCAGGAAGCAGGAAGAGGATCTTGTTCTTGAGCGAACCCAGCGCGATCCTGCCCACGATCGGCAGCTCGCGCTCGGCGGCGAAGCCGACCACGTAGCGGGGCGTCACCGCAGCGTCATCAATCACGACGCCCGCGGCCTTGACGCCGGCCCTCGTCGCCTGCGCCGTCACGTCGTCGATCGATGCGGCCGCCACCTTCGCGATGCCGGCAACATCGTCGAGCAGGGCAATCAAGCCTGTGGCCACGGGACCTCCTGTTCGCCCTCAGGCGGCTTTCAGCGCGCTCACGTCGGGAAGCATCAGCTTCTGCCGGGTACCAACGCAAGCCGCCCTGATCGGTTCGAGCAGGAGCAGCAACTTGGCAGGGCCACGCGCCGCTCCACGCGGCCGCCGCGGTCGTGTCCCGCTGCGTCCGGCCCCCAGGCGCGCATCGGCCGTGATCCGGCTGCCGACGGGTCGCTCGACCGGAGCCGGATGGCGAGGCCCCGGGGAGGAGCGTTGCGCCGTCGCGGGATGAGCCCGCTCCGGTTCGTCCGCAGTCACTCCTCGAGGAAGGCGCGGTGGAACGAGTCGCTCAGCGGCTTGACGAGGTATTGCAGGAACGTCCGGTGCTCCGTCGAGATGAAGGCTTCCACCGGCATGCCGGGAAACAGCTTCTGGTTCATGAGCTCGACAGGCAGATGCTCGTCCACCCTCAGCCGGACGATGTAGTACGGCTGGCGCTCCTCCGGATCTATCCGTCGGTCGGCCGACACGTAGGTGACGACCCCCGGGACCTCCGGCGTCGTGCGCAGGTTCAAGGCGCTGAACCGCATGCGCGCAGCCTGCCCCGGATAGACGACGTCGATGTCGCCGGGGCGCAGGCGCGCCTCGACGATGAGGTCGGCGGTGGTTGGCAGCAGTTCCACGATCGCCTCGCCGGGGCGGATGACGCTTCCCGTCGCGTTCGGCACCGTTCGCACGACGACAGCGTTGACCGGCGCGCGAACCACCGTGCGCTCCAGCACCGCCTTGGCCGAGAGGATCTGCTCCTCGAGATCGGCGATGGTCGCCCGGACGCTGTTGAGCTCGCTCACCGCCGTCTCGACCCGGCTGGTCGTCAACCGCTCGATCTGCTCGCGCGCCTCCACGGTCTGAATGGACGTGCTCGCGATTTGGGACTGCGAGACCCCGATCTGGCCGATGAGCTCGGCCTGGCTGCGCAGCAGGACGGTGTAGTCGGACCGGTTCGTCAGCCCCTTGTCGAGCAGGTCCTTCTTGCGCTCGATTTCCGTCTCGACCACCGAAAGCTGCTGCTCGCTCGCTCTCTTCTGGGCCGTCAGGCCCTCCACCGCTTCGTTGAGGGCGGCGACGCGCTGGCCGAGGATCGCGCGTTCCGTGCGATAGCGGGCAAGCTTCGTACGGAACTCCTTCTCCTGCTCCAGGAGAATGTCCGAAAGATCGAGTTCGACTCCGAACGGCGCTTGCGCCAAGGCCGGAATCGCCAGCTCGTCAGCACCGTCCCGCTCCGCCTCCAGCCTGGCCTGCTTTGCCCTCAGCGCGACGAGCTGCTTGTAGATGCGGTTGAGCTGCGCCAGCGCAAACGTCTTGTCGAGGATGATGAGGGGATCCCCGGCCGAAACCGCGTCGCCCTCGTGGACCCCGATCGACTCGATGATGCCACCCTCCAGATGCTGGACGAGGACGTTCTGGCCGGCCGCGGCCACGATCCCGGATGCCACCGCCGCACCCGAGATCGGAGCGAACGCCGCCCAATATCCGAAGCTCACCAGGAAGACCGCGATCGTCAGGTAGCCGATCATGGCATAGCCGCGTGTCCGGGTGTTCACGGAACTCTGCCAGGTCTGGCGAGCGGGACGCTTCATCGGATATTCCCCCCTTGCGTCTTCAGCCGGCGGAGGCGCGGAGCGCCGCGACCGACGGTGCCTGCGCACCGTGTTCGGCATCGGCGCCGGCCGGCCCTCTCGCCTGGCCGTCCTCCGGCCGCACGGCATAGGGCTTCAGGCCGGCACGCGAGATCTTCTGGATCACTTCGCTCGCCGGTCCGACGATCTCGACCCGCCCGTCGCGGAGGTACAGGATCCTCTCGCATCGCGCGGCGAGGCTCACCTTGTGCGTGATCAACAGGACGGTGACGTTGCGATCGCAAGCCTCCTTGATTGCGGATTCCAGCGCCGCTTCCCCCTCGCCGTCGAGATTCGCGTTCGGCTCGTCGAGCACGAGTAGGCGGGGATCCCCGAACAGCGCGCGCGCCAGCCCGATCCGCTGGCGCTCGCCGCCCGACAGGCGGACGCCGCCCGGCCCGATCTGGGTGGCGTAGCCGTCCTTGTGGGCGAGGATGAGCTCGTGGCAGTGCGCGCGCCGCGCCGCCTCAATCACCGCCTCGCCGGAGGCGTCCGGATCGAACCGCGAGATGTTCTCCGCGATCGTCCCCGGCAGCAGTTCCACGTCCTGCGCCAGATAACCGAAATACTGCCCGAGCGCATCGGACTCCCAGTTGCGGATGCTGGCGCCGTCGAGCCTGACGGTGCCCGATCTCGGCTCCAGGGCGCCGACGATGAGCCGCGCGAGCGTCGACTTGCCGGCGCGGGACGGCCCGACGATCGCCAGCGAGCCGCGCGGCTCCACGGTGAAGCTCACGCGCTTGATGAGGGGGGGCGCGCCGGCATCGGAATCCGGCAGGAAGTAGATGAGGTCCTCGACGGCCAAGGCGCCGGCCGGCGCCGGCAGGTCGGTGCTGTCGCCCTCTGCGGCTTCCGCCGCGCGGACGGCGTCCCGCAGCCGCCGCCACGCCGCTCTCGTGTCGATGATCTGCCGCCATGCGCCGATGATCTGGTCGAGCGGCTGCAAGGCGCGGGTCGATAGGATGGTGGCGGCGAAGATCATGCCGCCAGTCATCTCTCCGCCGAGGACGAGATAGGCTCCGAAGCCGAGGATCACGATCTGCAGGATCATCCGGAGCATGCGCGACACGCCGCTATAGGCGGCATTCACGCGCGTGAGCCTGTCGGTTGCGGAGAGCGCGTCGGCGAATCGCCTTCCCCAGAAGTCCGTCACGTTCCGGAGCATGCCCAGTGCCTTCAGCGTCTCGTAGTTCCGCGCGAACGCCTGGGCGGTGTTCATGGACCGCGCCAGCGTCTCGGCGGCGGCCGCACCCGCGCGCGCCGTGGCCAGCTGGTTCACCACCGCCACGAGGAGGAGCAGAACGGCCCCCGCGGCGGTGATCTCGAACAGCAGCGGGTGGACCAGATAGAGCACCGCGAGGAACAGCGGCGTGAAGGGGACGTCGAACAGGAAGAACAGGACGCGAGAGCTCGAGAAGCTCCGCACCGTGGCGAGGTCACGCAAGGGCTGGACGTCGCCATAGGCGGCGCGCGACCCCCGCAGCGACGAGATCAGGGCGGTCGACCCCAGTTCCAGGTCGACCCGGGCGGCCAGACGGTTCGCGTACTGGCCGCGCACCATCTCGAGGATGCCGAGGACGATCAGCGATCCCAGCGCGGCGATCGAAAGGTACGCCAGGGTCTCCAGGCTCGAAGACGGCAAGATACGATCATACACCTGCAGCAGGTAAAGCGGCACGACGAGGAGGAGAACATTCACGAGACAGGAGAATATGCCGATCTCGATGAACCCCCTTCGCAGGAAGCCCAGCCGCACCTTCTGAAACATTTCATGCCCTCACGCCGCAAGAGCGGAGAACAACCATATCGCCTGGGATGGCTTATCGGAAGCAATTTATCTTGGCGGTGTATGCGTCATTACCATTGACGTGCAGTTGTGGCACGCACGGGAACACTAGCCGTGAAGTCTTGGACGGGCCGGCCGGCCCGCTCAAACACCCCATGCAAGTGGATTGCGGAACGCGGCTTCACACCGGCGGAAGATCGTCGGTCCTCCGTTCTCCATTCTCCTGGCGGGTCCCCCGATTGGCTTCCATCCGGAACGGCCTGACGCGGCCGTCGCCGTAGAATCGCTTGAAGAAGACCGCCTTCTTCCCGGACCCGATCCGGCGGAGCGCCCGGAACAGGAAGCGCGTGGCTTCCGGAGACCTGGACGCCCACGCGTTCAGCACCATGCAGTCGCCCTCCGCCGCCTCGATGTCCGGCAAGCGGCCCGTTGCGCGAAGCCACCGCTCGGCCACGTCTTCCGAGGTTTCCGCCCAGCCGACGAAGCCGACGATCCTTCGGTCGGAATCGACGACGAAGCGATAATGGCCCCTGTTGATCTGGCCGACGAGGATCCGCGACCATTCGCCGAACCGGCGCCCGCTGAAGGCCGGCATTCCCATCAGGAGATTCACGGCCGCCCCGAGCGCCGCAAGGTTGTTCGACGCCCGCAGCAGAGTCAGCCCGTTTCGTTCCTCGTCTGGCGGGAGACGCGAGCCTCGCTCGTATGACCTCGTGGCGAGGTTCGCGTCCGTTCGTGCTTCCGACGGCTGTTCCACTGCCGTCCCCCGATCCGGCCGAGCCCGGTCAGATGAAGTCGGAGGCTTCGATCAGCGCCTGGTTCACGTTCAGGAAGGTGATCGTGTTGTTGCTCACGCCGTCGAAATAGGTGAGGACCGTGTCCGCACCGACCTGGGCCTCGGTGAAGCTCGCGAAGCTGAGCCCCGCAGCGCTCACGTTCACCTTGTCGAGCCCGTCCTGCCAGTCCGTGATGATGTCGTTGCCGAAGCTCTTAAGGCCGAAGTAGAAGATGTCGGCTGCGGCACCGCCGGTAAGCGTATCGTTGCCTCTGCCGCCGTCCAGCGTGTCCGTCCCCCCTCCGCCAGACAGGATGTCATCGCCGTTACGGCCGCTGAGCGAGTCGTCGCCGCCTCCGCCTTGGATGGCATTGGCAAAACCGTTGCCGAACAGAGTGTCGGCGAACCGGGACCCGGTCAGGTTCTCGATCGCCCCGAGCGTGTCGATTCCCGCTCCGACGGTGTCCTGTGCGCCAGCCACCGCAAGGTCGACAGTCACACCGGCGACGGCCGTCACATAGGAGGCCGTGTCGGTTCCGGCGCCGCCATTCAGCACGTCGTTGCCATTTCCGCCTTCGAGAATGTCATCGCCGGCATCGCCGAAGAGGCTGTCATTGCCGTTCCGGCCAGTCAGGCTGTCGTTGCCATTGCCGCCCCTGATGACGTTGGCAAATCCATTTCCGAGCAGCGTATCCCCGAACTTGGACCCGGTGAGGTTCTCGATCGCAATTAGCGTGTCGGTTCCCGACCCGCCGGTGTTCTGCGCGCCGGCGACACCCAAGTCGACAGTCACAGCACCGATCGACGTGGCATAGGAAGCCTCGTCAGTTCCGGCTCCGCCATCGAGAATATCGTTGCCGTTGCCGCCGTCCAGGATGTCGTTGCCAGCATCTCCGACCAGGTTGTCGTCGCCGTTCCGGCCGCCGAGCGTGTCGTTCCCGGCACCGCCCCGGATCACATTGGCCGCTCCGTTGCCGAAGAGGGTATCCCCGAAGCCGGACCCGGTCAGGTTCTCGATAGCGATCAGAGTGTCTGTCCCCGCACCGCCGGTAGCTTGGGCACCTGCCAGAGCTAAGTCGACATTCACCCCAGCGACGGCCGTGGCATAGGACGCTTCGTCTATGCCGGGGCCACCATTCAGTATGTCGTTGCCGGGGCCTCCGTCCAAAACGTCATTACCTGCTTCTCCGAAGAGACTGTCGGCACCGTTCCGACCCGCCAAAGTATCGTTGCCGGCTCCGCCGCGCAGGATGTTGGCGACACCGCTCCCGAGAAGCGTATCATCGAAGCCGGACCCGGTCAGATTCTCGATCGACGTCAGCGTGTCGATACCGGCGCCGCCGGTGTTCTGGGCACCCGCAAGCGCAAGGTCGACCGTCGCCCCGGCGGTTGCCGTAGCATAGGACGCCTCGTCGACTCCGGTGCCGCCGTTCAGGATGTCATTGCCGGGGCCGCCATCCAGAATATCGTCACCGGCCCCGCCGACCAGAGTGTCATTTCCGTTCCTGCCGCCAAGCGTGTCGTTGCCATCTCCACCCCGGAGGACATTAGCTGCATTGTTTCCGAGCAGCGTGTCATCGAAACCAGAGCCGGTCAGATTCTCGATCGCCGTCAGCGTGTCGATCCCGGCCCCGCCCGTGTTCTGTGCGCCGGCCAGCGCAAGGTCAACCGTAACCCCAGCCGTGGCAGAGCCGTATCTCGCTTCGTCGATTCCCGCGCCACCATGCAGGATATCGTCGCCTGCTCCCCCATCCAGGATATCATTCCCGTCCCGGCCGATCAGGGTGTCGTTGCCGGCGAGGCCCCTCAGAAAGTCGTTGCCGGCATTACCGTCGAGCACGTTCGCGGTGCCGGAGCCGGTGATGGTGTCGCCCAAGGCGCCGCCCGTGACGTTCTCCACTCCGGTGACCGTGTTGAGCGGGCCGAAGGGATTGCCGAAGCTGTCGTAGACCTGCGAAGTTCCCGCGGCCAGGCTGATCGCGACGTAGTAGTTCACGAACGCCGAGAAGTCGTACCGGTCGGTTCCGCCGCCGCCGTCGACATTGTCGCCGTACTCGCCGTCGAGGACGTAGATCACGTCGTTGCCGGCGCCGCCGTTCACGGTGTCGGTCCCGAAGCCGCCATAGAGCAGATCGTTGCCCGCACCGCCGAGAAGCGTGTCGTTGCCGATGCCGCCATAGATCGTGTCGTTGCCGGCCTGCCCGTCGAGGACGTTGTTGCCGCTGTTCCCCGTGATGGTGTCGTCGTTCTGCCCGCCCACGACGTTCTCGATCGAGACGAGGTTGGCGTACACCGTCGCGCCGATCCGGGCGGTGTTGTCCTCGAGGCTGATGATCCAGTTGTCGCCGATATTACTGTACGACCAGTCGCCGGTGTCGTTGCCGGCACCGCCGTCCATGAGCTCGCCGGGCCCGCCGAAGTTCTGGATGAGCACGTCATCGCCGGCGCCGCCATAGAGCTGGTCGGTTCCCGAACCGCCGTCGAGCACGTCGTTGCCGGCACCCCCCATAAGGATGTTGTTGCCGGACGACCCGGTGATGATGTCGTTGAGCGCGCCGCCGGTGACGTTCTCGATATTGGCGACGGTGTTTTGCGGGCCGAACGCGGCGCCGCCGCTGCTGTAGACCTGGGACGTCCCGGCCCCGAGGTTGATCACCACGTAATAGTTGGCGAAGCTCGCGAAATTGTAGGTGTCGGTTCCCGCGCCGCCGTCGACGTCGTCGCCGAATTCGCCGTCGAGCACGTAGATGACATCGTCGCCGGCGCCGCCGTTGACCGTGTCGGTTCCGAACCCGCCATAGAGCAGGTCGTTGCCGTCGCCGCCGTTCAGCGTGTCATTGCCGATGCCGCCGTAGATGGTGTCGTTGCCGGTATGGCCGCTCAGGACGTTGTCCCCGCTCGACCCGGTGATCGTGTCGTTCCCCTGCGTGCCGACAACGTTCTCGAAATTCGTGAACGTGGCGCTGAACAGCGTGAAGGAGCCGGAGGACAGATTGATCGTGGCGGTGAAATTGTCCGCAGACAGATCGATCGTGTCGATGCCGGTGCCGCCGTCCCAGGTGCCGCCGGTGACGAAGAGATTCTTGATGTAGTCATTGCCGGCGCCGCCGTTGACGGTGTTGGTGCCGGTGTCCTCAATATAGTCGTCGCCGTCGCCGCCGTTCAGCGTGTCGGTGCCGTCGCCGCCATAGAGCGTGTCGTTCCCGGCGTTGCCGTTCAGCACATCGTTGCCGTCGTCGCCGGTCAGGTAGTCGGCGCCGTCGCCGCCGTTCAGCGTGTCGTTGCCGCCGAGGCCCTTCAGCGTGTCGTCGCCTGCACCGCCGTTCAGCGTGTCGTTGCCTTCCATCCCGTACAGGTTGTCGTTGCCCGCATTTCCGGTCAGCGTGTTCGCGGCGTCATTGCCGTAGATCGTGTCGTGGCCGGAGCCGCCGATCGCGTTCTCGATCAGCGAGGCGGTGTTCCCCTGGTAGAGCAGCGCGTTGTAGATATTGCCGCTCGCATACACGCCGCCGCCGAGATAGGAGAGCTGCGCGCTCGAGAAGGTCGAATCCGCGCCGGGCGCAAGGTCGATGCTGAGGTTCGTCGTGTAGTTCGACAGATCGTAGGTGTCGATGCCGCCGCCGTCCCAGATCGTCGCGAAGATGCGATTGCCGCCGGGATTGATCGCGGCGACGCCGTTGACGAAGGTCTGGCCCGTCGTCGGCGACCAGGAATAGACGGTATTGCCGGAGTTCACCGAGTAGTCCGCGCCGTACATGTATTGCAGCGCGGCGATGTCCAGCATCATGAAGGTCTGCGGCGCACCCCAGGTCTCGTAGCTGTATCCGCTCAGCGGACCGCCGACATAGGTCCGGTACGTCATGATGGAATATTCGAGCGAGTCATAGGCGGCTGGCAGGGCGCCATAGGCACCGCCCGTATGACCATGCGCGAGGCCGAGCGAGTGGCCGAGCTCGTGCAGAACCGTGTGCCAGTCGTAATTGCCGGCCGTCGGGAAGTCGCCGCTCGGCCCGAAGAAGGCGTCGCCGCCCCAGATGCTGTTGTGCGGATAATAGGCGTAGGCCGTGCCCGGATCCGACGTGTTCGCGACGCGGATCGTGCCAGCACCGGACCCGCTACCCGCATAATCGATGCCGAGATTGGTGAAGCCTTCGACCGAGAACCCGGCCGCCCCCGAGGGCTGCGTGTAGATGGCCGCGTTCAAGCCGAAATGGACGGCCACCATCTGCTGCGCGCTGACCTGGCTGAAATTGTTCAGCGGCTCTTCCGTCGTGTAGCCCGCCTGATAGTCGGCGGTCGAATCCGGGTCGCTGTAGGTGATGAAGCCGTCTGACCACCGGACGCCGCTCAGAAGGCCGTCGATGCGCTGGTCGCCGGAGGCTGCAACCGCAGCCGTCGTGTCGCCGGATCCGTTCTCCTCGGGCGTCGGGGGAGAACCAGCGTCTGCGACGGGACCGGGCCCGGTCGCATCCGGCTGCTCGGACGGCGCCAATGGATCGGAAAGGCCCTCGTCTTCCGTGACCTGCGGAGCGGAGCGCACGGCAGGCGCGCTGTCCAGCGGCGAAAGGAGGCTTGCGCCGCCAAACGGAGCGGACGCGGCTTCGTCCTCTGCGACGGCGGAGGACAGGTTCGCCACCCTGACGTCCGGCGCGGAAACCCGCGCGGATGTGTAATCTGCTTCGGCCGCGCGGCCGGCGTCCTCGGACGCGTTGTCGTCGCCGTCATGGCTGGACGAGGATGAGTTGGGGGGCGATTCGGACTTCAGGTCCGCGACGAGATCCGAAACGGCAGGCCATGCGGTGGACGAATCCTCCGCAAAGCTGAACTCATCCACTGCGAATTCGAAGCCTGAATGGCGCGGATCGTTCGTCATGACACCCCTCCCCGGCGCGGCATCTGAAGTAGTTTTACTCCCACCATATCCACGGTTGCACAGCCGAGTGCTTCAGGCAACCGCCGGGGAGTACCGCTCTTCACTTGTGCCAACTTGAGATGAGCACACTATCATGCTCGATCTCATCTTGAAAGCACACACATGCATCCCGCAACTTGCAGAAAAAGTCACCGAAACTTTGCGTAAACTCGATTAGGGGCCGGCCATGTGCCGGCTCACGGTTCCAGCATTGCATGATGCAAGTGGCTGCTGCTCAAGTGCCTGCAGGGCTTCGATCTTCCGCTCCGACCATCGGGACGGGGCGGGCGGTGCGGCTTGCTAAGGCCAGCGGCATGGTGCGGGACGAGAGGCAGGAAGGGTGCATCAGGGATGTCTGCGCCTGTCAGGCTCCGCTTAGCCGGCCGGCGAACACGAATTCGCCTCTATTGCGCCGGACGCTTTCCACCCTCGCCAGATCACGCGATGCTACACATGGTCGTCCTGAAGAGGTTTCATCCTGCGCCTGCGGCCGCAATCCTTGCGATCGCCGCAGGCTCGGCATGCGCCGATACAGGTCGCCTTACCAGAGGGGACGGACCGATGACCGCAGAAAAGGAAGCAGTCGTCGCGGCACAACCCGATCGCCCGCGGCGCGCCGGCGACATGCTGCCGCCGCCGGACTACGAGGCGGTCATGGCCGACGAGTTCAGGCACGCCAGGGAAGCCGGCACGAATGCGGCCCTGATACGGTTCATCGCCCGCCATCCACAGCACCGCCTCGCCGACGAGGCGCGCGCTTTGCTCTCGCGCCGGCCGGCGGCCGACCCGCCGGGCGGCACCGGCGATCCCGACGCCGACGTCTATCGGGCTTTCGACCAGGCGCGGCGGGACCGCGCATTCGACAGCTTCATCGCCCGCCATCCGCAACATCCTCTTGCCGAAGAAGCCAGACGGATGATGCGCACGGCGCCGGAGGCGAAGTGATCGAAGGGCTCAGCGCCTGACGGCTCCCGTGCATCGCACAGGCGAGGTCCGGCAATAGCCGGGTGGCGGCGATCTCTCGGCCGAACCGGGTTTGCAAACGGCAACAAGCGGAGAGCCGCAATCAGGTCGGCAGCGAAGAATTGTGCGGATCGTCCGGGCACACTGCACGGTCGAGGGCGTCGCGCACCTTCACCGCGAGATCGGCATAGGTGAAAGGCTTGGTGATGAGCTGGACGCCGGCTTCCAGCCGCCCGTTGTGCACGATGGCGTCGCGCGCGTAGCCGGTGGTGAAGAGGACCTTCAGGTCGGGCCGGACAACGGCCGCAGCGCGCGCGAGGTCGGCGCCGGTCATGCCGCCGGGGAGCACAACATCGGTGAAGAGGAGGTCCACCCGCCGCTCCCGGCCGAGCAGGCGCAGCGCGGCCGGGCCGTCCTGGGCTGCGATCACACGGTAGCCGAGCTCGCGCAGGATTGCGCTCGAATAGCTGCGCACGTCGTCGTCGTCCTCCACGACCAGGATCGTCTCCTCGCCCGAGCCTTCCGGGACCATGCTCGCCGGCACCGCCTCCGCCTCCTGGTGCTCACGGGTTAGGCGCGGGAGATAGATCTTGACGGTCGTGCCGTGGCCCGGCTCCGAATAGATCTTCACGTGGCCGCCGGATTGTTTCACGAAGCCGTAGACCATGCTCAGCCCGAGGCCCGTTCCCTTGCCGGGTTCCTTGGTCGTGAAGAACGGCTCGAAGACGCGCGCCGCCGTTTCCCTGCTCATGCCGTGGCCGTTGTCCGAGACGCAGATCACGACGTACTGCCCGGGGGCGACCTCCGCATGGGTCGCCGCGTAGGCCTCGTCGATCCGCGTGTTGGCCGTCTCGATCGTGAGCTTGCCGCCGCCGGGCATGGCGTCGCGGGCATTGACCGCGAGATTGAGGATCGCGCTCTCGAGCTGGTTGCCGTCGGCCTCCACCGGCCAGAGGCCGGCCGAGAGCACCGTCTCCACCTCGATCGTCTCGCCGAGCGTGCGGTAGAGCAGGTCGGACATGTCGGCGATCAGCTTGTTCGGGGCGAGGGGCCGTGGCTCGAGCGGCTGGCGACGGGCAAAGGCGAGCAGCCGCTGGGTCAGCGTGGCGGCGCGGCGGGCGCCGTTCATCGCGTTGGCGGCGGCGCGTCGGAGGCGCCGCATATCGTCGGGAAGGTTGCGCTCGAGGATCTCCAGATTGCCGACAATGACCTGCAGCAGGTTGTTGAAATCATGTGCGACGCCGCCGGTGAGCTGGCCGACGACCTCCATCTTTTGGGCCTGGCGGAGCGCCTCCTCGCGCTCGCGAAGCTCGCGGGTGCGCTCGCTCACCTGCTCCTCGAGCGTGGCATTGAGTTCCTGCAGGGCCTGCTCGGCTGCGCGCGTCCCGGTGACGTCCACGTTGACGCCGATCATCCCGACGAAGCGTTCCTCCGCGTCGAAGCGGGGCTGGGCCTCGGTCCTCAATATCCGCCAGGCGCCGTCGGCGCGGCGATAGCGCGCCTCGACCTGGACCGGTGAAAGGGCACGCATCGCGCCGCCGATCGCGACGTGTACCGCCTCGACATCCTCGGGGTGAAGCGTCGATTCCCACTCGAAGCCCGCGATCTCCTCCGGCTCGACGCCCCAGAACGCCCGGAGCGCGCGGTTGAGATAGAGGCAGCCGCCCTCGGCGTCCCCCATCCACAGCATGACGGGCGCGCTCTCCGCGACGAGACGGAAACGCTCCTCGGTCTCCCTCAGCGCCCGCTCCGCCTGCTTCTGGTCGGAAATGTCATGGCCCTGGACGAAGATGCCCGTGACGGCGCCTTCCGCGTTGCGGATGGGCTGATAGATGAAGTCGACGTAGCGCTCCACGGGCGCGGCGTGGGGCTCGTCCCGGAGAAGGACGCGCACGCCCTCGCCGACGAACGGTTCGCCCGTGGTGTAGACGCGGTCGAGGAGTTCGTAGAAGCCTTGCCCCTCGATGTCGGGCAGCGCCTCGCCGACGGTGCGCCCCTCCAGGACGCGGTTGCCGACCAGCTTGCGATAGGCGTGGTTGGCGATCTCGAAGACGTGGCGCGGCCCCTGCAGCACCGCCATGAACCCGGGCGCCTGCGCGAAAAGATCGCGAAGCCGGCGGACGTCGCCTTCGAGAGCCGTCCGCTGGTCCTCGACGGCCCGCGCCCGCGACAGCACGCCACTCTCGATGGAGTGGGCGGGCTCGGCTCCGACATTCCGGCGGGCCATCTCCCGGAGGCCGTGCAGCTCGGTGACATCGACCGTGTGCTGGAGAATAAGCGCAACCCGGCCCTCGCCATCGAAAAGGGGCGTATGGGTGGCGCTCCAGTATCGCTCCTCGAGACCGCCGTCGGGGCGCCGGATGTCGTACTTGATGAGCGGCAGGTGGTCCGGCCGGCTCTCCTTGAGCACGCGCTCGAAGGAGCCGTTCAGAAGGCGGCGGCTATCGGACCCAGGATCGCTCGGGAAGGCGTCGAACATGTTGCGCCCGAGGATGTCGTCGAGCGCACGCATCGTCACCCGCAGATAGGCCTCGTTCGCGGCAACGATCCTGAGCTGCGGATCGACAACGACATAGGGGTTGGGGGAAGCGCGGAATATCGCCTCGTCCTGAAGCTGGCCAGGCGCGGCTCCGCTTGCGCCGCCCGGCCGCCCATCGGATGCAGCCCCGGCCTCGATTTCCATCGCAATCGTCCCTGCTGCGCACGGAAGACGGGCAGAAGCGCCGTCTGCGCGTCTTGAGTTCCCCCTCTATCCGGCAATCCCCCTCATGCAAAGGCTCGGCGGCCATCATCCGCCTTCCGCCGGGTCGCGATCCGTCGAGGGCGCTGTTGCCCTTGTTCGTTCCGCGGCCGGCCCTAGACTACGACGGTGCGGACCAGGCGGCGGACCGCGGGGCAGGCGGACGGCGACCGGGTCCATACGCGCGAGCGTCCGGGAGGCCCGTGAGCTGCGGCAGACGCTCGTGTAACAGTGCGCGGAGGTGAAGGGGTGAACGCCGTTGCTTATTGCGGTCCCGCGCCTGTGCCGCACGACATCCTTGCGACCTGGAACTTCGATCCGGTCCTCCTCGCCGCAATGGCTGCAATGCTCGCCGGACACCTCGTCGCGATTCGCCGCAGGTCGGCTGATCCCAATGCACGCAGGGGGCCGGCGGCTCTCGCCTGGATCCTGCTCGCGATCCTCTTCATTTCCCCGCTCTGCGCCCTGAGCTCGGCCCTGTTCTCCGCCCGCGTGCTCCATCACGTCGTGCTCACCGCCGTGGTTGCGCCGCTGATCGTCATGAGCCTGCCGGCCCTCGCCAAGACGGCCGATGCGGCGAGAGGACGGCTGACGCTCGTCTTTCTCGGCCACACCGCCATCCTCTGGCTCTGGCACCTGCCGCAGCCCTACGCGGCCGCTCTGTCGAGCGATCTGCTCTACTGGGTCATGCAGGTGTCGCTGCTCGGCTCGGCGCTCCTTCTGTGGGGATGCCTCCTGCGCGACGGCCCGATGCTGCCCCGGATGACGGTCGCGCTCGGCAGCATCATCCAGATGGGCCTGCTCGGTGCGCTCATCACTTTCGCGCGCGCGCCGCTCTATGCGGCGCATGCCGGCGTGACCGAACCCTGGGGCCTCACCCAGATGGAAGACCAGCAGCTCGCCGGGCTGATCATGTGGGTGCCCGCGGCGCTGCCCTATCTCGCTGCCGCGCTCGTGCTGGTCGGCCGGACCCTGTCGACCGCCTCGGTTTCGCAAACGGGCCGCGTCTGATGGTGCCATGGCTCAAGGCCATCCACATCGCGACGCTGGTGATCTGGTGCGGCGGGCTGATCGCACTCCCGAGCCTGTTCGCGATGCGCGGGCGGTTCGCGCACCGGGAGCTCGAACATGATTTCCATCGGATGGTGCGCGACGCCTTCGTCCGCATCGTCTCGCCTGCCGCTTTCGTGGCGGTGGCGAGCGGCGCGGCGCTGATATTCGCGCGCGAGGTCTTCACGCCCTGGATGATACTGAAGCTGGTCTTCGTCGGGATGCTCGTCGGGCTGCACGTGCGCCAGGGCTACGTGCTCGTCCGTCTCTTCGAGCCCGGCCGGCGCTACGCGCGATGGCGCCAGCTGCTTGCCACGGGTGCGACCGTGGTCGTCGCGTGCTGCGTCCTCTTCCTTGTGCTCGGCAAGCCGGACCTGGACCCCGCTCTCCTGCCTGACGTCATGCGGCAGCCGGGCGGGCTTCAGTCCCTGCTCGAAACCATGATGCCGATGCCATGATCGAAGACGAGCTTGCCGCCGTGCCAGCCCGCAAGGCCGACGAAAATCGCCGCCAGCACGGACGTCGCCAACCCAAGGGGAAGGACGACCTCCTCGTGGTTGCCGACGCGCATGCCCCAGTTGAGGCCGGCGATCGCGATCAGCGTCACGGCGGCGACGGCATGGTTCCAGCTCGCCGCGCGCTTGCGGATGCCCTTCACGAGCAGCAGCTCGGCCGTGCCCGCCACGCTGGCGGCGATGCCGAGCCAGAAGGCGAAGCCGCTCGCCCACAGCGCCGCCTGCGGCCAGAACGGATCGCCCCACCACCAGTAGAAGACGTCGCAGCCGAGCGTGGCCATCACCAGCGCGATGGGGAAGGTCACGAGCATCGCGTGGATCGGGTGGCCGGCCACCGCCACCTGCGAGCTGGTGTCGTGCTTGGTGACTTCCTCGATGACGGGATTGGCCATGGAACCTCTCGATCGGCAAGCCTAACGCGCCGCGTGCCCAGTCGTTTCCTGCTCATTGCCGCAGCCATGTCGGCGAGCGCCTGCGCCGGCCCGCTCTCGACCCTGGAGCCCGGCGGCCCGGCGGCGCAGTCGATCGCCACCCTGTGGTGGGTGATGCTGGCCGGCGCCGCCGTCCTCTTCGCCATGGTGATGGTGCTGCTCGCCGTCGCCTTCCTGCGCCCCGGCAGCGGCACACGGGTCGCCCCGCCGCGCTGGCTGGTCGGGGGCGGGCTGGTCCTTCCGACGGTCACGCTGGCGCCCCTCCTCGTCTACGGGCTCTTCGCCGGCGAGCGCCTGCTGCCCCATGCCGGCCGGCCGGACGTCCTGCGCGTCGACGTCATCGCCGAGCAGTGGCGCTGGGTTGTCCGCTACCCCGAGGCCGAGGGCGGCACCCGGCAATCGATCGACGTCATGCACATCCCCGCCGACCGCCCCATCGACGTCCACATCACCAGCACCGACGTGATCCACAGTTTCTGGGTGCCGCGTCTCGCCGGCAAGATGGACGCCATTCCGGGTCATGTGAACGTGCTCCGGCTAGTGGCCGCGCGGGCCGGAGCCTATCACGGCGTCTGCGCCGAATTCTGCGGGACCGGCCACACCCGCATGCACATGCTGGTGGAGGCGCATGCTCCCGAGGACTATGCGCGCGCGCTTGCCGAGGTCACCGAACCCGCCGCAGAGCCCGCCCAGACCGGCGAGACATCCGAATGAGCGAGCCGAACCCCGCCATCACGCCCGTCCGCCTCCACAGGCAGCTGGAGGCCGTGTGGGGCACGCCCCGCGGCTGGCCCCGGCTCTCCGCCGTGAACCACAACATCGTGGGGAAGCGGTTCATCTTCACCTCGTTCGCCTTCTTCGCGATCGGCGGCGTCCTCGCCATGCTGATCAGGGCGCAGCTCGCGACCTCGCACAGCGCCTTCGTCGGGCCGGAGATCTACAACCAGATCTTCACCATGCATGGCTCGATAATGATGTTCCTGTTCGCGATCCCGCTGTTCGAGGGGCTCGCGATCTACATGCTGCCGAAGGTGCTCGGCGCGCGCGACCTCGCCTTCCCCCGCCTCAGTGCCTACGGATACTGGTGCTATCTCTTCGGCGGCACGATCATGCTCGCCGCCATGTTCGTCGGGGCGGCGCCCGACGGCGGCTGGTTCATGTACACGCCGCTCACCTCGCGGCCGTATTCGCCCGGCATCAATGCCGACGTCTGGCTGATCGGGGTCACCTTCGTCGAGGTCTCGGCGGTGGCGGCCGCCGTCGAGATCGTGGTCACCGTTCTGAAGGTGCGCGCGCCCGGCATGTCGCTCGACCGCATGCCGCTCCTCGCCTGGTACTTCCTGGTCACCGCTTTCATGATGGTGTTCGGCTTCCCGCCGCTCATCGTCGGCTCCATCCTGCTGGAGGCGGAGCGCGCCTTCGACCTGCCGTTCTTCGATCCGGAGCGCGGCGGCGACCCGCTCCTGTGGCAGCACCTCTTCTGGCTGTTCGGCCACCCGGAGGTCTACATCATCTTCCTGCCGGCCGCCGGCGTCGTCTCCACCGTCCTGCCGGTTCTCGCGCGTCGCGAGATCCTCGGCTACACGTGGATCGTCGTCAGCATCATCGCGCTCGCCTTCCTCAGCTTCGGGCTGTGGGTGCACCACATGTTCACCGTGGGCATCCCGCATCTCGCCCTCGGCTTCTTCTCGGCCGCGAGCACGGCCGTGGTGTTCCCGACCGCGGTGCAGATCTTCGCCTGGCTCGGCACGCTGCTCTCCGGCCGACCGCAGCTGAAGCTGCCGATGCTCTACCTGTTCGGCTTCTTCTTCATCTTCGTGATCGGCGGCCTGACGGGCGTGATGGTCGCCATCGTCCCGTTCGACTGGCAGGCGCACGACACGCATTTCGTCGTCGCGCACATGCACTACGTCCTCGTCGGCGGCTTCGTGTTCCCGATGCTCGCCGGCGCCTATTACTGGCTGCCGCTGTTCACCGGCCGCGCCCCGTTCCCGGCCCTCGGCAAGGCGGCGTTCTGGCTGATCTTCATCGGCTTCAATCTCACCTTCTTCATCATGCACTGGACCGGCCTGATGGGGATGCCGCGCCGCATCTACACCTATCCGACGGATTTCGGCTGGGACTGGTTCAACCTCGTCTCGTCCATCGGCGGCTTCCTGATGGCGATGGGCTTCGCCCTGTTCGCGACCGACATGATCCTGCAGGCGCGCTTCGGACGGCGCGAGCGGCGCAACAACTGGCAGGCGGGCACGCTCGAATGGTCGCTTCCGCGGCCGCCGCCCGCCTACAATTTCGGCTCGCTGCCGGCGGTGGACTCGCGCTCGCCGCTCAAGGACGTCCCGGCCCTCGGCAGCGACCTCGCCGCCGGCCGCGGCTTTCTCGGCTTCACCCGCCACGGCTGGCAGGAGACGATCGGCGTGGAGATGACGTCGGGCCGCGCCGACCAGGTGCTGATCCTGCCGCGGCGAAGCTACCTCCCGCTCGTCAGCGCGGCGGCGACGGGGGTCTTCTTCCTGTCCTTCCTGTTCAAGCTCTATCCGCTCGCCGCGCTCGGCTTCGCCGCCACCGTCGCGAGCTTCCTCCTCTGGAGCACCCAGTCGGGGCAGCGGCGCGATCACGGCCCCCTGCCGATCGGCAACGGCGTCGCCGTCCCGCCGCATCCCGAAGCGGAAGGGCCGGCCTCCTGGTGGGCCATGGTGTTCGCGCTGGCGGCCGACGCGACCTTCTTCGCCTCACTCGTCTTCGGTGCGCTCTTCCTGTGGGTGGTGGCGCCGGCCTGGCCGCCGGCGACCCTCCTCGATGGCGGCCACCTCGCTTCTCTCGCAGCGATCGCGGGTAGCCTGGTTGCGGCCTGGGCCATGCCGCAGGCGGCACGGGCGGCTGTCGAAGGCCGGGCCGGCTATGGCGGGAGCAGCATCCTCCTCGCCGTCGCCGGGCAAAGCCTCGCGTCCGCGGCGCTCGCCTATCTCGCAACCCGCGTCCCGGCGCCGACCGGCCATGCCTACGGCGCCGTGATGCTGATGCTGTGTCTCTATGCCGCCCTGCACGCCGGCCTCGGCATCGTCTTCGCCGGCTTCGCACGCTGGCGCATCGCCAAGGGCTACGTCTCGCCCCGCCGGACCGCCGACCTGCGGATCGCCGGCCTCTGGCAGGCCTATACGGCCCTGGTCGTGCTGGCGACGGCGTTCGTTCTCCACGGCATGCCGCTGGTGATGACGCCATGAGCCTGTCGCACCGGGCGATCGGCCTCATCCTGCTGCCGGCCGGCTTCGTGGTCTGGAGCCTAGCCTTCATCGCGCTCTACGGGCTCCTCTCGGTCGGCTGCGAACTGGGCTGGCAAGGCCGCCATGTCGGCCCCTTGAGCATGCTGCGCGTGCTCCTGCTCGGCCTCTGGGCCGCACACCTCGCGGCGCTCGCCTGGCTCGTCCGCCTGTGCTGGCGGCGGGTCCGGGCGCAGGAGGGAGACGGTCGGGGCACGGCCGCATTTCTCGACCTCGCCAGCCTCGCGGCGATGCTCGCCGCATTCGCAGCCACGGCCTGGATCGGGGTACCGGTCCTGGGCGCTTCCGCCTGCACCTGAGACGGGACGAAGAAGTGCGCTGTCTGCACCGTCCCGCGAAGCGCTTCCGAACACGTGCCTTCAAGATCCGGTGATCCGGCCGTCCGGCCGCGCGCGAACCGGGCCCGCGCGTCCCCCGCCCGACCCGACGCCGTGAAACCATTCGCGGAAGGCAGGGTTGTCCGCCGGGAGGACAACCTCATGCCATCAGCATCCGGCCGCATTGCTCTGGCTCAGGAAGGGCGTTTCCGACTCGAGATGGAGGACGGCCGCTCCGCCCTTTTCCTCCTGCATCGGCTCGCCCGCGTCCAGCCCCAGGACCTGCCCGCACTCGTCGCGAGCGGCCGGCGCGTGACCGTCCGCTACGACGCGGCGCCCGGCCGGATCGCCAACCTCGCTCGCGAGATCTCGCTCAGTTCGCCGCGGGTTTCTCCGGCATGAATACGGTGTCCCCCGGCTCCGCCGGGCGGCTCGGCCGCTTCCTCCGCGACTGGTCCCTGCCCCGCCAGATCGCCGGCGCAGACCACCGCTCGGATGCTGCGCGGAGCACGGCATCCGAGAGGCTCCGCCCGCGGCTGGAGCAGTCCGACACCGTCGGCACGAGCGTCTGCCCGTATTGCGCCGTCGGTTGCTCCGTCCTCGTCCATGCGCGCGGGGGGCGGATCACCCATGTGGAGGGCAACCCCGAAAGCCCGGTGAATGCCGGCACGCTCTGCCCGAAGGGCGCGACGCTCTTCAGCCTGATGAGCAATCCGGACCGGCTCGCCAGGGTTAAGTACCGCGCGCCTCATGGCACCGAATGGGAGGAGAGGCCGCTCGACTGGGCGATGGATCGCATCGCCCGGCTGGTCAAGGAGACCCGCGACGAGACCTTCGTGGAGGCGCTGCCGGACGGGACCAAGGTCAATCACACGTTGGCGATCGGATCGCTGGGCGGGGCGACGCTCGACAACGAGGAGAACTACCTCATCAAGAAGGTGTTCGGCGGCGGCCTCGGCATGGTCTTCATCGAGAACCAGGCGCGCGTCTGCCACTCCAATTCGGTGCCGAGCCTCGGCGCCTCCTTCGGACGCGGCGCGGCGACCATGCCGCAATGGGACCTCGCCAACTCGGACTGCGTGCTCATCATGGGCTCGAACATGGCCGAGGCGCACCCGATCGCCTTCCGCTTCGTCATGCAGGCGAAGGAGCGCGGGGCGAAGGTCATCCACGTCGACCCGCGCTTCACCCGCACCTCGGCCTTGGCCGACATCTACGCCCCGATCCGGGCCGGCACGGACATCGCCTTCCTCGGCGGCATCATCCGGCACCTCATCGAGAACGATCTCTGGTTCCGCGACTACGCGCTGCCCTACACAAACATGGCGACGATCATCGAGCCGGGCTTCCGCGAAGCGAGCGCGCTCGACGGGCGGTTCTCCGGCTGGAACGAGGAGCGGCAGGCCTACGACTTCGACAGCTGGCAGTACGAAGGCCTGGTGGTGCCGTCCGCGCTGTCCGAGCACTACCTGAACACCGCGGAATCCTTCTCGGAGATGACCTGCCGGCTGCACGAGAAGCCGCCCGAGCAGGATTACACGCTCCAGCACCCGAACTGCGTCTTCCAAATCATGCGGCGGCAGTACGCGCCCTACACGCCCGAGGCCGTGGAGCGTGTGACCGGCTGCCCGAAGGCGCTCTTCCTGGAAATCGCCGAGACACTCGCGCACAATTCGGGGCGCGAGCGCACCGGCGCCGTCTGCTACGCGGTCGGCTGGAACCACCACACGGTCGGCGTCCAGATGATCCGCTCGGCGGCGATGGTGCAGATGCTGCTCGGGAACGTGGGCCGCCCGGGCGGCGGCATCGTCGCGCTGCGCGGCCATTGCTCGATCCAGGGCTCGACCGACATCCCCACGCTCTACAACATGCTGCCGAGCTACCTGCCGCAGCCGAACGCCTTCAAGCCGCAGGCGCGGCACTATTCCCAGTTCCTCGATGACGAGACCATCCCAACGGGATGGTGGGCGCATTTTCCCGACTACTTCACGAGCCTGCTGCGCGCCTGGTACGGCGACGCCGTCGGGCCGCACAACGAGTGGGGCTTCCATTTCCTGCCGAAGATCGTCGGCGACCATTCGCAGCTCGCCATGACGCTCGCCATGGACGACGGCCTGCTCAAGGGGCTCTTCCTGCTCGGCCAGAACGTCGTGATCGGCGGCAGCAACTCGAAGATGATCCAGCGCGGCCTCGGCAAGCTCGACTGGCTGGTGGTGCGCGACACCGACGAGATCGAGAGCGCGAACTTCTGGCGCAACGGCCACGCCATCCGCGACGGCGAGCTTCGGCCGCAGGACATCGCGACCGAGGTCTTCCTGATGCCCGCCGAACTCGCTGGCGAGAAGGAGGGGAGCTTCACGAACACGCACCGGCTCGTGCAATGGCACGACAAGGTCGTGGACGGCCCCGGCGACAGCCGGTCCGAGCTCTGGTTCATCCATCACCTAGCGCGCCGCCTCAAGGCGCTCTATGCGGACAGCGACGCCGAACGCGACCAGCCGATCCGGAGCCTTACGCTGGACTACCGGACGAAGGGCGAACGCGAGGACGTCGAAGCGACGGACGTCCTCAAGGAGATCAGCGGCTACACCTGGCCGGAGCGGAAGCAGATCGAGAGCTACAACGACCTGCGGGCCGACGGCTCCACCGCCTGCGGCAGCTGGATCTATTGCGGCGCCCATCCGACCGCGGACCACAACCAGACCCGGTCGCGGGAGCCGGACGGGCCGGAGGGTCCCGGCACCCATCTCGGCTGGGCTTTCGCATGGCCGGCCAATCGCCGGACGCTCTACAACCGCGCCTCGGCCGATCCCGCGGGCAGACCGTGGTCGGAGCGCAAGCGTCTCGTCTGGTGGGACGAGGAGAGCGAGCGCTGGGCGAGCTTCGACAATGTCGACTTCGAGCCCGAGAAGCCGCCGGGCTATCGCCCCGACTGGTCCGAGAGGCCGGTCGGCATGGCGGCGCTGCGCGGCGACGAACCCTTCATCATGATGCCGGACGGGCGGGCCATGCTGTTCGTGCCGTCCGGGCTCAAGGACGGCCCGCTGCCGACGCATTACGAGCCTGTCGAGAGCCCCGTCGCGAACCCGCTCCACGCGCAGCAGTCGAGCCCCGTCGCAAAGAGGTTCGCGCGCGAAGGCAACCGGCTGCATGAGGTCGCCGATCCGCGCTATCCGCACGCGCTCACGACCTACCGGCTGACGGAGCACCATTGCGGCGGCACCCCGACGCGCGGCGTGCCGCACACGGCGGAGCTGCAGCCGGAGGGCTTCGCCGAGATCCCGCCGGAGCTCGCCGAGCGGCTTGGGATCGGCAATCTCGACTGGATCGTGCTCTCCACCGCGCGGGGCGAGATCGAGACCCGCGCGATGGTCACGCGCAGGCTGCAGCCGTTCCGGATCGACGGGCGCGAGGTGTTCCAGATCGGCATGCCCTGGCATTTCGGGTGGCAGGGCTATGCCACCGGCGACATCGCGAATGTGCTCACCGCCGCCGTCGGCGACGCCAACACCAGCATGCACGAGAACAAGGCGCTCACCTGCGCGATCCGGAAAGGGCGGCTCCGTCGCTCGCCACGGCCGGAAAGGGCGCCGGCATGAATGGGCCCCTTCGGCAAGAGGCGGAGCGCACCGCAGGCACGCGCATCGAGCCCGGCAGGCGCTACGGCTTCTTCACCGACACCACGCTCTGCATCGGCTGCAAGGCCTGCGAGGTGGCGTGCAAGGAGTGGAACCAGCTCCCGGCGGAGGAAATGGCCCTGACGGGCATGAGCTACGACAATACCGGGTCGCTCTCCGCGACGACCTGGCGCCACGTCGCCTTCGTCGAGCAGGTGCGGGACGGCCAGGACGACGGCAGCCGGCCAGGAGGCGCGCCGGGGCGTTGGCTCATGATGAGCGACGTCTGCAAGCATTGCGCCAACGCGCCGTGCCTCGACGCCTGCCCGACCGGCGCGATCTTCAAGACCGAGTTCGACACGGTCGTGGTGCAGCAGGACGTCTGCAACGGCTGCGGCTATTGCGTGCCGGCCTGCCCGTTCGGGGTGGTGGAACTCGATGAGCTCGACGGCAAGGCGCACAAATGCACGCTCTGCTACGACCGGCTGAAAGGGGGGCTGGAGCCCGCCTGCGCCAAGGTCTGCCCGACCGAGTCCATCCAGTTCGGCGAGATCGAAGAGCTCGACAGGCGCGCCCGCGAACGGGTCGGGCAGTTGCACGAGCGCGGCGAGCGCAACGCCTATCTCTACGGCGCGCCCGATACCCCCGGGGCGACCGGCGGTCTCGGGCGCCTCAACGCCTTCTTCCTGCTTCTCGACCGGCCGGAGGTCTACAACCTGCCGAGCCGTCCCGACCGCCCGGCGAACAGGATCGCTCCGGCCTTCGGCACCGGGCTCGCGGCGCTTGCCGGCATGGCGGGCCTCGCGCTCGCCTTCCTGGCAAACGGGGGAGAGCGGCGATGACGGCGTCGGCTCCATGCGGGCGGACGCTTCCGGCACGAACCGACGGGGTCGTTGCCGGCATGCATGCACCCTATTCGGGCGAGAGCTATTACGGCCGGCCGGCGCTGAAGCCCGCGCCGTGGGACTGGACGGTGAGCGGATACATCTTTCTCGCCGGGCTCGCAGGATCGGCGCAGGGCCTCGCCGCCCTCGGGCAGGTTGCGGACCGCCGCCGCTACCGCGGCATGATCGCCAATGCGCGCTACCTTGCTGCCGCGAGCACCGCGGCGGGCGCAGCCCTGCTGATCGCCGATCTCCGCACCCCGCAGCGCTGGTACAACATGCTGCGCATCTTCCGGCCGACCTCGCCGATGTCGATCGGCACCTACATCCTGGGCGCGTTCGGCGGGCTGACCGGCATCACGCTGCTCGGCGAGGTCGCCGGCGGGCGGAGCGGTGTGGGCCGGGTCGCGGGGCGCGCGGCCGACATCGCCCAGATCGGGGCAGCCGTCGCGGGGGCGGGGGCGAGCACCTACACCGCCGCGTTGCTCTCCGCCACCAGCACCCCGGAATGGTCCGTCCAGCCGCGCCGGCTCGGCCTGAAGTTCGGCCTGTCCGCGGCGGCGAGCGGCGCTGCCGCCCTTTCGATCGGCGAGCGCCTCTCCGGCCGCGACGGGAATGCCGACCGGCTCGACGCGGTCGCCACCGCCGCGACGCTCGCGGGCATGGCCGCCGACGCGCTCCCGGCGCGGGAGAGCGCGCGGGACGTGTCACCCGGAAGCGGCCGCAGGAACGCGCCGCCGGGCCTCGACGCGGGCCACCTCCTTCTCGGCGGCGCGCTCCCGCTCGCCGCCTATGGCCTGAGCCGGACGTCGCGTGACCGCGCCGTCGTGTGGTCGGTTGCAGGCTCGCTCGCCGTGCTCGCCGGAGGCATGTGGCTGCGCCACCGTACGCTCACGAAGGGTATGCGGTCGGCCGAGGATCCCCGCAGGTATTTCCGCGTCGCGCAGCCGGGAGTGCCTGCAGCACGGCGGCCGCACGGCCCGGGACCGTCTTCGACACCCGGAGGGGAGGGCCGGTGATGGACCGGCAGGCCCGCACCATTGCGCAATCGGCAATCGACGCGCTCGACGAGGCCCTCGCCGCCGGGCCCGAGGTCGGTCACGAGACCGTCGCCGCCGCCGTGCGGCAGGTGATCGCGTTGCGGAACCATATGATCGACGACGCGCGGCAGGGGCGGCTCGACCGCAGGGCGCTCGACCAGATCAACGCGGTCACGAGCCTCGCCTTCGGCGCGGAGTACCCGCTGATGGGCGTTCATCTCCGGCGGATGGAGCAGGTCCGGGAGCAGCTCTCGAAGGTCCTCGACGAGCACGAGAGCGCCGACGCCCGCTAAACGTTCCTTCCGCCGCCCATCGCGATCATGATGCGGCGCGACAGAAGGGCCGAATGGAGCGGGAGGAGGAGCCAGTGACCCGTTTCGTGATCGACAGCGGTACCGCTTTGCGCATCGTCGAGGAAGAGATCGTACCTGGGCTGGGCCACAGCCTTCTGGCGCCCACCCTGCTGCGCTCGGAGGTCCTGAACCTGCTCTACCGAAGGGTGCGCCGGGGCGAGCTCGACGGATCGGCGGGCCTCGCGCTCAAGGCCCGGTTCGGGAGGCTCAAGGTCCGGTACCTCGGCGATGCGGTTCTGCGGCGCCGGGCCTGGGAGCTCGCCGCGCGGGCGGACATGGAATCCACGTTCGGCGCCGAGTACCTGGCGCTGACGCAGCTCCAGGCCGACGCGCTCATCGCCGAAGACGGAGCGTTGCGGGAGAGCGCAGCCGGGCTGGTGCGGGTCGTGCCGCTCTCGGCCTTGCGGGCATGAGCCGGAGCGGGTGGTCGTCTTGGGGAGAGCCGGCCGCCCGGCCATGGCCGCCGCGCCGGCCCGCCTCAGCCGTTCGACACCGGAAGGACCGCGGCGCCGTCCACGAACACACGCCCGCCGGGCGCAAGCGCAGCGGTCAGGCTGCGCCAGGCGCGGGCTCCGGCGGCGGGATGGCGGCCGTCGAGCGCACCGACGCGAACGGCCACGACGAGATCGAACGGCCTTTCGCCCGGCGCAAGTTCGAAGTCTTCGGCCGAAACCTGCCGGAACGACAGGCATCCCGATGCCATCGCGTCGGCAGAGCCGGCGACGGCCTGCGCGATCGCACGCGCCGAGCGGTCGATCCCCAGAACGTGCCCGGGGCCGATCCACGCAGCGATTGCGCGCGCCAGCGCGCCCGGCCCGCAACCGACTTCGAGCACCCTGAGGCCCGGCGCGAGCGGCAAGCTCTAGAGAATATCGTTCAGGCGGGGCGACAGCGGCGGCATGGCGTGCACCGAACGTCTCCGGTCGAAGGCGCAAACAGGCTCCTCCGATGGCTGGAGCGAAGACTGTGCCGCCCGTGTCGGCGTGCCCCGTTCCGGCGGCCTCCAGGGTCTACTTGAGCTCCGAAAGATAGTGGAAATGCTCCGTCGTGCAGCGGGAAACCCGCCATTCGACCGGCGCGCCGTCAAGCCCGAATGCGACGCGGTCGATGAGGAGCAGCGCGGCGCCACGCTTGCAGCCGAGCAACTCGCAGTCGTGCCGCGCCGCATTCACGGACTTCAGCCGTTCGGTCGCGCGCGTGACGATCTGGCCGAACTCGGTGGCGTAGAGCACGTAGACGTTGTTCGGGATTTCCTCGAGCCGGTCGAGGCCGGGAAACCTTGCGGCCGGCAGCATGATCTGCTCGACGGTCACCACCTCGCCGCGGAGGCTGCGCGTCCGCTCGATCTCCCAAACCTCGGCCTGCCGCTTCAGCCCGAGCTTGTCCTTGGCCTCCGCGCTGGCGCGCACCCGGGCGAGCGAGTGGACGGCGCTCTCCGGCAGGCAGATCTCGCCGTCGTCGGCCCGCAGCCGGTAGAACTGGAAGTGGAGCCTGCCCTCTTCGGGGAACGCGACGAACGTGCCGCGGCCCTGCTTGCGGACGAGCAGGTTCTCCAGCGCGAGCACGTCGAGCGCCTTGCGCACGGTGCCCTGGCCGACGCCGAGCTCCCCGGCGAGCTGCTGCTCGCTGGGGAGGAGCATTCCGGGCTTCCAGCGGCCGTCGATCAGCCGGGCGAACAAGTGATCGCGGACATGCTGGTAGAGCGGCCGAAAGGCGATCTCGTTCGTCCCGTTCAATGCCCACCCGCTGGATTGTCGCGGCGCCAGAACACCACCTTGCGTCGTGCATATTGGGCGATGCCGTTCAGCACAATGCCCATCAGGCCGAGCACCACCAGGACCGAGAACATGCCGGCGACGTCCAGATTGTAGTTCATCTGGAGCAGCATGTAGCCGAGCCCGGCCTTGGCGCCGATGAACTCGCCGACGATGGCGCCGAGCACCGACATGACGATGCCGACGTTGAGCCCCGCGAAGATGAAGGGCAGCGCCTCCGGAAGCTTCACGTACCAAAAGGTCTTCCAGGAGCTCGCCGAGAGCGAGCGCATAAGTTCGAGCTTCGCCTCCGGCGTCGACTTGAGGCCGATGATCGTGTTCACGAGGATCGGGAAGAAGGAGACCATGGCCGCGATCACGACCTTGCTCTCCAATCCGAAGCCGACCCAGACGAGCACGAGCGGCGCGACCGCGATCTTCGGCAAGGTCTGGATCGCGACGATGTAGGGGTAGAGCACCGCCTCCACGAGCGCGACCTGGCTGATGAGCGTGCCGAGCAGGAGCGCGGCGGTCGACGCGAGAAGGAAACCGAGCACGATTTCTATCAGCGTCACCTTCAGCCCGGCGATCAGCTGGCCCGAGCGCAGGCCGTCGACGAGCGCGCTCCCGATCTGGGAGGGGGCCGGCAGGACGAGATCGCTGATCCCGCCGATCCGACAGGCCGCCTCCCAGCCGAGGAGGACCGAGACGCCGAAGAGCACGGCGAGCGTCCTGTGGAAGAGCACCTGCCGGCCTCTCCTGGAGGCCGGCAGCCGGAAGACCGAAACGGTCCTTTGTTCAGCGACGAGAGTCACGATCCTCCCTCACGGGCTCTTGAAGGACTTCGCCGCCTCGACCACGGCGTCGGCGTCGAAGTCGTTGATCTCGTCGATCAGCTCGTTGGTGTAATAGGCGGTCGGCTCGATCGCCTTCTCGAGCTGCCCGGTCTCGACCAGGAAGTCCTGGAACTTCACCATGTAGTCCGGCGGGATGTCGCCGAACTTGCCGCTGCCGAAGGCGTCCTTCGACTGGATGTGCTGGCGGACCTCGAGGACCTTCTTCGTCTCCTCGATCACCTCCGGCGTCAGCCCTTCGCGCGGAGCCGACTGAGGATAGACCTGCCAGTGGATGCGGGCGGCCGCCTCGAGGTTCTCCGATTCGAAGAGCTGCGCCTTGGCGATGCCGCGCGCCAGCCCGACGAGCGCCTTGCGGCGGTCCTTCAGGGCGTCCTCGCGCACGACGAGCGAGCTCGAAAAGGCTGCGTCGGCACGATCGTCCTTGATGATCCTGGAGAACTTCATGCCCTTCTCCTCCATCTGGACGTAGGCCTCGTCCCAGAGCGAGAGGGCGTCGACCTGGCCGGTCTGGAGCGCGCCGGCGGCGCGGCCGCCGACCCCGACCTCGACGATGGAGACGTCCTGGTCGGTCAGGTTCGCAGTCTTGAGCAGCCCCTTCAGGTATGGCGCGCCCGCGCTCGCGAAGCTGGAGACGCCGACCGTCTTGCCCTTCAGGTCCTCCAGTGAATCGAGGCCGGATCCCTCGGGCAGCGCGATGCCGAAGATGTCGCCGCGCAGCGTCGAGAAGTAGATCTTGAGGGGCGCGCCGCGCTGGATCGCGGCGAACGCCGCGTTCGGGCTGCCCATCGCCACGTCGGCCTGGCCGCTGATGACGAGCTGCATCGCGGCGGCGGCGCCGGGCGTCGGCACCACGTCGACCTCCAGGCCCTCTTCCTCCCAGTATTTCAGGTATTCGGGCATCGAGCTGTTGATCGCGTAGCTGACGCTGAGCTGCGGGGCAGCGTGCGCGAGCACGATCTTCTCCAGCGCCGCGGCCCATGACGCCGAGCAGAACAGCGCCAGCGACGCCGTGAGCAATGTCCGGCCAAGTCTCATTCCCTCTCTCCTCTTCCGATAGGGCCTCTCCCCGGCCCGGTGGTCAGTCCAGCGCGCCCCCCGAATTGAGGAGCCCGCGAATGCGGGACGCGATGCGGCCGAATTCCGGCGTCGCCATCAGGTCGAGCGAACGCGGCCGCGGCAGGTCGATCTCCATCACTTCCTGGAGCTTTCCGGGCCGGGCGGTCATCACCGCCACGCGGTCGGCCAGGAACACCGCCTCAGGGATCGAATGGGTGATGAGGAGGACGGTCTTGCCGGCCTCCATCCAGATGCGCTGGAGCTCGATGTTCATCGTCTCGCGGGTCAGCGCGTCGAGCGCGCCGAACGGCTCGTCCATGAGGAGCAGCGCCGGATCGTGGACGAGCGCGCGGCTGATCGCGACGCGCTGCTGCATCCCGCCGGAGAGCTCGTTCGGGTATTTCGCCTCGAAGCCGCTAAGGCCCACGGTCTTGAGCAAGTCGAGCGCGCGCTGCCGGTACTTCGTGCGATCGAGGCCGAGCACGTCGACCGGCAGCATGACGTTCTCAAGGACCGTCCGCCATTCCAGGAGCGTTGCCGCCTGGAACACCACGCCGATGTCGCGGCGCGGCCCCGTCACCCGCTCGCCGCCGATCATGAGATCGCCGGCCGTGTAGGAGAGCAGTCCGCCGACCATCCTCAGCAGCGTGCTCTTGCCGCAGCCGCTGGGGCCGACGACGGCGAGGAACTCCCCTTCCGAAACCGCGATGTCGAGCGCCTCGAGCGCAAGCAGGTCGTTGCCGTCCTGGGTCTCGTAGACCTTGGTGAGCGCGCGGCACTGGATGGCCGTCGGGCGGGCCGACGCCCTTGCGGGCTCTCCGGCCGTTGCGCGAAGGGGTACGGCCATGTCAGCCCCTCCCCGCGGCACGGGCCTGCGGCGCCGGCCGATTGCAGAGATCGAGTGCGGTCGCAAGGAAGATCCTCGCAGTCGTCACGACGTCGTCGATCAACACGTGCTCGCCGGCGGCGTGCATGGATGCCGATTTCGCATCCGGGTGCAGCCGCCCGCCCGGGCCGAACTGCACGCAGGGCACGCCGTAGCTCGCCAGATGGATGGCGTCGGATCCGGGCCGCCGGATCGTCGAGGCCGGCCGCTCCCCCATGACGGCCTTCTGCGCGGCGCCGAGCGCATCGACCACCGGGCTCTCCTCGTCGATTACCATCGCCGGGTCGGTGACGTAGAAGAAGAGGTCCGGCTCCTCGACGCCCTTCCGCTCCGCGAAACCCCGCAGCAGCCGGCGGAGCTCGCGCTTGACCTCGTCGACGGTCTGGCCGGGGACGGTGCGGATGTCGAGATAGAGGCTGCAGGAGACCGGGTTGCGCGACAGCCGCCACGGCGCGCCGCCGCGTATGGCGGCCACGGTCACGTTCGGCCGCTCGCCCATATAGACGTGCGCCGCCTCGTAGTCCTGCGACCACTCGAAGATCTCCGCCTCGAGCTCGTGCATGAGCCGAATGGCGTTTCGGACATTCGGCCGGTTCGACAGCGCGGCGTGGCTGACGGTCCCCTTCACCGAGATGCGGACCCAGATGCAGCCCATATTGGCGGTCGCGATCGTGAGCGCACTGGGCTCGGCGAGGATCGCATAGTCCGCCGTCACGCCGTGGGTGACGAGATGGCGGGTGCCGACGCCGTAGCCGGCGAAGCTCGTGCCCTGGAACTCCTCGATCGCCGTCTTCTCGATCTCGCCGACGACGCCGGCGATCGAGACGTCGCCGCGGAGCCTGATGCCGGCGCGCGCGATCGCCTCCGCGGCGATCATCGCGGCGGCGAGGCCGCTCTTCATGTTGTGCGCGCCGAGGCCCCACATCCAGCCGTCGCGACAGACCGCCTTGGGCTTGTAGCCGTCGCCGGACAGGTAGTCCTCCGTGCCGTCGTAGGAGGTGTCCATGTGACCGGTGAAGAGCAGGTTCAGGCCCTCACCCGTGCCGCGCAGATGCCCGACCGCGTTGGGGCGCCCCTCGCTCACGAACTGCAGGTCGGCGGCGAGGCCGGCGGCGCGCATGCGCGCCACCATGAATTCGGCCATCTCCCGCTCCTCGCCGGTCGGGCTGCGGATGTCGACCATGGCGGCGAGGAGATCGCGCACGGCTTCATGCGTGATGAGGGCGGATGCTTCCGCGGCGTCCGGAGGTGGGACTACGACGTTCATTCCTGATCTTTCTGCCTTTCGACGCGGCGGCAATGCCCGCCGGGCGGTGCGTGCGCCGACGGCCCCCGGGCATTGCCGCGGGCCGTCGGCGCTGCCGAGCCGGCGCCTCCGGTCGGGGGCCGGTGCCGGCGCGGATCGGTTCTCGCTAGTCGGCCGCGACGGCGGCGACGACGTCGACCTCGAACATCATTCCGGGCCGCGCGAGTTGGACGACGTTCAGGAAGGTGTGGGGCGGAAGCGGACCATCGCCGAACGTTTCCTTGCGGCAGGTGCGCATCTCCTCGCGATAGCGCGCGTCCGTCAGGTAGCTGGTCGCCTTCACGATGTCGGAGAGCGTCGCCCCGTTCGCCTCGAGCGCCTTCTTCACCTTGCCCCAGGCCATCCGGCACTGCTCCAGGAAATCGTCCTTGTGCAGCACGTCGCCGGAATCAGGATCCTCGGACCCGATGCCGGCGAGATAGATGAACTTCGCCGGGCCGGTGACCGTTACGGCTTCCGAGAACGCGCCCTTGGCGAATTCGCTGTAGTTGAAGTTCTCCTTCTTGAACTCCTGGGCCGCCGCCGGCGCCGCAATGCTCGCCGCGAGCAGACCCGCGAGTAGAACCCTCCGAACTGCCATCTGCCTCTCCTCTTCGTACCCGGGTGGTGGGCGTGCGCCCGCGCGGCCGAACGTCAGAGCCCCCCTACGGCCGCGGTGGAGTGAGCCTATGTGCTCTTATATAAGAGTCAAGCAGGCAGATCCCTGTTTTCGCGGCCGGCGGAACACTTTTCGCCGAACTCGTTCAAAGCATTGGCAGATTTCCGGAGGCGGCGGAGCAGCTCCGGCGTTGCCGCTCCAAAGTCGTGCACTGCAAGATGAAAAAGGAGGCTGGACAGCACGTCTTTACCTATGCACTCTTGTATAAGACATGGCCGGCCGCAGCGGTTCTCGGGGCATGGAACGGCGCTTGATCGGCCGCTCGAGGAGGGGGCGATCATGTCCGCAACCATCGCACCGGACTGCCGCAGGGATGCCGCACGCGTCGGATTGCGGGCCGCCACGCCCGCGTGGCGCCGCAAGCAGTGTTCCGCGATGGAGGATGCACGATGCGCCAATACCTGACGGGTCAGAGACAGCAGCAGCGGGCCTATTCCCGCGCCGTCGTGACCGGGCCGGGCCGCACGATCTGGCTCGCCGGTCAGACCGTCACCGCCGACGAGGATGGCAGACCGCTCGGCGGCGACTTCGACAGCCAGGCGCATGCGATCTTCCGCGCCATCGAACGGACCTTGAAGGAGCTTGGCAGCGCGCTGCAGGACATTGTCACGATGACCGTCTTCATCGCCGACGCCCGCCACGGGGACCGCTTCGTCGAGATCCGGAAGTCCTATTTCCCGGACGGCTTTCCGGCCTCCGCCCTCATCACGGTGACGGGATTCGCCCGCCCTGAAGCCATGCTGGAGATCCAGGCGATCGCCGTTCGGGAGGACGGCGCCTAGCCGAACGAGAACCGGGAACGACTCATCGCTGGGGGAGGCGAGATTTGGGTCAGCAAGTCAAGGACATGATATTCGCGGTCTCAGCGCTCGCTCTCGGTGGGCTGTACCTGGTCGCGACCTACCGCCTGCCCACGCGGATCGGCGTCGACCCGCTCGGCCCGAAGGCGTTCCCGACCTTGATCGGCATCGCAATGGTGCTGTTCGCGCTCGGCCTGCTCGTGCAGACGGTGGTGCGCGCGCGTTCGGCGTCACCCCCCCGGGCGGGCAGCGAAACGCCGCAGAAGAGCCATGCACCGGCGATCGCCGCCGTCGCGGCCGGCCTGCTCCTCTATTACGTGCTCTACCAGCCGCTCGGCTTCCTGGTCTCCACGGTCGTCTTCCTCTTCACGTTCCTCTCCTTCTTCAACAAAGGCCGCCCGGTTCTGAACCTGACGATCGCGATCGCCTTTCCGGTCGCGCTCAACATCGTCTTCACGACCGTCCTCGGCACGCCGCCCGCCCGCGGCATTCTCCACTTCTGAGGGGCGGCGATGGACATCCTTGCCCAGGTCGCCCACGGCTTCGTCGTCGCCGCCCAGCCGACCAACCTCTGGTTCCTCTTCATCGGCGCGCTGCTCGGCACGGTCTTCGGCATGATGCCGGGGATCGGCGCGTCGACGACCATCGCGCTGCTCCTCCCGGTGACCTTCGGGATGGACCCGCTCCCGGCGCTCATCATGCTGTCGGGCATCTATTACGGCGCGATGTTCGGGGGCGCAGGCTCCGCCATCCTGCTCAACACGCCGGGCACGGCCTCCACCGCGATGACGACGATGGACGGCTACCCGATGGCGCGGAACGGCCGCGGCGGCGCCGCGCTCGCCATCGCCGCGATCGCCTCCTTCTGCGCGGGCACGGTGGGCGTGATCGCCCTCAGCGGGCTCGCCATCCCCCTCAGCATCTTCGCGTTGCGCTTCGGACCCGCCGAATACTTCATGCTCATGATGTTCGCGCTGACCGCCGTCGCCGGCTTCACCGGCCGCTCGGTCTTCAAGGGCCTGCTCTCGGCGGCCCTGGGCCTGATGATCGCGACGGTCGGCGTCGACATGCAGACGATGACCTTCCGCTACACGATGGGCGTGCCGGAATTCCAGAACGGCATCAGCTTCCTCGTGGTGATCGTCGGCCTCTTCGCGATCGCCGAGGTGCTGAGGAACGTCGAGCTTTGGTTCCAGGGCGCCGCCTCGGCGGTGCGCATCAAGGGGCGGCTCTGGTTCACCGCCGACGAATGGCGCCAGGCGCGCGGCGCGATCGGCCGCGGCAGCGTGATCGGCTTTCTGATCGGCGTTCTTCCGGGGACCGGCGGCACGATCGCGACGGTGCTCGCCTATGATTGCGAGCGCAAGGTGTCGCGCCACCCGGAGCGTTTCGGGCACGGCGCGGTGGCGGGCCTCGCCGCGCCGGAGGCGGCCAACAACGCGGCCACCGCCGGCTCGCTCGTGCCGCTCCTCACCCTCGGCGTGCCCGGCTCCGGCACGGCGGCGATCCTGCTCGCCGCCTTCATCATGTACGGCATCCAGCCCGGACCGCTGCTCTTCCAGCACCAGCCGGAACTCGTCTGGGGCCTCATCAACAGCATGTATCTCGGCAACATCATGCTGCTGATCCTCAATCTGCCGCTGATCGGGCTCTTCGTCCGCATCCTCTACATCCCGCCCGGCATCCTGATGGGGCTGATCCTGGTGATCGCCACGGTCGGGACCTATTCGCTCAACAACAGCGTGGTCGATCTCTACCTGCTGCTCGGTTTCGGCGTGCTCGGCTACGTCTTCAGGAAGACGGGTGTCCCGATCCCACCGCTCATCCTCGGCCTCGTGCTGGGCGCCGGGATGGAACAGAACCTCCGACAGGCCATGATCATCTCGGACGGCGACCCGTCGTACCTCGTCGGGAGCCCGATCGCCGCCACCCTGGCCGTCCTGGCGCTCCTGGTCGTCGGCTCCTCCATTGTCACGCCCGTTCTGAAAGCGCGCCGTCGGGCGAGCGGCATTCCGGACGCGGTCGGGAACGGCTCGCCTTGAGCGAGCCATGCGGCCGTTTCGGTCTCAAGCCGGGCTCCGGTGAGTTCGGCAGAAGCAAGGGGAGACGAGAATGGTTGGACACGCATTGAAGAAGGGGCGCGGCGCCAGCAGGCTCGCGGCGCTCGCGCTGCTCGGCGCGGCATGGGCTTTCCCGCACGCGGCTGCGGCCGAATGGGCGCCGACGGAGCCGGTCGAGATCATGGTCCACTCGCGGCCCGGCAGCGCTCCCGACGTCCTCGCCCGCTTCATCCAGAAGATCTGGCAGGAGGAGAAGCTCGTCCCGGTCCCGGTCACGATCAACAACCAGCCGGTGATCTCCGTCGGCTTCGCCTGGCTGAAGCAGCAGGAGGGCAACCCGCACAAGCTGACCGTCTCCAGCACGAGCACCGTCGGCGCCCCCATGACGGGGCAGTCGGAGGTGCACTGGCGCGAGCTCACGCCGATCTCGCTCCTGATGAGCGAGTATATCGGCCTCGCGGTGCATCCCGATTCCGAGATCAAGACGGGTGCGGAGTTCATCGACCGGCTCAAGCAGGACCCGCGCTCGCTGTCGATCGGCTTCGGCGGCAGCCGCGGCAACCCGAACCACACCGGCATCGTGCTGCCGGCGCAGAAGGCGGGCGTGAACCCTGCCGACGTGAAGGTGGTCGTCTACAGTTCCGGCGCGGAGGCGCGCACCGCCGTCCTCGGCAAGCACATCGACGCCCTAACCAACTCCGCCAGCGGCCTCGTCGGACCGCTGCAGGACGGGCAGCTCCGCGTGCTCGCCATCGCGGCGCCGGAGCGGCTCTCCAAACCCTTCCAGGACGTCCCGACCTGGAAGGAGCAGGGCTACGACGTCGTCGATTCCAATTGGCGCTGGATCGGCGGCCCGGGCGGGCTGACGGACGAGCAGATCGCCTATTGGGAGGACGTCGTCGCGAAGATGGTGGAAACGGACGCGTGGAAGGAGATGGTCAAGGCCGACCATGCCGTGACCACCTACCGCAAGCACGACGAGACGCTCGCCTTCTTCGAGGAGCAGGAGACGACCATGCGGGGCGTGCTCGACAATCTCGGCCTCATCACGAAGTGACGACCGGGCGGGCGCCGCACCGCCCGCTCTCCCGTCCGTGCCGGCCGCAGCGGACTCCCGCCGCGGTCGGCCGCGCCTGCAAGACCAGAGCCCCACGCCGCCCGGATGCAGGCCGGCACGGGACCGCAACAAGCCAGCCAGGGTAGGGAAATGCTCCACCAGACGACGAGCCAGTACATCACGAAGGAACGCGTCGCGCAGACGCTCGTGGAAATGGTCAACATCAGCAGCCCGACCGGCGGCGAGGCCGACATGGCCAACTACGTCGTCGACCGGATGCGCAAGGCGGGCCTGGAAACCGAGCTCCAATATGTCAGCGAGGGCCGGCCGAACGCCGTCGGGCATATCAAGGGCACCGGCGGCGGGACGAACCTCCTCTTCACCGGCCACATGGACACCTCCTACGACGGAACGGAGGACTACCTGTCCGGCGACGGCTTCAAGCCGCAGGCGGTCGAGAAGGACGGCTGGATCTGGGGCCTCGGCGCCAGCAACATGAAGAGCGGCCTTGCTTCGGCCCTCGTGGCGGTCGAGGCGATCGCCAGATCGGGGATCCGGCTCGCCGGCGACATCTCCTTCGGCGGCGTCGTCGGCGAGATCGAGAAGACGGCGATCGAGGAGTTCCAGGGCACGAGCTTCGCCGGCTACGGCGTCGGCAGCAAGCACCTCGTCACCCACGGCGTGACCGCCGACTACGCGATCCTGATGGAGCCGACCCAGAACCGGATCAGCCCGGCCAACATGGGCTGCGTCTGGTTCCGCGTCACCGTCACGGGGACGGTGAACCATTCCGCGTTCTCCAGCCGGCCGGGCGTCGTCAACGCGATCACGCTCATGACCGAGCTCTATCCCGACCTCATGGAATGGGGGAAGCGCTACGAGGCGGCACATTCCTTCATGGGCGAGCATCCGAACATCACGCTCGGCGCCATCCGCGGCGGGGCACCGTGGCGACTGTCGCGCAATCCCTATTCCTGCAGCCTCTACATCGAGGCGCGGCTCGTGCCCGGGCAGTCCATCGAGGCGGTCAAGCGCGATCTGCGGTCGGTGCTGAACGGCTTCGCCGAGCGGACCGGCACCGGCGAGCCGGAGCTCTACGTCTACCTGACCGACCCGGCGACCGCGATCTCGGAGGACCTCCCGATCATCGACGCGCTCGGGCAGGCGCAGGCACAGGTGTCGGGCGAACGGAAGCCGTCGATCATCCGCCGCCCGGGCGCCGATGCCGTCCACTTCACCGTGTACGGCGTCCCCTGCGTCTCCTTCGGGCCCGGCGGGCGCGTCCATCCCGACCTGAAGGGCCAGCCGATGCACGTGGTCGGCGAACACGCCAATGTCGATGAACTCGTCACGGCGGCGAACATCTATGTCGCCACCGCGCTGGACCTCTGCAACCGGGCGCCGAGCTGAGCACCGCGCCGGCTGGCGCAAACGACCACGATCCGTGTCCGGCGGGCGCGTACGCCCGCCGCGACGGCCCACGCATCATCCCTTCGCGTCGCCGGCTTCAGTGCGGGCGGCTTCGCCGTACCGTCTGTCGAGCGCGTCGTACAAGTCCTTCCCGACCAGCCGCTGCCGGTCGGCAAAGGAGGCGACAGGCGCGTCCTCATCGAGGCGGCCGTCGGCCTTGAGCCGTGCCAGCGCATTCTGCATGCCGAGGATCGCGCCCTGCAGGGCGGCGTTGGCGTAGAGCACCAGCGCGAAGCCGGCCGCGTCCAGCCTGTCGAAGGGCAAAGCCGGCGTCTTGCCCCCGATCACCACGTTGACCAGCTGCGGGCGCGGCAGCGCCTTCGGCAGCGCGAGAATCTCCGCCTCGCTCACGGGCGCCTCCACGAAGAGCATGTCGGCGCCGGCCTCGGCATAGGCATGGGCGCGCTCCAGCGCCCGCTCGAGCCCCTCCACGCCGCGGGCGTCAGTGCGGGCGAGGATCTGCAGGTTCGGATCCTGCCGGGCGTCGACCGCCGCCTTGATCTTGCCGGCCATCTCGTCGGCGGTCACCAGCGTCTTGCCCTCGAAATGCCCGCAGCGTTTCGGCATGGCCTGATCCTCGATCTGGATCACGCTCGCGCCCGCCCGCTCCAGCACGCGCACCGTGTGGGCCACGTTGAGCGCATTGCCGAAGCCCGTATCGGCGTCGACGACGAGAGGCAGATCGGTCGCGTCGCGGATCGCGCCGGCATGGCTCGCCATCTCGGACAGCCCGACGAAGCCGAGGTCCGGCATGCCGAGGAACATGTTGTTGACGCCGGCACCGGTCAGGTAGACGGCCTCGAACCCCATATCGGCGATGATCCGCGCGGAGAGCGCATTCGCGGCGCCGGGCATCAGGATGGCGCCACCGGCGGCAATACGTGCCTTGAATGCGGCGTTGATCGCGGCGCTCACGCGCGCGCCTCGGCACGGGCCCGCACCCGCGTCGGCAGGCGCGCTTCCGGCACGAGCACGGCGCCCTCGAAGAGCCGCCGCTGCGTCCGGATCACCGTCGCCGACACCGCCTCGGCGACGCCGTCCGCCTCGCGCACCTCGGCCGCGACCGTCAGCGTGCCCGACGGGTGGCCGATCACGATGTCGGCCCCTGGCGCCGCGCCGGCAAGGCGTTCGGCGACGACCGAACCGCTGAGGCGCGCGGCGACGGCGAGGCAGAGAGCCCCGGTGAGCGGAACGGCGCGGTGCGGCTGCCCGACGGAGATCATGCGCACGGCAATGTTGTGCTCGGCCGCCGCCAGGGTGCGACCCGACAGCGTCGGGGCCTGGCATGGAGCGGCCACCATCGCAACCTTCGGCACGCTCAGGATCGCGGCTGCGTCATCGAGCGAGGGTGCGAGCCCCATCGCGACGGAGGCCGCACAGCGGATCGCCTCCAGCCGCTCCATCAGGAGCGCGTCGGCGCCGATCGCGTCGGGAAGCTCCGTTCCGGCGCAGTCGAGCGCCTCCGCCGGCACGAAGACGCAAGGGTTCGCCGCATCGACGAGGCTCGCCTCGACCGTGCCGAGGCCTGCCACCGGAAGCCGGTCGACGGCGTTACCGGTCGGCAAGAGCCGCCCCGTCTTCGCCCCGCCCGGAGCCTCGAATTCGAGCCGCACCGGCGCGCCTGCGCCGGCGACGCCGTCGAGGCGCCAGTCGCCGTCGACCGCCGCCTTGCCGCCTTCGACCGGGAACCGAGCAACAATGATCTTGGCCGTGTTGGTGTTGTGGATGCGGACCACGGCCTCGCCGTCGGCGGGCGCGGCGACAAGCCCTTCGTCGACTGCGAAGGGCCCGATCGCCGACGACATGTTCCCGCAATTGCCGGCGTAGTCCACCTTCGGCGCGGCGATCGCGACCTGGCCGAACGTGTAGTCGACGTCGGCGTCGGGCCGGCTCGGCGGGCCGACGATGCAGATCTTGGAGAGCGAGGACATGCCGCCGCCCATGCCGTCGAGCTGCCGCCCGTTCGGGTCGGGCGAGCCGATCGCGGCAAGGATGATCGCGTCCCGCACCGCCGTGTCGGCGGGAAGGTCGGAAGCATGGAAGACGATCGCCTTCGACGTGCCGCCGCGGATGAACGCGGCCGGGATCCGGATCTGAGGCAAGGAAGTCAATCCTTCTGAATGGCGGTCGCCACGATACGACATTTCGCACGGTCCCGGCGTCCGCCTTGCTGCCCCGAGCGTCGGCGCGGCGGCGCATGGAGCGATTTCGGCGCCCCGCGCGTTGGCTAACGAAAAGCCAATGCCGGAGGTCTTTCATGCACCTTTTCGAGGAGCCGATTCTCGACGATGCAATCAGCATCCTGAGGAACGCCGGGCACAGCGTGGAGGAGGAAACCGATCTTCCGACCGCGCTGCCCGGCCTGTACCGGATCGACAACGGCCCGCCCGTTCCCGTCGACAAGCTGTGCGCGATGGCCCGGAAAGCAGCGCTCCGACGTCCGTTCCGGATGCCGCCGACGCTGCGGGCGTGATCACGGATAGTCCTGCAAGAGCCTGCGATCATGCGGCGAGGCGCAGCCCTTCCGAGGCACGCCTGCCGGTCACGCGGTATCGATCACCATGTCCGGCGTGAGCCGGCGCGGATCGACGCGCAGCTCCAGGATGGTCGGCACGTCGGCGCGGAGCGCGCGCCCCAGTGCATCCGGGAAATCCGCATCGCGCTCGACGAGCTCGCCATGGCCGCCGCACGCCTTGGCGAAGGCGACGAAATCCGGGTTCTCGAGGTCCGTGCCGCTCGGGCGCCCGGGAAAGTGGCGCTCCTGGTGCATGCGGATCGAGCCGTAGAGCCCGTTGTTCACGAGCACCACGACGATCGGCAGTCGGTAGCGGGCCGCGGTGATGAAGTCCGCAGACGCCATCTGGAAGTCGCCGTCGCCGGCAAAGACGATGACGGGACGCTCCGGGTGGTGGAGCTTGGCCGCGACCGCCGCCGGAAAGCCATAGCCCATCGCGCCGGATTTCGGCGCGAGCTGCGTGCCCCGCCGCGCATAGCGGAAGTACCGGTGCAGCCAGATCGCATAGTTGCCGGCGCCGTTCGCGATGATCGCGTCGTCTGCGACGGCCTCGCGGACATGGGCGACGGCCTTCGCGACATCGAGCGGCGCATTGATGCCGGCCGGCGTGCTGTAGGCGAGATAGTCCCGCCGCGCCCCTGCCCGCCATTCCCGCCAGCGCGGGTCCGCGACCGGCGGCAGGGCGGATATCGCCCTCATGAACGGGCCGGCCCCCGAATGGATCGGCAGGCGCGCCTGGTAGACGCGCCCGAGTTCCTCGGCGCCGGGGAAGACATGGACGAGCGCCTGTTTCGGCACGGGCGCCTCGAGCAGCGTGTAGCCGCGCGTCGGCACCTCGCCGAGACGGTCTCCGATCGCGACGATGAGGTCGGCTTCCATGACCCGGCGGGCGAGCGCCGGATTGGTGCCGAAGCTGAGGTCGCCCACATAATGGTCCGACCGGTTGTCGAGGAGGTCCTGCGCCCGGAACGCGGCGGCGACCGGCAGGTCGTTCGCGCGGGCGAACGCGGCGAGCCCCTCGCAGGCCGCATCGTCCCATCCCGAGCCGCCGACGACGATCATGGGCCGCGCCGCCTCCGACAGCATGCGGTGGAAAGCCGCCACGGCCTCCGGCAGCGGAGCCGGCTCCGTCGCGCAATAGCGGCCGGCATCGGACACCCGGCAGCCTTCGCTCAGCACGTCCTCCGGGATCGCTAGCACGACCGGGCCGCGGCGGCCGCTCATGGCGACGCTGAACGCCCGGCTCACCATCTCCGGAATGCGGGCTGGGTCGGTGATCTCCGCCGACCATTTCGTCGTGTCGCCGAACACCTTCGTGTAGTCCATCTCCTGGAACGCCTCGCGGCCGCGATGGCCGCGCGGCACCTGGCCGACGATCAGGACGAGCGGGGTGGAGTCCTGGAACGCGGTGTGGACGGCGATCGCGGCGTGCATGGCGCCCGGCCCGCGGCTGACGATGCAGACCCCCGGCTCGCCGCGGAGCTTGGCGTCGGCCTCCGCCATGTTGGCGGCGTTGGCCTCGTGGCGGCAGACGATGAACCGGATCCCCGCCTCGGCATCGTGAAGCGCGTCGAAGACCGGCAGCGCGCTCTCGCCAGGCACGCCGAAGATCGTGTCCACGCCGTGGCCGCGCAGCGCGTCCACCAGGATCCGGCCGCCATTGCGGGCTGGCGCTTCGGCGCCGCTGGTCTGTTCGCTCATGATATGTCGCCTTGACGCTGGTCGCTTGGAAGAGCGGGACATGGACGAAGCTTTGGCTCAGGCGCAAGGCCTCCGGCGGACTCCGCCGGTGGCGGAAGCGGATTCCTATTCCTGAAAGACCTCCTCCCGGCGGCGGCGGATGGCCGGCATCGCCACGGAGATGAGCAGCGCAACGCTGAGAACCAGCAGCGCCAGGCTGATCGGACGCTCCAGGAACACCATCATGTCGCCGCGCGAGATGATGAGGCTGCGCCGGAAATTCTCCTCGAGCATCGGGCCGAGCACGAAGCCCATCAGGAGGGGCGCGGGCTCGGCGTCGAGCTTGCGCAGCAGGTAGCCGAGGATGCCGAAGCCGATCGTCAGGTAGAGATCGAAGGGCGAGTTGCTGACGGAGTAGATCCCGATCGCGCTGATGACGAGGATGAGCAGGAAGAGCAGGCGGTAGGGGACGAGCAGCAGCCGCACCCAGAGCCCGATCATCGGCAGGTTGATGATCACCAGCATGACGTTGCCGACGAACATGCTGGCGATCAGGCCCCAGAAGAGGTCCGGCTGGCGGGTGAGCACCGTCGGGCCCGGGGTGATGCCGTGCAGGATCAGGGCGCCGACCATCAGCGCCATGGTTGCGCTGGTCGGGATGCCGAGCGTCAGGAGCGGGACGAAGGAGGTCTGGGCGGCCGCGTTGTTCGCCGATTCCGGCGCCGCGACGCCCTCGGGCGCGCCCCGCCCGAAGCGCGTCGGATCCTTCGCCACGCGCTTCTCCAGCGCATAGGCGGAGAAGGCGGCAACCGTCGCGCCGCCGCCCGGCAGGATGCCGAAGGCGGTGCCGAGGAGGGTCCCGCGGGCGATCGCCCAGCGCACGCCCTTCATGACGGCCCAGCTCGGCCAGATCGAGCCGATCCGGCCCGCGTTCAATCCGCGCTGGATGCCCTGCTCGAGGTTGCAGATGACCTCGGCGACGCCGAAGAGCCCCATCGCCATCGCGACGAAGCTCACCCCGTCGTAGAGCTGGCTCGTGCCGAAGGTCAGCCGCTGCTGCCCGGAATTGACGTCGATGCCGACGACGCCGATGAGGAGCCCGAGCAGGATCATGGCGATCGCGCGGATCACCGATCCGTTCGCGAGCACGATGGCCGAGATGAGCCCCAGCACCATCAGCGAGAAGTATTCGGGCGATGCGAAGCGCTGGGCGATGCCGGCGAGCGGCGGCCCCGCGAGCACGATGACCAAGGTGCCGAAACAGCCGGCGATGAAGGAGCCAATGGCGGCGATCGCGAGCGCCTCCCCGGCACGGCCCTGCTGGGCCATCTTGTAGCCGTCGAGCGCCGTCACCACGGAGGTCGATTCGCCAGGTATGTTGACGAGGATCGCCGTGGTCGAACCGCCGTACTGCGCGCCGTAATAGATGCCGGCAAGCATGATGATCGCCGTGGTCGGCTCCAGCGCAAAGGTCGTCGGCAGCAGCAGGGAGATGGTCGCGACCGGCCCGAGGCCCGGCAGCACGCCGATGAGCGTCCCGAGCAGCGCTCCGATCAGGCAGAACATCAGGTTGGTGGGCGTGAGCACGACGGTGAAGCCGTGCCCGAGCAGCGCGAGCACGTCCATCACGGGAAGATCTCCACCGGCACGCCGAGCAGCCGGACGAAGACCACGCTCGACAGCGCGGCGAGCGCGACCGCGAAGGCGAGGCTCTGCAGATAGGCCCGCTCGGGCGAGCCGAGCATCGCGATCGCAACCTGAGCGACGATGGTGACGACGAGGCCGGCCCGGTCGATCAGAAGGGCGAAGGCGAGCAGCGAAAGGCTGACGAAGAGGACGGGCTTGAACTGGAGGCGGTCGACGGCAGCGCCCTGGAACACCAGGCCCCGGCCGATCAGGAACACGCCGATCGCCAGGAGAAGCAGCGAGATCGCAATCGGGAAGTAGCCCGGTCCCATCTGGCGGGCGGTGCCCACCTCCAGGTCCCGCAGGAAGATCATCGCCGCGACGGCGATCGCCGCCAGGAGCAGCCCGGAGAACACGTCCACGGGACCGCGCACACCCGTGCGTCTCATCTCATGTCCCTTCGGCAAAGGTTCGGATCTGCCGCCGCGCGGCATTGGCTTCGGGCTGGCGGGAAACGGGCGGGCCGGCGCAGTGTCGCCGGCCCGAAGCGGACGATTACTTGCTCGCCTCGATCTGCTTCAGGACCTCGGTCCACTGCTCGACCTCGGCCGCGATGCGGTCCCGGTATTCCTGCGGCGTGGTCGAGACGAGGGTGGCGCCGATCTTGGCCATGCTCTCCTTGACGGCCGGATCGGCGGCCATCTCGGCGAGGATGCCGGCCATCCGGCCGACGATCGGCTCCGGCGTCCCGGCGGGCGCCATGATCCCGTTCCACGAGATCGCCTCGAAGCCCGGGGCCACCTCGGACGCGGACGGCAGGTCGGGGAGGTACTCGCTGCGCTCCGCCGAGGTCACCGCCAGGCCCTTCACCGTGCCGGCCTCGATCTGCGGGATCGCGTCGGACATGTTGGTGAAGGAGAGATGAACCTCGCCGGAGACGACCGCCGCCGTCGCCGGCGCGCCGCCCTGGAACGGCACGTGCGTGAAATCGGCGCCGGTCTTCGATTCGAACAGCTCGACCGAATAGTGCATCAGGCCGCCGATGCCGCTCGAGCCGTAGTTCAGCTCGCCGCGATGGGCCTTCCCGTACTCGACGAGCTCGGCCATGTCGTTGGCCGGCACTGACGGGTGCGCGATGACCACCTGCGGGGTCGTGCTCACGATGCTGACCGGGACGAAGCTCTCGACCGGGTCGTAGCTCACCTTCTGCGCGACCGGCGCGATCGAGACGGCGCCCGAGCTGCAGACGCAGAAGGTGTAGCCGTCCGGCTTCGCGCTCGCCACGAGCTCCGTCCCGACGATGCCGCCGGCGCCGCCGCGGTTCTCGACCACGACGGGCTGGCCGAGCTTGGCTTCCACGTATTTCGCCGTGATCCGGCCGACGGAATCGGTGTAGCCGCCGGGCGCGTACGGCACGATGAAGGTGATCGGCTTGGTCGGCCAGTTGTCCTGCGCATGGGCCGCGCCCGCCAGGAGCACGGCGGCCGCCGATGCGCCGATCTTCAGCATGATATTCATCTCGTTCTCCCCTTGCAGATGCAGATCACGGACCGGGCGCCCCTCCCCGGCGCCGGGCCCGTTCGTCCTCAGATGAGGCCGAGCCCGTGCTCGGCCGTGTCGCGGTTCGTGGTGAACTCCGCCGCATCGACCTCGACCGGCGCGAAGGCGACGCGAGAAAAGCGTTCCTTCTCCTCGAACGGCACGGTCGCGTCGATGCCGAGCTTGGCCCGGATGCCGTTGCGGCTCGCGCGCACATATTCGTGGCCGCGCGCCTCCGGCACCACGATCAGGTCGCGCGAGGCTTCCATGCGCGTGGCGAGCGCGTATTCCACGTCGAGCGGGTCGCGGATGTCGATGTCCTCGTCGACGACAATGACGAGATCGAGGTCCTTGAGTGCCCCGAAGGCGGCGAGGATCGCGTTGCGCTGCAGGCCCTCGTGGTGGGCGCCCTGTTTCCGGACCTGGATGACGGCGTGGAAGCGGTGCAGGCCGCCGGCCGTCATTTCCGCGTCGACGACGATCGGAACGGCCGGGCCGAGCACCTTCAGCAGGCTCGCCTCGAGCACGTACTTCCGCAGCATCACGGTCTCGCGGCCATAGCCGTTGATGGCGTGGTAGATCGGCTTCTTGCGATGGGTGACGGCCGTCACCTGCAGCACCGGGGCGTCCGCCGCCGGTGCCGCGAAGCCGACGAACTCCCCGAACGGCCCCTCCATGGCGGCGTCCCGGGCAAGGATGCGGCCCTCGAGCACGATCTCCGTCTCCGCGGGCACCATCAGGTCCTGTGTGACCGCCGGCACCACCGGGAGTGCCCGGCCGGCGAGCCCGCCGGCGACGGCGAGCTCGTCCGCGTTCTCAGGCATCTGGGACCCCATGGTCGCCGCCGTATACTGCAGCGCCAGATCCGTGCCGATGCAGACGACGACGGGCAGGTCCTCGCCCCGCGCCACCGCGCGCTCATAGGCGATGCGAAGGTGGCGGCCGAAATCGAGCTTGATGCCGGTGCGGTCGGGGCCGTGGAGCTGCAGGCGGTGGTAGGACGCGTTGTAGACGCCCGTTTCGGGATCCCGCGCGATGATCACGCTCGCGGTGATGAACCGGCCTCCGTCCGACGGCGCGTGGTGGAGCGCCGGCAGCATGGTGCGAAGGTCGAAGCCGCTCGTGTGGACGACCTCCTGGGCCGGGGCCGTCCGCACGGCCTGCGGCGGGATCGGCCCGCCGAGGGCCCGCGCGACGAACGAGCGGATGCCGCGGTAGTCGATTCCGAAGGCGGCCTCGCAGTTCTCCCGCGCGCCGAGGACGTTGCCGATCACCGGCATGTCGAAGCCGGCGACCTGGGGAAAGAGGACCGCCGGCCCGCCGTCCTTGACCTTCATCAGCGACGCGACTTCGAGATGGGGATCGACGGTCCGGCCGCAGGTCTCGATCCGGCCGGCCTCGGCCATCCGCCGCAGGGCGGAGCGGAAACGGGTGTCGAGCACTCCCGAGTTCTGCATCGGCGATCAAAGCCTCGCGTGACGCGCTCGTCCCGGCCTTCCCGCCGGTCAAGCAGTGTGATATTTCACAGGCATCATAGCGGGACGCGTTTTCGCCGGTCAACCGGAGTCTGAGATGCTGCTGCGCGCGATCGAGCTTTCAGCCCCGCTCGGGCTGCGTCTCCAGGCCCTCGAGGAGGCCAAGCGCCGCATCGCCGCCTTCGACGAGCTCGCCGATCTTGCGCTGCAGGACGAGGAAGTCGCTGCGCCCGAGCGATCCGAAGATGAGGTCGTTCGCCCGGACCTGGGTCGGGCTGAGCCGGGCGAGCCGCGCCCGCCCCTTCTCCGTCAGCCGGAGCAGCACGCGCCGGCGGTCCGACGGGTTCACCGCCTTCGTCACCAGGCCATCCGTCACGAGGCGGTTCACCTCGATCGTCACGAATGCCCCGCTGAGGCGGAGGTGCCGCGCGACCGCATTGATGCCGACACCTTGAACGCCCTGCAGATGCGCAATGGAGATGAGGATCGTATACTGCGCGCCGGTGAGGCCGATCAGGCGGCCGAAGCGGTTGCGCACCTCCTCGAGCCGCGCCGCGAAGGCGAGCATCTCGTGCACGAAGGCGCGGAAGGTCTCGTCGGATCCCGCGACGAGGAGATTGGGCGCAGAAACCGTAGGTTCCAGCGCCACATCCACCCGCTCTGCCGCTCCCTTCGCGTTCGCCAGCACGCCCTCCTTTGGCGCACCGGCCGGACCGCGGCCGCGCACCCCCCGTTGACGCCCCTGCAAGATAGCTTTATCACAAAGGTACTTTCAGACAAGGCAGAACGGATCCGGCTGCGCCAATGACCGTCGGCGATCAGAAAGAGCTTCGCACCGCCCTCGGCCAGTTCGCGACCGGCGTGGCGGTGATCACGGCGCAGGACGCCGCGGGCGGGCTGATCGGCCTGACGATGAGCTCGTTCAATTCCGTCTCGCTCGAGCCGCCGCTGATCCTCTTCAGCGTTGACCGGCGGGCGAACAGCCTGAAGGCGCTGCTCGAGGCGAAGGGCTACGCCGTCAACATTCTCAGCCGCGGCCAGGAAGAGCTTTCGAACCGCTTCGCCAGGGCGCTCTCCGACAAGTGGTCGAACGTCGAGCACAGCCTCGGGCACGCCCAGGCGCCGCTCCTTCACGGCGCGATCGCGCATTTCGAATGTGCGCCTTACGGGCAGCATGACGGCGGCGACCACGTCATCGTGGTCGGCCGCGTGCTGCGCTTCGCCTTCAACCCCGACGCGGAGCCGCTCGTGTTCTTCCGCGGCAAGTATCACAGCCTGAAGAGCGGCGACGAGCGTCCGCCCGAATGGCCGCTGCCCATGCACTACTGACCCCGAGGAAAGGGGAACCGGAGATGACGAGATGAAGACCGGCAAGGAGCACATCGAAGGCCTGCGCGACGGCCGCGCGGTCTATCTGCACGGCAAGCGGGTGGACGACGTCACCACGCATCCGGCCTATCGCAACGCCGTCGCCTCGGTCGGACGCCTGTTCGACTTCGCCTCCGCGGCGGAGAACCGGGACCTGATGACGTTCCAGCCGAAGGACGGCGGCGAGCGCGCCAACCGCATCTGGGAGCTGCCGGGATCGTACCAGGAGCTGGTCAGCCGCCGCGGGGCCCTCGAGGCGTGGACCGGGCTCCATGCCGGCTTCATGGGCCGCGCGCCCGACCACGTCGCCTCCTGCATCGCCGGCATGTACATGGGCGTCGAGGTGTTCGAGGCGTACGATCCGAAGCGGGCGCAGGCGCTCGCCGATTATTACCGCTACGCCCGCGACAACGATCTCTACCTCACCTACGTTATCATCAACCCGCAGGCGGACCGCTCCAAGAGCGCGAGCCAGCAGAAGGACGAGTTCCTGACGGCCGGCGTGGTCGACCGCGACGCGGAAGGCATCACGGTGCGCGGCGCCAAGATGCTCGCCACCGGCGGCGTCATGGCGGACGAGGTCTTCGTTACCTCCATCCAGCCGCTCCAGCCCGGCGACGAGCGCTACGCGATCTCCTTAGCGATCCCGATGAACGCCAAGGGGCTGAAGGTCCTGTCCCGCAAGTCCTACGAGGAGCAGGCGCAGTCGGTCTTCGACAACCCGCTGTCGAGCCGCTTCGACGAGAACGACGCGGTACTCTTCTTCGACGACGTGAAGGTGCCGTGGGAACGCGTCTTCATCGTCGACAATCTCGACATGTGCCAGAAGCAGTTCCACGCGACGCCGGCGCACGTCTACCAGAACTACCAGGCGATGATCCGGCTCTCCGTGAAGCTCCGCTTCCTGCTCGGTCTCGCCCGGAGGATCGCCGACATCAACGGCATCGTCGCCTTCCCGCAGGTGCGCGAGATGCTCGGCCAGCTCGCCGCGGAGGGCGGCATGGTAGACGCGCTCGTCGCCGCGATGGAGGCGAAGGGCACGCAGCGCGGCCCGTATTTCATTCCGGACCGGCACACGCTCTATTCGGCGCAGACGCTGACGCAGCAGCTCTACCCGAAGATCGTCACGACGCTGCGCGAGCTCGCCGGCGGCGGCATGATCATGCTGCCCTCCTCGGTCGAGGACTTCGCCAACCCGGAGCTCGCGGAGCTGATCGGCAAGACGCAGCAGTCCCCGGCGGCGAATTCGCTGGAGCGCGTGAAGTTCTACAAGCTCGCCTGGGACGCGGTCGGCTCCGAGTTCGCCTCGCGCCACACCCAGTACGAGATGTTCTATGCGGGAGCGACCTTCGTCACGAAGGGCCATTCCTTCCGCACCTACGATTGGGACCGTTCGGCGAAGCTCGTCGACGGGATGTTGAACGGCTACAGCCTGGAAGACGAGATCGAGCCGGCCCAGGCGGCCGAGTGAGGGGAGCGGAATGGCAGTCAACAAGAAGCACGACGAGTTCTACGCGATCGACATGGAGAACGGCTGGGAGGTCCCGCCGGGCTATCCCCAGGGCATCGAGCAGAAGATTCTCTCCGGCGCGCTCGACGAGACGAACAAGCGTGGCACGCGCAGCCGGCTGCTCCGCTTCAAGCCGGGCGTCTATACGACCAAGCCGTTCGTCCACGAATACTGGGAGGAGGTCTACCTGATCTCCGGCGACCTCACCGTCGGCAACGACGAGAAGGGCGAGGGCGGCGCCGCCTTCCAGCCGAACACCTATGCGTGCCGGCCCCCCGGCGCCTATCACGGGCCGTTCAAGTCGGAGACGGGCTGCGTGCTCTTCGAGCTGCACTATTACGACCCGGTCTGATCGGACCGCCATGCAGCCGACCCTTGCCGAACTCGCGGCCGCGCTCGACGCCGGCCGCACCACCAGCCGCGCGCTCGTCGATGCGTGCTTCCAACGGATCGAGGACGCCGAGGGCGAAGGCGCGCGCGCCTTCACCCGTACCGACCGGGAGGCGGCGCTCGCCGCCGCCGCCGCGATGGACACGCTGCGCGCGGCGGGGCTCGCGCCGTCGCCTTATGCCGGCATTCCGATCTCGGTGAAGGACCTCTTCGACTTGAAGGGCGAGCCGACGCCGGCGGGATCGACGATCTTCGCGGAAGCCGAGCCGGCGGCCGCCGACGCGCCGGCCATCGCGCGCCTCCGCCGCGCCGGCTTCGTCGTGGTGGGGCGCACGAACATGACCGAGTTCGCCTTCTCCGGGCTCGGGCTCAACCCGCATCACGGCACGCCTCGGAACCCGTGGGACCGCGATGTCGGGCGCATCCCGGGTGGCTCCACCTCCGGCGGCGCGGTTTCCGTCACCGACGGCATGGCGCATGCCACGATCGGGACCGACACCGGCGGTTCGTGCCGGATACCCGCCGCGCTGACGGGCATCGTCGGCTTCAAGCCGACCGCCGCGCGCATTCCGCTCGACGGCGCGTTCCCGCTCTCCCCGTCGCTCGATTCGGTCGGCCCGCTTGCCCGCAGCGTCGCCTGCACGGCCGCGCTGGACGCGATCATGGCCGGCGACGAGACGGACGTCTTCCCCCGTGCGAGTGTCGCGGGCCTTCGGCTGGCGGTGCCCCAGACGCTCGTGCTCCAGGGCATGGACCAGAAAGTCTCCGACGATCTCGACCGGGCGCTCGGCCGGCTCGCGCGAGCCGGTGCCACCGTCGAGGAGCTGGAGCTCGGCGTGCTCTCCGACATGCTGGAGATCAACGCCAGGGGCGGCTTCCCCGCGGCCGAAGCCTATGCCGCCCACCGCGGCTTCATCGAGGAAAGGGCGGCGGACTACGACCCGCGCGTCCTTGTCAGGATCCGGCGCGGCGCGAACCAGAATGCCGCCGACTACATCGATCTCCTGGCTGCGCGGCGACGCTTCCGCGCCGAAGTGCTCGCCGGGTTCGCCGGCTACGACGCGCTCGTCCTGCCGACGGTCCCGATCGTCGCGCCGACGCTCGCCGAGCTCGAGGACGACGACGCCTTCACGGCGATCAATCTCTCGGTGCTGCGCAATCCCACCGTCGCCAACATGATCGACGCCTGCGCGATCTCGGTGCCGATGCACGAGGCCGGCACGGCGCCGACTGGCCTGATGCTGGTCGGCCGCCCGGGCGTTGACCGGGCGCTGCTCGCCGACGCCGCCGCCGTCGAGGCCGTGGTCTCGCCGCGCGTTTGACCTGCATTCGGCGCGCCGGCGAGGCGCGCCGAACAGGTGCCGGAGCTCCCGTGTCCGCTCAGCCGTGCACCGGGAGGGTGACGACGTCGTAGCCGAACGCGATCCTGCGGCCGAGCACCGGATCCTCCAGCTCGCCCTCGAACCGGTCGGCTGGCCGGATGCCGCCGATTGCCGCGAACGTCCCGCCGAGCATGGCCGTGCCGTCGGCAAACGCGGTCCCGCCGTCGTGGCCGGCGAGCAGCTCGGCGACGGGGAGCATGCCGGAGAGCCGGCCCTCCTGGTAGAGATCCCGCTTGCCGGCCGTGCCGATCCAGGCCCGCAGGACGAGGTCGTCCCAATGGCCGAGGACCTCGTCCACGGGCCAGAACGTCCGGCCGATCGGCTTCTCGCAGACCTGCTTGGAGAGGGTGACGCTGACCGTCTCGAGCTTGCGGTCGGTGTGGTCGGAGCCGATGCCGACGAGCATCCGGCCCTGATGGATTGCGAGCACGAACTCGACCTCGCCGCTCGTGTCGCCGCCGCAGACCTGGATGGTCTCGGCCTGCGTCAGGCGGTCGGCGGCGACCCGATAGTAGATCGGCGTGCGCGCAGGCCGCTTCACCCCGAGCTCCTCGAGTTCCCTTATGTGCTTCTCCATCGCCGCCTTGTCGCGTCCGGTCCAGCCGGCGACGACCAGGTTCTCGACGGCGATCTCCGCCTCTTCGGTCCCGGCGCGGCTGACGATCGATACCCGGATCCTGGGCATTGCCTCCCTCCTCGGCTGTGTTCTCCAGGGCCGTTTCGTCCCGCAGACGGTGCGATCCGGCGGCCCCGGCCTCGGTCGAGGTATTAGTGTACGCGTGAAATATCACAAGACTTTCCTTTTCCGCGAACTCGTGCTGACATGGCGGAACGGGGCCCGGCACGGACGGCCGGGTGGTGGGAAAACGGAGGGATTCGATGAAGCCTTGGAGGATTTTGATCCCGGCGCTGGCGTTCGCCGCCCTGGCCGCACCGGCATGGTCCCAGGACAAGCCGGCCGCGCTCGGCGTCGGCGTCTTCACCTTCATGTCGGGACCGCCGGCGGCCTACGGCATGCCGGGCCGCAATGCGGCGGAGATCGTCTTCAACGACATCAACTCGGCCGGGGGCATCGGCGGCGTCCCGGTCAGGCCGATCTATGTCGACGAGGGTCAGGGCACCGACGCGGTCGTCTCCGAGTTCCGCCGGCTGGCGGGCAGCGGCGAGGTCTCCGCGATGATCGCGGCGCTCTCCAGCGGCAACTGCCTCGCGCTCGCGCCCATCGCCGAGCAGCTGAAGATGCCGACGCTCGCGTGGAACTGCGACACCCACCAGCTCTTCCTCAAGGACGAGTACCAGTACGTCTACCGCGCGAATTCCAGCACGATCCCGGAATTCATCGCCTACGCGCTCTATCTGCTCCAGAAGAAGCCGGACCTGAAGACGGTCGCCATCATCAACCCGGACTACGCGTTCGGCCACGACGCGGCGCAGATCTTCACGGCCGCGCTGAAGACCTTCAAGCCCGATGTCGAGGTGGTGGTGGAGCTTTTCCCGAAGCTCGGCGCCTCGAACTACAACACCGAGATCTCCCGCATCGCCGCCGCGCGGCCGGACGTGGTCTTCTCCAATCTCTGGGGGGCGGATCTCGAGAATTTCGTGCGCCAGGCAGCTCCGCGCGGCCTCTTCAGCAACAGCCAGGCCGTGCTCGCGCTCGGCGAGGCGGTGCTGCAGAGCGTCGGCGGGTCGCTGCCCGACGGCGTCATCGTCGGCGTGCTCGGCGACGGCTGGTGGCAGTCGCCCAAAGCCTCCGGCAACGAGGCGGCGGTCAAGTTCGTCGCCGACTATCGCGAGAAGTTCGGGGCCTATCCTGTGTTCCCGTCCTTCAAGATGGCGAACACGATCCTCACGCTGAAGGCCGCTTACGAGAAGGCGATCGAGGCGAAGGGCGGCGGCTGGCCGAACGCCGAGGAGCTCGCCGCCGCGTTCGAGGGGCTGTCCATCGACACGCTCACCGGCTCGATCACCATTCGCGAGGACAATGACGGGCTCGTCGACCAGATCGTCGGCGTCACCGCCAAGGGCGACGAATATCCCTTCCCGGTGATCGCCGAGATGGTGCGCTACCCGGCCGACCTCGTCACCCCGCCCGCCGGGGAGGATCCGATGGCCTGGATCGGCACGCTCGACGACAGCTTCCTGGCGAAGCTCCCGAAGCCCGCCGCCGCGAACTGACCGCCGCCCGCCGCGGCGCGCCCTGCGCCGCGGCACTCGCAACCTTCGAACACCCGACCGGAGCCTGCGATGTTCCAGGCGATGATGCCGCTTCTCGTCGACGGCCTCGCCAACGCCGCGCTGATCTTCTTCGTCGCGGTCGGCCTCAGCCTCGTCTTCAGCGTGCTGCGGATCCTCAACGTGGCCCATGGCAGCTTCTACGCCATCGGCGCCTATGCGGCCGTGTCGCTGTCGCTGTGGATCGTGTCGGCCGGCCTCAGCCCGTGGCTGACGCTGCCGGCGCTGGTGGTGAGCGCCGCGCTCGTGGCGGCGATCCTCGGCCCGCTCGTGGAGCGCGGCTTCCTGCGCTGGACCTACGGCAAGCCCGAGGCGCTCCAGATCCTCGTGACCTTCGCCCTCTTCCTCATCTTCGAGGACCTGCAGAAGCTCGTCTTCGGGGTCCAGTCGCTCTACCAGGACACGCCGGTCCAGCTCTTCGGGACGTCGGAGATCGCGGGCATCATCTACCTCAACTACCAGCTCGTCCTGATCGGCCTGGCCGTGCTGGTCGTGATCGCGCTCCGGCTCCTCATGTCCTACAGCCGGTTCGGCCGGTTCATGGTGGCCGTCGTCGCCGATCCAGAGGTCTCGCAGGCGCTCGGCATCGACACGCGGCGTGTCTACGTCGCCGCCTTCACGCTCGGCGTCTTCCTGGCCGCGCTCGGCGGCGCGCTCGCCTCCCCCACGATCGGGGTGGCGCCGGGCACGGGGCCGGAGGCGATCGTCCTCGGTTTCGCGGTCGCGGCGATCGGCGGGCTCGGGCAGATCGAGGGCGCGGCGCTCGCCGCGATCATCGTCGGCGTCGCCCGCGTGCTCGCCATCTACTTCGCGCCGCAGCTCGAAGCGGTCGTCCCCTACCTCGTCATGCTGGCCGTGCTCCTGGTGCGGCCCTATGGGCTGTTCGGCTCCGTCAGCGTGCGCCGGATCTGACGCATGCGCCTCCTCGTCCTCGTCCTGGTTGCCGCAACGCTCGCCCTCGCGCCGTTCGCGGTGCCCTGGCTGCGCTTCGTCTTCATCGTCGCGCTCGCCGCCGGCTTCGCGGCGCTGGGGGTGGCGATCCTGCTGCGGGCCGGCCTGATCTCGATCGGCCATGCGCTGTTCTATGCCGTCGGCGCCTACGTGGTCGCCTTCATGATGCGCGACCTCGGCGTGCGCGACCTCGCGCTTCTCATCGCCGCGTCCGTTGTCCTTTCGGGGGTCGCAGGCGCGATCGTCGGCGCCTTCATGGTGCGTTACCGGGCGATCTTCTTCGCCATGCTGAACCTTGCCGTATCGATGGTGGTGTTCTCGCTGCTGTCGAAGCTCTACGGCCTGACCGGAGGCTCGGACGGGCTCCGGGTGGCGACGCCCACGCTCTTCGGGTCCGCGCTCGACCGCGGCACCTTCAACACGACCTTCCTCTACGTCGTGCTCGGCCTGTTCGTCGTCGCCGGCGTGCTCGTCGACCTCTATCTGAGGAGCCCGATGGGCGAGGCGCTGACCGCGGTCCATACGAACGAGGTCAGGCTCGAATATCTCGGCGTCTCCGTCTGGGGCGTCCTGCTCGCCGCCTACGTCGTGTCGGCGATGCTGGCGGGGCTCGGCGGCGCTCTCGCGGGTATCGCCATCGGCCATGTCGTGCCGGAGATGGCCTACTGGACGGAATCCGGCCATTTCGTCCTCGTCGCCGTCCTCGGCGGGATAGGCGGCGTCGCCGGCCCGTTCATCGGCTCGGTGTTCCTGGAGATCCTGCGGACCTTTGCGTCGGGCTACGCCGCCGAGAGCTGGAACCTCGTCGTCGGCGTCGCGCTGCTCCTCGTCATCTTCTTCCTGCCGGAGGGCCTCTACGGCCTCGGCGCGCGGCTGTTCGGGCGGGGAGGACGCAAGTGAGCGGGCCGATCCTGAAGGTCGAGAACCTGCGCGTCGCCTTCGGCGGCATCGCCGCCGCCGACGGCGTCGACCTCTCGATCGAGCCCGGCGAGTTCATGGCCATCATCGGCCCGAACGGCGCCGGCAAGACCACCTTCCTCAACCTCTGCACCGGCTACGTGAAGCCGGTCACCGGAACCGTCTCCTTCGAGGGGCGCGACATCACCGGCCTGTCGCCGCGCGCCATCACCAAGCGCGGCATCGCGCGCGCCTTCCAGATCCCGCAGCTCTTCGCCAGCCACTCGCTGCTCGAGAACGTGATGCTCGCGCTCGCCGCGCGCCACGGCATCTGGCAGATGCTGCGCCCGCTCGACCGTCCGGCCTACCGCGCCGAAGCGCACGAACTGCTCGAGCTGGTCGGCCTCGACACCGTCGCGGAGCAGCCCGTCTCGGTGCTTCCCGAAGGCATGCGCAAGCTCGCCGACATCGCGCTCGCGCTGGCGCTCAAGCCGCGCCTCCTGCTGATGGACGAGCCGACCAGCGGCGTCAGCGCGCAGGAGAAGTTCGATATCATGAAGACGCTCATGCGGGTCCTGAAGGAGCAGGCCGTCACCGCCCTCTTCGTCGAGCACGACATGGAGATCGTGCGGCTCTATGCCGGGCGGGTCCTCGTCTGGGACAGCGGCAAGGTGCTCGCTTCGGGTGCGCCGGACAAGGTTCTGGGCGACGAGCGCGTGCTCCGGCGCGTGGTGGGGATGGCCTGATGCTGGAATTGCGATCGGTGGAGGCGCGGCTCGGCGGCGTCCTCGTGCTCCGCGGCATCGATCTCGCGGTCCGCTCCGGCCGCACCACCGTGCTCGTCGGGCGGAACGGTGCCGGCAAGACGACGACGCTGCGCGCCATCATGGGCCTCGTGCCGCTCGCCGGCGGCACCATCCAGCATGACGGCCAGGATCTCGGGAGCGTTCCGGGCCACCGCCGGGCGGCGCTCGGCATCGGCTACGCGCCGGAGGACAGGCGGCTCATTCCGAGCTTTTCGGTGGAGGACAATTTGGCGCTGCCGGCGCTCGCCCTCGGCCTCGCCGCGCGGGACAGGAAGGCGCGGCTCGAGGAGGTCTACGAACTGCTTCCGGAGCTGAAGGCGATGCGGAGCCGGGCGGGCGGCCATCTCTCCGGCGGGCAGGGCAAGATGGTCGCGCTCGGGCGCGCCCTGATGGTCGGTAAGCGGTTGGTTTTGCTGGACGAACCGTTCCAGGGGCTCGCGCCGGCGCTGGCGCTCAACTACGCCGAGGCGATCGGGCGGATCCGGCGCGTCATGCCGGATCTCGCTCTGCTCATTACGGAATCATCGCCGCATCTGCTGGACCGGCTGACGGACGAGACGGCGGGAATCGAGCGCGGCGAGATCGTCGCGGCGCACACGCCGGCGCACTGACCGTCGACGCATCATAACCGTGCGAGGAGGTTCTTGCGGAACGAGCCGATGTGATCGGCGACCGCCTGCGCGATCCTCTCCTTGTCGGCCGAGCGGATCGCGTCGAGGATGCGCTCGTGCTCCTCGATGACGCGACGGTCGTGATCGGGGTCGGTCAGCGACAGGAACCAGTGCCGCAGCGAGCGGTCGTGCAGGTTGCGCAGGACGTCCGTGAGCACCGCGTTGCCGGCGGTGTGCGCGATCAGGCCGTGAAAGCGGCGGTCGAGGTGCATGAGCCGCTCGACGTCGCGCTCCTCGCAGGCCTCGCGCGATTCGGCGAGGATGGCGTCGAACTCGGCGGCGGCATCGGCCGCGAGCCGGTTGGCGGCGAGCTGGGCGCAGTGGATCTCGTTCACCTGCCGCACGTCGGCGACGTCGAGGATGTCGTCCAGGCTGAGCGGCTTCACGATCACGCCCTTGCGCGGGATGATCTCGACCAGCCCTTCCAGGCTCAGCCTGTTGATCGCCTGATGCACCGGCGTGCGCCCGAAGCCGAGCTCGTCGCTGATCTGCTGCTCGTTGAGATACTCGCCCGGCCTGTAGCGGCAGGTGACGATCCGGTCCTTGATCGCCTCGTAGGCGGCCGATTGCAGCGACGGCTTGCGGCCGGCCGTGTGATCGGGCATCCCGCCGGGGACGATTCCCGCCGAATCGCGGGCGACATGCGGAGCAGCCTCCACGCCTCCGCCCTGCCCGCCGCTCACAGCCATCGCATCACCACGCCTCAGTGAAACATCACTAGTTTCTCAGTATAGCACACGCGGACGGTGCGTTGAACCCTGTCGGCTTCACGGCCGCCGGTTCCGTGGAAACTGTTGGGCGAGGAAGAGGTGCATCCGAAGGGGACGGGGCGGCCGCCCCCGGCTGGCCGGCTGGCCGGATCGGCGCCTCAGGGGCCCGACGTGGAGTCGATCGGCAAAGCGGGCGCGCCGGACGTGCGCCGCCTGGTCCTCAGCGCCGAGACCAGCATCCAGAGGAGCAGCAGGATCACGAGCGCCAGCAGCGTACCGGCGATCGGCCGCTCGAAGAGCCGCAGGAAATCGCCGCGGGCAAGGATCATGGCGCGGCGGAAATTGTCCTCGATCATCGGGCCGAGCACGAAGCCGATGAGGAGCGGCGCCGGCTCGAAGCGCAGGAGGCGCATGCCGTAGCCGATCAGGCCGAAGAGCAGCACCATCCAGATGTCGAAGGGATTGCTGCGCAGGCTGTAGACGCCCATGCAGATCAGCACGATGATCCCGGGATAGAGCAGCCGGTAGGGGATCGTCAGCAGGCGGACCCAGATCCCGATCAGCGGGATGTTCAGGACGAGCAGCAGCAGGTTGCCGATCCAGAAGCTGGCGACCAGGCCCCAGAAGAGCTGCGGGTGCTCGGTCATCAGCTGGGGCCCCGGCGTGATGCCGTGGATCATCAGCGCGCCGAGCATGATCGCCATCGTGGCGCTGCCCGGGATGCCGAGCGAAAGCGTCGGGATGAAGGCCGTCTGCACGGCGGCGTTGTTCGCCGCCTCCGGCGAGGCCACCCCTTCCAGCGCACCCTTGCCGAAGCGCTCCGGCTCGCGCGACACGCGCTTCTCCAGCGCATAGCTGAGGAACGCCGCGATCGACGGGCCGGCGCCGGGCAGCGCGCCGAGCAGGCTGCCGACCGCCGTCCCGCGCACGGCCGGAAAGAAGGAGCGCCGGAGATCGGCGCGGCCGGGAAGCATGTCGCGCAGCCTGATCTTCTGGGCGAAGCGGCCCGCCTGCTGGCCCCTGACGGAGGCAATGATCTCCGAGACGCCGAAAAGCCCCATGGCGAGCACGACGAGGCTGACGCCTTCGAAGAGCTGCAGATAGCCGAGGGTGAAGCGCTGGACCCCGCTGTGGCTGTCGGTCCCGATCGAGCCGACGAGCACGCCGAAGGCGACCATGGCGAGGCCCTTGAGCGGCGAGCCCTGCGAGATCGTCGCCGCCCCGATCAAACCGAAGAGCATGGCGGCGAAATACTCCGCCGGCCCGAAGGACAGCGCGAAGCTGACGATCGCCGGCGCGAAGAAGATGAGGAGCAGGATGCCGACGCTGCCGCCGAGGAAGGAGGCGACCGTCGTCACGAACAGCGCGACGCCGGCGCGGCCCTGCTTGGTGAGCTGATATCCGTCGATGCAGGTCACGGCGCTCGACGGCGTGCCCGGCAGGTTGAGCAGGATGGAGGCGGTCGAGCCGCCGTACTCCGCGCCGTAATAGACGCCGGCAAGCATGACCAGCGCGGTGGTCGGCTCCAGGTAGAAGGTCACCGGCAGGAGGAGCGCCACGGCCGCCAGCGACCCCACGCCCGGCAGCACGCCGATGAACGTGCCGAGGAAGACGCCGAGGAAGCAGTAGAGCAGATTCTGCGCCGAGAGCGCCGTCACGAAGCCGATCGTGAAGAGCTCCATCAGCGGCCGCCTCCGAATGCGGGCAGCGGCATCCCCAGACCGACCGAGAAGACGAGCCAGACGCAGAGGCACAGGAAGCCGGCGAGCGCGACGATCGCGACCGGCCGGCTCTCCGGGTCGCCGAGCGCGGACAGGACGACGGCCGCGGCGACCGCGGGCACGAACCCGAACGGGCGCACGAGGAGCGCGAAGGCTGCAATTCCCCCCGCGACGGCGAGGAGCGCGCGCCAGGACACGCTCTCCGCCGGTCCTTCGGGGGGCGGCCGGCGCAAGCCGTCAAGGACGATCGCAAGGCCGATCGCCAGGAGCGCGGCCGAGGCGCCGAGCGGAAACATGCCGGCGCGCATGCTGCGCAGCGTCCCGATCCCGTAGCGCAGCGACGCGAGCAGAAAGGCGAGCCCGACCGCGGCGGCAATGGCGCCTCCGGCGATCTCCCTCAAATCGCGGCCCTTGCCCTCGCCCGTCATGCCGGCAGCCCCCGCCGGCCCGAGAGGCGCCCGCCTGCGGCCATCACCGGCCGAAGGCCCGGTTCATCTCCGCGAAGCCGTGCTCCAGGATCCAGTTCACCGAATAGTACGCGAAGGTCGCCCCGCGGCGGCGGAAGGTGTCGAGCTCGGCCACCGGCGCGGGCATGCCGTACCGGCAGCCTGCCGCGGCGAGCCTTTTGCAGACATGGTCGATCGCGTCGGCGACCTCGGGCGTGCGCGCACCGCGCCGCCCGGTCAGCGAATAGCCGAGGTCGTTCGGACCGATCAGGAAGACGTCGATCCCCTCGACCTTCGCGATGTCGTCGATGGCAACGACGCCGGCGCGCGATTCGATCTGGACGATGACGAGGCGCTCCGCCGCGCCGTCGCCGCAGGCGAACCGGACGGTCTCCACGACGGCGGCCGCATCAGCCGCCGTCTCGACATGCGGCACCACCAGCCCGCCGGCCTTGCGGTCGAGGAACTGGACGAGCACGGCTGGATCGGCCGACCAGCTCCGGACGACGGTCGGCAACCCGGCGGCGCGGGCGGCGACCAGCAGGTCGCCCGCCTTGTCGAGCCCGATGCCGGTCCGCTCGCAATCGACGAAGAGGAGGTCGGCGCCGAGGCGCGCGAGCGCGGGTACGAGGTCCGGGTTCGCGCCTTCGGGATTGACCGAGACGACCGTCTCGCCCGCGGCGAGACGGCGCTTCAAATCGGCGACGGTCGCCATGGGGTCACTTCACCTCGATGCCGGCCTTCTCGATCACGTCGCCCCAGCGCGCGAGATCCTCCTTGATGAAGGCCATGAACTCGTCGGGGCTGCTGCCGACGACCTGCACGCCGAGCTGCTCGAAGCGGGCCTTCACGTCCGGGTTCTCGAGCGCCTTCGCGACGCCGGCGCGCAGCGTCTCCACGACGTCGTCCGGGATGCCCGCCGGCCCGACCAGGCCGGTCACGTTCATCAGCTCGAAGTTCTCCACGCCCTCCGACGCGAAGGTCGCCACGCCGGGGAGCGACGGCCAGGGCTCGCGCGAGGTGACGGCGAGCGCCCGGGCGCGGCCGGCCGCCACCTGCGGCGCCGTCGTGCTCGCCTGGTCGAAATAGAGCTCGACCTGACCGCCGAGGAGATCCGTCATCGCCGGGGCGCCGCCCTGGTAGGGCACGAGCAGGAACTCGGTCTCGGTCAGCATCTGGAAGAGCTCGGAGACGAGGTGGTTCGCCGTCCCGGTCCCGGCATGCGCCATCGTCACGTCACCAGGCTCCGCGCGCGCCTTCTCGAGGACCTCGGCGACCGACTGGAACGGGCTGTCGGCGCGGACGACGAGCGCGAAGGGCACGAACTGGATGTTGGTGATCGGCGTGATGCCCTCGACCGGATCGTAGGGCCAGTTGGCGAAAAGGTTCGGCCCGACGCTGAGGGTGCTGTTCGAGCCCATCATGAGGGTGTGGCCGTCGGGCGCCGCGCTCATCACGGACTCGGCGCCGATCATGCCGCCGGCGCCGGTCCGGTTCTCGACGATGACGGGCTGCCCGAGGATCTCGCCGAGCGCCGGGGCTATCGCCCGCGCGGTGACATCCACGTTCCCGCCGGCCGCAAACGGCACGATGATGTGCACCGGCCCGGTCGGGAAGTTCTGCGCGGCCGCGGGGAAAGTCGCCAGTCCCAGCGCGAGCGCGGCAAGTCCAAGTCGCTTCATGTTTTCCTCCCACCTTGTGTCGTTCGCCCGCGCGGACGCGGGCCGCTTGGAGGCCTCCGGGCCTCAGAACCCGTACAATCGCTCGGGATTGTCCACGAGGATGCGCTTGCGCAGGCCGGCATCGGGGACCCGGTCGACGAAGAGGTCGAACAGGTCGCCGTCGTTCGGCATGGCGGTCTTGATGTAGGTGTGCGGCCAGTCGCTGCCCCAGAGCAGGCGGTCGGGCGCCGCTTCGACCAGGATGCGGGCGGTCTCGTCGACGTCCGCATAGGGCATGGCGCTCAACGTGAGCCGATAGGGCGCGGTGAGCTTCACCCACGCCTTGCCGTCGCGCAGGAGCCGCAGCATCGCCCGGAACCCCTCCGTGTCCGCCCCGTGCTCCGTCTTCACGTAGCCGAGATGGCCGAAGCAGACCTCCGTCGGGAAGTCGGCGAGCTGCCGGTCGAGGTCCGGGAACTCGTTGACGTGCATCAGGAACTCGACGTGCCAGCCGAACGGCCGGATGGTCGCGGCGAGCGCCTTCAGCCCGTCGAGCGGCAGCACGCCCTTGTCGAACCTGAGGTCGACGATGTTGCAGCGCACGCCGCGGATCCCCAGGCCGTGCAGGCGCTCGACCTCCGCGGCGCCGACGTCGAAGGGCAGGACGGCGATGCCGCGCAGCCGGTCGAGGTTCGGGGCGAGCGCGTCGAGCATCGCCCGGTTGTCCTGCGCGTAGATGCTCGGCTGGACCAGCACGCCGCGCGCGAGCCCGAGCGCGTCGAGCAGGCCGAGGAAGTCGGCGGGAAGGGCGTCGGCAGGGGTGTAGAGGCCGTGCGGGATGAAGGGATAGGCGTTGCCGGGGCCGAAGACGTGGGCGTGGCAGTCGCAGGCGCCCGCCGGCACGTCCACCTTCGGCCTGCGCGGCTTGGGGTCGAACGGCTCGGAGAGCGGCCGCTCGGGATCCATCGCCGCGCCGCCCGCCCCCGCAGGTATCCCGTCCGTCATGTCGCCTCCCACCCGGTCAAATGCGGCGGTTCTCGCCGTCCTTCGCGTGGGTCGAACCTCATGCGACCAAATCCCGAATGTCAACAATGTTTCGCCAGCAAAACGGGATCGGCTCCCGCGCCCTTCGCGGCAGCCCGCTTCCCGCGTCGCAGGCACGCCCTTGTCGCTTCCCCCCGCCGCCGCTAGAACCGCGGCGTTCCCGAAGGATGCGCGGCATGGCCCGGACGGCTGAGATCACCAGGACCACGAACGAGACGAAGGTCGCCGTCTCCGTCGATCTCGACGGGACCGGGCGCTACGACGTCTCGACCGGCGTCGGCTTCTTCGACCACATGCTGGAGCAGCTCGCGCGCCATTCGCTGATCGACGTCACGGTCCGCGCCGAGGGCGACCTCCACATCGACCAGCACCACACGGTGGAAGACGTCGGCATCGCGCTCGGCCAGGCGCTGTCGCGGGCGCTCGGCGACCGCAAGGGCATCGCGCGCTACGCCTCGCTCGACCTCGCCATGGACGAGACGCTGACGCGCGCCGCGGTGGACGTCTCCGGCCGGCCCTTCCTGGTCTGGCGGGTGACGTTCGCCCGGCCGAAGATCGGCGCGTTCGACACGGAGCTCGTGCGCGAGTTCTTCCAGGCCTTCGCCCAGAACGCCGGGCTGACGCTGCACGTCACGAACCATTACGGCGAGAACGCGCATCACGTCGCCGAGACCTGCTTCAAGGCCGTGGCCCGCGTGCTCCGGACGGCGCTGGCGATCGACCCGCGCACGGCGGGCGAGATCCCCTCGACCAAGGGCACGCTCGCGGGCTAGGACACCTCATGGCCGCCTACACCGTGCATGCGCCGCCCGACGGCGACCCCGAGCGCATCCGCCTCGTGAAGGAGGGCTTCTGCTGGCCCGCGCTGTTCTTCCCGGCGATCTGGATGCTCTGGCACCGGCTGTGGATCGCCTTCGTGCTCTATCTCGTCTATGCGGCGGCGCTCTACGGGCTCGGCACGGCCTTCCCGCAAGCGCCGATGGGCGTGGTTGCCCTTCTCGGCGCCGTGCTCCTCGGGCTGGAGGCGAACAACATCCGGCGCTGGTCGCTCGCGCGCCGCGGATGGACCGAGATCGGCGGCACGTTCGGGCGGACGCTCGACGAGGCCGACATGCGCTACTTCAAGGACCATGCGCGCGAGGCCCGGCGGGCGCCCGCGCAGCAGGCTTCAGCCCGGACCTGGCCGGCCTACGCGCCGGCCCGCGGCGAGGGCGACGAGGTGATGGGCCTCTTCCCGAGGGCGGGGGCATGAAGGTCGCGATCATCGATTACGGCTCCGGCAACCTGCACTCCGCCGCCAAGGCGTTCGAGCGTGCGGCAGGCGAGATCGGCGGGATCGACGTCGCGGTCACGGCCGATGCCGAGAGCGTCCGGCGGGCCGACCGCATCGTGCTGCCGGGCGTCGGCGCGTTCGCCGACTGCCGCCGCGGCCTCGACGCGGTGCCGGGCATGGTCGATGCCCTCGAGGAAGCCGTGATCGGCCGCGGCCGGCCGTTCTTCGGGATCTGCGTCGGCTGCCAGCTGATGGCCTCGCGCGGCCTGGAGAAGGAGGTCGTCGAGGGGCTCGGCTGGATCCCCGGCGACGTGGTCGAGATCACCCCGGACGATCCCGCGCTCAAGATCCCGCACATGGGCTGGAACAGCCTGGACGTCCGGCGCGAGCACCCGATCCTCGCCGGCATCCCGACCGGCGCGGACGGCCTCGACGCCTATTTCGTGCATTCCTACCACGTCGTCCCGACGGATGCGGGGCACGTGGTGGCGACGGCGGATTACGGCGGGCCGATCACCGCGATCGTGGCGCGCGACAACATCGCCGGGACGCAGTTCCATCCCGAGAAGAGCCAGCATCTCGGGCTGGCGCTGATCGGCAACTTCCTGCGCTGGGCGCCGTGATCCTCTTCCCGGCGATCGACCTCAAGGACGGCGTCTGCGTCCGCCTCAGGAAGGGCGAGATGGCGGACGCGACGGTCTACAATGCCGATCCGGCGGCGCAGGCCGAGGCGTTCCGGGCGACGGGCTTTCCGTGGCTGCACGTCGTCGACCTCGACGGCGCGTTCGCGGGCGAGAGCCGGAACGGCGCCGCGGTCGACGCGATCCTCGCCCGCCTCGGCGGCGGCATGCAGGTGCAGCTCGGCGGCGGCATCCGCAGCGAGGCGCAGGTCGAGGCCTGGCTCGGCAAGGGCATCGCGCGCGTGATCCTCGGCACGATCGCCGTGCGCGACCCGGAGCTCGTCAGGTCGGCCGCGCGGCGCTGGCCCGGCCGGATCGCCGTCGGCATCGACGCGCGCGGCGGCAAGGTCGCGGTGGAGGGCTGGGCGGAGACGTCCGAGCTCGACGCGGGCGAGCTCGCGCGCCGCTTCGAGGGCGCCGGCGTCGCCGCCATCATCTACACCGACATCGACCGGGACGGCGTCCTCGCCGGCATCAACTGGGAGGCGACGATTGCGCTCGCCGAAAGCGTCTCGATCCCGGTCATCGCCTCCGGCGGGCTCGCCTCGATGGACGACGTCCGGCGCATGACGCGGCCGGACGCCGCGCGCCTCGCCGGCGCCATCTCCGGCCGGGCGCTCTATGACGGGCGCATCGACCCGGCCGAGGCGCTCGCCGTCCTCGCCGCGGCGGCAGGGGAGCCGGCCCGCCCGGCCCCGCGCTGATCCTGGCGCCTCCCCGAGCCTTGGGGCCGACGCAACACTTCGTTCAGCATTTCTCCATATTCTCCCGGGGCGGAATTCCGGGCGAGGATCGGATGCGCGCCTCTCGAGGCGACCTTCTCTTGGCGGCAGGCCTGGTGGCGAGCCTGATCGTCGCGGTGGCTGCGGCCGTGACCGTGACCGCCTACACGATCGACCGCCTGCTTGCGCAGGACGCGCGCGCCGAGGGCGAATCCTGGGCCCGGTACCTCGCCGACAACGTGCAGGATCTCGCGGCCATCGCGGCCGGCTCGACGCCATCGCCCGAGAGCGCGAGCTTCTTCGAGAAGGCGCGGCACGTCGGCGACGTCTTCCTCTACAAGATCTTCGACGCCGAAGGGCAGCTCCGGCTCGCCTCCGACCGGCTCGACGAGGCCGGCCACGCCGCGGAGGCGATCCCCGTCCACAATCCGACGGCTGCGGCCACGGTCCTCAGCGGCGAGCCCGTCATCGAGGCGAAGGCGGGGACGCCGCCGCACCGGCCCCGCTACTACGCCGAAGCCTACGTCCCCGTGCTGCAGGCGGGACGGACGCTCGGCATCGTGGAGGTCTATGTCGACCAGTCCGCGAAGCGCGCCGCCTTCCGTGCCGACCTCGCCTCGGCGGCCTTCGCGCTGTCGGCCATCGTGGCGGCCGCCTTCGGGCTGCCGGCGTTCGGGCTCTACTGGCGAACGCGGGAGAAGCACCAGTCGGACCAGCGCGCCGAGTTCCTCGCCCACCACGATCCCCTCACCGGCCTCTCCAACCGGGCCACCTTCGTCGCGCAGCTGGAGGCGGCGCTCGCGAGCTCCGAACGCGTCGCGGTACACTGCCTCGACCTCGACCGCTTCAAGGAGGTGAACGACGGCGTCGGCCATGTCGTCGGCGACGAGCTGCTCAGGGCCGTCGCCCAGCGCATGCGCGGACTGGCCGGCCCGGACGACATCGTCGCGCGGCTCGACGGCGACGAGTTCGCGATCGCGTCGGTGGAAACGGCCACCGGCGCCCCGGGCCCGTTCGCGCGGCGGCTCGTCTCGACCTTGTCAGAGCCGTATTTCCTCGTCGACCAGAGGATCGACGTGTCGGTCTGCGCCGGGACGGCGGTTGCGCCGCAGGACGGCGCCGACGCCGCCACGCTGATGAAGAATGCCGACATCGCGCTCCGGCACGCCAAGGCGGACGGGCGGCGCGCGCATCACCTCTTCCGTCCGGAGATGGATGCCGAGCTCCAGGCGCGACGCCAGCTCGAACTGACGCTGAAGCGGGCGCTGCACCAGGACGGCTTCGAGCTGCACTTCCAGCCGTTCCACCGGGCGAGCGACGACGGGCTGGCCGGGTTCGAGGCCCTGCTCCGGCTGCCGCGGCGCGACGGCGGCTACATCCCGCCCGACGTCTTCGTCCCGGTGGCGGAGCGGATGGGACTGATCGGCGCGATCGGCGCCTGGGTCCTCACCCGCGCCTGCGAGGTCGCGGCGCGCTGGCCGCAGCACCTCACGGTCGCGATCAACCTGTCGCCCATGCAGTTCCAGGACGGCCGACTGGGCGAACGGGTGCGCGAGGCGCTCGCCCTGAGCGGCCTCCCGGCCCACCGGCTCGAGCTGGAGATCACCGAGGGCCTTCTCCTCAGCGACAGCGCCGCCGTCCTCTCCCAGCTCGCCGACGTGAAGGCGCTCGGGGTGCGGATCGCCATGGACGATTTCGGCACCGGCTATTCGAGCCTCAGCTATCTGTGGAAGTTCCCCTTCGACAAGCTGAAGATCGACCAGTCGTTCGTGCGCGCGCTCGGCTCCGACGACCACGTCACGTCCGTCGTCGAGGCGATCGTTGCGCTGGGGCGCTCGCTGCACATGACGGTAACGGCCGAGGGCGTGGAGACCGAGGGCCAGCGCGAGTGCCTCCACAGGCTCGGCTGCGACCTGCTGCAGGGCTACTTCCTCGGCCGCCCGGCCTCGATCCACGATCTGCCGGGCCTCATCCTGACCGATTTCCGGGCGATGGCACTCCAGCACAGGCCCGCCCAGGACGCCGGCGCGGCTGCCGCCTCGCGCTGAGGATCGGCGCGGCGTGGTTCCACGATTTTCCGGCCTTCATCAAGAGCACCAACTGGAATGGGGCCTGCAGGGGCGCGATCCACGACGACTGATGGACGAGCTGAGCGACCGCCCCAGAGTCGACGAAGCCCAACGCACGATGGAAGGGGGCGCGGTAGCCGTGGGTGGAACCCTTGTGCTTCGCAAGAAGGCAGAAAACGGTGTATCTAGCGAATGATGCGCGGTCAGAACGGTATCTCATCGTCGTCATTACCCTCTCCCGCAGCCACTTCCGGCCCGTGCTCGACGATGAAGCGCGCCCGCTGGAGAAGCTTGTCGAACGTAATGATCTCTGGACGCCACGTGTGCCGTCGGTAGAGCTCGAAAGAGCGGAACTTCGGTACGTTGATTCCGCGGTCTGTTTGAAACTGATTGAGGGAGCCAACGACTAGGCAGGAACGGGGCTCGATGTTGAACAGGATTTCGCCCGTCGGGTCGCCAGTGTCGTCTCTAGGCATCAGCTTATGGCCGAGAGATTCGAGTGCGGCGTGGACAGTCGTTTGCAACTGGGACACGCCGCCTGTCAGCTCTGCCGATGGCGGCCACACGTCGGAACGGTATTGAGCCGACCCCAGCAAAGGCGTGTCATGACGCTTGATCTCCACAAAGCACAATGAGCTGATTATCCCGCGTGTTTTCATGAGAGCATCGGAGCGTTTGCCTGCGGCCGTCAGGTCGCGGCCACGCACGATTTGCTCCAGCTTTCGTTCATCGAGCTTGGACACGAATTGGTATGAGAGGCCGTATCCAAATATCCATGTATTGGCCTCGAAGAACTGCTGCCACACGTCCTCGGGCCTGCATTGGAGACGCTCCTGTTCGCCGACGAAATAGTCGGCCTCACGAAGCAAGGACTCGAAACGCTGCAATTGCTTCCGTCGATAGCCGACGGCGACGAGGTCGCGTGTGATGTCCTCGTATTGCGCGAGCTGTAGGAAGAGTTCCGGATTCTTAGCGAAGATCCGGCGGGCCTGTCCTTGGTCGAGCACAATGTCGCGCAACACATTGTCAGGAAGATGGACCTTTTCCGTTCCGTCCAAAGGCACGGTTCTGACGCCCGCGACGAAACTAATGAGTGTCTCGATTTCGCGGCCTACAAACGAAAAGCACTGCTTATCGAGAGGGCCATTCTTACTGCTGTACCTCTGGATGGTGAGTGTCCGGATGGAGCGGTCGTCCTCCAGGAAAGTAGCCTTGATCTCGTATCGTCCTGCCGGTGTCTGACGAAGAAGCACCTCATCCTCGACCGCCGCGAACTTCAGTCCGGGCTGGCCTTCGACAATGTGCGAAGCGATGCGCAGCTTCTGACCCGATAGTGAGTCCGTGATCCTCTTGCTAATTATGGTCTTATCCGTCCTTCGATCGAAGAACCACCTTCTTTCATCGTATTCGTCGGACATGGGCGTCCCCGAACTGACGCGAGAGCCACCTAATACCATAGATCGATTCCATGTCCCGTCTCGTGGTCTCTGTCGGCGGCATGGTGCTCGGCAACCTGATCCTGCCGGGCATGGGCAGCGCGATCGGTGGCGTGCTGGGCGGCTACGTCGGCGGCATTGTCGGCAACGGCCGCGCGTGGTCCCTTGTCCGACTCACAAGCCGTTCCCCAAGCCCCGGTGCTCTCGTCACAAGGCCGCTCATTTTCGGTTTGGCCGGGCCGGCGGGACGGGCTATTGAGCGCGCAGGAAAAACCCTCCCGATGCTCAAAGCCCGCGTCATCCCCTGCCTCGACGTCAAGGACGGCCGCGTCGTCAAGGGCGTCAACTTCGTCGACCTGGTCGACGCCGGCGACCCCGTCGAGGCCGCCAAGGCCTACGACGCGGCGGGCGCCGACGAGCTCTGCTTCCTCGACATCACGGCGAGCCACGAGGAGCGCGGGACGCTGTTCGACGTCGTCGCCCGAACGGCCGAGCAGTGCTTCGTGCCGCTCACCGTCGGCGGCGGCGTGCGCACGGTCGAGGACATCCGCAACCTGCTCCTCGCCGGCGCCGACAAGGTGTCGATCAACACCGCGGCCGTCGCCGACCGCGCCTTCGTGGCGCGCGGGGCGGAGAAGTTCGGCGACCAGTGCATCGTGGTGGCGATCGACGCCAAGCGGGTCTCGGGCGAGGGCGAGGCGCCGCGCTGGGAGATCTTCACGCATGGCGGGCGGCGCCCGACGGGCATCGACGCGGTCGAGTATGCGCGCGAGGTCGTGTCGCTCGGGGCGGGCGAGATCCTCCTCACCTCGATGGACCGGGACGGCACCAAGAGCGGCTTCGACATCGCGCTCACCCGCGCCGTCGCCGATGCCGTGCGGGTGCCGGTGATCGCGTCGGGCGGCGCCGGCACGCTCGACCATTTCGTGGAAGGCGTGCGCGACGGCCATGCCGCGGCCGTGCTCGCCGCCTCGCTCTTCCATTTCGGGACCTGCACGATCGCCGACGTGAAGCGCCACATGGCCGCCGCCGGGCTTCCGGTGCGGCGCGTCCTGCCGTAAAGGCAGCAGCAGAGGCGGGAGCGTTCATGGCCGCTATCACGATCGAGGAGCTGGCGGAGATCGTCGCGAGGCGCGCCTCCGCCGACGACCCGCAGTCCTACACGGCATCGCTCGCCCGCAAGGGCGTCCAGCATTGCGCCAAGAAGCTCGGCGAAGAGGCGGTCGAGACCGCGCTCGCCGCGGTCGGCGGCGACCGCGCCCATCTCGTGGCCGAATCCGCGGACCTCATCTACCACCTGCTCGTTCTCCTGCAGGTGTCGGGCGTCGGGCTCGACGAGGTGAGCGCGGAACTCGGGCGCCGCACCGGGCAGACCGGCTTGCAGGAGAAGGCCTCGCGGCCGCGTTCATGATGGACCAGTTCGTACGCTCCAGCCTCTCGCCCTACCGCATCTTCCGCGTCGAGGACTGGGCGAAGCTGCGCGCCGACATGCCGATGACGCTGTCGGAGGAAGAGGTCGCCGGCCTGCAATCGCTGAACGATCCGATGTCGATCGAGGAGGTCGAGGAGGTCTACCTGCCGATCTCGCGCCTGCTCTCCTTCTATGTCGAGGCGACGCAGGAGCTCTTCCAGGCGACGCAGCGCTTCCTCGGCACCGGCGAGAGCAAGACGCCCTTCATCATCGGCATCGCCGGCTCGGTCGCGGTCGGCAAATCGACGACGGCGCGCATCCTGCGCGAGCTCCTGAAGCGCTGGCCCTCGCATCCGCGCGTCGAGCTCGTCACAACCGACGGCTTCCTCTACCCCAACGCCGTCCTGGAGGCCGAAGGCCTGATGGAGCGGAAGGGCTTCCCGGAGAGCTACGACGTCTCGGCGCTCCTCAACTTCCTCACCGCGATCAAGGCCGGCACGCCGCGGGTGAGCGCACCCGTCTACTCGCATCTCGTCTACGACATCGTGCCCGGCGAGACGATCACGGTCGAGCGTCCCGACATCCTGATCCTGGAGGGCCTGAACGTCCTCCAGACGCGCGACCCGCCGCCCGACGGCAAGGCGGTGCCCTTCGTCTCCGACTTCTTCGACTTCTCCATCTACATCGACGCCGACGAGCAATCGGTGGAACGCTGGTACCTCGAGCGCTTCATGCGGCTCCGGGAAACCCGCTTCCGCGACCCGAGGTCGTATTTCCACCGCTACGCCTCGCTCGGCGACGAGGAGGCCGCGGTGGTCGCCCGCGGCCTGTGGGAGCGGATCAACCTCGTCAATCTGCGCGCGAACATCCTGCCGACGCGGCCGCGCGCCGAGCTGATCCTGCGCAAGAACGACGACCACTTCATCGTCGAAGTGGCGCTGCGGAAGATCTGAGCCATGGCCGCCCGGTTCCGACCCGAAAGCCCGCGCGACCGCCTCATGGTCGCCCTCGACGTGGCGAGCACGACCGCCGCGGAGAGCCTCGTGGAACGGCTCGGCGACACGGTCGGGTTCTACAAGGTCGGCATGCAGCTCGCCTTCGCCGGCGGGCTCGCGCTCGTGCCCGCGCTCGTCTCGGCGGGCAAGCGCGTCTTCCTCGACATGAAGCTCCTCGACATCGACAACACGGTCGCGAGCGGGGTGAAGAGCATCGAGGCGATGGGCGTGGCGCTCACGACCATCCACGCCTATCCGAAGGCGATGCGGGCGGCGGCGTCCGCCCGGGGCGCACAGAGCGGGCTCGGCCTCCTCGCCGTGACGGTGCTGACCTCGCTCGACGACCGCGACCTCGCCGAGGCGGGCTACGCCGCCACCGCCCGCGACCTCGTTTCGCGCCGCGCCGCCGACGCCCGCGCCGCCGGCATGGACGGCATCGTCTGCTCCGCGCAGGAGGCGGCCTCCGTCCGCGCCGTCGTCGGGCCCGACATGCTGATCGTCACGCCCGGGATCCGGCCGGCGGGCGCGGCGGCGGACGACCAGAAGCGGGTGATGAGCGCGGCGGACGCGATCGCGGCCGGCGCCGACTGCCTGGTGGTCGGCCGGCCGATCGTCGCCGCTCCCGATCCCGAAGCGGCCGCCCGTGCTATGCTCGCCGAGATCGGGGCCGCCTGCGGCGGGAGGTGATCATGGCGAAGGGGTACTGGATCGCGCGCGTCGACGTGCGCGATGCCGAGGCCTACAAGGCCTACATCGCTGCCAATGCCGAGCCGCTCGCGCGCTTCGGCGGGCGCTTCATCGTCCGGGGCGGGCGCTGCGAAATCATGGAAGGCACCGGCCGGGCACGCAACGTGGTCATCGAATTCCCGACCTACGACGCCGCGCTCGCCTGCTTCCACGACCCCGCCTACCGGGACGCACGCGCGCTGCGCCTGCCGGTGAGCGAGGCGGACCTGATCGTCGTCGAGGGCCATGACGGCTGATCCGGGCGCGCCCGAAGCGCCGCTCTCCGGCGAGGAGATCGCCCGCTATGCGCGCCATCTCGTGCTGCCGGAGGTGGGCGGGCCGGGGCAGCAGAAGTTCAAGAGCGCGCGCGTGCTCATCATCGGCGCGGGCGGGCTCGGCGCGCCGATCGCGCTCTACCTCGCCGCGGCCGGGATCGGAACGATCGGCTTGGTCGACGACGACGAGGTCGCGCTCTCCAACCTGCAGCGCCAGATCATCCACGACACCGGCCGCATCGGCGAGCCGAAGGTGGAGAGCGCGGCGGCCGCGCTCGCCCGCGTCAACCCGCACGTCCGGATCGACGCCCACCGGCTGCGGCTCGCGCCGGAGAACGCCGACGGCGTGATCGGGGCCTACGATCTCGTGGCGGACGGCTCGGACAATTTCGCGACCCGCTTCCTCGTGGCCGATCGCTGCGCCGCGCTCGGCAAGCCGCTGGTCACGGCGGCCGTCGGCCGCTTCGACGGCTCGGTGACCACGCTCCTGCCCTTCGTGGGCGACAATCCCGGCTATCGCGACCTGTTCCCGGAGCCGCCGCCCGAGGGCCTCGTCCCGAGCTGCGCGGAGGCCGGCATCCTCGGCGCACTCACCGGCGTGCTCGGCTCGATCCAGGCGATGGAGGTGCTGAAGCTGGTCGCCGGCATCGGCGAGCCGCTCGTCGGGCGGCTGCTCCTCTATGACGGGCTCGCCCAGCGCTTCGAGGAGATCCGCTATCGGCGGCGCGGGCGCTGAGCGTCAGGGGCCGCCGGGCAGCACCCGGTCCGGCGCCTTGTGGCCGTCCATCACGGTGCGGATGTTGATGATGACCTTCTCGCCCATCTCGACGCGCCCGTCGATCGTCGCCGAACCCATGTGCGGCAGCAGGATCACCTTGCCCTGGCGCGCGAGCTTCAGGAGCCGCGGATTGACCGCCGGCTCGTGCTCGAACACGTCGAGACCGGCGCCCGCGATGCCGTTCTCCTCGAGCACCTCGATCAGCGCCGCCTCGTCGATCACCTCGCCGCGCGCGGTGTTGACGAGCACCGCTTCCGGGCGAAGGAGCTTGAGGCGCCGCCGCGAGAGCAGGTGGAAGGTCGCCGGCGTGTGCGGGCAGTTGACCGAGACGAAATCCATGCGGACGAGCATCTGGTCGAGGCTGTCCCAATAGGTCGCCTCCAGCTCGTCCTCGGTCGCCGCGTCCACCGGCCGGCGGTTGTGGTAGTGGATGGAGAGGCCGAAGGCGCGGGCGCGCCGGGCGACCGCCGTGCCGATCCGCCCCATGCCGACGATGCCGAGCCGTTTGCCCCAGATGCGCCGGCCGAGCATCCAGGTCGGCGACCAGCCCCGCCACTCCTGGCCTTCGACCAGGATGCGCGCGCCCTCGACGAGGCGGCGCGGCACCGCGAGGATCAGCGCCATCGTCATGTCGGCGGTGTCTTCGGTCAGGACTCGCGGCGTGTTGGTCACGATGATGCCGCGCGCCGCGGCGGCATTGACGTCGATGTTGTCGACGCCGGTGCCGAACTGGGCGATCAGCTTCAGCCGCTCGCCGGCCTGGGCGATCATCGCGGCATCGATCCGGTCGGTCACGGTCGGCACCAGGACGTCGGCCGTCCGCATCGCCTCCACGAGCTCGGCCTGGCTGAGCGGATGGTCGTCGATGTTGAGGCGGGTCTGGAACAGCTCCCGCATGCGCGTTTCGACCGGCTCCGGCAGGCGCCGGGTGACGATGACGAGCGGCTTCGTCCTGGTCATCTGGAGCGCAGCCCTCCCCGCCGCATCCGCTGCCTGTCGCCTGTCTAGCAAACGGCACGCCAAAGGCAAGGAACGGTGCGGCCCCGCATGGCCGAAGCGCACGGCGGCCGTAGGCAAGGACGCGCGTTTCCGACTATCGTTTCGACATGATTCGGCGCTTCGCCCTCTCCGTCCTCCTGGCCGCCGGCATGCAGGCGGCGGCGCCGGCCGCGCCCGGCCCGTGGAGCGCCGAGCAGGCGGTCGCGCAGGCGAAGGGTCCGAGCGGGCTGCCGCTGCCGCGCTTCGTCAGCCTGAAGTCGAGCCGGATCAACGTGCGGCGGGGTCCGGGGCAGGACTACGACGTGGCGTTCACCTTCGTCCGCGCCGGGCTCCCGGTCGAGATCGTCCAGGAGTTCGACAACTGGCGGAAGGTCCGGGATGCGGAAGGCGACGAGGGCTGGATCTTCCACAGCCTCCTGTCGGGCCGCCGCACCGCTATGGTGGCGCCGTGGGAGCAGGAAGGCCGCTTCGCCGTGCGCGCGGCCGCCGGTGCCGACGCCCGTGTGGTCGCCTATGTCGAGCCGCAGGTGATGGCGGACGTGGAATCGTGCACCGGGACATGGTGCAGGATCCGCGGCGAGAACTATGCCGGCTGGATCGAGCAGGACCGCCTCTGGGGCGTCTACCCCTCGGAGGTCTTCCGCAACTAGCGGAGCCGGCCGCGATCGTGGCGCACCCGCACCACCACCTCGACGGACGTGATCTCCATTCCCTCCGGCGGCTCCGGCAGACGCGCCACGTCCACCTCGCCCTCGAAGTCGATCAGGCGGTTCTCCCCTTCCACGAAGAAGTGGTGGTGATCGCCGACATTGGTGTCGAAATAGGTCCGCGTGGCGTCGATCGTCACCTGGCGCAAGAGACCCGCCTCGGTGAACTGGTGGAGGGTGTTGTAGATGGTGGCGAGCGAGACGCGGACGCCCCTGCCGCCGGCCTCGTCGTGAAGCTCTTCCGCCGAGATGTGGCGATGGCCGCGGGCGAACAGGATCCGGCCGAGCGCGACGCGCTGCCTGGTCGGGCGCAACCCCGCGGCGCGAAGGCGCTCGGCCATGCCGTCCGTCGCGCCCGGTACCGCAGAGTCCGCTGATTGAAACATGAACGCCGATCGTTCGGAGCCAGAGTGTCGCTGACGTTATATGCGAAAGGCACGAAGCTCGACAACCGGAAGCTCGGAGAGGCGCTGCGCGGCGTTTCGCCTCGCAAACCCTTGTGTTAGGAACTGGCCGAAGCAATTGCAGAGTGCGTCGGGGAGAGCCGGAAAGAGCCATGACAGATCGACAGACACGGTTCGAATACGAGGATCTGCTGGCTTGCGGACGCGGTGAACTGTTCGGCCAGGGCAATGCGCAACTGCCGCTGCCCCCGATGCTCATGTTCGACCGGATCTCCGAGATCTCCGAGACCGGCGGCGAGCACGGCAAGGGCTTCATCCGCGCCGAGTTCGCCGTCCACCCCGACCAGTGGTTCTTCGCCTGCCACTTCAAGGGCGACCCGGTGATGCCCGGCTGCCTTGGGCTCGATGCGCTCTGGCAGATGCTCGGCTTCTTTCTCGGCTGGATCGGCGGAACCGGCCGCGGCCGCGCCCTCTCCGTCGGCGAGGTGAAGTTCTCCGGAATGGTGCTGCCTTCCGTCAAGCTGGTGGAGTACGGCATCGACCTGAAGCGGGTCGTGCGCTCGAAACTGACGCTCGGCATCGGTGACGGCTGGCTGAAAGCCGATGGCTCCACCATCTACAGCGCCAAGGACCTGCGCGTCGGCCTCTTCCGCACCGAAGCCGGTTGACGAAGCCTGCCGGCCGCAGCATTGCGTCCGGCGGTCCGCCACACAGCGCGAAGGAGAGCGCAATGAGACGGGTGGTCGTCACCGGCATGGGTATCGTGTCGTCGATCGGGAACAACACCCAGGAGGTGCTCGCGAGCCTGCGCGAGGCCCGCCCGGGCGTTTCCTTCGCCCAATCCTATGCCGATCACGGTTTCCGCTGCCAGGTTCACGGGGCCCCTTCCCCGGATCCCGCCGACGAGCTCGACCGCCGCACCAGCCGGTTCATGGGCCGCGGGGCGGCCTGGAACTACATCGCCATGCAGCAGGCGATCGCCGATGCCGGGCTGGAGAAGAACGACGTGTCCAACGACCGGACCGGCATCATCATGGGCTCCGGCGGCCCCTCGACGCGGGCCATCGTGGAAGCGGCGGACATCACGCGCGAGAAGGGCGGCCCGAAGCGGATCGGCCCATTCGCCGTGCCGAAGGCGATGTCGTCCACCAATTCGGCGACGCTCGCCACGCCGTTCGAGATCAAGGGCGTGAACTACTCGATCTCGTCGGCCTGCGCGACATCGAACCACTGCATCGGCAACGCCTACGAGATCATCCAGCTCGGCAAGCAGGACATCATCTTCGCCGGCGGCGGAGAGGAGCTCGAGTGGACGCTCTCCAACCTCTTCGACGCGATGGGCGCGATGTCGTCCAACTTCAACGACACGCCCGCCAAGGCGTCGCGCGCCTACGATGCGGCGCGCGACGGCTTCGTCATCGCGGGCGGCGCCGGCGTCCTGGTGCTGGAGGAGCTCGACCATGCGAAGGCGCGCGGAGCGCGGATCTACGGCGAGGTGGTCGGCTACGGCGCGACTTCGGACGGCTACGACATGGTGCAGCCCTCGGGCGAGGGCGCGCTGCGCTGCATGAAGATGGCGCTTTCGACCGTCAAGCCGCGGGTCGGGTACATCAATCCTCACGCGACATCGACGCCGATCGGCGACCTGAAGGAGATCGAGGCGATCCGCGCAGTGTTCGGCGCCGGCGAGGACTGCCCGCCGATCTCCGCGACGAAATCGCTGACCGGCCACTCGCTCGGCGCGACCGGCGCGCAGGAGGCGATCTATTCGCTGCTGATGATGAAGAACGGCTTCATCTGCGAGAGCGCCAACATCGAGGAGCTCGACCCGCAGTTCGAGGACATGCCGATCGTCCGCAAGCGGATCGACGACGTCGACATCGAATGCGTGCTGTCGAACTCGTTCGGGTTCGGCGGCACCAACGCCACGCTGGTCTTCCAGCGCTACGACGGCTGAAGGGAGGGGCATGACGGGGCTTCTGGAGGGCAAGCGGGGCCTCGTGATGGGCGTCGCGAACGATCACTCCATCGCGTGGGGGATCGCCAAAGCGGCTGCGGGACAGGGGGCCGAGCTCGCCTTCACCTATCAGGGCGAAGGCTTCGGCCGCAGGGTGGCGCCGCTCGCCGCCTCGGTCGGCTCCGACCTGCTGCTGCCGTGCGACGTGGAGGATCGCGCCTCGCTCGAATCCGTGTTCGCCAGGCTCGGAGAGCGTTGGGGCGGGCTCGACTTCGTGGTCCATGCGATCGCCTACTCGAACAAGGCGGAGCTCAAGGGCCGCTACGCCGACACGACGCGCGAGAACTTCGCCCGCACCATGCTGATCTCGTGCTTCTCCTTCACGGAAGTGGCGAAGCTCGCCGCGCCGCTGATGCGGACGGGTGGCTCGCTGCTCACGCTCACCTATGCCGGCTCCGTCCGCGTCATGCCGAACTACAACGTGATGGGGGTCGCCAAGGCGGCGCTCGAGGCCTCGGTCCGGTACCTTGCCGCCGATTACGGCGAGTCCGCCGTCCGGGTGAACGCCATCTCCGCCGGCCCGGTGCGCACCCTGGCCGGCGCGGGCATTTCCGATGCACGGCTGATGTTCAACTACCAGCGGCAGAACTCGCCGCTCCGCCGGGCGATCACGATCGAGGACGTCGGGGGTGCGGCCGTCTATCTGCTGAGCGACCTCTCGCGCGCGGTGACGGGGGAGGTCCATTACGTCGACGCCGGCTACAACATCGTGTCCATGCCGCGGCTGGAGACGCTGAAGGCCCAGGACGACAAGACCGCGCAAGAGGCCGCGGAATAGGCGAACTGCCGCAACTCTCGGTATACTAAGAGAAATTTTACCGTGCCAGGGCGATCGTGCTGTCAATCTGCCCGGATGACACCGCCATGGCCGCACCGAACTTCCGCTTCATCGCCCTCGTCGTGCTCGCCGGCACCGCGGTGGCACTGGCCGGCTTCGTCGACGACCCCCGCCTCTCAACGCCGCTGTTCGCGCTCGCCGCGCTCGCCATCATCGCCCTTCTCGCGCGCGGCTTTCCCCGTCCGCTGAAGGGGATCGGCGTCGGCCGGACGAGCGATCCGCTCACCGGGGTCATGGATCGTCGCGGATTCCTCGAGACGCTGCGGCTCGCGACCGACCGGGCGAAGCGGGCGGACAGCCAGATCGGCCTCCTCGTCCTCGACCTCGACCGCTTCCATGCCGTCAACGACACCTGGGGCCATGCGACCGGCGACGCGGTGCTCCGGGAGACCGTCGCCCGGATCAGGGCGGTCGCCGGAAACCGGGCCGAGATCGCACGGATCTCCGGCGACGAGTTCGCGCTCCTGCTCGAAGGGGACGCCAATCCGCGTTCGCTGAAGGAGCTTGCCCGGAGCCTGATCGAGGCCGTCGCGAAGCCCTATCAGGTGAACGCCTCTTCGATCTCGATCAGCACCTGCGCCGGGATCGCCCTCTACCCTGTCAACGCCGAGGATGCCGACCACCTCTTCCGCGGCGCCGACCTCGCCCTCCACCGCGCGAAGCGGGAGGGACGCAGCCGCGTGCGCGTCTTCGACACGGAGCTGCAGACGCAGATGCGGCGCAGCACCGAGATGGAGCACGACCTCCGCAAGGCGCTCGATAACGACGAGTTTGTGGTGTTCTACCAGCCGCAGATGGAGCTCTCGACCGGGGATCTGCGCGGCTACGAAGCCCTCGTCCGCTGGGACCGCCCCGGAACCGGCATCATCCCGCCGATGGAGTTCATTCCCGTCGCAGAGGCGACCGGGCTCATCCGCGAGCTCGGCGAACGCGTCCTCCGGCGCGCCTGCCACGACGCGACGACATGGCTCCATGCCGGCACGGTCGCGGTGAACTTCTCGCCGGCCCAGTTCCAGCACGGGCCCGTCGACGAGATGATCGCGAAGGTCCTGGAAGAGAGCGGACTGGCGCCCGAGCGGCTGGAGATCGAGGTTTCCGAGAGCGTGTTCCTGCAGCAGGCACCGGACACGATGGCCATGCTCGACAAGGTGAAGGCGCTCGGCGTGCGGATCGCGATGGACGATTTCGGCACCGGCTATTCGAGCCTCGCCTACCTGACCCGGTTCCCCTTCGACAAGATCAAGATCGACCGCAGCTTCGTCGCCCAGCTGGCCGAAGATCCGGGCGTGGCGACGATTATCGCGTCGATCGTCGGCCTCGGGCGGTCGCTCAGCGTCGACATCACCGCGGAAGGCGTGGAGACCGACGAGCAGGTGACGATGCTGAAGGCAGCCGGCTGCCGGATCGTGCAGGGCTTCCTGTTCGGCACGCCCCAGCGCGAGGTCGCCTCGACCGGCGGAACGACGGCGGGGCGGCCCGAGCACGCGACGAACTGAATCATGGCTTCGGATCCGTTTCCGGAACGCTCGCAATTCTCATGACCGGCTTCACTGAAGCCTAAAGCGATCCTGCTAGGAGGATGGTCCGGCACGTGGGGCGCCGGCGGGGACGCGAGAGGAAGGGGCACCATGCCCGGGCTTGGGAAGCGCCTGGTTTTCTTCGCGGTCGTGCTGGCCTCGGCTGCGCTTGTGGTCGGCGTCGTGTTCTCGGTCGGGTTCGCCTCGCTCGAGCGCATGCTGGCCCGCGACGCGCTCCTGACGGCCCAGCTCTGGCACAAGTCCGTCGCGTCCCAGTTCGAGCCGGCCGATCCAGCGGCCGGTTTCCGCAGCCCGAACCTTCTCGATACGCTCCGGATCGCCGAGATCGATGCGGTCCTGAACCTGCGCGGCGACGGCCGCGCGGTGCCGCTCGGGCCGACGGCGCCCGAGGCGATCGTGGATTTCCAAGGCGTCGTCGAACGCGCGCGGGCGGACGGCACCGAGCCGTCATCCGATGCCCCCGCGGTCGCCTTGAGCGACGACGACATCAGCTGGGTGACGGAGCCGCGCTACCGCACCTGGGTCGTCCTGCCGGACGCCGGGTCCGGCGACCGCCTGGCGGTCCGTATCCAGCAGAGCGGGGACGCCGCGCTCCTGCGGACCTCGTTCCAGCGCGAGCTGATCTACAGCGGCGGGGTGGCCGCCATCACCTTCTTCTCCTTCATGGCGGGCTTCACCTACCGCGCCCGCCAGCTGATGCAGGAGAACGAGGCGATCCGCTTCCTGACGCTGCACGACGAGCTGACCGGCCTTCCGAACCGCAAGAAGTTCGAGGCGTTCGGGACGAAGGCGCTCGCGCAGGACCGCGAGGCCGGAGCCATGACGGCGGTCTTCCTGCTGGACCTCGACGGGTTCAAGGCCATCAACGACACGCTCGGGCACCCGGTCGGGGACGGCCTGCTGAAGGCCGCCGCCAAGCGGCTCAAGGGATCCCTGCGCGAGGACGACCTTCTGGCCCGGCTCTCCGGCGACGAGTTCGCGGTGATCGTGCCGAAGGTGGCGCAGACGAGCCAGCTCGCGCCGATCGCGGAGCGCATCCTGAAGCTTCTGTCCGCGCCGTTCCGCATCGACGGCCACGAGGTGCTGATCGGCTGCTCGATCGGCCTGGCGGTCGCGCCGGACAACGGGACGGACCTCGAGACCCTCATCCGCAATGCCGACTTCGCGCTCTACCGGGCAAAGAGCGAGGGCAAGCGGACCTGGCGCTTCTTCGACCCGAAGATGGCCGCCGATCTCGCGGCGCGGCGGATGCTGGAGGCGGGGCTGCGGGACGCGCTCGCGCGCGGCAGCTTCGAGGTCGCCTACCAGCCGCAGGTCCGGCTCGCGACCGGCGCGATCGTCGGCTACGAGGCCATGCTGCGCTGGCGCCTGCCGGACGGGACGCTCGCGCCGGCTTCCAACTTCGTCTCGGTCGCCGAGGAAACCGGCCTCGTCGTCCCGATCGGGGAATGGGTCATCGACCGCGTGGCGCAGGATTGCAGCCGGATGCTTCCCACGCGGCGGATCTCGATCAATCTTTCGGCCGCCCAGCTGAAACGGGAGGGGGTCGACCTCTTCCTGCGCGATCGCTTCGCCAGGCACGGCATCGCGCCGGGCCGGATCGACATCGAGGTCAACGAAGGCATTCTCGGCCGAAACGAGGCGATCTCGGTGGAGCGGCTGCGACGGATCCGGGCGGCGGGCATGAAGATCGTGATGGAATCCTTCGGCGTCGGCACGCTCAGCCTCGGCCTGCTCTCGCGCTACCCCTTCGACAAGATCAAGCTGGACCGGTCGTTCCTCAACAACATGCGGGACGACCGGCAGAGCGGCGCGGTGCTCGCGGCGATCTGCGGGCTCTGCCGCTCGCTGGGGATGGACGTCGCCGGCTCCGGCGTCGAGACGCGCGAGCAGGCGGAGCTCCTGCTGGCGGCCGGGTGCTCGGAAGGGCAGGGCTTCTATTTCGCGCGGCCGATGGGCATCGACGAGCTGGTAGCGGCCGAAGCGGCCGAGCATGCCGGCTCCAGCGTTCCGAACCTGCGGGCGGTGGGCTGACGGCTTCTAGCTCAACCCGCATTCGGCGAACGCCATCAGCACCTGTGCGCGGGGCCGCTCGTCGAGCGGCGCAGCCCAGACGAGCGGCCGGTGCCGGCTCCAGAGGTCGAGAGCGCGCTGCCTCTCGCCTGCATGGCACAGCGCGAACATCATGGCGCCGAGGTCCCATGCGTCGCCGGCAGTGCGCTCCGATGCCGGGCCGCTTTCGAAGCCGGGCGGGAACTTCATGATCTGCCCGTCCTCCAGGAAGGCGTCGAGGTGCCGGGAAGCCGCGGCGATAGCCTCCCGCGGCGCACCCCCGGCCGACAGGCCGTAGAGGAAGAAGGCGGCGTGGGTCGCGTCGTTCGGCTTGCTCTCGTCGAAATCGCTGTACGGCCACGAGAGCGCCCCGTCCGGCGCCCGCCGCGCATGAGCGAGGGTCGATGCGAGCGCCTCTGCCGCCGTCGCCGTCAGGCCGGACGCACCGGGAAGCGCCCCGGCCCGGCGGTACTGGCCGGCGAGATAGGCGCCGATATTGTAGACGTTGTAGGCACCGTCGGCGGGCTGGTCGGAATAGAGGAACACCCGGCCGCCCGGCTCCAGGCGACTGGCATTGTCGCGGTAGCTCTCGAGCGCGCGCACCGCCGCCTCGGCGTAAGCCGCCTCCCCCGTCGCGGAATGCGCTTCCAGGAGCCCCTGCGCGGCGAAAGCGACCGTGATCCCGTAGATCGTATCGGCCGGGTTCACGCTGCCGTCCCCGAACGCGTCCCAGGCGAAGGAGAGCCCCCAGCCGTAGCCGGACGGGCCGGCATGGGCGTTCTCGACCAGCCAGTCCGCCGCGGCCCGGGCGAGATCGAGATCACCCGCCTTCGCGGCCGCATAGGCAATGGCGGCGTAGGTCATGGCCTCGTCCCGCGCCTCGTTTGTCTCCGGGTCGATCCCCCGGCCCGGAAAGCGCGGGTCGAGCTCTGCGGCAAGGCGCTCGTAAGGGGTTGGGGAGAACACGCCGAAGACCAGTGCGGCGGCACCGGCAAGGGCGATGAGGCCCGCAAGGGCGGCTGCGATGCGGCGCGTCGACGGTCTCATTCGGCGCGACCCTCTTGTCCCCGACAACGCGGCCGAAACCAAGCGGGGCGCCGAAGCGCCCCGCTGAACCCCGTCTTGGCGACCGCCCTCAGGCGGCTTCGCCCGCGCCGGCGAGCTCCTGCCCCGTCTTCTGGTCGACGACCTTCATCGACAGGCGGACCTTGCCGCGCTCGTCGAGGCCGACGAGCTTGACGTAGACCTTGTCGCCTTCCTTCACCACGTCGGTCACCTTCTCCGGCCGGCGCTCGCTGGTGAGCTGCGAGATATGCACCAGGCCGTCCCGCGAGCCGAAGAAGTTCACGAAGGCGCCGAAATCGACGACCTTCACGACGGTGCCCTGGTAGATCGCACCCACTTCCGGTTCCGCGGCGATGCCCTGGATCCACTTCATCGCGGCGCGGATCTTCTCGCCGTCGGACGAGGCGATCTTGACCGTGCCGTCGTCCTCGATGTTCACCTTGGCGCCGGTCTTGTCCACGATCTCGCGGATCACCTTGCCGCCCGAGCCGATCACTTCGCGGATCTTGTCGACCGGGATCTTCATCACCTCGATGCGCGGGGCGTGTTCGCCGAGTTCGGACCGGGCCGTGCCGAGCGCCTTCGCCATCTCGCCGAGGATGTGCAGCCGGCCGGCCTTCGCCTGGTCGAGCGCGGTCCGCATGATCTCCTCGTTGATGCCCTGGATCTTGATGTCCATCTGCAGCGAGGTGACGCCGGTCTCCGTGCCGGCGACCTTGAAGTCCATGTCGCCGAGGTGATCCTCGTCGCCGAGAATGTCGGAGAGCACCGCGAAGCGCTCGCCCTCCTTGATGAGGCCCATGGCGATGCCGGCGACCGGCGCCTTGAGCGGCACGCCGGCATCCATCAGCGCGAGCGAGGTGCCGCACACGGTGGCCATCGAGGACGAGCCGTTGGACTCGGTGATCTCCGAGACCACCCGCAGCGTGTACGGGAACTCGTGCGTCGCCGGCAGCATCGGGTGGATCGCCCGCCAGGCAAGCTTGCCGTGCCCGACCTCGCGCCGGCCGGGCGAGCCGACCCGGCCCGTTTCGCCGACCGAGAAGGGCGGGAAGTTGTAGTGCAGCATGAAGGCTTCCTTGTAGGTGCCCTCCAGGCTGTCGATCATCTGCTCGTCCTCGCCCGTGCCGAGGGTCGCGACCACGAGGGCCTGCGTCTCGCCGCGGGTGAAGAGGGCCGAGCCGTGCGTGCGCGGCAGGATGCCGACCTCGGACACGATCTGCCGGACCGTCTGCAGGTCGCGGCCGTCGATCCGGCGGCCCTCGTCGAGGATCCGCCCGCGGACGATCTCGCTCTCGAGCTTCTTGAAGAGGTCGGAGACGAGCTGCGGCGAGGGCGCGTTCTCGCCGGCGAGGAGCGCTTCCTTCACCTTGGCCTTGGCGGCGTCGATGGCGGCGCGGCGCTCGCCCTTGGCGGTGATCGAATAAGCCTGGCCGAGGTCGTCGGCCGCGATCTCGCGGACTCGGCCGTAGAGCGCCGACTCGTCCTGCACCTCGTGATTGCGCGGCTCCTTGGCGCAGCGCTCGGCGAGGCGGATGATCCCGTCGATCACCGGCTGGAAGCCCTTGTGGCCGAACATGACGGCGCCGAGCATGACATCCTCGGAAAGCTCCTGCGCCTCCGATTCCACCATGAGAACGGCGTCGGCCGTCCCGGCGACGACGAGGTCGAGCTTAGACTCCTTCACCTCGTCGCTGGTCGGGTTCAGCACGAAACCGCCGTTGATGTAGCCGACCCGGGCGCCGCCGATCGGTCCCATGAAGGGGACGCCCGAGAGGGTCAGGGCGGCGGACGCGGCGACCATGCCGACGATGTCGGGGTCGTTCTCGAGATCATGCGACAGCACGGTCACGATGACCTGCGTGTCGTTCTTGTAGCCCTCGGCGAAGAGCGGACGGATCGGGCGATCGATGAGACGCGAGGTGAGCGTCTCCTTCTCCGTCGGCCGGCCCTCGCGCTTGAAGAAGCCGCCCGGGATCCGCCCCGCGGCGTAGTACTTCTCCTGGTAGTTGACGGTGAGCGGGAAGAAGTCCTGCCCCGGCTTCGGCTCGTGGGCGGACACGACGGTGGCGAGCACGGTCGTCTCGCCGTAAGTCGCGACGACGGCGCCGTCGGCCTGGCGCGCGACCTTGCCGCTCTCCAGGACGAGCGTGCGCCCGCCCCATTCGATTTCCACTTTCTGGTGGTCAAACATGGCCATTCCTTTCATGCGGAAAGCAGGATCGGCCATGCGCAAGACAGCCGGGCGCTCCGGGTGGAATGATCCACGGAGCGACCGGCAATCCTGCCATGGCGGATCCTCGCCTTCATGGGAAGCGGCGGACCGGCCGGGCCGACCCGCCGAAGGCCTCTATCGACGCAGCCCGAGGCGCGCGATGAGGGTCTGGTAGCGCGCCTCGTCCCGCGACTTCAGGTAGTCGAGGAGACGGCGGCGCTGCGACACGAGCTTCAGGAGGCCGCGACGCGAATGGTTGTCCTTGGCGTGGCTCTTGAAGTGGTCGGTGAGGTTCGCGATCCGCTCGGAGAGCAGCGCGACCTGGACTTCCGGCGAGCCCGTGTCGCCGGATTGGGTGGCGTATTCCTTGATCAGTTCCTGTTTGCGATCAGCGGTGATCGACATCGGTCATCCTCGTCCTAACGAATGCCGGCGCCCGATGGCGACCCGGCGAGATTGAACACACGCTTGGGATTGAACGCGCCCTTGTCGACCTCGCCGAGCGCGACGGGAATTCCGCCGAACGTCGCATAAGCAGGGCCTGACATGACGGGCGCGTCCCGTCCGCGAAGGATCACGGCCTGGCCTCGTCTCAGGCGCGCCGCGTCCAGATCGGTCATTCTGAGGGCCGGGATGCCGTCCAGCGCCGTCTCGACCGATTGCAGAGCCCCGGCAGCTGCGACGCTCCCGGGGCCCGCGGGGTTATGGCGCAACTCCTGCAGCATTTCCAGCGAAATCATGTGGCTCTCGTCGAACGGCCCGACGACCAGGCGGCGCAGAGCGACCACGTGGCCGCGCGTGCCGAGCCGCCGACCCATGTCGCGCGCGAGCGCGCGGACATAGGTGCCCTTGCCGCATTCCGCCAGGAACACCGCGGTGTCGGGATCCGGGCATTCGGCGAGGTCGAGCCGGTGCACCACGATCTCGCGTGCGTCGAGATTGACCTCCTCGCCGTCGCGGGCGAGGTCGTAGGCCCGCTCGCCGGCGATCTTCACGGCCGAGTAGCGCGGCGGCACCTGCAGGATGCGGCCGGTGAACTCGGGCAGGATGGCGCCGATCGCCGCAGCGTCGGGCCGAACCTCGGAGGTCGCGCAGACCTGGCCTTCCGTGTCGTCGGTCTCCGTCTCCGCGCCCCAGCGGACGGTGAAGCGGTAGACCTTCCGTCCGTCCATGACGAAGGACACGGTCTTGGTCGCCTCGCCGAGCGCGATCGGCAGGCAGCCGGAGGCGAGCGGGTCGAGCGTGCCGGCATGGCCGGCCTTCTGCGCGTCGAACAGCCGCTTCACGCGCGCGACCGCCTCTGTCGAGGTCATGCCGACCGGCTTGTCGAGCACGACCCAGCCGTCGATCTTCTGTCCGCGTTCCCGGCGCGCCATCAGTCCCGCTCCCCGTCGTCGGAGCCGAGGTCGCGCGCGACTTCCGGCGACCGCAGGATGCGGTCGATGCGCATGTCGTCCTCGAACCGCGTGTCGATCCAGAAGGCCAGATCGGGGATCGAGCGCATCTGCCGGATGGCCGGGGAGATCCTGCCCCGCAGGTTGCGGGCGTTCCGGTTGAGGGCGGCCACCGCGCCCTCGGCGTCGCCCGAAGCGAGCGGCGCGACGAAGACGGTGGCGTGCCGCAGATCCGGCGTCATGCGCACCTCGGAGATCGAGATGAGCGTTCCCTCGAGCGCAGGGTCGCCGCTTTCGCCGCGCGCGAGGACCTCGGCGAGGGCGTGCCGGATGAGTTCGCCGACCCTCAGCTGACGCTGGGAGGGCTGGCCTGATCGTGACGTGTCGGAGCGCGCCATTGGTCTTCTTGCTCTCGCGAATGAATGCGTCGAATGCCGCCCGGCCCGCCGGGCCGCACGGCTGCGCGACCGGGCCCGCCGGAGCTCGGCGTCCGAGCGGCTGGATGAGGCCCGAGGGCCGGCGGGGTGCGGACTAGAGCGTCCGCGCCACCTCTTCGACCCGGAAGCACTCGATGACGTCGCCGGCGCGCATGTCCTCGTACTTCTCGAAGGCCATGCCGCATTCCTGGCCCGCCTGCACCTCGCGGACCTCGTCCTTGAAGCGCTTCAGCGTCGAGAGCTTGCCCTCGTGGATCACCACGTTGTCGCGGATGAGGCGCACGCCCGCCCCGCGCTCGACCTTGCCCTCGGTGACCCGGCAGCCCGCGACCTTGCCGACCCGGGTGATGTTGAAGATCTCGAGGATCTCCGCATTGCCGAGGAAGGTCTCGCGCCGCTCCGGCGAGAGCAGGCCCGACATCGCCGCTTTGATGTCGTCCACGAGGTCGTAGATGATGTTGTAGTAGCGGATCTCGACGCCTTCGCGCTCCGCCGCCGCCCGCGCCTGGGCGTTGGCGCGCACGTTGAAGCCGATGATCGGCGCTTCCGACGCGGCCGCGAGGCTGACGTCGGATTCGGTGATCCCGCCGACGCCGGAATGGAGCACCTGCGCGCCGACCTCGTCCGTGCCGAGCTTGTCCAGGGCGCCGATGATCGCTTCGACCGAGCCCTGCACGTCGCCCTTCACGACCAGCGGGAAGAGCTTCTTTCCGGCGGTCTGGCGCTGGTTCATCATCTGCTCGAGCGAGCCGCGGGCGCCGGCGATCCGGGCCGCGGTTCGCTCGCGCTTCAGCTGCTGGCGGTACTCCGTGATCTCGCGGGCGCGCGCCTCGCTGTCGACCACGCCGAGCCGGTCTCCGGCCTCCGGCGTCCCCTGGAAGCCGAGGATCTCCACCGGCATGGACGGGCCAGCGGATTTCACCTGCTCGCCATGGTCGTCGAGGAGCGCGCGCACCTTGCCCCATTCGGCGCCGGCGACGACAATGTCGCCGACCTCGAGGCTGCCGCGCTGGATCAGGACGGTCGCGACCGCGCCGCGGCCGCGGTCGAGCTTCGCCTCGATGACCACGCCTTCGGCGGCCCGCTCCGGGTTCGCCTGCAGGTTCAGGAACTCCGCCTGCAGCAGGATCGCCTCCAGGAGGCCGTCGATGTTCTCGTGCTTCAGGGCCGAGACCTCGACCTCCTGGGTGTCGCCGCCCATCGATTCCACCACCACCTCGTGCTGGAGGAGCTCAGTGCGGACCCGCGTCGGGTTGGCGCCCGGCTTGTCGATCTTGTTGATCGCCACGATCAGCGGCACGCCGGCGGCGCGCGCATGATTGATGGCCTCCACCGTCTGCGGCATGACGCCGTCGTCGGCCGCCACGACAAGCACGACGATGTCGGTGGCCTGCGCGCCGCGCGCCCGCATGGCGGTGAACGCCGCATGGCCGGGCGTGTCGATGAAGGTGATCTTCTGGCCGTTCTGCTCGACCTGGTAGGCGCCGATGTGCTGCGTGATGCCGCCGGCCTCGCCGGCCACCACGTTGGCGTTGCGGATCGCGTCCAGGAGCGAGGTCTTGCCGTGGTCGACATGGCCCATGATCGTGACCACGGGCGGCCGGGGCTCCAGGTTCTCGTCCGTGTCGGCCGCGCCGAACAGGCCCTCCTCGACGTCGGCCGCGGCGACGCGGCGGACGCGATGACCCATGTCCTCGGCCACGATCTGCGCCGTGTCGGCGTCGAGGATGTCGGTGATCTTCACCATCGTGCCCTGCTTCATGAGCAGGCGGATGACGTCGACGGCGCGCTCGGCCATGCGGTTGGCGAGTTCCTGGACGGAGATCGCCTCCGGGATGACGACGTCGCGGATGATCTTCTCCTGGCTGGGATTGAAGCCGTGCGTCTGGCGCCGCTCCTTTTCGCGCTTGCGGCGGACCGAGGCGAGCGAGCGCTCGCGCTCGTCCTCGAGCGCGTTGGTGACGGTCAGCCGCGAGCGGCGGCGGTCGTCGCCGGGCGCCTTCTTCGCGGGCTTCGGGATCTCGATCCGCTTCGGCCGGGTGACGGCGCGCAGCGCCTTGGACTCGTCGGTCTCGGCGCGGGCGGCCGGTGCGGCCGCGGCCGGCGCCGCAGCAGGGGTGGCCGGAGCGCCCGGCGCAGCCGTCCTGGCGCGCGGAGCCTCCTCCTCGCCGAGCCGGCGGCGCGCCTCGTCCTCGGCGCGGCGCTTCGCCTGCTCCTCGGCCGCCTTGCGCGCCTCTTCCTCGGACTTCCGGCGCTCGGCCTCGGAACGCTCGCGGGCGAGGCGCGCGTCCTCCTCGGCCCGGCGCCGCGCCTCCTCCTCCGCGTATCGCCGCTCCTCGGCCTCGCGGACGCGGGCGTCGGCGAGCGCCTGGGCGCGGGCGTCGCGTTCCTCTTCGGTGAGGGTGCGGAGCACGATGCCGCTGCGCGCGCGCTCGGGGCGGCGCGGCTGGGGAGCAGCGGGCTGCTGCTGCAGCTGGGGCGACTGCGTTGCGAGCGGACGCTGGGCCGCCGGTGCGGCCGAAGGCTGTGCGGCCTGCGCCGGGCGCGGCGCTTCGCGCGGCCGCTCGACGACGGCCGGAGCCTCGTCCCCTTCCGGCCGCTCGCCCGGTCCCGGCACGCGACGGCGCTTTTTCTCCACGAGCACCGCCTTGGAGCGCCCGCCGGAAAAGCTCTGCCTGACCATGTCCGTATCGCGCTTCAGCGAAAGCGTCTTGCGGCCGCTGCCCTCGACCCGGATCGTCTTGTCGCCTCTGCTCGTCGTATCTGTCATTCGTCGTTCCTGGCGTCGCCTTCTCGGTTCGCGGCGGAACCGGCCGTGTCGCCCTCGTAACGGGCAATGCGCTCGGCCGCTGCCGCGAAGTTTCGTCCCGCCGGGCCCTGGAGCACGGCAGCATGTATCACATGTGGCTGGCCCAATGCCAAACCCAATTCCTCCGCGCAGAACGCGCGGATCACCGGCACCGGAGCCTCCGGCCCGTAGCGTCGCCTGAGCGCCGCCAGCATCTTCCGGCGGCCGTCCTCGGCCCCGTCGGAGGCCATCAGGAGCGCCGCCACGCGCCCCGACCCGATCGCCGCCTCGACCTTGGCGAACCCCGTGACCGCCTCGCCCGCCTTGCGCGCCAGGCCGAGCCGGCCGAGGGCCGCCTTCCGGAGGAGGACCCCGACGAGATCGGGCAGTCCCGGCTCCGACCTGACGGGCGCCTTCAGCGCCCGGGCGAAGAGGTTCTTGCGAACCGCTTCGGCGACCGCTCCGCGATCGAGAGCGACCCAGGCGCCGCGCCCGGGCAGGTTCGCCTTCAGATCCGGCACGATGACGTTGCCCGGATCCGCCACGAAACGGATCAGATCCGCCTCGGGTTTCGCCGCGCGGCTGACGATGCAGGTCCGCGTCCGGCCCGCATCGCGCGCGGGCTGTCCCTCGCCGGTCGCGGTCAAGCCGCAGTCGTCTCCTCGCCCTCGGCCTCGGCTGTCGGCTCGACCGCCTCGGCCTCCGGCGGGATGAGCCCGGCCTGACGGCGCGCCGCCATCACGATGTCCTCGGCTTCCTGCCGCGACAGCTCGAAGCCGGACAGCGCGCCCTCGAAGCGCTGCGTCTCCCCGTCCTTGCGCTCGGTCCAGCCGACGAGGTCGTCCGCGGCGCAATAAGCGAGGTCCTCGAGCGTCTTGATGTCGTTCTTGCCGAGCGCGACCAGCATCGGCGTGGTCACGCCGGGCACCTGCTTCAGGTCGTCGGCGACGCCGAGCTGCCGGCGCTCCTCGTCCTGGGCCTGCTCGATCGCCTCGAGATATTCGCGGGCGCGGGTCTGAAGCTCTTCCGCCGTCTCCTCGTCGAAACCCTCGATCGAGGCGACCTCGTCGAGGTCTACATAGGCGACCTCCTCCACGTTCGCAAACCCTTCGGAGGCGAGCAGCTGGGCGACCATCTCGTCGACGTCGAGCGCATTGACGAAGAGTTCGGTGCGATCGGCGAACTCCTTCTGGCGGCGCTCCGATTCCTCGTCCTCGGTCAGGATGTCGATGTCCCATCCGGTCAGCTGCGAGGCGAGGCGGACGTTCTGGCCGCGCCGGCCGATCGCGAGCGACAGCTGGTCGTCGGGCACGACGACCTCGATGCGCTCGGCGTCCTCGTCGAGGACCACCTTGGAGACTTCCGCGGGCTGCAGCGCGTTGACGATGAAGGTCGCGGCGTCGGGCGACCAGGGGATGATGTCGATGCGCTCGCCGTGGAGCTCGCCGACGACGGCCTGGACGCGGCTGCCGCGCATGCCGACGCAGGCGCCCACCGGATCGATGGAGGAATCGTGCGAGACGACCGCGATCTTGGCGCGGGAGCCCGGATCGCGCGCCACCGACTTGATCTCGATGATCCCGTCGTAGATTTCCGGCACTTCCATGGTGAAGAGCTTCGCCATGAACTGCGGGTGCGTGCGCGACAGGAAGATCTGCGGCCCGCGCTGCTCGCGGCGGACGTCGTAGACATAGGCGCGGACGCGGTCGCCGTAGCGGAAGGTCTCGCGCGGGATCATCTCGTCGCGGCGGATGATCGCCTCGCCGCGGCCGAGATCGACGATGACGTTGCCGTACTCGACCCGCTTCACCGTGCCGTTCACGATGTCGCCGATCCGGTCCTTGTAGTCCTCGTACTGGCGGTCGCGCTCGGCGTCGCGGACCTTCTGCATAATGACCTGCTTGGCCGACTGGGCGGCAATCCGCCCGTAGTCGAGCGGCGGCAGTGGCTCGGAGATGAAATCGCCGATCTGGGCGGCCGGGTTGCGGCGGCGTGCGTCCTCGAGCGCAATCTGGATGGCGAAATCCTCGGGATTCTCGACCACTTCCATGAGCCGCTGCAGGCGGATCTCGCCGGTCTTGTTGTCGATCTCCGCGCGGATCTCGGTATCGACGCCGTAGCGCGACTTCGCCGCCTTCTGGATCGCGTCCTCCATCGCCTCGATCACGATGCGGCGGTCGATCGTCTTCTCGCGTGCGACCGCGTCGGCGATCTGCAGCAGTTCGAGCCTGTTCGCGCTGACAGCCATGGCTGGGGCTCCGTCCTCGTCTCAGTCCGGTTGATGTTCGTCGTTGTCGTTGTCGTTCGCCGGCGCGCTGCGCTGGGCAGCTTCGATCAGCGCATCGGTGAGCACGAGCTTCGCCTCGCCGATATCGTCGAGCGGAAGCCAGAACTCGTTCGGGTCCGACCCCTCGGGCAGGCGGATGCCGACCGTGCCGTCCCTGACGCCGAGCAGGATGCCGCGGAAACGCTTCCGCCCGTTGTGCGCCGTCTCCATCTCGACCTTCGCCTCGTGGCCGGCCCACAGCGCAAAATCCTTCGCGCGGGTCAGCGGCCGGTCGATGCCGGGCGACGACACTTCGAGGTGGTAGGCGCGGCCGATCGGATCGTCGACGTCGAGCGCGGGCGAGACGTTCCGGCTGATCGTCTCGCAATCCTCGACGGCCATCGTGCCGTCGGGGCGCTCGGCCATGATCTGCAGCGTCGTGCCGTTCTGGCTGGTCACCTTCACACGGACCAGCTCATAGCCGAGATCCGTGACGATCGGCTCCACGATATGGGCGATGCGGGCTTCGAGGCCCGTCTCGCGCGTCAGGCGGCGAGTGTCCATTCCGCTCCGTCGCCGGCCGTCCGAGGCCAGGTTCGATTGGGTTGAGATAACAAAAAAGAGCGGGACCCGGGGGGACCCACTCTCGATCTGTCTTCGAGATGTTGCAGCCCATATACGCCGCTGCCGCCGATTGTTCAAGGTCATGGCGGCGGGCCGTGTAGGGAGCACACGATCTGTCCGGTGCAGGCAGCAGATGATCTGTCCGGTGCATCCGGCGTCGGGGGGAGGACGGCTTGTGGAGCAGCAGCAGCTCTCCTAGCTGTCCGGTTTCGAGACGGTGCGACCGATGCATGCGGACCACGAGACGCCTGGGCGCTTCTTTCTCCTCGGCATGCAGAAGTCGGGGACGACCTGGCTCCAGACGCTCCTCGACAGCCATCCTGCGATCATCTGCCGGAACGAGGGCGGCTTCCAGCAGTTCGCGACCGCTCTCGCCCGGTCGATCGGCGAGTATGACGGCTTCGTGGAGGCGCGTGCCGACGTCTTCGGCAAAGGGGGCTACCCGCACATGACGCCGCGGGAGGTGCGCGCCCTCTACCGCACCTTCCTGGACGGCCGCATGCTGCGGGACCTCGGCTCCAGGCCTGCCGTCCGCTGGGTCGGCGACAAGGATCCCAACCACGGCCAGGAGGTCCGGCTGCTCCTCGCCGCGCTGCCGGAGGCGCGCTTCGTGCAGATCGTGCGCGACGGGCGGGACCAGGCCGTCTCCTCCTGGCACCACGTCCACCGCATCCACGGAGAGCGCGCCGCATCGCGCTTCCCCGAATTCGGGAGTTTCGCCCTGAGGCTCGCCGGCGAGTGGGCAAAGGGCATCCGCTCGATCCGGACGGAGCTCGCGGCGGTCGGGGCACCGTATTGCGAGGTGCGCTACGAGGATCTGCTCGCGGAGCCGCGCCGGTCCTTGCGGCGGGTGCTAAACTTCTTCGAGGTGGCCGCTGACGACGACACGATCTCGGCCTGTCTGTCGGCGGCGGATTTCGAGCGCCTGAGCGGCCGGCCGCGCGGAGAAGAGGATCGCACCTCGTTCTTCCGCAAGGGCATTGCGGGCGACTGGCGCAGCCTGATGGACGACCGACTTGCGGTCGAATACGTCCGGCGCACCGGCGGGCTCATGTCCGAGCTCGGCTACGCCTGAACACTGGCCACGCACTGCCACACCCCACATCCGGGGGGCAGCGCTCGCGGCGCACCGGTCCGGATTACCGCCCCAATCATGCCGACGCGCGCAACCGACCCGCCAAAGTCCGGAACAAGCCCGAGCGATGTCGGGTGGATCGACTCCTCGAGCGGCTGGTCGTGCTGTTTCCCGCCTGGAACACCGGCCTGAAGGACGAGATGACGGGGCGTTCCGTTCCTGCTGCCGGATCATCGCAGGTTAATGCAGGAAGGCTGCCGGATGGCAGAATGCTGCCGAAAGCAAGGCCAGAAAAAGCGAGGCCAGACCATGTCCAGTCCCGACTTCACGCTCGTCGAAGCCCTCGTGCGCGAAGAGATCAGGCGACTGGTCGCCGACGGCATCGAGAGCCACGGATGCCTGTCTGCTCAGCGATGGGGTGAGCGCCTGCACCGGGTTTACCCGAATTGTGGCATGACCGCCGACGAAATCGCCGGGGAAGTCGTCGAGGCAGCCGTCAGCGCTCGCGTCGCCGTCGAGATCGGACAGCCGTCGAAGCGCGCTGAATAGATACCCGATCGTATTGAGGACATAGCGGCGCGTCGGATCCCGCTCCGTGCGTAAGGCGCGAGCACCGATCGTCGCCGGCGCCTGCGGCAATCCAACGTCGGCATTGGAACAATTCAGCCGGAGTGCAGGCGCGACGCCCATCAACCGGAAGCCCGAAACAGGAATTAATATATGTGAAGGGTTGCGGGTAACTTTCGTGGTAGCTTGCTACCATCATCAGGAGACGAACACGGGCCCTGATGGCTGAGAGACAGCCGCGCTCCCGCCTCACGACGGAGCGCGAAGATGCCTCAATTCAGGAATCCGGCCGATCACCCGCTGATACGCAAGCTGCAAAGCTCCTTCGAGCTCAGCGATCACGAGAGAGCCGCGGTTCTTGCTCTGCCGATACAGTCGGTGGAGATCAGGGCGAACCAGGACATCGCGCGCGAGGGAGACCGGCCGGGCCGCAGCTGCGTCATCCTGCGCGGCATCACCAGGACCTACAAGATGACGCGGGACGGAAAGCGCCAGATCATGGCCTTCCACATGCCCGGGGACATGCCCGACCTCCAGAGCCTGCATCTGAAGGTGCTCGACAGCAGCCTCGGCACCGTCAGCGCGTGCCGCATCGGCTTCATTCCGCACGACGCCATTCGGGATCTCTGCGATTCCAATTCCGGGCTGGCTGCCGCGCTGTGGCGCACGACCCTCGTGGACGCCTCCATCTTCCGGGAATGGGTGGTCAATGTCGGCAGGCGGGACGGTTACCAGCGTATCGCCCACATCATGTGCGAGATCCTGGTGCGCATGCGCGAGGTCGGACTCACCGACGATCATTCGTGCCCGATGCCGATCAGCCAGACCGAGCTGGCCGACGCGACGGGCCTCTCGGCCGTCCATGCCAACCGGGTCATTCAGGATCTTCGCGCGGACGGGCTGATCGTGCTGAAGGGCGGGATGTTCACCGCCCTGGACTGGCCGGCGCTGAAGGCCGCGGCGGCCTTCGACCCGACTTACCTGCACCTCGGCGAAGGCCGGGCGTCGGATTGAGGCGCTGCCACCAGCCCGGGCACGGCCGGACGCCCGACGGCGTCGCGCCCGGCGGCACCCGCCGGCGTCGGGCTCGCGGTGGAGGTCAGTCTGGGATCGGGCGGGCGCACGCCCGATCGGCTACGCCCGGCCCGGCGGCTCCAGTCCCGACACGACCTCGATGGCCGCCGCCAGATCCTCCAGCGCCGTTCCGACCGACTTGAAGAGCGTGATCTCCGCCGCGCTCCGGCGCCCCTCCGCCTCGCCGCGGCAGAGCTCGAAGAGGTCGGCCGCGACGTCCGCCTCGCCGATGATGCCCGCCGCCATCGGCTGGACGAGGTCGCCCGCCTCCTCGAGCGCGCCGGCCCGGGTGTCGACGAAGAGCCGGGCCGCCCGGACGGCGGCATCGTCGGCCTCCCGCATCGCCGGTGTGAAGCCGCCGACGAGATCGAGATGGACGCCCGGCCGCAGCCAGGCGCCGCGCACGACCGGCGCGCTCGAGAGCGTCGCGCAGGAGATGACGTCGGCGCGGCCGGCGGCCGCCTCCAGGTCCGTCACCACGTCGACGGAAAAGGGCCGTCCGGCGAGCGCGTCGGCGAGGTCTGCGGCCCGACCGGCGCTGCGGTTCCAGATCAGCACCTCCTCGATCGGCCGCACCGCCGCGTGCGCCTCGATGAGGTTCGGCGCGAGCGCGCCGGCGCCGATCATCAGGAGCCGGCGCGAATCCGGCCGCGCCAGATAGGTGGCGGCGAGCGCCGAGGCCGCCGCGGTCCGCCTCGCCGTGAGGCTCTGGCCGTCGATCACCGCGAGCGGCGCGCCGGTGTCGCCGGACATCAGCACGTACAGTCCGGAGACGCTCGGGATGCCGCGCACCGCGTTGCCGGGGAACACGTCGACGATCTTCACGCCGATATGGCCGTCGCCGAGCCCTTCCTGCGCGAAGTCGCTCCAGGCCGGCATCAGGAGGAGCGTGGCGTCGGGCTCCCCCGGCCGCTCGATCGCATGATGGTGCCGGACCGGGACGACCGCGCCGGCGCCGAAGGCTTCGCGGAGCCGTTCGACGAGCGCGGGAAAGGGAAGCCGGTCGACGACCTCGGGCGCGGAGACGAACCGCACGAGCGGCCTAGGGGCGCGTCGTCGTCGCGAGAGCCCGCGTCTGCTCGCGCTCCTGCCGCTCGGCGCGGGCGCGCCAGAACGCCGCGTCGTCGCGCACCTGCCGCGCCTCGCGACGATAGCGGCGCTGGCCGTTCCAGATCACGAAGCCGCCGGCGAGCGCGCCGAGCACGAAGAACAGGAAGGCGATCTGGTAGAGCGCGAGCTCCACCCGCAGTACCGGATCGGCCGGATCGAACGGATTGAGATTGACCGCCACCATGTGGTCGTTGGCGACCGCGATCAGCGCCACCGCGGCCAGGATCGGCAGCAGGATCAGCCACTTCAGGATGGTGCCGATCGTCGTCATGTCAGTCCTCGTCCCCCTCGAACTCGCCCGGGTCGACCCCGCCGTTCAGCCGCTCCCGCATGTCCTTGCCGGTCTTGAAGAACGGAACGTATTTCTCCGACACCGAAACCTGCTCTCCCGTGCGCGGGTTCCGCCCGATCCGGGCCGGCCGGTTCTTCACCGAGAAGGCGCCGAAGCCGCGCAGCTCGACGCGGTCGCCGCGCGACAATGCGGTCACGATCTCCTCGAGGATCGCGTTCACCAGATGCTCGACGTCCCGCTGGTACAAATGCGGATTGCGAGCGGCGATCCGCTCGACGAGTTCGGACTTGATCACCGCCGCCCCCTAGCGATGGGTTCCTGAAGGAGCCGGAGCGTGCCAAACCGACAGCAGCCCGTCAATCGCAAGTCGAGCCGGCAAAATTCCGTTCGCCGCCGGCAGGAGGGCGGTGTCGACGCCGGCGAGCCGCGCCAGGATCGCGAGCGCGCCCGCGCCGTCCGCGCCGAAGAACGGGAAGCCGTAGTCCCGCTTCTTCCAGTCGACCGCCGGCAGATCGTCCGAGACCTGCCGCTGCGCCGCGAGCCAGGCCCGCGCCTCCCGCTCGCCGCCGACCTCGTCGACGAGCCGCATGTCGAGCGCCTGGCGGCCCGTGTAGATGCTGCCGTCCGACAGGCGGCGCGCCTCCTCGGGCGCGAAGCCGCGCCGTTCCGCCACCAGCCCGACGAACCAATCGTAGGTTGACCCGACGACCGCCTGCAGCATCTCGCGCGCTTCCGGCGTGGTCTCCGTGAACGGCGACGGCTGGCCCTTCAGCGGCGCGCTCTTGACCTCCTCGTACTGCGCGCCGAGGCGGGCGATCAGCTCCTCGAAATGGGCGTACTGGAAGATGACGCCGATCGAGCCGGTGATCGCGCTTTCCGCGGCCACGATGCGGTCCGCGCCGATCGCCGTCATGTAGGCGGCCGACGTCCCGAGCCCGTCGATCATGGCGACCACCGGCTTCTTCGACGCCGCCTCGCGCACGGCGCGGTAGAGCGCTTCCCCGCCGGCGGCCGCCCCGCCCGGGGAATCGATCCGAAGGAGAATGGCCCTGACGCGCGCGGACTCGCTTGCGCGCCGGATCCGGTCGATCACGTCCGGCCGGGTCGGGATGAAGCCGTCGACGTCGATCCGGGCAACCTCGCCGCGGACGGGGCCGCCGAACCGGCCGAAGCCGCGCTCGCCGTTGCCCATGAAGAGCACGAAGCCGGCCGCGGCCAGGATCACGAAGGCGGCGATGCGCCAGAAGGACGCCCGGCGCCTCAGCCGACGGCGTTCGAGGATCGTGTCGCTGTCCATGCCACTCTCCCTTCCACCCGCCGGGAGTACAGCCGCCGCGCCCGGCCCGCAAGCCGCCGCCGGCCATACTTTCGTGTGCGCGACGCCCGGGCGTTTCTGGCCCTTGCCGGCCGCCGCTGCTACCGTCGGCCGGATGAACGAGAGGCCCGACCCGACCGCGACGGAGGCCGCCGGCGAAGCCGCCGCGCCCGCGCGGATCACGCCGATGATGGAGCAGTACGTCGAGATCCGGGCCGCCAATCCGGACTGCCTGCTCTTCTACCGGATGGGCGACTTCTACGAACTCTTCTTCGACGATGCGGTGACGGCGTCGCGCGCGCTCGGGATCACGCTGACCAAGCGCGGCAAGCACCTGGGCGACGACATCCCGATGTGCGGCGTGCCGATCCACGCCGCGGACGAGTACCTCCAGAAGCTGATCGCCCTCGGCCATCGCGTCGCGGTCTGCGAGCAGGTCGAGGACCCGGCGGAGGCGCGGAGGCGCGGCGCGAAGTCGGTCGTCCGGCGCGAGGTCACGCGTTTGGTCACCCCGGGCACGCTGACGGAGGACAATCTCCTCGAGTCCGGCCGCAACAACTACCTCGCCGCGCTCGTGCCCGTGCCTTCGAGCACGCCCGACCGCGAGGACCACGCGCTCGCCTGGGTGGACATCTCCACCGGCGAGTTCCGGATCGGCTGCGCCGGCCCGGGCGGGCTCGCCGCCATGCTCGCCCGCATCGAGCCGCGCGAGGTGCTGGCGCCGGACCGGCTCGCTTCGCTCGCCGCGGTCGAGGAGGCGGGCGCCGCGCTGACGCCGCTGTCCGCCTCCTTCTTCGATCCCGCCACCGCCGGGGAGCGCCTCGCCGCCGCCTTCGGGGTGGCGACGATGGAGAGCTTCGGCGCGTTCACGCGGCCGGAGCTCGCAGCCGGCGCGGCTGTCCTGTCCTATGTCGAGAAGACGCAGATCGCCCGCCGCCCGCCGATCGAGCCGCCGCGGCGGGTCGGCGATCGCGAGGCGCTGCGCATCGACGCCGCCACGCGCGCCAATCTCGAGCTGTTCCGCACGCTCTCCGGCAGCCGGGCCGGAAGCCTCCTCGCCGCGATCGATCGGACGCTCACTGCGGGCGGGTCGAGGCTTCTCGCCGACCGCCTCTCCAATCCGCTCTGCGACCCGGCCGCCATCGACCGCCGCCTCTCCGCCGTCGACCACCTGGTCCAGGACGCCGCGCTCCGCACCGATCTGCGCGCGCTCCTCTCCGGTGCGCCCGACATGCTCCGCGCGCTCTCGCGGCTCGCGCTCGACCGCGGCGGCCCGCGCGATCTCGCGGCGATCGGCGCCGGTCTGGCCGCCGCAGGCGAGGCCGCCGCGCGCCTCGGCGGCGGCGCGCTGCCCCTGCCGGACCTCCTCGGCGAGGCGTGCCGCGGGCTCCGCGATGCGCCCGCGGCGCTCGCGACGGCCATCGCCGCAGCACTCGAGGACGCGCTCCCGCTCTCGAAGCGGGACGGCGGCTTCGTGCGGCCGGGCTGGGCCGCCGAGCTCGACGAGGCGCGCGGCCTGCGCGACGAGAGCCGCCGCGTCGTCGCCGCGCTGCAGGCGCGCTACGCCGAGACGACCGGCCTCCGCACGCTGCGCATCCGGCACAACAACGTGCTCGGCTATTTCGTCGAGGTGAACGCGAGCCAGGCGCGGGCGCTGTCGGACTGCGAGGCGATCCGGTTCGTCCACCGCCAGTCGCTCGCCAGCGCGATGCGGTTCTCCACGCTCGAGCTCGGCGAGCTGGAGCAGCGCATCGCGAGCGCCGCCGAGCGGGCGCTCGGCCTCGAGCTCGCCGTGTTCGACGACCTTGCCGCCAGCGTCACCGCCGTGGAGGCGCCGATCCGCCGTGCGGCGCAGGCGCTCGCGGAACTGGACGTCGCCGCCGGCTTCGCCGAGCTCGCGGAGGCCGAGGGCTACGTGCGCCCGCGGGTCGACGACGGCCTCGCCTTCGCCATCAGGGGCGGCCGCCATCCGGTCGTCGAGCAGGTCCTGCGCCGGACGGGCGAGACCTTCGTCGGCAACGACTGCACGCTCGGCTCCGAGAGCGGGAGCGAGGGCAGCATCTGGCTCCTCACCGGCCCGAACATGGCCGGCAAGTCGACTTTCCTGCGCCAGAACGCGCTGATCGCGATCCTCGCGCAGACCGGGTCCTTCGTGCCCGCCGCGGAAGCGCGGATCGGCGTCGTTGACCAGCTCTTCTCCCGGGTCGGCGCGGCCGACGACCTCGCCCGCGGCCGCTCGACCTTCATGGTCGAGATGGTCGAGACGGCGGCGATCCTGAACCAGGCCGGCGAGCGCGCGCTGGTCATCCTCGACGAGATCGGGCGCGGCACGGCCACCTATGACGGGCTGTCGATCGCCTGGGCGGCGATCGAGCACCTGCACGAGACGAACCGCTGCCGCACCCTCTTTGCCACCCATTATCACGAGCTGACGCAGCTCGCCGCCCGCCTGCCGCGGCTCAGGAACGCCACCATGAAGGTGCGCGAATGGAAGGGGGAGGTGGTGTTCCTGCACGAGATCGTGCCCGGCGCCGCCGACCGCTCCTACGGCATCCAGGTCGCCAAGCTCGCCGGCCTGCCCGCCCCGGTGATCGCCCGCGCCCGCGAGGTCCTGCGCGGCCTGGAGCGGAATGCCGGTCGGCGCGGACCGGCGGTCGTGGACGAGCTTCCGCTGTTCGCCGCCCCGCCGGCCGAACCTCCTCCACCCGATCCGGCCCTCATTGCGATCGACACACTCGATCCCGACGCCCTCACGCCGCGCGAGGCGCTGGAACGCCTCTACGACCTGAAGCGCCTGCGCCGCAGCCGGGAGGAATAGGCAGCGGCGAAGCGGGCGTGGTATCGGAGGCGCGTGAAGCGACCAGCGGATCGAGAGACGTGAACCGAATCCGGCAGGCGGAAAGCCCGATCGACCCGCAGGCGCTGAGCGGCGCGCTCGACGAGATCGCCTGGAAGCACGGCGGCGAATCGCCCGATGCGCGGCGCGCCGTGCTCGACCTGCTCAAGGCGACGTTGCTGGAAGGCCGTCAGGCGATCCGCCGCGATCTCGATGCCGACAATGGCGGGCGCGAATGCGCCGAGCGGCTCAGCGCGCTCACCGACGTCGTGATCGGGGCGCTCTACACCTTCGCCACCGGCCGCGTCTTCCGGGTCAGCAACCCGTCCTCGGCGGAGCGCCTGTCGCTGGTGGCGGTCGGCGGCTACGGCCGGGCGACGCTCGCTCCCTTCTCCGACATCGACCTGCTCTTCCTCTTCCCGTACAAGCAGACCGCCTGGTCGGAGAGCGTCACCGAGTACCTGCTCTACATGCTCTGGGACCTCGGGCTGACCGTCGGGCACGCGACCCGCACCGTCTCCGAGACGCTGAAGGCGGCGCGCGACGACATGACGATCCGCACCGCGGTGCTCGAGGCGCGCCACGTCTGCGGCGACCGGGAACTCTTCGACGACCTCGTGAAGCGCTTCGACGCCGAGGTGGTCGCCGGCACCGCCTCCGCGTTCATCGCCGCCAAGCTCGCCGAGCGCGACCAGCGCCACGAGCGCGTCGGCGCCTCGCGCTACCTCGTCGAGCCGAACGTGAAGGACGGCAAGGGCGGCCTGCGCGATCTCCAGACGCTGTTCTGGATCGCCCGCTACACCTACCGGCTGCCCTCGGAGCAGGCGCTGTCGGAAGCCGGACTCCTCAGCCGGTCGGAGCTGCGTCTCTTCCGGAAGTGCGACGACTTCCTGTGGGCCGTCCGCTGCCATCTGCACTTCCTGGCCGGGCGGGCCGAGGAGCGCCTGTCCTTCGACGTCCAGCCCGAGCTCGCGCGCAGGCTCGGCTATCAGCGCCACCCCGGGCTAGAGGCGGTCGAGCGCTTCATGAAGCATTACTTCCTGGTGGCCAAGGACGTCGGCGACCTCACGCGGATCGTGTGCGCCGCGCTCGAGGCGCGCCAGGAGAAGATGGCGCCGCGGCTGAACCGCTTCCTGCGCGGGCTGACAGCCCGCCGGCGGGTGCTGCCGAAGGCGGGCGATTTCGTCATTGAGAACGACCGCATCAACGTCGCGAGCCCGGACGCCTTCGAGCGCGACCCGGTCAACATGATGCGGATCTTCGCGCTCGCCGGCACCCACGATCTTCCGCTCCACCCCGAGGCGACGCGGCTCATCACGCGCTCGCTGCGGCGGATCGGGCGCACGGTCCAGCAGGACCCCGAGGCGAACCGGCTGTTCCTGGAGATCCTGCGGACGCCGGAGCGCAACGAGCTGGTGCTCCGGCAGATGAACGAGGCGGGCGTGTTGGGGCGGTTCGTGCCGGAATTCGGCCGCATCGTCGCGATGATGCAGTTCAACATGTACCACCACTACACGGTGGACGAGCACCTGATCCGCGCCGTCGGCGCGCTGGCCGACCTCCAGCTCGGCCGGATCGCCACCGAGCACCCGCTTTCCAACGAGCTCCTGCCGAAATTCAAGGACCTGACGCTCCTCTACGTGACGCTGTTCCTGCACGACATCGCGAAGGGCCGGCCGGAGGACCATTCGATCGCCGGGGCGCGGGTGGCGCGCCGGGTCTGCCCCCGCCTCGGTCTCTCCGCCGCGCAGACGGAGCTCGTCGCCTGGCTCATCGAGCAGCATCTCACGATGTCGCGGATCGCCCAGTCGCGCGATCTCGCCGACCGGCGCACGATCCTCGACTTCGCGAACATCGTGCAGTCCATGGAGCGGCTGAACCTGCTCCTGGTGCTCACCGTCTGCGACATCCGGGCGGTCGGCCCGGGCGTCTGGAACGGCTGGAAGGGGCAGCTGCTGCGCACGCTCTACTTCGAGACCGAGGCGGTGCTGACCGGCGGCCTCGGCCGCGAGACGCGGGGCGCCAAGGTGGCCGAGGCGCAGGCCGCGCTCTCGGCGCGCCTGTCGCACTGGCCCGACACCGAGCGGGAGCGCCTCCTCGCGCTCCATTATCCGGCCTACTGGATCCGCGTCGACGAGGAGCGCCAGGTCCGGCAGGCCGAGCTCATCCGGTCCGCCGACCGGGACGCGCGGCACTTCTCGGCCGAAATCCGCCCGATGGCGTTCGAGGGCGCGACCGAGATCACCATCCTCACACCGGACCACCCGCGCATCCTGTCGCTGATGGCGGGTGCCTGCGCCGCGGCCGACGCCAACATCGTGGACGCGCAGATCTACACGACCATGGACGGGCGCGCGCTCGATACCATCGTGGTCTCGCGCGCCTTCGACACCGACGCCGACGAGCGGCGGCGGGGCGAGCGGATCGTGGCGACGATGGAGCAGGCCCTGCAGGGCCGGCTGCGGCTCTCCGATGCGCTCGCGCGGAAGCGCCGCAAGAGCCGGCGGCGCGACGCCTTCGTCATCGAGCCGCAGGTCAGGGTGACGAACGAGCTCTCCGACCGCTTCACGGTCATCGAGGTCGAGTGCCTGGACAGGTCCGGGCTGCTCTACGACCTCACCCACGGCATCGCCGAGCTCAACCTCGACATCGCCTCCGCCCACATCGCGACCTTCGGGGAGCGCGTCGTCGACACCTTCTACGTGACCGACCTCGTCGGCCACCAGGTCACCGCCAAGGCGCGCCAGACCCGGATCAGGCGGCGCCTGCTCGAGGCGATCGGAGCCGACGAGACGCCCGCGGCACCGGAGATCAGGGCCTCGTGAGCCTCGCCACGAAGTTCTTGAGCGTCGGCGGGGCGACGCTCGCCAGCCGTCTGCTCGGCTTCGTCCGGGAGATGATGGTGGCGGCCGCGCTCGGCGCCGGCCCGGTCGCCGACGCGTTCTACGCGGCGTTCCGGTTTCCGAACCTCTTCCGGCGGCTGCTCGCCGAGGGCGCGTTCAACGCGGCCTTCATCCCGCTCTTCGCCCGCACGCTCGAAGGCGAAGGCGAGGATGCCGCGCGCCGCTTCGCGGAGGAGGTGCTCGCCGCGCTCGTGCTGGTGCTCGCCGCCCTGACGGCCGTGGTCATGATCGCGACCCCGCTCATCGTGGCCGGGATCGCGCCCGGATTCCGCAGCGACGCGGCGAAGTTCGACCTGACCGTCGAGCTCTTCCGCGTGATGTTCCCCTACCTCGTCTGCATGTCGCTGACCGCCATGGTGAGCGGCGTGCTGAACGCCCATCGCCGCTTCTTCGTGGCCGCGCTCGCGCCGACGCTCCTCAACGTCGTCACCATAGCCGGCCTCGCCTTCGCGATCTGGCGGGGAATGGACGGGGCGGACGTGGGGCGCGTGCTGAGCTGGTCGGTGCTCGTGGCCGGCGTGGCGCAGCTCGTGATGGTGTCGGTCGCCGCCCGCCGCATCGGCTTCAGCGTGCGCCCGCGCCTGCCGCGGCTCACGCCTTCGGTCAAGCGCCTGCTCTGGCTGATGGGGCCGGCCGCGCTCGCCGGCGGCATCACCCAGATCAACCTCTTCATCGGCCAGATCATCGCCTCCACCAAGGACGGCGCGATCGCCGTGCTCCAGTTCGCGGACCGGATCTACCAGCTGCCGCTCGGCGTGATCGGCATCGCGATCGGGGTCGTCCTGCTCCCGGAGCTCGCCCGCACGCTCAAGGCCGGCCACCTGCGCGAGGCGGTGCACACGCAGAACCGGGCGCTCGAGTTCGCGCTGTTCCTGACGCTGCCGGCCGCAACCGCCCTCGTCGTCGTACCGGAGGAGATCATCAGGGTGCTCTTCGAGCGCGGCGCCTTCACGCCCGAGACGACCGCCTCGACTGCCCGCGCGCTCGGCATATACGGGCTCGGGCTGCCCGCCTTCGTGATGATCAAGGTCTTCACGCCGGGGTTCTTCGCGCGGGAGGACACGCGCACGCCGATGTATTTCGCGGCGACCGCCGTGATGGTGAACGTCACCCTCGCCCTCACCCTCTTCCCGCGGATGGCCGAGGCCGGCATCGCCACGGCGGAATCGGTCGCCGGCTGGGTGAATGCCGGGCTCCTGCTCTTCACGCTGCGCCGCCGAGGCCAGTTCGCGGTCGACGAGATGCTCCTGAAGCGCCTGCCGCGGCTCGTCCTGACGCTCGTCGTCTTCGCGGCCGCGATCTATGCGGGGTCGCGCGTCTTCGGCGGGGCGTTCCGACCGGACGCGGGACTGGCGAAGCAGGCGGGCGCGCTGGTCGTCCTGGTCGGCGGCGGCGCGCTCTTCTACTTCGCAGCCGCGCAGCTCACGGGCGCGGCGGACTTTCGCTCCTTCGCGCGAAATCTCCGGCGCCGCTGAGCCTTGCGCCGCCTGCCGGCTTTGGCCATAAGGCGCGCCTGACCAGCCCAGATCGATCCGCCATGACCCAGTTCCCCGAGCGCGTCTTCTCCGGCATGCAGCCGACGCACACGCTGCATCTCGGAAACTATCTCGGCGCGATGGTGAACTGGATCGCCATGCAGGAGACGCATTCCTGCATCTATTGCGTGGTCGACCTGCACGCGATCACCGTGTTCCAGGATCCGGGCGAGCTCGTCGGCAACATCCGCCAGGTGACGGCCGCCTACCTCGCTTGCGGGCTCGACCCGAAGCGGTCCATCATCTTCAACCAGAGCCAGGTGCACGCCCACGCCGAGCTCGCCTGGGTCTTCAACTGCGTGGCCCGCCTCGGCTGGCTGAACCGCATGACGCAGTTCAAGGAGAAGGCCGGCAAGGACCGCGAGAACGCGTCGGTCGGGCTCTACGCCTATCCGAACCTGATGGCGGCCGACATTCTGGCCTACCGCGCCACCCACGTTCCCGTCGGCGAGGACCAGAAGCAGCACCTGGAGCTTGCCCGCGACATCGCGCAGAAGTTCAACAACGATTTCGCGGCGGCGATCGCAGCGCACGGGCACGGCGACGCCTTCTTCCCGCTGCCGGAGCCGATGATCACCGGGCCGGCGACCCGCGTCATGAGCCTGCGCGACGGCTCCAAGAAGATGTCGAAGTCCGACGCCTCGGATCTCTCGCGCATCAACCTCACCGACGACGCCGAGGCGATCGCGCAGAAGTTCCGCAAGGCGCGCACCGACCCCGAGCCGCTGCCATCGGAAACCGCCGGGCTCGCCGGCCGGCCGGAGGCCGACAACCTCGTCGGCATCTATGCCGCGCTCGCGGGGATGACGAAGGAAAGCGTCCTGCGCGAGTTCTCGGGCGCGCAGTTCTCCACCTTCAAGCCGGCCCTCTCGGACCTCGCGGTGGAGAGGCTCGGGCCGATTGCCGCCGAGATGCGCAGGATGATGGACGATCCGGGCTATATCGACGGCGTGCTCGCCGACGGCGCCGAACGGGCATCGGCGATCGCTGTCCCGATCATGGACGAGGTGAAGGACGTGGTGGGCCTGCTCCGCACCGTCCGCGCCGGCTTGCCGGCCGGCTGACCCGATGGCACGATGAGCCCATGATGAAGCCCCGGCGCGCGCTCGAGGAAGGGCACAGGCGCAAGTTCCTCGTGGTCGTCGACGACACGCCGGAATGCGTGCGGGCGCTGGTCTATGCCGCCAAGCGCGCGCAGCGCACCGGCGGCGCGCTGGTCCTCCTCTACGTGATCGAGCCGGAAGGGCCGCAGCATTGGCTGGGCGTCGAGGACATCATGCGCGCCGAAGCGATGGAGAAGGCGCAGACCGTGCTCGGCCGCTTCGCCGCCAAGGGCCGCGACGTCTCCAACATCGAGCCGGAGCTCGTCATCCGCGAGGGCAAGCGCGCCGAGGAGATCGTCAAGCTCATCGAGGACGACGAGGACATCGCCATCCTCGTGCTCGCCGCCGGCGCGGGCACCGAAGGGCCCGGCCCGCTCGTGACCTCCATCGCGGCCAAGGGCTCGGGCACCTTCCCGGTTCCGATGACCATCGTCCCGGCGAGCCTGTCCGACGAGGCGATGGACGCGATCGCGTGAGCGCGGGCGCGCGGCGTCCGGACGCTTCGCCTGCCCGGACATCCTCCACTCTCGCTTGAAGCGGTTTCCCGCGAAGCCCATATTCATGAGCAAGCAGGACCGGATGCCGACAGGGTCCGGGCGGCGAAGTCGCTTAAGTTGAGGACTTTGCGAATGACGCGCATGACGCCCTTCTCGAGCCCGTTCCTCGTCGGGTTCGACGACGTGGAAAGGCTCTTCGACCGCGTGTCGAAGAGCGGATCGGACGGGTACCCGCCGTACAATGTCGAGCGGATCCCCGCCACGGAGGGCGCCTCCGCCCGCCTCGTGATCACGCTCGCCGTGGCCGGGTTCGGAACGGAGGACATCGACATCACGCTGGAGGAGAACGAGCTCGTGATCCGCGGCCGCCAGGCCGAGGAAAGCGAGCGCGACTATCTCCATCGCGGAATCGCGGCGCGCCAGTTCCAGCGTACATTCGTTCTCGCCGACGGGATGGATGTCGTGGGCGCGGACCTGAAGGACGGCCTCCTCGCGATCGAGCTCGTCAGGCCCGATCCGGAGCGCTCGGCCCGCAAGATCCGCATCGCCTCGCGCGACTGAGCACGAACAAGGAGCACCATCAATGGCAGAGAACGTGTCCAAGGTAATGCCGCCCGAGGTGTTCGAGCGGCTCGGCGGCGGCGAGATCGCCTATCTGCGCCCGCTGCGCTCGGAAGACGTGCACCGCATCTTCCCGCAGGCGCCCGAACTGGAGCCCGGCATCAAGCTGTGGGCGCTCATCAGCGCGGAAGGCAAGCCGATCATGCTGACCGACACGCGCGCCGCGGCGCTCGCCAATGCGAGCGAGAACGATCTGGAAACGGTCAGCGTCCACTGAAAGATGAAGGAGCGCGGCGCCCCTCGAGCCGGGCGCCGCCGGCCGCGCCGTCAGGCGGCGTTCGTTTCGAGCGAGGGGTTGATCAGCAGCGCATAGAGCGCCTTCGGATCGGTCGTGCCGCGCAGCTTCTGGGCGAAGGCCGGGTCGCGGAGCACGCGCGCGATGCGTGCGAGCGCCTTCAGATGGTCGGCGCCGGCACTCTCCGGCGCGAGAAGAAGGAAGACGAGATCGACCGGCTGCTCGTCGATCGCGTCGAAATCGACCGGCCGCGCGAGACGCGCGAAGACCCCCGTCAGCCGCTCGATCTGCGCCAGCTTGCCGTGCGGGATGGCCACGCCGTGGCCGACGCCCGTCGATCCGAGACGCTCGCGCTGCAGGATCGTCTCGAATATTTCCCGCTCGGGCAGCCCGGTGACCCGGGACGCCTTCTCGCAGAGATCCTGGATCACCTGCTTCTTGCTCTGCGCCTTGAGCGCAGGAAGCACCGAATCAGGTGACAGAAGATCGCTCAGATCCATGAAGCTACCTTTGTATGAGCGTCGGCGGCTTGCAAGCCCGCTTCGCCGTCAGCGCTCTTCCGCGCCCGGCGCCATGCGCTCGTTGAGGGCCGGATCGATCCAGCCGAAATGCCCGTCGGCGCGCCGATAGACGACGTTGATCCCGCCATGGGTCTGGTTGCGGAACACGATGACCGGAGCATCGACCCGGTCGAGCTCCATGACCGCGGCGCTGACCGAGAGCGTACGGACCGCGGTGCGCATCTCCGCCACGATCGCCGGCGCGTAATCCTCAGCGATCTCCTCTTCCTCGGGCGGCGCGGCAAGGACGAACGAAGCCGCTTCGGCCGCCTCGCCCTGCGGTGCATTCCTCTTGTGGGCCTTCAGGCGGCGCTTGTAGCGGCGCAGGCGCTTCTCCAGGCGCGCGCAGGCCTGATCGAAACTCGCATTCGCGTCCGGGGCCTCGCCCCGCGCCTCGAAGACGATGCCGGTGTCGAGGTGGATCGCGCATTCCGTCTCGAAGATCCGGCCGCTCTTGCCGATCGCCAGGTGACCGGAGAAGCCGCCGTCGAAATACTTGTCCACCGCGTCGTTCAGCTCTGTCTCGATGCGGGTCCTGAGCGCCTGGCCGATATCGAAGTTCTTGCCGGAAATCTTCAGCGCCATGTTGTCCTAGCATCCGTTGCGTCGAGTGTGGCGACCGGACTTGCGCGCTGACGGCCCCCGATGCGGGGCGGACGTGTACGCGCGCGGCAGGGGGGAGTCAATCGGCCGGCGGCCGGACCTCCCCGCGGATCAGGAAGCGAGATTCGCGCGCTTCTCCCGGCGCCGCTGGACCGATGACGGGATCCCCATCATTTCGCGGTACTTCGCAACGGTCCGCCGCGCCAGCTCGATCCCGTCCTTCTCCAGGACGTCCACGATCGCGTCGTCCGACAGCACGGCGTCGGGGCGTTCGCCCGCGATGAGGGCCCGGATTCGGTGCTTCACGGCCTCGGCGGAGTGCGCCTCGCCGCCGCCGCTCGCCGGCAGCGCGGTGGAGAAGAAGAACTTCAGCTCGAAGATGCCGCGCGGGGTCGCCATGGTCTTGCCCGCGATCGCGCGGCTCACGGTCGATTCGTGCACGCCCACCGCATCGGCGACCATGCGCAGATTGAGCGGCCTCAGCGCACATACCCCATGCACGAGAAAGCCGTCCTGCTGGCGGACGATCTCGGTGGCGACCTTGAGGATCGTGCGGGAGCGCTGGTCGAGGCTGCGTACCAGCCAGTTCGCCTTCTGCAGGCAGTCGGTGACGAACCGGCGGCTCTGCTCGTCGCCCTTCCGGGTGAACGCCGCATAGCTCGTCCGGTCGACGAGAACCCGCGGAAGCGTGGCTTCGTTGAGCTCCACCTGCCAGCCGCCGGCGGGGGCGCGGCGGACGAGAACGTCGGGAATGAGGGTCGCGACCGGCTCCGACGAGTAGTCGGCGCCCGGCTTGGGGTGAAGCGCGCGTATCTCGGCGATCATCTCCGCAAGGTCCTCGGCGTCGACCCCGCAGGCGAGCCGGAGCGCCGCCAGGTTGCGGCTCGCGAGCAGGTCGAGGTTGGCGAGGAGCGCCTGCATCGCCGGGTCGAGGCGGTTCTTCTCGACGAGCTGCAGGGCCAGGCATTCGCGCAGCGACCGCGCGAACACGCCGGTCGGCTCGAACGTCTGGCAGCGGCCGAGGACGGCCTCGATCCGCGCCTCGGGGACGGCGAGCTCGACGGCGAGCGCAGCCAGATCGGCGACCAGGTAGCCGGCCTGGTCCAGCCGCCCGACGAGAACGCGTGCGATGAAGCGATCCGTCGGATCGGCGATGGTATTGTCGATCTGGCGCTCGAGCAAAGCCTCCAGGCTCTCCTCCGCCGCGAGCCGGTCCTCGATGCCCGGGAACTCGCCGTGCCCGGCCGGCTGGAGGCGCGCGCTGTCCCAGGACGGGCCGGCGCCCTCCTCATCGTTTCCCTCGTAGGGATCGACCGGCTCGCCGCTCGCCTGCTCGTCGTCGGCGGCGCGTTCCGCAAGCGGATCCTGCTGCTCGAAGCCGTCCATCTCGCCCTCTTCCCGTTCGAGAAGGGGGTTCTGCTCCAGCTCAGCCTCGATGAACCGGTCGAGCTCCAGCCCCGACATCTGCAGGAGCCGGATCGCCTGCATCAGCTGCGGCGTGATGACGAGCGACTGACTCTGCCTGAGCTGCAGCTTCGCCGATAGAGCCATGACGCGAACGCCCCGGTTTACCCGGCCCCGTTAGCCATCCCGGCCGGTTGTTGCAGAGCAGCATAACCGGGCCGCGGAACGAGTCAAAGGCGGAACTGCTCGCCCAGATATACGCGGCGGACGTCGGGGTCCGCGATGATCTCGTCCGGACGACCCTCGGTCAGGACATGGCCGGAATGGATGATGTAGGCCCGGTCGATGAGGCCGAGCGTCTCGCGGACATTGTGGTCGGTGATCAGCACGCCGATGCCGCGCCGGGTGAGGTGGCGCACCAGCGCCTGGATCTCGCCGACGGCGATCGGGTCGATCCCTGCGAACGGCTCGTCGAGCAGGATAAATGCCGGCCGGCTGGCGAGCGCGCGGGCGATCTCGCAGCGCCTGCGCTCGCCCCCGGAGAGCGCGATGGACGGGGATTTCCGGAGGTGCCCGATGTGGAATTCGGCGAGCAGCGCGTCGAGTTCGGCCTCGCGGCGGCGGCGGTTGGGCTCGACGATCTCGAGCACGGCGCGGATGTTGTCCTCCACGGAGAGGCCGCGGAAGATCGAGGCCTCCTGCGGCAGGTACCCGATGCCGAGCCGCGCCCGCTGGTACATCGGCAGGCCGGTGATGTCGTAGCCGTCGAGCTCGATTCGGCCGCCCTCGGCACGGATCAGCCCGGTGATCATGTAGAAGACGGTCGTCTTGCCGGCCCCGTTCGGGCCGAGCAGCCCGACCGCCTCGCCCTGCCGCACGGCAAGCGAGACGTCCTCCACCACGACCCTTCCCTTGAAGCTCCGCCGCAGCCCGCGCGCGACCAGCCAGCCCTGCGCGCCGTCGATCGGAGGCGCCTCGATCACCGCCGAGCCCAGCGCCTCCGGCGAGGCGCGGTGGCGAAGCCGCGCGGCCAGCCGGCGCCAGATCGTCTGGCGCTGCCGGGCGCCCCTCTGGCCGACGCCGGAGCCCGCGCCGGACACCTCGCGGAGCGCCGTCGTCAACGGGGCCGGCCCGGCGCCTGCGACGGGGCGAGGATGGTCTGGACGCGGCCGCCTTCGACCCTCGCCTCCTTGGTCTTCAGGTTGACGACCAGCCGCTCGCCGCGAACGACGTTGTCGTTCTCGGTCAGCACGACGTTCCCGGTGAGCGTGATCATGTCGGTCGCCATCTCGAACACCGCGCGCTCGCCGGTCGCGGTCTGCGTGTCCGACTGGACGACGACGCCGCCGCTCGCCTCGATCCGGTCGATGCTGGACCCCGGCGCCGCGCCGGCCGCGCCGCCGGCTCCGCCCTGTCCGCCGCCCACCGCCTGGCCGGTATAGAAGACCCGCATCTCCGCCGTCTTCAGGACGGTCGCGCCCTGCAGAACGCGCACGTTGCCCTTGTAGATGGCGATCTTCTCGGCATCCCTGACCTCGAGGCGGTCGGCCTCGATCTGGATCGGCTGGTCGGAATCCGTCGACAGGCCGGTGAAGGCCTCGCCGAAGCCCTGCGCCGACGCCGAACCGGCCGCAATGCCGGTGAGCACCGTCACCGCAACGGCGATGAAGGCACGCTGCAACAGGATCATCAGTGCTCCTCCCCCGCGGCCTGCCCTGCAGGCGGCGCTTCCGTTGACGGCCTGGCCCGTTTCGGCGGCATCATCAAGGTTTTGACCTGCTCTTCCAGAACGATGATCTTGCCGCCTTCCGAAACGCTCAGGCGGTTCGCCGTCGTCTCGCTGTCCTGGTACAGGATCCTGACCGCGGAGGGCGAGACGAGGGTGCCCGCCTTCATGTCGATCTCGGCGCCGGCCATCCGCATTGAGTAGCCTTCGGTCGAGGCGACGTCGACACCCCCGTGCAGATTGAGCGTTCCCTCGCCGTTGTTGAACGCGCCGCCGCCCGCTTCGATGTCGGCGCTGCCGCGGCCGGGGAGCTTGAGGTTGGCGGAAATCCGCTCGAGTTGCACCTCGTCCGGCGCCGAGAGGAGCTGCGTCGCCCGGTCGGCCCTCACGGTGTACTCCCGCATGGAGCGGTCGAAGCCCGACAGTCGCGGGTTCTCCATCACCACGGAATTGCGCGTGACGGTGGTGCGCGCCACCGAGAAATCGAAGTCGACCGGGGCGGCCACCCGGCTCGCGACGGCGAGTGCGACGATCGCCAGCACGCCGGCAACGGGCAGGCCGCGGCGAAGCGTGCGCACCAGCCGGGAGTGGCGCCGAGCCGCGCGGAAGACCTGCAGCCTGCGCCGAATCTCCGTCGCGGTTCTGCGTTCCGCTGCGCCGTGCTGGCCGGCGATGGTGGCGTCTGCGTGCAAGTCGTTCGACCTCGCCTCGGCCTTATCGGGTCCGGTGTGGTGATTTGATGGCGCGACCCCGGCGGCGAACCGGCCGAGCCGGCCGCCTTCTCAGCTGTGGGAGAAGATGTCGGTGTCCTCCCAACCGAGCAGGTCGAGCTCCGCGCGCGTGCCGAGGAACGCAAAGCATGCCTGCGCGAGGTGGAGGCGGCGCTCGCGCCGCAGCCGCTCGGTGAGCGCATCCCTCAGCGCATGCAGATGCAGAACGTCCGAGGCGGCGTATTCGAGCTGCGGGCCCGAAAGCGTCGCAGCGCCCCAGTCGGAGGATTGCTGCTGCTTGTTGAGCTCGATGCCCAGCACCTCGCGCGTCAGGTCCTTGAGCCCGTGGCGGTCGGTGTAGGTGCGCACCAGGCGGGACGCGATCTTCGTGCAGAACAGCGGCCCCGTCACCACGCCGAAGGCATGCCTCAGCACCGCCACGTCGAAGCGGGCGTAGTGGAAGATCTTCTCCCGGTCCGGATCGGCGAGCAGGCGGACGAGATTGGGCGCCTCGCGCTGGTCCTGACGGATCTGCACGACGTCGACGGTGCCGTTGCCGGGCGAGAGCTGGACGACGCAGAGCCGGTCGCGCGCCGGGCGCAACCCCATCGTTTCGGTGTCGATCGCGACAGCGCCGGGATAGCGGGCGAGATCGGGCAGGTCGCCGATGTGGAGGCGGATGGTCAAGTCGGATGCTCCGGGGTTGTCGGGCGGCGGTCGGGCGCCGCGACGGGCCGGCACGGCGCCCCGGTTTCCCATCGCCGCCGGCTCCCGTCAACCGACGCCGACCGCCCTGACAGGCAGACCGACGCGCCGAAATCGTGCCGGCACCCGGCAGTGCGCGCGACCGGTCCACGCGCCCGGGCAGCGCGCATACCGCCCGATCCTCGCCATCGGGGCCGTCTGTGGCACTACAAGGCCGGGTCGGAAGAAGCGATTTTCTCGGTTTGACAACAGGTTAGTAGAACCGGCCCGATACACTTCGCATTTTCTTGCTTCTGCTTGACCTTTCGCTCCATTTTGAATCAGCGGCGCTCGTTGACGCGAACGAGCGCTCATCCGCGGCCGGCCTCGAGGCCGATTGCGGTGTGAACGACGCAAGGGAGCGAGCATGGTCGAGCAGAGCGTGAGGACCGCGGACGAGTCCTGGACGGTCACCGCCGATTCGTGGGCGGTTGCCGTTGACGACTCCTGGACGGTCACCGCCGATGCCTGGGGCAGCTACTGGCATTACGGCTATTACTACGGGACGGGCAGCAGCGCCTGGGGCTGGCACTACTGGTACATCGGCTGGGATGTCGGCTGGTACTTCGACTGGGGCTGGGGCTACGGCTGGTACTATGACTGGGGCTACGGCTGGTATCTCGACTGGGGCTGGGGCTACGGCTGGTACGTTGACTGGGGCTACGGCTGGTACCTCGACTGGGGCTGGGGCTACGGCTGGTACTACGACTGGGGCTACGGCTGGTACGTCGACTGGGGCTACGGCTGGTACTTCGACTGGGGCTGGAGCTACGGCTGGTACTACGACTGGGGCTACGGCTGGTACTACGACTGGGGCTACGGCTGGTACGTCGACTGGGGCTGGTTCTACGACTCGTACTGGGGCTGGTACTACAGCTGGGGCTGGGGCTACGGCTGGTACTACGACTGGGGCTACGGCTGGTACGTCGACTGGGGCTACGGCTGGTACTTCGACTGGGGCTGGGGCTACGGCTGGTACTACGACTGGGGCTACGGCTGGTACGTCGACTGGGGCTACGGCTGGTACTTCGACTGGGGCTGGAGCTACGGCTGGTACTACGCCTGGGGCTACGGCTGGTACTTCGACTGGGGCTGGAGCTACGGCTGGTACTACGACTGGGGCTACGGCTGGTATCCGGACTGGGGCTGGAGCTACGGCTGGTACTGGGGCTGGGGCACGGGCTATATCGGCTACGGCGGCTGGGCCTGGAACTACGGCTGGTACCTCATCACCTGGTGAGCGAATGCTCGGGGCGGCGTCACGCCGCCCCCTGCAGGTTTCTTGCGGAAAGGCCGGGGATCGCACGATCCCCGGCCTTTCTCTTTGGCCCCGGCGTCAAGCTCCGCGGCCCGGCCCGCAGCCTTCCGTTTGCGGTCCCGCAACGCGTTCCCGCCGCAGCATAGCGGACCGGGATCGACGGCCACGGCCGGATCCCCTTGTGCAAGGGGAACGAGGATCCTGCCCGGTCGCAGGCGCGGTGAAGCTGCGCCTTCCGCCGCCGCTGCGCCGCTCCGCGTGGCACTACAGCTTCGGAAGCGGCGACGATTCATCGTTGCAATTCAATATGTTAAGAAATCCGGGGGGCGTCCGCTGCCATTTGTTCGCCGCACCGGGTGACCGCTCCATGTGATGAACACGGCCCGCTGTCGAAAGGCACGGGCACCCGGACCTCCCGCCGGCCAGGCGATCCCGCCGGCGGGCGGGGCCGGGATGCGGAACAGCTAGAAAAGCAAGGAGCAGACATGGCCGAACAGAACCCGGTGACCCAGAGCGAGGCCGGTACCATCACCGCCGACGCCTGGGGTGCCGCCTGGATCTATGGCGACTATTTCGGCACCGGCTCGAACACCTACGGCTGGCACACCTGGTACATCGGGTGGGATCTCGGCTGGTACCAGGCCTCGAGCTGGGACTACGGCTGGTACTGGGGCTGGGGCCACGGCTGGTACGTCGACTGGAGCTGGGCCTACGGCTGGTACGCGGACTGGAACTACGGCTGGTACGCCGACTCGTCCTACGGCTGGTCCTGGGGCTGGGAATACGGCTGGTACCAGGACTGGGGTTATGGCTGGTACACCGCCTGGAGCTACGGCTGGGATTACGGCTGGTACTGGTCCGGCGGCTGGAACTACGGCTGGTACGCCGGCTGGAGCTGGGGCTGGGACTACGGCTGGTACTGGAGCTGGGGCTACGGCTGGCACACCGACTGGTCGTGGGGCTGGTCGGCGGACTGGAGCTACGGCTGGTACGCCGATTGGGGCTACGGCTGGCACACCGGCTGGAGCTGGAGCTGGGGCTGGTATCAGGGCTGGGCCTACGGCTGGTATGCGAGCGGCTGGGACTGGTCCTACGGCTGGTACTGGGGCTGGGGCAGCAATTACCTCGGCTGGGGCTGGGGCTGGCACACCGGCTGGTACGTCATCACCTGGTAGGAAGCAGATCGGAGGGTGGCTCCAGGCCACCCTCCCGGCCAATCCGCGGAAGGGCCGGAGATCGAAGCGTTCTTCGGCCCTTCCGCTTCGTGCGCCCGGCGAAGGCCTCCCGGGTCCGATCGTCTCCGCGCGCCGTGATTGGCCCATTGTCGCGGCTTCGTGCTAAGCCGGACCGGGCCGATGCTGGGAGGCGAGGACGGGCTGATGCGGATCGGGATAGTCGGGCTCGGCGCGATGGGCAGCGCCTTCGCGGAGCGGCTGCGGGAATGCGGGCACGAGCTCGTCGTCTGGAACCGCTCGCCGGCGAAGATGCGGCCGGTCGTCGAGGCGGGCGCGACCGGCGCGGCAAGCCCGTCGGCGGTGGCGGCGGACGCGGATGCCGTCATCACGATCCTAACCGACGGCGCCGCCATCGACGCCGTCTGTGACGGCCCCGACGGCCTCCTCTCCGGCGACGTCGCCGGCCGCCTCTTCATCGAGATGAGCACGGTGCCGCCCGCCGTCCAGGAGCGCCTTTCCGAGCGGGTGAGGGCGCGCGGCGCCGCCTTCGTGGAATGCGCCGTCAGCGGCTCGGTCGGGCCGGCGCGGCAGGGCAAGCTGATCGGCCTCGCCGGCGGAACGCCCGAGGACGTCGCACGCGCCCGTCCCGTGCTCGACTGCCTGTGCCGACGCGTGGAGCACATCGGGCCGCCCGGCTCCGGTGCGAGCGTCAAGCTCACCGTCAACCTGCCCCTGATGCTCTAATTCCAGGCGCTGGGGGAGGCCTATGCGCTCTCACGGCATCTCGGCTACGACACGGCTTGGCTGATCGATCTCCTCGCCGACACGACGGCGGGACCGAACCTGCTGCGCGCCCGCGGCCCGGCGGTCGCGAAAGCGCTCGCGGGCGAAGAGCCGCCGCCGGCATTCTCCGTCGAGACGCTGCTCAAGGACCTGAAGACGATGATCGGGGAAGCCGAGCGCCTGGGCCAGGCGCTTCCCCTCGCCGAGCGGGCGCTCGACGTCTACGAGGAGGCGAGCCGGTCCGGCTTCGCCGGCCGCGACGCATCCACGCTCGCCGCATTCCGGTCTTCACGCGGCTCCCGCACACCGTCCTGACCCGCGAGCGCGCGTGCCGGGCGGGCTTCCGTCTCCGCAAGGGCGGCCAGCAGCACCGCCGGCTCCCGACCGGCATTGAGCCCAGCCACCAGCCGGCGGACCAGGCGGCCGGCCCGTGCGGTCGCATGCTTGCGGTCGTGCCCGGCCGGCAGGCGGATCGGGGGGCCGAGCACGATCTCGACATCGAGCGCACCGAGTTGCAGCAGATGGGCGAGGTGCGGCAGGAGCTCCATGTCGCCGTACCAGGCCACCTGGGACCGGTGCTGCCGCCCGAGCGGCAGTCCGAGCATCCGCGTATAGGCGATCGCCACGGGCTGGAGCGTGGCGTCGGCGGACCCGTCCATGAGACGCTGCGCAGAGCCGACCAGCGCGGAACGGAACGGCAGCACGCGGTTGCCGTCGCTGGAGGTGCCTTCCGCGAACAGCACGATGAGGTCGCCCTGCGACAGGCGGTGGCCGACCTCGGCGGCCGACGAGCCCGTCCTGTGCCGCCGCTCGCGGTCGACGAAGACGGACCGTTGCAGCTTGGCGAGCCAGCCGAACACGCCCCAGCCGGCAACCTCGCGTTTGGCGACGAAGGAGATCGGCGCGACGCTCGCGAGCACGGGAATGTCGAGCCAGGAGATGTGGTTGGAGAGGAGCAGGAGCGGCCGGTCGGCGGCGATCCGCCCGGTCACCCTGATCCTGAGGCCGAGCACCTTCACGACGAAACGGTGCCACAGCACGGTGACCGCACTCGCGGCGCGGCCGCCGATCGCGACGCCGGCGAGATGGAAGGGGAGGAGGAGGAGCAGTGCTACCGAGACGAGCAGCGCCGTCCCCCAGAGGCGCACCTGTCCGAGGGTTCCCGTGCCGGTTTCCGGCGCGTCCGTCATGCGCGATCGTCGGGCGCCGCAGACCCGCTCCACGAGGCGGCGGCGATCACCGGAGCCTGCGCCGCATGACGATCGCGCCGCTCGGGCGCGGGCGGCCCTGGACATAGTAGCCCGGCCGCTCCCCGACGGGCTCGAACTCGAAGGCGCGATAGAGCGCGATCGCGGGCCGGTTCTCTTCCTCGACCTCCAGCGTCACGGACGCGACATGCTCGCGGTAGAGGTTCCGGAGCATCTGTTCGATCAGCGCCCGGCCAATCCCGCGCCGCCGGCATTCCGCCACGACGCCGATCGAGATCACCTCCCCCTCGTCGGCCGCGACGCGGTAGAGGGCGAAGCCGCCCAATGTCGTACGGCCGAACGCGCTCCGATATCTGGCGATGAGACCTGCGGCGCCCGGCTGCCTGAGCATCGCCTCGAATTCGCTCTCGCTCCAGCCGCGGCTGAAGACGGCGGCGTGAAGATCGGAGAGGACGGTGCAGTCCTCGATCGCAGCCGGCGCGACGATCGTGCCCACATGAGCGAACGGTGCCCTCACGCGCGTGCGACCGCCTTCCCGGCCTGGGGCTTCGCATCGGGAGCGCGCAGATAGAGCGGTCGCGGCGGGGTGCTGCAGCGCCCGATGGCGGCAAGCGCGGCGACGGCCTCGACGTCCGCATGATCGGCCGCTCCCGCCACCTCCGCCGCGATGCCGCGCGCGGCGAGGCGATCCTGCAGGGCCGGGGCGGCGGAGCCGGTCAACACGATGGGCCTCCCGAGGGCGGCGATTCGATCCGCGATCACCTCATAGTCGGCGACGCATGGCGGCAGGATCAAGCCGTCCGTGCCGGAAATCGCGGCATAGGCCTCGCCGCGTTTGGCATCGAGCGCCGCCGCGACGGCCTTGCCGGCCGCCTCGCCCCGCAGCGGCCAAAGGAGCGCGTCGAGCACGCCCACGCCGCAGGCCCGGATGTCGAGCGCAAGCGCGAGCCCGCGCGCCACCGCGACGCCGACGCGGACCCCGGTGAAGGAACCCGGTCCAATCGTGACGGCGATCAGCGTGAGGTCGGCAAAGCGAAGGGCGGCCTCGGACAAGGCGGCCTCGATCATCGGCATCAGCCGTTCCGCATGGCCGCGCTCGACGCGCGCCTCGTGCCGGACCGCGACCCGGAACGGATTCGCGGAGGCGATCGCAACGGCGCAGTTCGGCCCGGCAGTGTCGATGGCGAGAATCACGGCGCCGTCACCTTACGGCCGAACGGGCCGGGCCGTCGCGCGGGCCGGCCCGCCTCAGACCGGGCGGACCTCGTCCACCTCCGGCACGAAATGGCGCAGCAGGTTCTCGATGCCCTGCTTCAGCGTCGCAGTCGAGGACGGGCAGCCGGAGCAGGCGCCGCGCATGTGGAGATAGACGACGCCGTCGCGGAAGCCCTGGAAGGTGATGTCGCCGCCGTCATTGGCGACCGCCGGGCGGACCCGGGTCTCGATCAGTTCCTTGATGACGGAGACCGCCTCGCTGTCCGCCTCGTCGTAGAACTCCTCGTCCGCCTCGCGCGCCTCGCCGCTCTCCGCGAGCACCGGCGCGCCGGACATGTAGTGCTCCATGATCGCGCCGAGCACGGCCGGCTTGATGTGCGGCCACTCGGCGCGGCCCTTCGTGACCGTGATGAAGTCGTGGCCGAGGAACACGCCGTTCACGCCGTCGACCGAGAAGATCCGCGCGGCGAGCGGCGATTCCACGGCCTCGTCCGGCGAGCGGAACTCGCGCGTGTCGCCGGGCAGGACGGCACGCCCCGGAATGAACTTGAGCGTGGCCGGATTCGGCGTCTCTTCCGTCTGTATGAACATCGGAACTGTCCCTGGCTCCCGTTCCGACTGTCAGCAAACTTTGGAACGGTTCTAAGGACAGAGAAATGGTCGGGAATCGACGCCGCGTCAAGACGCGGCGCCGGCGACCCCCGTTTCCCAGCCGAGCATGGCGCGCTTGCGCGTCAGGCCCCAGTGATAGCCGGTCAGGCTGCCCGTGCCGCCGACCACGCGATGACAGGGCACCACGAAGGAGAGCGGATTCCGGCCGATCGCCGCACCGACCGCGCGCGCCGCCTTGGGCGCCGCGATGTGGTGGGCGATATCGCCGTAGGTGGTCAGCCGCCCGAGCGGTACCGCCAGCAGCGTCTCCCACACGCGGACCTCGAAATCGCTGCCGATGAGCACGACCTTGAGCGGCCGGTCCGGGCGCCATTCCGCGCGGTCGAAGATGCGCCTCGCGTAAGGCGCCGTGGCGACCGGATCCTCGACATAGCCCGCCTGCGGCCAACGCTTCGCCATGTCCTCAAAGGCGGCCTCCTCCTGGCCCGGGTCGGCGAAGGCGAGCCCGGCGAGGCCGAGGTCGGTCGCCATCACCAGCGCCAGGCCGAAGGGCGAGGGATGGAAGCCCCAGCGGATGAGCATGCCGGCGCCGCGCGCCCTATAGGCGCCGGGCGTCAGCGCCTCGTGCGTGATGAAGAGGTCGTGCAGCCGCGCCGGGCCGGACAGGCCGACCTCGTAGGCGGTGTCGAGCACCGTCGCCGATTCGCGCAGGAGCTCCCGCGCATGCTTCAGCGTGAGCGCCTGCACGAAGGCCTTGGGCGACAGGCCCGCCCAGCGCGTGAAGAGCTTCTGCAGCCGGATCGGCTCCATGCCGACCGCCTCGGCGATCCGCTCGAGCGAGGGCTGGTCGCGCCAGTTGTGCGACACGAACTCGATGACGCGGCGCACCACGTCGTAATCCGACTCGGGGCAGTCGGCCTGGGTGAAGAGGGGTGCGGGCGCCGGCGCAAAGCCGGCCATCGTCTCTGCGAATGCCATGGTCGCCTCCTGTGACGCACCATGCGCCCGCGACGGGAGGCCCGCCACCCGATTCTTGCCGCCTAGCGCCTCGCTTCCGCGAGCGCCGCGCCGAAGGCTGTGGCGAAGCTGGTGCGGTCGTCGGGGTTCAGGAATGCGGCGACGGGGACCCGCTCGTTGCGCGACAGCACCTCGATGCGGGTCACGCCCTCGTCCTCGAGCCGGCGCACGTCGAGGCGGACCCAGGAGGGGTTGAAGCGGATCTCCCGGGCGCGCCCGCGCGGCGAGACCTTGCGGATGAGGAGCTCGCTGCGCGAGACGACGATCTCCTCATAGGCGCGGGCGGCGCGGTAGTTGAGGGTGAAGGCGAGCCAGACGAGCAGCACGTCGAGGCCCATGAAGCCCATGATGGGCCAGGCCCCGATCGACCAGAACAGGAGCCCGGCGCCGAAGCAGGTCGCCCCGACGAAGACCATCAGCGCGCCGAACCCCGCCGGCGAGAGCGAGCGGTAGGGCGTGAGCGTCGCCGAGAAGATCGGCGCGTCATGGTCGTTGCGCGCGGTCATTGCGGGAAAATATAGAGTGTGCCATGCCGAAGCGCACCTCCCCATCCGGAGCACGTCCCGCACCGGCGGCCGCAGCGCCGAATGCGCGCGCCGCGCCGCGCCCGCGCCTGCCGCGCAGCAGGCTCGCCAAGGCGGAGATCGAGACGCTCTTCGAGCGCTTCGAGGCCCGGCTGCCGGTGCCGAAGGGGGAGCTCGAATACGTCAATCCCTACACCCTCCTGGTCGCGGTGGTCCTCTCCGCGCAGGCGACGGATGCCGGCGTCAACAAGGCCACCCGCGCGCTCTTCGCCCTGGCCGACACGCCGGAGAAGATGCTCGCGCTTGGCGAAGCGCGCGTGACGGACCTGATCAGGACGATCGGGCTCTTCCGCAACAAGGCGAAGAACGTGATCGCGCTCTCGCGCATCCTCGTCGAGGAGCATGGCGGCGAGGTCCCCCGCGACCGCGCCGCGCTGGAGGAGCTGCCGGGCGTCGGGCGGAAGACCGCGAACGTCGTGCTCAACACGGCCTTCGGCGAGCCGGTCATCGCCGTCGACACGCACCTCTTCCGCGTCTCCAACCGCACCGGGCTCGCCCCCGGCAAGGACCCGCCGGAAGTCGAGCTGGTGCTCGAGCGCGTCGTGCCCGCCCGCTTCAAGCTCCACGCCCATCACTGGCTGATCCTGCACGGCCGCTACGTCTGCAAGGCGCGCAAGCCCGACTGCCCCGTCTGCCCCATCGCCGACATCTGCCGCTACCAGCCGAAGACCGAGCCCGCCGGCGCCTTCGCCGCCGCAGCGCCCGTGCCGGCCGCGGAGCCGGAACACTGAGCCTTCGCGCCGCCGGGCTGCGCAGCGGAGCGCTTCTCACCGTCGCCTCCCCCACTGTCGCCATCGCCGGACTTGATCCGGCGATCCACCGGGCGCGTGCCGTGCGGCGGGGGCTGTGCTGGATGCCCGGGTCGAGCCCGGACATGACGACAGAGAGTGGGGTGGGCGGCGGAGCGGGACGACGGAGAGTGGTGGGCCGGGCGCGGGAGCGGCTCTCTGCCTCGCCTCCCCACTGTCGTCATCGCCGGACTTGATCCGGCGATCCACGCGGCGAGTGCCGTGCGGCGGGGGCTGTACTGGATGCCCGGGTCGAGCCCGGGCATGACGACAGAGAGAGGGACGGGGCGGGCAGGACGACGGAGAGAGGGGCAGGGGCCGGAGCGGCTCTCGGCGTCGCCTCCCCCACTGTCGTCATCGCCGGACTTGATCCGGCGATCCAGCGCGGCGCCTCCGAGGGGCGAGGCTGTACTGGATGCCCGGGTCAAGCCCGGGCATGACGACAGAGAGTGGGGTGGGGACGGGGGAGGACGACGGCGAGCGGGGGCGGGGGCGCGCCCGAGCGGCGAAATCGCCGTCCCGCGACGGGTGGGATTCGCGGCGGTTTTGCGGCAAAGTGGGCGGAGCCAACGACAGACAGGGAGACCTCAATGACATTCATGAAGCCGTTCCGCATCGCCGTGGCGGTGGCGGGCGCCCTGGCCGTCGGCATCGCCGGCGCGCAGGAGATGAAGTTCTTCCGCATCGCGACCGGCGGCACCGCCGGCACCTATTTCCCGATCGGCGGGCTTCTCGCCAACGCCATCTCCAACCCGCCCGGCTCGCGCACCTGCGAGGAAGGCGGCAGCTGCGGCGTGCCGGGCCTGGTCGCGACGGCCGTCGCCTCCAACGGTTCGGTCGCCAACATCAACGGCATCGCCGGCGGGACGGTCGAATCCGGCTTCTCGCAGTCGGACGTCGCCTATTGGGCGCATTCCGGCACGGGCGTGTTCGAGGGCAAGGGCGCCGTCGAGAAGGTGCGCGCGATCGCCAACCTCTACCCGGAATCGATCCACCTCGTCGCCTCGAAGGCCTCCGGCATCCAGACACCGGCCGACCTGCGCGGCAAGAAGGTCTCGCTCGACGAGCCCGGCTCCGGCACGCTCGTCGATGCCCGCATCATCCTCGAGGCCTACGGCATCACCGAGAACGACATCGAGGCGGAGTACCTGAAGCCGAACCAGGCCGGCGACCTCATGCGCGACGGCAACATGGACGCCTTCTTCTTCGTCGGCGGCTTCCCGGCCGGCGCGATCGCCGAGCTCGCCACCTCGCAGGACATCGTCGTCGTGCCGATCGCCGGCGAGCAGGCCGAGGCGGTGCTCGCCGAATACGGCTTCTTCGCCGAGCACACCATCCCGGGCGGCACCTATCGCGGCGTCGACCAGGACGTGCACACCCTCGCCGTCGGCGCGCAATGGGTGACGAGCGCGGACCAGGACGAGGAGCTGGTCTACGGCATCACCAAGGCGCTGTGGAACGAGAACACCCGCAAGCTGCTCGATTCCGGCCATGCCAAGGGCAAGGAGATCAAGCTCGAGACCGCGCTGGACGGCGTCGGCATCCCGCTTCACCCGGGCGCCGAGCGCTTCTACAAGGAAGCGGGTGTGCTGAACGAGGGCAAGACCGCCGGCGAGGCGGGTGCGGCCGCCCCGGCCGAAGCGCCGAAGCAGTAACGACCCGATCCGGCCGGCATGGGACCGCCATGCCGGCCGGCTCCCCCGACGTTTCATCCCTTGCAGACCCGGAGGCAGCGCTTGGCCAGGCAGTTCCCGACCATCGAGCCGGCGTTGCGCGACTTCCTGCTCAACCAGCACGTCTTCTTCGTCGCCTCCGCGGCGCCCGGATCGCGCGTGAACGTCTCGCCGCGCGAGATCGGCGCCCTGCGCGTGCTGGGCCCCAACCGCGTCGCCTATCTCGACCAGACCGGCAGCGGCAACGAAACCGCCGCGCACATCCTGGCCGGCGGCGGGATCACGATCATGGCCTGCGCCTTCTCCGGCGCCCCCCGCATCCTCCGCCTCTACGGCAAGGGCCGCGTGCTGCCGCGCGGCGGCGCCGCCTATGCCGCCATGCTCGATGAGCATTTCGGCGGTGACGAGCCGCTCGGAGCCCGCCAGATCGTCGTCGTCGACGTGGATCTCGTCCAGACCTCGTGCGGCTACGGCGTGCCGCTCTTCGACCATCGCGGCGAGCGCCCGAACCTCGCCCGCTGGGCGGAGGCGAAGGGCGAGGCCGGCCTCGAAGCGTACCGGCGCGAGAAGAACGCCGCGAGCCTGGACGGGCTGCCGACCGGCCTCACGGGCACCGCCGAAACGGCCGAGATCGCCTGATGCCGCCCTCGCACGACGGACGGGATGCCATGACGAACGGACCGACGGCAGAATTCGACGAGGCGAAGGCGAAGGAGCTCGAGGAGCGGTTCGACCCGGAAGTGCAGTTCCGGCCGCTCGGCCGCGCCGCCGGCTGGATCGCGGCGATCCTGCTCTTCTCGCTCTCCGTCTTCCACTATTACACGGCCGGTTTCGGCCTCCTGCGCGAGGTCACGCATCGCGGCGTGCACATGGCCTTCGTGCTCGCGCTCATCTTCATCGTCTTCGCGGCGACGAAGAGCGGCCGCAAGGTGCTGCGCACGAGCACCTGGTACCGGCCGGCCGGCATCTCGCTGCTCGACTGGGCGCTCGCGATCCTGGCGGTGATCGCCACGCTATACGTGCCCTGGACCTTCCAGGACCTCGCCTTCCGGGTCGGCAACCCGCTGCCGATCGACGTCGCCATGGGCACCATCCTGATCGTGGTGCTCCTGGAGGCGACGCGCCGCTCGATGGGCTGGCCGCTGCCGATCATCGCGCTGATCTTCATGGCCTACGCCGTCTTCGGGCGTCACGCGCCGGGCGTCCTGGTCCATCCCGGCGCGAGCTGGTCGACGGTGGTCAACCACCTCTATTTGACCAGCCAGGGCATATACGGCCTGCCGGTGGGCGTAGTGGCGACCTACGTCTTCCACTTCGTGCTGTTCGGGGTGCTCGCCACCCGGATCGGGCTCGGCGAGCTCTTCATCAACCTCGCCTCCGCCGCGGCCGGCCGCTTCGCCGGCGGCCCGGCCAAGGTCTCGGTGCTGTCCTCGGCATTGCTCGGCTCGATCTCGGGCTCCTCGATCGCCAACACGGTCACGACCGGCTCGCTGACCATCCCGGCGATGGTCAGGATCGGCTATCCCCGCCACTTCGCGGCCGCCGTGGAGGCCGCCTCGTCGACCGGCGGCCAGATCACCCCGCCTGTCATGGGCGCGGCCGCCTTCCTGATGATCGAGTTCCTCGGCATCCCCTATACCGACATCCTGCTCGCCGCGATGGTGCCGGCCTCCATGCACTTCCTCGGCGTGCTGATGCAGGTCCATTTCGAGGCCAAGCGCCAGGGCCTGCGCGGCCTCACTTCCGAGGAGCTGCCGAAGGTGAAGGTCGTGCTCGCGCGCGACTGGCCGACGCTGCTGCCGCTCTTCATCCTGATCGCCGTGCTGATGAACGGCAGGACGCCCTATCTCGCGGCGTTCTGGGGCATCACCGCCTGCATGGTGGTCGGCCTCCTCAACCCGCGCCGCCGCATCACCCCGGCCGACATCTTCGAGGGCTTCGTCACCGGCGCGAAATACGCGCTCGCCGTCGGCGCGGCCGCCGCCACGGTCGGCATCATCATCGGCGTCGTGACGCTCACCGGCGTCAGCTTCAAGGTCGCCTACATCGTCACCTCGACCGCCGCCGGCTGGGCGGAGGCGATCCAGGCGCTCCTCCCCTTCGAACTGATGACGACGGCGGCGATGACGCTCCTCATCACGCTGTTCCTGACCGGCGCGGTCTGCATCGTCATGGGCTGCGGCATCCCGACCACCGCGAACTACCTGATCATGGTGAGCGTGGCGGCGCCGATCCTCGGCCTGCTCGGGGTGCAGCCGATCGTCGCCCATTTCTTCGTGTTCTATTACGGGGTGCTGGCGGACATCACGCCGCCGGTCGCGCTCGCCGCCTACGCCGCCGCCGGCATCGCCAACGCCAACCCGTTCAAGGCCGGCAACACCGCCTTCCGGCTCGGCATGGGCAAGGTGCTCGTGCCGTTCGTCTTCGCCTTCTCGCCGTCGCTCCTCCTCGTCGTCGACGGCTTCACGTGGGAGAGCTTCTTCCTGGCGCTCGGCGGCATGGTCGTGGGCATCATCGCGCTGTCGGCGGCGTTCTCAGGCTGGCTGACGGGGCCGCTCTACTGGTTCGAGCGGCTCCTGCTCGCCTTCGCGGCGATCCTGCTGGTCGCACCCGAACTCACGACGACCATCATCGGCCTGCTGCTCTTCGTGCCGATCCTCGCGCGCCCGCTCCTCGCGCGGGGGCCGGCCGTCGCGGCCCGCGCCGACGAATAGGCCCGGCCTCCCCCACTGTCGTCATCGCCGGACTTGATCCGGCGATCCACAAGGCGCGTGCCGTGTCGCGGGGCTGTCCTGGATGCCCGGGTCGAGCCCGGGCATGACGACGGAGAAAGGGGCAGGGGTGGCGGGAGCGGCTTTAGGCGGCCTATTTCGGCGCGAGGCGGATGGCGCCGTCGAGGCGGATCGCCTCGCCGTTGACGTAGGCGTTCTCGCACAGGAAGCGGACGAGGTCGGCATATTCCTCCGGCCGTCCCAGCCGCTTCGGATAGGGCACGCTGTCGGCGAGCGCCTTGGCGTATTCCGGCGCGATCTCGCTGAACATCGGCGTCCAGAAGATGCCCGGCTGGATGGTCAGCACGCGGATGCCCGACGTCATCAGGTCGCGCGCGAGGGGGAGCGTCAGCGCCAGGATGCCGCCCTTCGACGCCGAATAGGCGGCCTGCCCGATTTGGCCGTCTGTGGCGGCGACCGAACTCGTCATGACGATCACGCCGCGCTCGCCGTCCTCGGTGAGCGGCGCCTCCGCCGACATGGCCGCCGCCGATTTCGCGGCCACGTTGAAGGTCCCGAGGAGGTTCACCTCGATCACCTTGCGGAACGAGCCGAGGTCGTGCGGGCGCATCGCGCCCGTCTCCCGGTCCTTGGTCACGGTGCGGCGGCCCATGACGATGCCGGCGCAGTTGACGAGGACGCGCTCCGTGCCGTGCGCGGCCCGGGCCTTGTCGAGGCCCGCCTCGACGCTCGCCTCGTCGGTGACGTCGACGCGGGCGAAGACGCCGCCGATCTCGGCCGCGACCGCCTCGCCGCGCTCGGCATTGAGGTCGAACAGCGCGACCTTGACGCCGTGGGAGGCGAGCATGCGCGCGGTCGCCTCGCCGAGGCCGGACGCCCCGCCGGTCACGACCGCCGCAATCGAGGACTCGAGCTTCATCGCGTTCTCCCGGTGATGCTCGCGCCGTCATAGCCGAGCGGGGATGCTTGTGAAAGCGGCGCCCGATCGCCACCTTTGCCGGCGACAGGAGGAGCGATGAAACGCATCACCCCCGACATCGAGATCCTCGGGCCCGAAGACGCCGAGGCGAAGGAGAAGACGATCCGCGACCGCTTCTGGCCGACGGTCCGGAAGGCGCTCCGCGCGATCCCCTTCATGGAGGACGTGGTCGCCGGCTACTACGCCATGCTCGATTCCCGGACGCCGTCGCGCGCCCGCTTCACGCTGATCGCCGCGCTCGCCTATTTCGTCGCGCCGGTCGACGTGGTGCCCGACTTCCTGATGGGGCTCGGCTTCCTGGACGACGCCTCCGTGCTCGCCGCCGCGCTCGCCGCCGTCGGCAGCTCCATCCGCGACGAGCACCGGGAGGCGGCGAAACGCGTCCTCGCCGGCATGCCGGAGGAGCCGGCCGGGCGGCGCTGAAGGCGGGCAGTCAAAAAGTCGCCTTGTTTCAATCGAAAAGAGCGGCCCGGGGGCTCGACGGCGACCGCGCACGACGGCGTTCGGGCGCGTCGTTCACCCTTTTGTAACCCTGTTGGCCGATCACATGATGACTGTGTCGTCGTTGCTTCGAGAGCCGATCGGAGCCGCGTTTCAATCGAACCAGACGGAACGACCCCCCAAGATGAACCATCGGATCCTTCTGACCCTGGCTGCCGGTCTTCTCACGACCTCCGCCGCTTTCGCGCAGACGCCGACATCGATCGGCAAGTTCAACGACTGGTCCGCCTGGACCTATGCCGGCTCGAAGGGCAAGGTCTGCTACATCCATTCCACCCCGAAGACGATGCGGCCGCAGAACCTGAACCACGGCGACATCTCGTTCTTCATCCGCCGCAGCCCCGCCGAGGGTATCCAGAGCGAGGCGAACTTCGTCGCCGGCTATCCCTTCCGGGAGAGCTCGACCGCCACCGTCGACATCGACGGGCAGAAGTTCACGCTCTTCACCCAGGGCGACAGCGCGTGGCTGCTCAACGCCTCCGACGAGGCGAAGCTGCTCGCCGCCATGAAGGCCGGCCGCAGCATGACCGTCACCGCCACCTCCGGCCGCGGCAACGAGACGAGCTACAGCTATTCGCTGTCCGGCGTGACGGCGGCGAGCGACAAGATCGTGGCGGAGTGCCGGTAGCGCGCGCCGCCCTCCCTTCCTATCTTCCGTCGGAGCGGCCGCCGCGGGCGGCCGTTTTCCTGTTCCGACGCCCGTGATAGAAGACCGGCCATGACCGCCACGCTCATCGACATGCGCCCGGCGCCGCTTGCGGCGCCCGCGGCCGACAGGCCGTCGCTGATCGGCCTCGACCGCGACGGCCTCGCCGCCGCGCTCGCCGATGCCGGCGTGCCGGAGCGGCAGGTCCGCATGCGCGTCGCCCAGCTCTGGCACTGGCTCTACGTGCGCGGCGCCAGCGACTTCGGCGCGATGACGAACGTCTCGCGGGCGCTGCGCGACGCGCTCGCCGCCCGCTTCACGCTGGCGCGCCCCGAGATTGCCGCCGAGCAGGTCTCCGCCGACGGCACGCGCAAGTGGCTGCTGCGCTTCCCTGCGCGCGGCGCCGGCCGCCCCGTCGAGATCGAGACCGTCTACATTCCCGAGGAGGGCCGCGGCACGCTGTGCGTCTCCAGCCAGGTCGGCTGCACGCTCACGTGCTCCTTCTGCCACACCGGCACGCAGAAGCTCGTGCGCAACCTGACGCCCGAGGAGATCGTCGCCCAGGTGCTCGTCGCCCGCGACCGGCTCGGCGACTTCCCGGACGCCGCGACGCCCGCCGGCGCGATCGTGCCCGCCGAGGGAAGGCTCGTCTCCAATGTCGTCATGATGGGCATGGGCGAGCCGCTCTACAATTTCGACAATGTCCGCCAGGGCCTCTCGGTCGTGGCCGACGGCGAGGGCCTCGCGCTGTCGCGGCGGCGCATCACGCTCTCCACCTCCGGCGTCGTGCCGATGATCCCGAAGGCGGGCGCCGAGATCGGCACCATGCTCGCGATCTCGCTCCATGCCGTGCGCGACGATCTGCGCGACGAGCTGGTGCCGATCAACAGGAAGTGGCCGATCGCCGAGCTGCTCGACGCCTGCCGCGCCTATCCGGGCCTCTCCAACGCCAAGCGCATCACCTTCGAATACGTGATGCTGAAGGACGTGAACGACGGCCTGGCGGACGCGCGCGAGCTCGTTCGGCTCCTGAAGGGCATCCCGGCCAAGATCAACCTCATCCCGTTCAATCCCTGGCCGGGCAGCCCCTACGAATGCTCCGACTGGGAGCGCATCGAAACCTTCGCCGACGTGGTGAACCGCGCCGGCTACGCCTCGCCGATCCGCACGCCGCGCGGCCGCGACATCCTCGCCGCCTGCGGCCAGCTGAAGAGCGCCAGCGAGCGCATGCGGAAGGCCGACCGGGAGGCCGTCGCCGGCGCCTGACGATGCGGGTCGTGCTCCGCCTCTTCCTCCTCCTGCCGCTCCGCGGGCTAGAACGAATGCTCAGTCCGGAGGTCGCCGCGGCAATACATGAACACACTTCTGATCACCGCTTTACAGAGGCATCGCACTCCTGCGACTATGGACCATAGATACACCCTAGCACGGACACCGCGAGCGGTGCCTCGTTCTCAATGTACGCACTACTGCGGTCTTCAATCCGTGGCGCTGGAGCTCCTTCATACCATTCCTTTATCTTTCCGCTACCGTCTTTTCTTTTCTGCTTCTCGAAAATGTCACGATATCTTCGAGGCGATATACCGATAAACGGTTGAAATAACACTTTTTTGGTTTCACTCGGGGCAAACGTTATAGCGTCCTCATGCAGCTTCATCGCCCAACTCTTTGGATACGGCTCAAGAAAGACGACCCTATCCACTCCTGATGCCACGATGTGTTTGGCGCACAAATGGCATGGAAAGGTAGTACAGAACAATGTTGCACCCATCACGGATCGCCCCAGGCGGGCTGCATCTGACAGTGCGGACATTTCGGCATGAATCATCCGGCCGAATTCAATAATATCCATGATCTGGGCGTCTTTTATACGTGTGCTAGAGGTGAGCCTTGTCACATACGTCTGAACATCGTCGAAGGTCCTCAGCGAATGAGACAATAATCTTTCGTCGGACATGCGCCTAACGAGATCGTAAAGGATTTCTGTTTTTCTCTCCTGGTTCGCGTCGCTCCCCTTGTCTGCGTCACGAAACGTCTTCTCTGCATCATCTTCCCAGTATGTTCCCCCACCCGCTTTTGGCACTTCGTTGCACCCTAGGGCGATTATTTCAGCATTCTTACTGAAAATGGCAGCGCCGACTTGACGTGATAGGTCTATAGACCTAAGGGATGCTGCGGCAGCTGTATATAGCCCGTATTCATCCTTACTAGGTGAGACCCGGTTATCACCGAAGAACGCTCGAACAAATCTATTTATTGTATCACTGGTGTCTTCTTGATTTGTGCCATTCACAAAGACGTCCCCGAGGTGAAATACGTCGGACACCCGCTGCCCATTCTCATCATCAACCTGATTATTGTCAATTTCAATCAGTTTTATGGCAAGACGCTCGCATTCTGAGTCCGTCTTTGGAGAGCGCTCATAACCTCGAATTTTTTCTATTAACGTCCGGCGTCTCTCTATTTCACTGCCATAGACAGACACTTGTACAAACTTGCGGCCGTAGACGCGTCGCATCAATTCAATTTCCTCGGGACGCTTAAACTGCCGCACAATATAGGCTGCCCCAAGTTTGGGTTCAGCTCGGGAGCCCGACAACTCCCCACGTTCCTTTCGTATCTCAAGTACGGCTAACCCTGCGAGGGCCGCCTTGTTCCTTGCTATTCGTCTGTACGCGTTGGCATACTTGATTAATGACACAATATTTATTATAATATGAGCTCTCGTCGATTTTTGTTCGCACTCGTTCAGTTCGCATGCGTTCCGAAAGATGTATTTGGACGGGTGAGTAGTCGACGCTCGAAAACGCAACTTCCAAGGACCGGATGACAGATTCTAGATCAACCCCGATCGGACCAACTATCCCAATCACTATTTCGGGGTTTATTATATTTATAGTCACACTTTTTTTGCGACTCTGGATCGGCTTTGGTGAGGCATTTTTTACCATTTTTTGCAACCACTCAGTAGCGCACACATCGTCCGTTGCGTATGATCCGATTCGAACCGGTGGGGGGGGGCAACCGTGGGAAAGCACTCGGAGGCGACGAGGCCAGCTTGCGAACCGGACCAAATGGAGTCGGCTGCCCGCGAGTTTCAGCGGCTTTGTGAAGACTTGCTGGAGCGCCCCCTTCTCCGCCGCGGTCCATTGCTGATCCATGACAACATGATTCAAGCGATGCTAACCGGAGGTAGCGCCGCCGGGAAGTCTCGTCGCGATTCGGTTGTCAAATAAAGCAGCCGGTAGTCCGTACGTCCGAGCCGGATTGCCGCCATGGAGGCAATCTCTCGAACGTTGGGAACGCGTCGATGCGCTTTCGTAGTCACATCCCAGCGCGGTCAGTTCTATTGTAGGTAGCCCCAATCCGACCCTGGTGCAGAGCGGTTGCCTATAACTTCGGTTCTACTTTAACTGCGTCCTCGAGCCGCCCGTGTGGAGGGCCACTATGCCGCTGTGCGCGCTTACGTTTGGAGTTTGCACGGCATCAACGCTGAACGCCATCTACCGGGAGGCCGTCGCCGGCGCCTGACGATGCGGGTCGTGCTCCGCCTCTTCCTCCTCCTGCCGCTCGCCTATGTCGGCGCGTGCCTCGCCGGCGGCTTCTTCCTGGTCTTCGCCGTGATCGGGCTCGGGCCGGACGGCGCCTATCTCGGCGCGCACCGGGCCGAGACGGTCCTGCTCGTCCTCGGCGTCGCCGCCACCGCGGGCGCGGTCGCCGCGGTGCCGGCGCTCGCCGCGATCCTCGCGGCCGAGGCCTTCGGCATCCGCTCGATGCTCTACTATCTTCTCGTCGGCGCCGCGATCGGGTTCGGCGCCGGGCTCTTCATGCAAGGGGAAGGCGCGCTCGCGGCCGCCGACGCGCGGCTTTTCGCCGCCACCGGCACCGTCGCCGGCCTCGCCTTCTGGCTGATCGCCGGCCGCGGCGCCGGGATGCGGCAACCGGTGGACTCGCCGGTCGTTTAGCCCCACTGCAGAAGCAGCTTTGAAGCACCTGCCGGCCGTGGGCCCGGCCGTACGGAGGGTCAGATGAGAGTTCTCCCCCGCCTTCTCGCGATCGTCGCGCTCGTCTCGGTCCTCGCCGGCTGCGGCGTCAACAACATCCCGACCTACGAGGAGGAGGCGAAGGCCGCCTGGAGCCAGGTGCTCAACCAGTACCAGCGCCGCGCCGACCTCATCCCGAACCTCGTGGAGACCGTAAAGGGCTACGCCGCGCAGGAGCGCGAGGTGCTGACCGAGGTCACGGAAGCGCGCGCCCGCGCCACCCAGATGACCGTGCCGCCCGACATCCTCACCAACCCGGAAGCCTTCCAGCGCTTCCAGGAGGCGCAGGGCCAGGTCGGCTCCGCGCTGTCGCGGCTGCTCGCCATCGTCGAGAACTATCCGGACCTGAAATCGAACCAGAACTTCCTGGCGCTGCAGTCCCAGCTCGAGGGCACCGAGAACCGCATCGCGGTCGCCCGGCGCGACTACATCGAGGCCGTGCGGCGCTACAACACCGAGCTCCGCACCTTCCCCGGCCGGCTCTGGGCGATGACGCTCTACGCCGGCAACGAGCCGATGGCGAACTTCACCGTCGCCGACGAGACGATGCAGAATCCGCAGGTGCGGTTCTGAGCCGGTCCATGCAGGCCCGCGCGCCCGCCGCCCTCCTCGCGATCCTCGTCACGCTCGCGTTCCTCCTCGCCGGCGCGGCGGCCCATGCCCAGACCTTTCCCGAGCTCTCCGGGCGGGTGGTCGATGCGGCGGGGTTCCTCTCGCCCGAGGACGAGCGCGCGCTCGACGCGCTGCTTGCCGACCACGAGGCGAAGTCGCGCAACCAGGTCGTGGTCGCGACGGTCCCCTCGCTCGAGGGCTACCCGATCGAGGATTACGGCGTCGCGCTCGGGCGGCACTGGGGCATCGGCCAGAAGGAGGCCGACAACGGCGTGATCCTGCTCGTGGCGCCGAACGAGCGCGCCGTCCGGATCGAGGTCGGCTACGGGCTCGAGCCGCTGCTCACGGATGCGGTTTCGCGGCTCATCATCGAGGGCAGCATCCTGCCGCGCTTCCGCGCCGGCGACTATGCCGGCGGCATAAGGCGGGGCGTGGAGGACATCCTCGCCGTCCTCGGCGGCGATGCCGAGGCCTACAAGGCGCGCGCGGAGGAGACGGCGAAGACGGCCCAGCCGGAAGCCGGCGACACCGTCACCACCATCCTCGTGATCGCCATGATCGTGTTCTGGATCGTGATCTCGAACCGGACGGGTCGGCGCGGCCGCAGGCGCGGCATGGTCGTCCCGCCGATGATCGGCGGCTGGGGCGGCGGGCGCCGCGGCGGCGGCTTTGGCGGAGGCGGCGGCTGGTCGGGCGGCGGCGGCTCGTTCGGCGGCGGCGGCGCGTCGGGGCGCTGGTGATGGCCGTCCTCAGCCCCGCCGAGCACGACAGGATCGCCGCCGCCATTCGCGCCGCCGAGGCCGCGACGGACGGCGAGATCTTCGCCGTGCTCGCCCGCGAGAGCGACAGCTACGCCTTCATCGCGATCATGTGGGCCGCCCTTGCCGCCCTTCTCGGCGGCATCGCGACGGCCGTGATCCTCCGCGACGTCGCCGCGCTCTCGCTCGTGCTCGGCCAGGCGGCCGCCTTCCTCGCGCTCGGCGCGGCGGCCTTCGTGCCGTCCGTTCGCATGTGGATCGTGCCGCGCAGCGTGCAGGAGGCGCGCGCCGGCCGGCACGCCACGGAGCAGTTCCTCGCCCACAACCTCCATGCCACGGCCGACCGCACCGGCGTGCTCGTCTTCGTCTCGCTCGCCGAGCATTACGCCGCGATCGTCGCGGATCGGAACATCGACGAGAAGGTCCCGCAGGCGGTCTGGGACGGCATCGTCGGCGAGCTCACCCAAGCGATCGCGGCAGGCCGGCTCGCCGACGGTCTCGTCGCCGCGATCGGCGCGGCCGGCGCGGTGCTCAGCGAGCATTTCCCCCGCACGGACGCCGCCCGGAACGAGCTGCCCGACCGGCTGGTGGAGATCTGAACGGAACGCGGCGGCGCCACGGACCAGCCGCTTCAGGCGCGCAGGTGCCCTTCGGCGAAGCGGGCGATGCCCTGGCGGTTGGTCGCGCCGCTCTGGCGCGCGATTTCCCGGCCGCCGCGGAAGAGGATCATGGTCGGGATGCCGCGGATTCCGAGCTTGGCGGCGACGCCCTGCGCCCGCTCCGTGTCGACCTTGGCCAGCCGGACCCGCGGCTCGAGCTCCGCCGCCGCCGCCTCGAACTCCGGCGCCATCATCCGGCACGGGCCGCACCACTCGGCCCAGAAATCGACGAGGACCGGGAGGTCGCTCCGCTCCAGGTGCCGCCGGAACCGATCCTCCTCGTCGAGCGCGACCGGATGGCCCGCGAAGAGCGGCTTCCGGCATTTGCCGCAGACCGGCCGCTCGCCCTCGGCGAGGCGCATTCTCGGCACGCGGTTCACCGCGTCGCAGGTCGGGCAGACGACGTTCACGGTCTCGTGCATCGCGGCACCTCTTCGTCGGCTATCATCTGGTGCATGCCGCGCGGCGGTGCCAGTGCCGCCGCGTCAGAAGTCGGTCGCACGCCCCTTCTGCTCCCAGTCGCCGTAGCGCACCGGCTCCGGCCCCTTCGGGCCGTCGAGCTCGCGCGGCGCCGGGCCGGCCGCGCGTTCGGCAGCTTCCCGTTCGCGCCGGCGTTCGGCCGCCTCGGCCAGCGCCCGCTCCGCTTCCGGGGTGAGCGGGCGCCCATCCTCGCGGGCCTTGCCCGCCGTCCGCTCGTCCATGCTCCGTTCCATTGAAGAAGACCCTTTGCCGACCCATCATATAGGCAACCTTTCCCCGCGCTTCAGCGGGATTAGCCCTTGCGAGGTCACGACCGATGAACCTGATGAAGACGGCTATGCTGCTCGCGACGCTGACCGCGATCTTCATGGGCGTCGGCTATCTCGTCGGCGGGGCGAACGGCGCCTTCATCGCCTTCCTCGTCGCCGCCGCGATGAACCTCTTCAGCTACTGGAACGCGGACAAGATCGTCCTGCGCATGCACAATGCGCACGAGGTCGACGCGCGGAGCGCTCCGGAATATTACCGGATCGTGGAGCGGCTCGCGGCCAATGCCGGCCTGCCGATGCCGCGCGTCTACGTCATCGAGGACGCGCAGCCGAACGCCTTCGCCACCGGCCGCAACCCGCAGAACGCGGCGGTGGCCGCGACCACCGGGCTCCTGCAGCGGCTGACGGCCGAGGAGGTCGCCGCCGTGATGGCGCACGAGCTCGCCCACGTGCAGAACCGCGACACGCTCATCATGACCGTGACGGCCACGATCGCCGGCGCGATCTCCATGCTCGCCAACTTCGCCTTCTTCTTCGGCGGCAACCGCGACAACAACAGCCCGTTCGGCTTCATCGCGGTCATCCTCGCCGCGATCACGGCGCCGTTCGCGGCCATGCTCGTGCAGATGGCGATCAGCCGGACGCGCGAATACGCGGCCGACCGGCGCGGCGCGGAGATCTGCGGCCAGCCGATGTGGCTCGCCTCCGCCCTCGCCAAGATCGCGAATGCTGCGCACCTCATCCCGATGGATTCCGCGGAGCGCAATCCCTCCACCGCGCCGCTCTTCATCATCAACCCGCTCTCCGGCGAGCGCATGGACAACCTCTTCTCCACGCATCCGGCGACCGAGAACCGGATCGCCGCCTTGCAGCAGCTCGCCGGCACGACGGGCGGCGGCGGGTTCGCGTCCGAGGCCGCGCCTGCCGCGCCGGCCGGACGCCCGAGCGGCCCGTGGGGCGGTGCGGGCCGGCGGGCCCCGCGCGGCGGTCCCTGGGGGTGAGCGGCCAGCCCCGCCGGCGCGAGCGCACGCAGACGCGAGAGAGGCAGGCCGGGGGCATGCCCGGCCTCGCCGTGCGCACGACCGCCGCCTCCGTGCTCGACAAGGTGCTGACGCGCGGCGTGGCGCTCGATGCGCTCGTCGACGACGAAGGCGGCATCGCCGGCTTCCGCGCCCTGCCGCCGCGCGACCGCGCGCTCGTCCGCCAGATCGTCTCGACAGCGCTGCGCCGCCGCGGCGAGATCGACGCGGCCCTCGCACGCTGCCTCGAGCGGCCGCTCGAGCGGGATGCCAACCGGCTCTATGCGCTGCTCGCCGTCGGCGCGGCCCAGATCCTCTTCCTCGACGTGCCCGATCACGCCGCGGTCAGCCTCGCCGTCAGCCAGGCGGGATTCGACCGCAGCACCCGCGCCGCGAAGGGCCTCGTCAACAGCGTGCTCCGGCGCATCGCGCGCGAACGCAGGGAGCTCGCCGGCCGGCCCGACGCGGCACGGCTCGACACGCCCGGCTGGCTGTTCGAGCGCTGGGCTGCCGCCTATGGCGAGGCGGAAGCGGAGCGCATCGCCGAGGCACATCTCGGCCGCCCGCCGCTCGACCTCACGCCGCGGGCGGACGCGGGGCGCCTCGCCGAACGCGTCGGCGGCACCGCGCTGCCGACCGGCACCGTGCGGCTGGAGACGATGCCGCGCGTGTCGGGGCTGCCCGGCTATCCGGAGGGGGAGTGGTGGGTGCAGGACGCCGCGGCGGCCCTGCCGGCCCGCCTCCTCGGGGACGTCGCGGGGAAGCGCGTCCTCGACCTCTGCGCGGCGCCCGGCGGCAAGACGGCGCAGCTCGCCGCGGCCGGCGGCAGGGTGACCGCGCTCGACCTGTCGGCGAGCCGGCTGCGGCGGCTCGCGGCCAACATGGCGCGCCTGCGCCTTTCGGTCGGGACGGTCGCCGCCGACCTCCTCGCCTGGGAGCCCGACGAGGATTTCGAGGGGGTCCTGCTCGACGCCCCCTGCACGGCGACCGGCACCATCCGCCGCCATCCCGACATCGCCTGGCTGAAGAGCCCGGACGACATCGCAACGCTTGCTGCACTCCAGGCCCGGATGCTCGCACGCGCGAGCCGGTGGGTGAAGCCGGGCGGAACGCTCGTCTATTGCACCTGCTCGCTGGAGCCGGAGGAGGGCGAAGCGCAGGTCGGCCCCTTCCTCGAGACGCACCCGGATTTCCGGCTCGACCCGATCCGCCCGGAGGAGGTCGGGGGCCTTCCGCATTTCCTCACCGCGGACGGTACGCTTCGCACGCTCCCTTCGATGGATTTCGGGCCGGACTGCCCGGTGCGCGGGCTCGACGGTTTCTTCGCTGCCCGTTTCGTGCGCCACCGCGATTCGGCTATGCTCGCCGGAAATGAAGAACGCGAATAGCCGCATATGATTGCGATCGCGCCGGGCGACCGGTTCCGCCTGGCCCTGCACCGCGCCGGCCGCGTCGGACGCAAGCTCCGCCAGGGCGCCGCCGCCGGCCCGATCGGCCGCTGGAGGGCGCGGCGCGGCGGCGCCTCTGAGCTCGTGATCGCACCCCCGGACATCCGCACGGCGGATCCGACGGTGGCGCTCGACATCTATGCCGGCCGCTACGTCTTCGCCGGCCAGGTGCTCGAGAGCGAGGGCGGCTCGCCGTTCCATGCGGTGCCGCCGTCGCAGGACTGGCTGCGCGAGCTCCACGGCTTCGGCTGGCTCCGGCACCTGCGCGCCGCGGACACGCCGCTCGCGCGCTCCAACGCCCGCGCCGTCGTGAGCGACTGGCAGAAGCTCTTCGGCAAGCCGGCCGGCGGCCCGGCCTGGGAGACCGAGGTCGCCGCGCAGCGGGCGCTCTCGCTGCTCGCCCAGTCGCCGCTCATCCTGGCGGATGCCGACCACGGCGGCTACCGCCGGTTCGTGCGCTGCCTGCTCGGCCACGCCGCCTATCTGAAGAACGGCATCGGCGCGTGCGAACCCGGACTGCCCCGGCTCAAGGCCGCGATCGCGATGGCCGCCATCGGCCTCTCCCTCACCCGCCAGGAGCGGCTCGCCCGCGCCGGCCTCGAGCGGCTCGACCACGAGCTCGAGATCCAGATCCTGCCGGACGGCGGCCACGTCTCGCGCAATCCGACCGCGCTCGTCGACGCCCTCGTCGATCTCCTGCCGCTCCGCCAGGCGCTCGTCGCGCGCGGGCAGAGCCCGTCCCCGCTCCTCATCGGCTCGATCGACCGCATGCTGCCGATGCTGCGCTTCTTCCGGCACGCCGACGGCAGCTTCGCGCATTTCAATGGCACCGCCGCCTCGGCCTCCAGCCTGGTGCCGGCGCTCCTCGCCTATGACGAAGCGCTCGGCGCTCCGATCTCCAGCGCCGTCTATTCCGGCTACGAGCGGGTCGCGGCCGGCGGCATGCTGATGCTGATCGACGCCGGACGGCCACCGCCGATCGCGCTCTCCAGTCAGGCTCATGCCGGCGCGCTGGCCTTCGAGCTCTCGTCGGGCGCGCACCGCATCGTCATCAATTGCGGCGCGCCGGCCGCGCGCCACCGCGAACTCCGCCGCGCCGCGCGGCTCACCGCCGCGCATTCGACCGCCGTGCTCGAGGACTATTCCTCCTGCCGCTTCGACGGGCCGGAATCCGATGCCCACATCGTCGCCGGCCCCCGCAACGCCACCGTGCGGCGCGAGCGGCTGTCCGACGGTCGGGTCATCCTGGAACTCGCCCAGGACGGCTACCAGCGCCGCCTCGGCCTCGTCCACCAGCGCCGCCTCGTGATCGCCGCCGACGGCTCCGGCGTGCACGGCAGCGACCTCTTTCCCGGTGACGCGCTCCAGCCCGTGACCCACTTCGCCGTTCGCTTCCACCTTCATCCGACGGTGAAGGCGGTGCCGGCGGACCTGCCGAACAACGTCGACCTCACGCTTCCGAACGGCGAGGTGTGGCGCTTCGAGGCGAGCGCGCCGACGACCATCGAGGACAGCGTCATGCTGTCCGACGTGGTCGGCACCCGGCGCACGCACCAGATCGTGCTGCGCGACGTCGTGCAGAAGAACCCCGCCATCGGCTGGCGCTTCGAGCGCATCCGCTGAGCCTTTGCGCTGCCGCGCCGCCGCGTGCTACGCGCTGCCCGAACTCACATCGCCAGGAAGATCAGATGGCTGCGTCCGCCCGCCTCGCGCCCGACGGCCCCGACATCGCGCCGGTCGGCCGCGCCCTCCTCTCCGTCTCCGACAAGGCCGGCCTCCTCGACCTCGCCCGCGCGCTCGCGGCCCGGGGCGTCGAGCTCGTCTCCACCGGCGGCACGGCGCGCATGCTCGCCGAGGCGGGCCTCGCCGTCACCGAGGTCGCCGCCGTCACCGGCATGGCCGAGCTGATGGACGGCCGCGTGAAGACGCTGCACCCGAAGATCCACGGCGGACTGCTCGCGCTCCGCGACGATCCCGGCCACGCGCGCGCCATGGCGGAGCACGGCATCGCCGGCATCGACCTCCTCGCCGTCAACCTCTATCCGTTCGAGGAGACCGTCGCCGCCGGCGCCGAGTTCGGCGCCGCGATCGAGAACATCGACATCGGCGGGCCGGCGATGATCCGCGCCGCCGCCAAGAACGCCGCTCATGTCACCGTTCTGACCGATCCCTCCGACTATGGCGCCGTGCTGGAGGCGCTCGATGCGCACCAGGGCGTGCCGCGCGCGCTCCGCCGGCGCCTCGCCGCCAAGGCCTTCGCCCGCACCGCCGCCTACGACGCCGCGATCGCGCGCTGGTACGAGGCCGTCCTCGGCGAGACCCTGCCCGAGCGCCTGACGATCGCCGGCCGGCTGTCGGAGCGGCTGCGCTACGGCGAGAACCCGCACCAGGAGGCCGGCCTCTATCTGACCGGCGAGGCGCGGCCCGGCGTCGCCACCGCCCGCCAGGTTCAGGGCAAGGCGCTCTCCTACAACAACATCAACGATGCCGACGCCGCCTTCGAGGCGGTCGCCGAGTTCGCGCCGGAGGCGCATGCCGCCGTCGCGATCATCAAGCACGCAAACCCTTGCGGCGTCGCGCTGGCCGACGATCTCGTGGAAGCGTACGAAAAGGCGCTCCGCTGCGATCCCGTCTCCGCCTATGGCGGCATCGTCGCCGTGAACCGCCCCCTCGACGAGGCGGCCGCGCGTGCCATCACCGCGATCTTCACCGAGGTCGTCGTCGCGCCCGACGCCGACGAGGCGGCGCGGGCCGTCTTCGCGGAAAAGCTGAACCTCCGCCTGCTCCTCACCGGCGGCCTGCCCGACCCGCGCGCCGCCGGGCTGCTCGTGCGGAGCGTCGCCGGCGGCCTCCTCGTCCAGGGCCGCGACGCCGGGGCCGTGACGGCGGAAGCGCTCCAGGTCGTCACCCGCCGCGCCCCGACGGAGGCCGAGCGCGCCGACCTCCTCTTCGCCTTCCGGGTCGCCAAACACGTGAAGTCGAATGCCATCGTCTATGCCCGCGACGGCGCCACGGTCGGCATCGGCGCCGGCCAGATGAGCCGGCTCGATTCGGCCCGCATCGCCGCCATCAAGGCGGAGGAGGCGGCGAAGGCCGCCGGCCTCTCCGGCAGCCTGGCGCAGGGCTCGGTCGTCGCCTCCGACGCCTTCTTTCCGTTCGCGGACGGGCTGCTCGCCGCGGTCGAGGCGGGCGCCACCGCGGCCATCCAGCCCGGCGGCTCGCTCCGCGATGAGGCGGTGATCGCGGCCGCTGACGAGGCCGGCATCGCCATGGTCTTCACCGGCATGCGCCACTTCCGGCACTGAGGCGCAAGCGGGCCGCCCGACGCCGGAGCCGCCTCCGGCTCAGCACCAGCCCCCGCGCGCGCGGCCTTCGTAGCGCCGCGCGACGTTGCGCTCGAGGAGCGCGTGCCCGATGTCGGTGCCGTCCGGCGCGGTGACGTCGGCGATGACGCGACCCCAGTACTTGTCGCCGGTGATCCCGGTCAGCACCACGTCGGCCCCATCGACGAGGTCGGCGAGCGCCGCGGCCGCCGCCTCCGCGCCGGCCTTCTCGTCCGCGCAGCGCGCCCGCCGCTCCGGCGCGTCCACGCCGCGGATGCGCACCAGCACCCGGATCTCCTGCCCGATCCAGATCGGCACCCGGACCGCGATCGTATCGCCGTCCACGACCCGCTCCACCGCGGCGCGGTACGGCCCGGCAACGGTCTCGGCGGCAAGGCTCGGCCCCGAGGCGAGTTTCAGGAGCGCCAGCGCGGCGAGCACGGTCCGGGCGATTCGAAATAGGAACATATTCCTGTATACCCCGAGTCGGCGTGTCGGGGCAAGGCTCGGGCGAGTCGGGAGAGGGCGGGCGGCGGAGCGGGTCGGGAAGGCGGGCGGCGGAGCGGTTCTCGCCATGGCCTCCCCTCTGTCGTCGGCATGGCCTCACCCCACTGTCGTCATCGCCGGACCTGATCCGGCGATCCACGGGGCGCGAGCCGTGCGGCGGGGGCTGTTCTGGATGCCCGGGTCGAGCCCGGGCATGACGACAGAGAAAGGGCGCTGGCGGAGGAGCGGTCTTCGCCCCGGCCTGCCCCCCCTGTCGTCGGCCTCGCCTCCCCACTGTCGTCATCGCCGGACTTGATCCGGCGATCCACGGGGCGCGTGCCGTGGGGCGGGGGCTGTGCTGGATGCCCGGGTCGAGCCCGGGCATGACGACAGAGAGAGGGGTGGGCCCGGGCGTGACGACGGAGAGGGGACCAGCGGCGGAGCGGTTCTCCGCGTCGCCTCCCCCACTGTCGTCATCGCCGGACTCGATCCGGCGATCCAGGCGCGGCGCGAGCAGTGCGGCGGGGGCTGTTCTGGATGCCCGGGTCAGGCCCGGGCATGACGACAGAGAAAGGGGCCGGGGCGCGGGCGGTTCGGTGCGGGCTGCTGACTGCTCCCGGCGCCGCCTCCGCCAGTGCCGCCCACGCCGTCCGATCGGGCGTTTGCGCGCGCCCCCGGTGTCACCTCAGCCGATACCGCATGTCCTCCATCTCGCGCTTCCGCCGCTCCTCCTCCAGCATCTTCGGGACATAGGAGGCGACCCCCGCGCCGAGGCCGAGGGCGACGAGGGCGAGCGCCCAGGGGTTCGGCCCGGCGCCGTCCGCGAAGCCCGGATCGCGATAGGCGGCGCCGCTCCGATAGGCGTTCGGCGGCGTCCGCCGCTCGCGCCAGGCCTCCATCAGCCCCTCGCCCGTCTCCGCCACGCTTTCCGCCGCTTCCCGGGCGCCCGCGCGCAGGCTCGCGGCGGCGCCGCCAACCGCCTCGGCCGCCCCCGAGGCCGCATGGCGGACGCCCGAGGCGGCCTCCGAATAGGCCTCCGCGATCGTCTCGCGCGCATGCGCGCCGCGTTCCAGCGCCGACTCCGCGGCGTCCTCCATGCGGTGCTGCATGCGCATGGTCGCCCGGCCGGCCCTCCGCCCGGCGAGCGGCGGCGAGCCGTCGAGCGGGCGCATCAGCGCGACGCCCGCACCGATCATGTAGACCGGCAGCGGGATCTTCGCGGCCATCTTCAGGAACGGCCAGGACGCTGCCGCCCCGAGCGCGACCGCCGCCGCCGGATGGCGGGCGACGGCCCCGCCGAGGCTCGAGCCGACATTGGCCGCCATCTCGTGCGCCCGTTCCCGCGCATAGTCCTTTGCCTGCCGCTTCAGCGTTTCGGGATCGAGCCGCGCCTTCACCTCGTCGACGCGCGCGTTCACCTCGGCGTGCAGCGCGTCGAGCGTGTCCGCGATATGCGCCCGCGTCTCCTCGACCTCGCGCTCCAGCCGGTCGGCCTCTGCGTTCCTGCTCATCGCCATCCTCGCTCCCCGCCAGACCTCGGCCCGCTCTCGGCGCCGGTCGCCGGTCGCCGCGGGCATACTTAGCCAAGCACATAACAGGCGTCGCGACGCCGCGGTTCCACGCCGGTACGCGCCGGACGAGCCGATCCGGCAGGCGGCGCACCGGTCGAGAGCACGACCTGGCGATCGGCCCGGGGCGAATTGGAGAGGATTGGCGGACCAAAGCGAAGCGGCGCGTTCCGCCCCGCACGCCTCTGCATAGAGGGGAAGGGCGTTGCGCCCGCGAGCGGCCGAAGCAGGCGGCCTTTACGGCCGAATTCGGCGTGATGTCGTCCGGAAAACTGGAGCGGGCGATGGGATTCGAACCCACGACCCCAACCTTGGCAAGGTTCTCGCTCCAGCCCCGTGCCAGACCCACGGCGCGTAGCACCACCTGGCCATGGCTCTGAAGATCCTTAAGAAATCGTCCTTAAACTCGAAGCTGTTTCCCGGCTCATTTAGGGGCGGAAGTTCCCGCTGCAAGCCCCCTGAAGGCGAAGCCGTTGGTGTGGGTGTGACAGGATTGTGACGCACGGACTCTTCAGCCCTTATCCGACCTCGAATCGCCAGCGAGGTCTAACCCGGTGCGGCACGCCACCCCAACATGATGCGACTGGTTGTCTGGGTCCGGCAGCACAGCAGGAAGGAGCCCCGACGGCGGTCCGGGCAAGCTATAACGCGCGGCGCAGTGCAGCAACCGGTCGTGACGATCGTTGATACTCCGGCGGTGAGAAGGGGCCAGAAGGTCGCCGGAGGTGGGCGACCGTTGTTCCTGCGGGCGCGCCCGGACGGTGCTGCCGCGCATGCTTGGCTCACGGACCGACTGGATCTCGTAAGCTTGTCTGATCCTCATCGACGAAAGGGGTGTCCGCGCGTTCCAGCTGACTTTCCTGATTCACAGCACTAGGGAATTGAGGTACAAAGCCATATACATACCAATGCGCCGGGAGATGCACTTCGATGGTCTTTAAGGCTGGTGGCGGGTATGTCGTCCATATAACTGAGTACGCACTTCTCGATATGTTGATTCCCGCTGTTGAGATGACTATTGCACCGTCAATAGAACAAGACGATGCGTCAGGAGGCGGCACAGGAGTTGAGATTTATGGAAGCTTGTTCGGAAACGTGAAATCGGGAGACGTACCTACCATAATAGTTAGGAAAGCGAGCGTTGTCAGCACCAGCCAAGGCAATGGCAACGAAGTTATGCCAAACGACCGTGGGATAGATCTGATAAACGGATTCGTAGGTGATATATCAGTAGATCTCGAATTCTTGGGATCTTTCCATACCCATCCTTATATGGACTTGAACTCGAAAGATGTTCATGAAGAGCGACTTTTTCGGCTAAGTCGTGCAGATCGCGAGCTTTTCTCAACCTCACCGTCAACAGTTGACCTTATCGTCACCGTTACAAACCGTAGTACACCTGACGAACATCGTGGATATGTCGAGATCGGAAAAAAGGTTGATTTCTCGTGCATACGATTTGATATCCGGGACATATCAGTTTGGCTCCAGGCATACGTCTCGCATAGTTCCGACTTGCGACACACCACATCCTCACTTGCCAAATCGTCGACGGTAATGCTTCACTGCCCAACAATTGTAGGCATTCTGCCGGACCTGCATAGCAGATTTCTGTAACCGAGCTGCATACATTGACGGCCGTCGGTTACCGGGTCAGTGGTCGCGGGACTGTATCCTTAGCCTCTCTAAGAGCTCGCCCAAAAAAATGGCGGGTGGCCTTGTCGCGCGCTACGGCATCACTCAACACGATGCTTCGCATTTCGTTGTCGCGCCGAAACATCCGGATCGCGCCCTGGAAGAAGGCATCCCGGAAGGCGGCGTAGACTACGTCCGGCGGATTGTTGCGGAGCATCTCGGTCATGTCCTCGGTGAGGACCTCGCGATTGACCTGCTCGAAGCGGATCATGTCGGCTTCGGTGAATTCGGTACCGTGACGGTCATTGAAGGCCTTCACGATCTCGGAAAGCTCGCGCTTCTCGTCTTCGGTGTAAGGATTGGCGCCAAAGCCGCTGATCGCCTGCAGCGGATCGCTCTCCCCCGGCGACAGGGCAGCGCTGCCCTCTTCGTTCTGCACGACCTTGAAGGCCTGAAGGCGAAGCATGTCGTCTGTAATCTCTATCTCGGGCGGCAGCTGCCGGTTCGGCAGCAGGCGGGAAAGCCAAGACGCATAGGAATAGAGTTTCTCGAGCCCGGTATCCTCGAGCCGGATGACCTGCGCGACGAAGCTGTAGAAGCGCATATAGCTGCGGAGCAGCTGCCGGAATTCCTCTTGCTGCCCCTCATCCTCCTCGGCCTCGAACCGCGCCAGCGCGTGACGGACGAGACCTTCGAGCCTTGCCCTGTCGCTGCTGTCGAGCGGGCCTTTGTAGTAGGTTTCGGCGAACCGCTCGATCTCCGCTTTATCGAGATAACCGAACTGCAGCAGCCGCCCTTCAAGCTCATAGACCTGGTTCGGGTCTGACATCGCCTCGAGGCTCGTCGCCTCGAAGTACGGCCGGAACGCCGCCTGGATGTCCTCCATGGTGTTTTGAAAATCGAGGATATAGGTCCGCTCCTTGCCGGCCTTCGTCCGGTTGAGGCGCGAGAGCGTCTGCACGGCCTGCAGGCCGGCGAGCCTCCGGTCGATATACATCGCGCAGAGCTTCGGCTGGTCGAAGCCGGTCTGGTACTTTTCGGCGACGATCAGGACTTGGTAGGTTTCGGCGTACGGCGTGCCGTCGGGCTTGAAGCCGTCAAAGCGCCCCGGCAGCTCGGTCTCCGCAAAGCCGTTCACCCCGGGTTCGGTGTAGGTCTCCCCGTCCACCTTGAGGTCGCCAGAGAACGCGACCAGCGCCTTCAGGTCCGCGTAGCTTCTCGATTTGATGTAGTCTCCGACGCCGAAATAATAGCGCAGCGCATGCTCGCGGCTCTGCGTCACGATCATCGCCTTCCCCTGCCCGCCGAGCTCGCCCATGACATGCCGGCGGAAGTGTTCGACGATCACCTCGACCTTCTGCCCTATGGCCGTGGGATGCAGCGAAGCGAACCGCGCAACGCTACGCTGGCCGCGCCTTCCGCTCAGCTCCGGGTCATCCTCGATCGCTTTCTCGAGCTGATAGTACGCCTTGTAGGTCATGTAGTTCTGGAGCACGTCCAGAATGAACCCTTCCTCGATCGCCTGCCGCATCGAGTAGAGATGGAACGGGTGCGGCAGGCCGTCCGGCCCTTTCACGCCAAACCGCTCCAGCGTTACATTACGCGGCGTCGCGGTGAATGCGAAGAAGCTGATATTCGCCTGCGGTCCGCGCTGCTTCTGGTACACGGCGATCATGTCCTCGATATCATCGCTCGAGGTCGCCTCGCGGGTCAGCGCTTCCGTCATTGCCTGAGCAGACTTGCCGGACTGGCTGCCATGCGCCTCGTCCACGATGACCGCAAAACGCCGTCTCCCCTGCCCGGAAATCTCCTTCAGGTGCTCTGTCGAGAATTTCTGAATCGTCGTGACGATGATGCGGGCGCCCATGGCGATCGCATCTTTAAGCTGGCGCGATGTGCCATCGATCTTCTTGACCACACCAAGCGTCTGCTCGAACTGCGTAACCGTGTTCTGGAGCTGCCGGTCAAGCACGATCCGGTCCGTTACGATGATCGCGGTGTTGAATACCTGCTGGTCATTCTCATCGTGCAGATTGACGGCGTGGTGAGCGGCCCAGCCAATCGTGTTCGATTTGCCCGATCCTGCGGAGTGCTGGATCAGGTAGTTGTGCCCCGACCCGAATGTCCGCGCATGCGCCATGATCCGGCGGACGGCATCGAGTTGCTGAAACCGCGGGAAGGTCATGGCCTCATGCCGCTCGCTGCTCTCAAGGTGCATGAAGCGGCCGATCACATCGAGCAACACCTCGCGCGAGAAGATCGCCTTTCCCCACGAGCCGTCCCGATAGAGATATGCAACACGAAACTCGTCATCGGTGTCAGGATCGGGATTGCCAGCACCCCCATCCCGGCCACGGTTGAATGGCAAAAACCGGGTCTTGCCATTCGCAAGCCGCGTCGTCATGGACACGTTGTCCTCGTCGAGCGCGAAATGCACCAGCGCCCCGCGCTTGAAGGTGAGCAGCGGTTCACCCGCCGGCGACCTGTCGGTGCGGTATTGCCGCTCCGCGTGCTTGAATGTGGAGCCGGTCAGGAGATTCTTTATTTCGAGCGTTGCAACAGGAATGCCGTTGACGAAGAGAACCACGTCGATAGCGTTTTCAGACCTTAGGCTGTAGCGGACCTGGCGGATCGCGGACAGGATGTTGGCTTCGTACTCCTGGACGCGCTTCGGTTCGAGAGCGCTTGCAGGCTTGAAGAAGCAGGTGGTGAACTTGATGCCGGGAATCATCTTGAAGCCGCTCCGGAGCACGTCGAGCGTGGAGCGTGACTTCAGCGCCTTCTCGAGATTCTTGAAGAACTGCGACTCTGCCGATGCCGTATAATGAGCTTCCAGTTTCGCCCATTCCTCCGGCTGCGTAGCCTTCACGAACCGAAGAACGAGTTCCCGATCGAGGGCGCTCGCTCGGTCGTAGCTGTCAAGTGTTCGCAACTCGTAGCCTTGTCCGGAAACAAGCTGCGCGAGCAGGTGGTCCTCTAGGACGAGTTCCTTATGGATCGTATGGCCGAAATGGGTGGTCATGATGTTGCCCTCCCATATGCCTGTAGCTCAATGGGGCCAGGTGCCGATTCGATCGCTTGCTGCGGTGCCGGAGCCGGCACTGCCGCAATTTGAGCCTTAAGGCTGATGAGGTTGCGAACGACCGCACACACGTTGCGGGCCTGCTCGGGGACTGCCGCGTAGTCGTTGGCGTGAGCGAGGCTATTTCTGAGTTCCTGAATTGCCTCCAGCTGCTCGCGAGCCTGGCTCCTGCTGAGCGGCAGCATGGACGACTTCACAACGATGTCGGCTTTGTCGCAGAACTGGGTAAAGAGCAGAGAGTCGACGAAGCCGTCATCCTTACGCGAGGCGGCAATCTGGCGCTTGACCTTCGCTATTCGTCCTTCGCTCAGGAAAGGCATCCAGCCCTGGTCCGCCGCGTGCACGCGCCTGATGGTCTCGGCCATCGTGATCTCGAGCCCGGTAATCAGGGCGAACAGCGCTGCGCGGACGGGCAGCTTCTGAAGATCGGAAAGGCTGACCAGCCCGACGACCCGGGCTCCTGAAATGACAAGCCGGCAGGGTTTCTCATCGGCATCCCAGACGAAGTCGAGGATGCTTCCGTCGGCGCCGATCACATACTCCTCGGACAACGGGAGGAAGTGCTCTGCGATTGTACATGCGTCGTCAGACTCAAACGACGTGGTAGCGTGGAAAAGACCCACGATGCGCTCCGCCTGCCCAGGAGGCTGCTCCACGACCGGCAGGAAATCGTAGCCCTCCACGTTGCGCGCGATGACAGAGGCAACTGTCTCCTCAGGCCGGCAGGTCATCAGCTCGGCGCGGGGAGTCGCGATCAGCTCGACTGTCAGCCCCGAATGCAAACTTTCGAAGCTGTGGCTGGAGCTAACGTCCTCTCTGTTCACCCATTGTCGCACTAGGCACCGCCTTCCCTGGAATGTGGAACAGGTGTCCAGGCGACTTCTGCGGTTAGCCTCCGCCAAGGCCATCGTCCACTCTTGGGCATGTGAGAGTCGTTCATGCCGGCACCTCACGCAACAAAGCTTTTGGTTCCCAAACCCGCTCCGCTAACAAACGGTAGAGATGGCTGCGCTCCTCGATATCGGTCTTCCTGAACTCCGAATGCGCCCGGAACGGCAGCTTCGTCTCGTTCACGAACCGCACGAAGCCCGGATTATGGGTGTAGCAATCCGGGTGGAGCGAATGCGCGAGCAGGTTCTGCGTTCGGTAGTGCTTCAGCTTCTCTCCGTAGCGAAGATCGCCGTAGCTGGCATTGAAGGATTTTGGCAGCAGCAGCAGCCCGCCGATCCGGTTGCGGTGCTCCGCGAAGTCCGAAGGATGCGAGAACTCGTCCGTGTGCCGCTCAGGATGGTCGGCCCAGATATGCTCAACCTCATACCGGCCCGGCCCGTCCGCGATGTACTCCTGATAGCGGGAAGTCTGCCCCGACTGGGTTTCGACGTAGTCGGTTAGGCGCGCCAAGAGCCGGTGGATCGCGTAGCGGTTCTGCTGGTGGACGCGCAGCCGCTCGTTGCTCGCGAACTTTTCCGTCTCGTCCTGCAGCTGTTTGACCAGCCGCTCTGCGAGCGGTCGCGCCTCAAGTCCGCGAATGTCCCGCATGACCAGGAACATTGCGTACTGCATCGTCGAGTAGGCGATGCTGCGAAAGTTCCAGAGGCGCCAGGCGAGCAGCACATCGACGAAGCGCGCAACGATCCTGATCTTGGCGTCGACGATCGCCGGGTCGTCATCCGGCTTCAGCGGCGCAAGGATCAGCATGTACTGCAGGGTGAAGCCGTGCTGCGCGTTGTACTGGACGTGCTCCAGCCCCTTCACGCGCTGCCGGGAGGCTTCCATCAACCGCAGATACTGCTTCGCATAAAAATCAAAATCCCGGTCGATAAACCGGAAAAAATCCTCAGAGCCCTTTAGCCCGACGGACCCGCTGGCATCCCGCAGCCAGCGATGAAACTCCGTGCCGATGCGGTCGAAATCCTCGGGCTTTGCGCCCTTCTTGCGCTCACGTATCTTGGTCGCGTACTGGCTGCGGAGCCACGCCTTGAAGCAGTCCGCCTCGACTTCCTTCCCGGCCTCATTCAGCTCCAATAACCGGTCGCGCCAGCGCTGGTTGGCCGAAATGCGCTTCTTCTCGTCGATGTTTGCTAACAGGTAGCCTTTGAGCATGTCCGTCGGGCTCAGCGAGAGCCCGCGGTCATTCATCGTCTCGAAGATGGTGTAGGCGTCATCATCCGAGTAGGCGGTGATCTCGACGAGATGCACATTCTCGAGCAGCCAGTCAATAAAGTACGGCAGCGCCTCTTCCCGCAGCTCCTCCGGCCACGCCGCCTCCATATCCTGATACCGGGCAAAGAGGTTCTGGACCGATTCCGACCGATCTGAAGGATCGAAGGGCGACCCTTCATAGAGGGCTTCCATGCACGGATTGCGCTCATCGACATCAAGGTTGAAGGACTTATCGCCGAATTTCTCGGAGACGATCAGCTCTTCGATATTGACCTGATCGGGCCGACCGCGCTGCAGGTTGATCAGGAGGATCAAAAGCAGGCTGAGGCTGGTCAGACGCTGTTGCCCATCGACGATGTAGCTTGCGCTGTCCTTCTTGCTGATAATGATCGAGCCGAGAAAATAGTTCGGGTACTCCGCCACCTTCTTGCGCAAATGTCCCGGTTGGTACTCCTCCAGGAACTTCCCGGTCAGATCATCAATCAGCTCCGACGCCTGCTTCTCACCCCATTTGTACTCGCGCTGATAATAATCGATCGAGTATTTTACGCCCTTCAGGAGCTCGCGAACTGTCTTCGCCTTACCAAGTATTTCCCTCATGCGCACATAGTCTCCTGAATCTGATCAAGTCGGCGATCGGTCTCCCCACGCTTGCCCCAACTCTTAACGTCGATTTTCCCGGTTACGGCGGCGGTGATGAGGGCGGCGCGAAACTCGCGCAGGCGTTCGGTATGCAACTCCACCATTTCCCGCAGCTGCGATAGTTTGGCCTCTTGCCGCTTCAGATCTCGAGCGATCTTAGCTTGGAGGGGATGCGGGGGTTCAGGAACAAAAACTCGCTTCAGATCGAAAATGTTGATCCCGCGGACGGCTGCGCCAAGTGAGCGCGCCTCGAGCGGATGAAAGACTGCCGAGGATAAAAGTGCAAAACGCAGCCATTCGCGGTCTACGCCGTTCCTCGGTGCAATACGTGCCGCGTCCTGGGTCAGATTGGCGCCATCAATTTCTGGCGGAACAATTTCGATATCTCCTATTCCACCACGTATAGAGATAACAAGATCGCCTGATTTTAGCCGCGACCGAGCGTAGCCAGTCTCAATTTCGTATGTCGTTCGGCAAAGGCGGTCCGGGTGAAGCCGCCCTGGCTTCACGTCTCCCCCCTTTACGATCATCGGGCCATTTTCCATATTCGGACCGGGCAGAACGATGCCGTACATGATCGGTCGCCTCGGATCGGTCAGATGTTTCAGGCACACCTTGCGCCAGCCGGAGGGTAAGCGTGTCCAATCCGGACTACTTGGAAATATGATATGGTTGAGAGTTGCGAGCCAACGTTCGCCAGCAATACCGAGAAATCGCTGCTTCTTCTCGATCAACTGATCAATGCAGGCGATTTCGCGGTCGAGGAAATCCGCAATAGCCTTCTGGGTAGTGAGATCTGTAACTCGAGGCCGGTAGTTTAAGACCGCGGCTTCGGAGACGCGGCGTAGGCCGCCGGCACCGGTCATGCTGGCCATGCCCCCCGCACGAAACTCTTCCGAACTCAAGAGGTAGAGCAAGAACTTAGTATCGATGCGACGAGTGTCGGGCCGTATGACGTGGACTTCGGATGTGGCAAAGCCGATGCCATTCAAGAGGCGGTTAGCCAATGCCTTCTTCCCGTTCTCGAAACAGGGTGTGACCTTAGCGAGAAGCAGGTCGCCATCGGCAAAATAATTGTAGCTACCTGCCGCCACCTCATTGAGCGGCCGGGTCAGAGAGGTATCCAAGCCGCCCAATCCGTCGGCTAGCGCGTTCATGGGTGCGAAAGTGACCTCCGCATCCGCCGAAAGATCGCAACTGAACGTCGGCCGTGGACCAACCTTGACCAGATGGCGGAGCCGGATTCCAGTCACGCCGCCACCTGTTTCAACATGTTCGCGATCTCGGCTTCAAGCGCCTTCAGCTCGGCATCGATCTCCTCCAGCGGGCGCGGCGGCACGTAGCGGTAAAAATACCGGTTGAAGTTGATCTCGTAGCCGACGCGCCCCACCTCGGCGTCACGGGCGTCGCGGTGGCTCTCATCGACCCAGGCATCCGGCACGAAGGGCTTGACCTCTCGCGCCACATAGTCCCGCCAGTCCTCCTTCAGCGGCACCAGTTCGTGGTCGCGCAGCTCGGCATCCGGCTCCGGATTCCCGTCTTTGTCGGTGCAGATGTCCGCCTCCTCATCCCGCTCGGAAAGTGCGGACAAAATCGTCTTACGTACCGGCGCGCCGATCTTGACGCCTTCGGCCTTGAGCGCCTTGTCCAAAGCCTTTTCGAACGCGTTCCGGTTTCTGAACAGGGTCTCTCCCATCCCGAGCAAGAGAACCTCGATTTCCTCACGCTCGTCATCGGAGAGCTTTTGAAAGACCTTCTCATCGCGCAGCCGGCCAATGCGCTCCTGGCTTGCCTGGAAATTCAGCCGCAATGGCCGCTCGACCCGTATTTCGCGGTAGCCGAAGTCGGCGGTGTCGAAGATTTTCGAGAACTCGCCGTTGCCGTTGAGCATGCCGGCGTAAATCCGGACAATCTCGGCCCTTGCCTCGTCAGGGATTTCACGGCGCTTGGAGCCGAGCGACTTTCGCATCGAGTTCCAGAATCGCTCGCTCGACGCGTCAATCAGCTGGACCTTGCCGCGGCGGTTCTCCGGCTTGCGGTTCGTCAGAAGCCACACATAGGTCTGAATGCCTGTGTTGTAGAAGAGGTCGGTCGGGAGAGCGACGATCGCCTCGACCCAGTCCTTCTCCAGCATCCAGCGGCGGATTTCGCTCTCGCCGGACCCGGCGCCGCCAGTGAAGAGCGGCGAGCCATTCATGACGATCCCAATGCGCGAGCCGGCTTCGTCATCGCGCATCTTCGAAATCATGTGCTGAAGGAAAAGCAGCTGCCCATCTGAGATGCGCGGCGTACCCGCCCCAAAGCGGCCGTCGAAGCCGAGCGTCTCGGCTTCAGCCTTGATCGGGTCCTGATACTTCTTCCAATCCACGCCGTAAGGGGGATTGGAAAGCATGTAGTGAAAGCGCTTGTCCTTGTGCGCGTCCTGGGTGAGCGTGTTGCCGAAGGCAATCTGCTCGGGGTCATGACCCGTCACGAGCATATCGGACTTGCAGATGCCAAATGACTCGCCATTGAGCTCCTGACCAAACAGTTCGACCCGGATTGACGGGTTGAAGTCTTTCAGCGCCTCTTCGGTCAAGGTCAGCATGCCGCCGGTGCCGCATGCCGGGTCATAGACCTGCCGGATAATGCCGCGACCGGTCAGCTTGGTATCATCGTTGGCGATCAGGAGGTCGACGATCAGGCGGATGACTTCACGGGGGGTGAAGTGCTCACCCGCCGTCTCGTTCGAGATTTCGGAGAAGCGGCGGATGAGCTCCTCGAACAGGTAACCCATCTCGACGTTCGAGACCTTGTCAGGGTGCAGGTCAATCTCGCAAAAGCGCTCGAACACCGGCCACAATATGCCGCCATCCTTGAGGCGCTTGAGCTGGTCGGTGAACAGGAACTTGTCGAGGAAGATGTCGCGCACGTTCGCGGAGAACTTGGTGAGGTAGTCGACGAGATTCGAATGCAGCTGCGCCGGTTCCTGACCTTTCAGCTTGTCGAAGGTGAAGCGCGAAAGATTGTAGACCTTAATGTTGTTGCCGACGGCACCAAACAGAATCATGTCGCGCGTTGCGTCGTCGATGCCGTCGGGGAGCGTCTCGGTAGCTGCGAGGACGCTGTCCTTGGAGGCCTCGAGCAGACAGTCAAGGCGGCGCATCACGACGAATGGCAGGATGACCTTGCCGTACTCCGACTGCTTGAAGTCACCCCGGAGAATCTCGGCTATGGACCAGATGAACGAGCCGAGCGCCTGGTTATCAGGTTTCGGTCGAGACCCGGTCCTGCTTGACCCATCGGTGGGTACCGGGCGGCCGAGTTGGCGGTGCGGAACTGCTCCGCGCACATCATTCCGCAGCCCTGGCGCCCTGGAGTTCCTCTTCAGCGGACCCTCGGCCTCATCAGCACTTCGGTACGCTTGAGCAGAGTTGAGATCATGAGAAATGACGACGCCCTCCCCTGGCTGAAGCTTTGGCGCCTGTGTCACCGGTTGCGCGGGTTGAGTGCGGTGCTGCTGATCCGTGCGCCGCCGCCGTTCGGGGTTATCGGACGGCTTCGAGGCGAGCGACACCGATCCGCCGCGCCCCCGGCCGGGAGCGATCAGCCGCTCCCGAAGCAGCGCCGCCTTTACGCCGTCATAAGTCGCTTCATCCCAACCGAGTGCCTTCCGAAGCCTGCCATTCCCGGCAGTCCCCCCAAGCTGCTCAAGTACCGCGAGGAACCGGTTCTGTGCTGGGCCTGTCACGATTTTTCTCAATCCACGATAGCGGATCGTCGGTGCAGAACCCGCTTGGTAGTGTTATCCAAAGGCTGAGCGTGTCCCGCAAGGGCCGAGATGATCTAAGCCCGGTTTCCTTGCGCCGCCACCCGCTCCGTTCGCGCGCGCGCATCCTTCTGGTCATCGTAACGATCTTCAGAGCCATGGCCAGGTGGTGCTACGCGCCGTGGGTCTGGCACGGGGCTGGAGCGAG